>CAVENC010000001.1:0-35689 GCA_963617065.1 Butyricicoccaceae bacterium
AGAACTTTTTCTTTTATAAAGGATGCACTAAAATTGCACCTGGGCGGACTTCGGTTCGTCCTTTTTCGCTGTCTGTGAAATTCCTACTTCTTTTCTATAAGGGCCTTTAACTCATCCCTGTTCGGCAGCACTGTTTGATATTTGCTGGCGAATATAGGGTTCGTCTCATCAAGAAGGGTCATTTCCACAAGTGCATCTTTCTTGTCCCTGCACAGAACAATGCCAATGGTCTTATTTTCGTCCGGCAGTTTTACACAACGGTCGTAATAATGCACATACATCTGCATCCGCCCCAAATCCTGATGCTTCAGTTGACCTATTTTCAGATCGACCAGAACAAAAGCCCGTAGGAGTCTGTTATAAAAGACAAAGTCAACATAATAATGATCCTCGTCAATGGTTATCCTTCGTTGCCTGCCGACAAATGTGAATCCCTTTCCAAGCTCAAGGAGGAAAGATTGAAGCTCATCGATAAGGCTTTGTTCCAATCTGCTCTCACTATATTCTGGCAACTCCTTGAGGCCAGTAAATTCAAGAATGTATGGATCCTTCAATATGTCCTCCGGCTTTTCAATAACTTGTCCTTTCTATGACAATTCAAGAATCTTGTCCTTATCGCGGCTCAATGCCAATCTTTGATAAAGGGCTGAATCAAACTGACGGTTCAGTTCCTTTACACTCCAGTTGTTATTTGCAGCCTCAATCTCGTAGAATGCCCGTTCTTTCGGATCGGAAATCCGCATCAGCCTTATGTAATGTGTCCAGCTTAGAGATTGCGAAATTGTCGATTTCGCAATCTTATATGTCAGGTAGAACTGTCGCATTAGTTCAAGGTTCCTTTTTGAAAATCCTTTCCCGAAACGCCCTGAAAGAGACTCCGACAAGTGCACGAGAAGATATTGCCCATAATTTGCTTGGCTTTCCCCTTTCTGTTCCTGCTCGACAATTCTTCGGCCAATTTCGAAGTAAGTCATAAGCATAGTAGTGTTCACCTGCTTGACGACATTGTTTCTGGCAGCCTCAAGCAATTCCTTGATGCCATCTATGAACTGCCCCTCTGTTATGGCCTATTGTCTTGCAATATCGTTATGCCCCATAGTTTTGTAATTATAGTTGCAAATTTAAATATTTTACGAGATTTCAGCCGTCTATTGTTAGCCTTCTAAAAATAACGTATCTTCATGTCGTTCAGCTAGCCCGGAACTCCATAGCCTCGCAGTTCAGAAGGATTCAACTGAGATACAAAGTATAGTGACAGAAAAATGAAAACAATGTGGCTGATGATATTTCTAGTGTTGCCGATAGTAGGACTATGGTACACACTTTGGCATATATGGCAGATACTGCCGTTCTCTCACGGTTGGCGATGGATCGTGGTAGGCATCTGTATTGCCCTCTTCCTTACGATGTTCCTGATATTCTCTGGAACTGTCGATGTCGAGAAAATGCCTTTGCGTCTCGCAACGATTACGTATGAGATTGGAACAAGCGTCATCTTCATTCTTCTCTACTTGGTGATGATCTTCCTTGTGCTCGATATCGCTAGATGGACGCGTCTCATCCCGAAGGAATGGCTGTTTAATAATGGTTACTCTACCCTAGGTATACTTTCGCTGATGGTATTTATCTTCAGCTATGGTTATATACATTACCTGGACAAGGTAAGAGTGCCATTGGAAATTAAGACCGCAAAAGCTATTGGTTCGGGCATAGGCACATCAGAAACTGATTCTGGAAAGGGTAGTGTGAAGATAGTGCTTTTGAGTGACCTCCACCTAGGATATCACAACCGCCGCGCTGAATTCAGGAAGTGGGTGGACAAAATCAATAAAGAGAATCCCGACCTGATTCTGATAGGTGGCGATATTATCGACATTAGCGTACGTCCATTGCTGGAAGAGAATGTGGCAGAGGAATTCCATCGCTTCAAAGCGCCCGTGTTGGCCTGTCTCGGCAATCACGAGTATTATAGTGGCGAACCTAAAGCGCAGCAGTTTTATCGGGATGCCGGCATTACTCTGCTCAGAGATAGCGTGGCAACGGTAGGCAATTTGCGTATCATTGGCAGGGACGATCGCACGAATCCTCAGCGTAAGTCGCTCACGGATATCCTCGCTTCGGCAGAATCGGGAGAGAAACCGACTGAAAACCACTTCACTATCCTTCTTGATCACCAGCCTTACCATCTTGAGGAGGCCGAACAAAACGGCATTGATTTTCAGTTCAGCGGACATACACACCGCGGACAAGTATGGCCTATCTCCTGGATCACCGACGCCCTATATGAAGTCGCATTCGGAAGCTTGCAGAAAGGCAAGACACAATATTACGTAAGCTCGGGTATGGGTATATGGGGCGGCAAGTTCCGCATCGGCACGCGGTCTGAATATGTAGTGCTGACCATCACGAACTCATAGCCATTGCTGTCTTTTCTATAGAAACAGGTTCAAAGTAGTTTCCGTATTTTATTATGCGGAATTTTCGAGACAGTTTTGGCTTCGGAAGGTGGATCGCAGCCGTGACCGATGGCGAAGATGGATAGTGGATCCGCGAACGATTCATACAGATGCAATAATCGTTAAGATTCCGAAAAACTCGCCACATTTTCGGAAAATATGGCCACTATTTTTCTAAAACTGGTGTTTTGACTATGGTTTTGGAAAAATAAGGACTATAGTCTATAGCAGAACTTCCTCAATATTGTTTGGCGTAATCACTTTGAAAGCGGAGTTGGCGTACGCGTTTGCAAAAGAAGCAGGGCATTTTGCGTTGGCTTTCGCTGGGTTCCACTTGAATTCGAATGCTTTTATAATCCCATTCTCTTCCTCCAGATAATCAATCTCACTTTGGTCTTTTGTCCTCCAAAAGTATGATTGTGCGAAACTGTTGCTGTATTCATTCATCTTCATTCTTTCTGAGATGATAAAATTCTCCCACAGCGAACCACAATCAGTTCTACTGTCTATTGGGGCGAGATTGCCGATGACTGCATTTCTGATTCCTAGATCCCAAAAGTATATTTTTCGGCTTGTTTTCAATTCGTTTCTTAGATTTCTCGAGTATGAGGAAAGTCTAAAAATGATATAAGATTTTTCAAGTACGTCTATATATTTCTCCACAGTCTTCGAATCAATGCCAAGCAAGCCGCTTAGCTCATTATATGATACCTGATTCCCGATTTGGAGAGATAATGCTTTGAGAAGCCTCACAAGAGTATCTGGTTTCTGCAATCTATCTATCGCTAACAGATCTTTATACAAATAGCTATCGACAAGCTCCTTCAATACTGTCCTTTCGTCTGAAGGATTGCATACAACCTCTGGATAATATCCATAAATCATCCTATGCTGAATCATTCTTTGTTCTTCCAGAAAAGATGTATGCTCGACCATTTCCGAGAAAGATAGCGGAAATAGCTTTAATTCTCGCTTTCTACCAGTCAGTGATTCGTTAATCTTCGAGGATAATTCAAAACTGCTGCTTCCAGTCGCAATGACTTGAACACCAGAAATCTGATCAGTAATCAATTTTAGCTTGAGTCCTACCTCTTGAATGCGTTGGGCCTCATCAATTACTATAATCTTTTTATTTCCGATAATTGCTTTCAGACGCGTTGAGGAGATATTTCTGAATAATTCTCTGACATCATCGTCATCACCATTTAGCCAGAGAACGCTATCGTCATTGTTTAATAATGATCGCAGAAGAGTTGATTTTCCTACTTGTCTGGCTCCCATTAATGTTATCGCTTTGCCTGAACCTATCAGGCCTTTTATTCTTTGTGCTTGTATTCGTTCAATCATACTTTTATGTATAGTAAGGTTTGTGAGCAATTCCTGCAGACTCAAATATAGTCAAATTCCGAAAAACTCGCCACTTTTTAGGAATGGATTCCGAAAAACTCGCCACATTTTCGGAATTTATTGTCAACTGAATGTCAATTCCGTTAACTTTACCGGAGTATGAAGGTTATTATCGCAATAGATTCGTTCAAGGGGTGCTTGACTTCCGGAGAAGCCGGCCAGGCAGCGGCGAAGGCTTTTCCGGACGGCGAGTCGGAAGTCATCCGTGTGTCTGATGGGGGAGAGGGCTTTTCGACAATCGTCACGGAAAGTCTTGGCGGAGAGTTCAGGTCAGTGCTCTGTCACGACCCGCTGGGACGGCAGATTGCGACTCGATATGGACTAGTGCATAACGGAAAAGTTGCGGTAATCGAGACTGCCTCGGCGAGTGGGATTGGTTTGCTCAAAAAGAATGAACTGAATCCGGCATTGACCTCGTCTTTTGGTACAGGAGAAATGATAGCAGACGCATTGTCTCAAGGCGTAAATGAGATATGGCTGGGCCTAGGAGGCAGTGCAACTTGTGATGGCGGTACGGGAATGCTCAAGGCCCTCGGCTACAGGTTTCTGGCAAATGGGGCTGAAATCTCAGAACCGAATCCAATCCTCAGCCGGATTACGGAAATCGATTCTTTCAACCGCAATAAACTTCTTGACTCCTGCAAGATAATCGGGTTCTATGACGTGAACGTTCCGTTTTGCGGAGAACTTGGCGCTGCCAGAATGTTTGCACCACAGAAGGGTGCGTCCGCACAAATGGTTGAGAAACTGGATGAAGGGCTTTCTCGATTTGCCGGAGTGGTAGGCAATGACATTTCAGATTGTCCGGGTGCCGGAGCTGCCGGCGGTATCGGCGGTGCTCTTCATAGTGTGCTTGGCGCTACTATGAAGCAAGGGATTACCGCAATGCTGGATATACTTGGCCTGGACGCGAAGCTGAAAGACTGTAATCTCGTCATAACAGGAGAGGGTCGCTCGGACTTGCAGACTCTGCAGGGCAAGGTTCCATTCGGAGTGTTGGAATATGTAAGAACCCATTCGGTTAAGCAGACCAAGGTGCTGCTGGTTGCAGGAAAGATATGCGACAGAGAGGCTCTTCTTGCTGCCGGATTTGATGCTGTGCTCCAAGTGACGCCGGATGAGATGCCACTCGAGGATGCCCTCAAGCCGTCTGTCGCCAAGGACAATATCACCCGCGCTATATCGGAATACTTAATTCAGTGCTAACATTAGTGTCCGGAGAAAAATTCTCTAACGGCGATTAGAATGCTATGTTTTAGGAAATTACGATGTTGAAATTATTTCTCGATTAGACCTCGTCAGTTTGCAATGCGACAATTGAATAGCAATTTCATAACTCGCATTGTATAAATCGTTATGGCTATTATTCGTAACAATTTAATATAAACACAAAAGATTAACATTCAGTTATTTACTATGATTCAGCGATACATATAACCTGATTCTATTGTACTGAAACTTCAAAATTGTTACTTTTGAATCCGAACTTATATAGACGACAAAATCATTTGAGTGAAATTCAAGTGACTTATCAGAAACCTGTATGCTTATGGCACAATGTCTTTCTACGAAAATTCTTGATGCGCTTCATTCGGTGTGGTCTTATATCTCTATCATTAGTAAATAATTGGTGCATAGCAGATTAATAATTATTAAATATCAACAATTATGAGTTTCGAAAAAACTATCAAGGCTTTTATCAGTCTTTGCATCTGCGCATTTGTCGCGGCAGGATGTAACTCCAAGAATGACGGACCAGACACACCGGATCCGGTAAAGCACTTTGAGATAACTGTTTCAGATGTAGGGACAATGTCTTGTGTTCTGAATATTTCAAGGGACGATCAGACGAGGCCATACTATTGGACTGTTGTCAAGAGATCTCAGTTTGATTACCTTGCCGATAATTTCCAGGATTGTGCAGTTGCATATCTCAAAGGAAACTATGACTTTCTTATCAATGATTATGGCGAAACAGAAGAAGAGGCTTTGGCTGAGCTGGTAAATTGGGAGAATCTGGAAGACAAAAGCATAGATTATCTCTATGGCAGCACTGATTATGTTGTCATAGTCGGATATGTTACGGAGAAGGCTGAATCCGATGGAGATTTCGAATATTATGATTTCACAACAGCTTCCCCTACGCGCTCAAGCAACACATTTGAGGTGAGTCTTGACGACTGTGGCGCACGTAGTGCAACTTATACCGTAACTCCTTCGAATTCAGACGAATATGCTATAGCGTTCGTCCCTAACAAAACGATAGAAAGTTATACTGACGATGACGATTTGGTAGAATATCTGTATAACACATTGGGCTGGATTGATGTCTATCAGAATGAATGGACTGAAACCAAGTCCCTTAAATCAGATACTGAGTATGCGCTTCTGGTGTTCGGTGTGAAGGATTATGCTGCAACCACCGCTGTCACCAAGGTTATCTTCACGACAGATCCGGCAGGTGATCCTACCAAGTTGACATTTGACTATACCATAACGGATGGTTCTGTGCAGGGATTTGAAATCAATGTCGCAGTTACACCTTCTGATAATACGGTGGATTACTTCTGCGAACTCGTAAATTCTGACTGTACAGCAGAACAATTCGTGAAGTATATGGAAGAAACTATTACGAAATTCGCGGATTATGGTTTTGACAGAGAGTCATATTTCCAGATGTTCAGTTCTTATGGGGTTGATGAATCAACATATACGATTTATCCTGGCGAAACCGGAAAGATTGCAGTGCTTCCTATAAAGAATGGAGAGTTGGAGTTCGCCTGCGATCCTATCTTCAGCGATGTGTTCACATTCGATGAAGCCAAAACAAGTGACGCGACTGTGGAGGTAACCTGGGACAAGTATTATGACGGAGCAGAAATCGCCAAGATTAATCCTGAATACGGATTCTTTGGAGAGAATGCAGTATTCCCTGTGACAGTGAATTGCACCGGCTCGAATTATTATTATAATATTTATGTGGAAGACGGTAAAACATATTCAAGAGAGGATCTTATTTACACTATTCTTTCAGGCTCAAATTCGTCATATCCTGGCGATTGCTGGGCTCCATTTGGACGTGACGGCGTAATCTACGGCTTTGCGATAGATGAGAACGGCGTCTGCGGCCCTATCTTCAAGAAAAACTTCAACTTCAGCAAGGATGGCGCATCTCCTGCTCAGGAGTATATCGACAGCCACAGCTACGAATACTATTCAGTTCAGTCCAGCAAAAAGCCTTCTGCACAGGCAAAATTCAAAGCATTGTTCTTTGACGGCAATGGCCCTGAACTTATGAATAAGTAATGTTCTCAGAACTATACAAACGAGAGAGGATGACTGCATTCCAGTCACCCTCTCTTTTATTTACCCTCTGAAGCGGCAGGATGGCGTGTGCACCATTCTACGGACCTCCAAACCCTTACAGGCTATTGTCTGCTGTCCCGAGGGACAATTTCGCACCTCTGGTGCGGTAGAAGTTTTACCGGGGACGTATTCCCCGAGACCCCTTCTGTCGCTACGCGCTTTGCGCAAGTATGCTGTTTTACCCTCAGTCGCTTACGCGACAGCTCCCAGGAGCACGGGGACGTATTCCCCGAGACCCCTTCTGTCGCTACGCTCCGAATATAGGTCTATTTAGTCTATCTTCGGTTACTTAACAAGGCCGTCCAGCTCGTTCCAAGGCACATTTACGGTGATGATGCCAAGAGAATATGGGCCGATTTCGTACTGGCCATAAATATATGAAACGCCAGTCTCGGATACCATAAAGTTGCCGTTCGGCTCAATATCTTTCAGGAAAAGTTCATCGTAAGATTCCTGGTCAGGCATAGCATCGTGCAGATGCTCTGTAAGCAGTTTTGCGAGCGGTTCTTTGAATCCCGGCACGAAGAAATCGTCCTCAGTAACAGGCTTACCGGTTTTCAGATTCATATTCACGGCAGAGAAACCAGTGCTTCCGTGAGCTCCGCCTTCATAGAGATAATTGCTTATAGTATAAGAAATTACGTCATTGTGGCGGCCTGCGAAATTGCCCTGTATGCTGTTCTCCCAGGCCAACATTTCAGCACTGAAATCAGCCTCGTCAGAATCAGAAGAGTTCTTTTTGATGTCAGCCAAGAAATCTGAGTTGGTCTCACGATATTCTGCGACAAAGTCCTTTGTGTACTTGTCTGCCGCATCTTTCAGGCTCAGTCCGGCATAATCCTGACCGAATGCCGCAGATGCGATATTTTCGTCAAAAGCCCGTTTCACGCTATCTGTGAGGCCTGCTACGGCATATTCCAGGTCGATGCTTACTTTCACTGAATCTGTTCTGTCCGGTGTAAGCGGTTCTGCAACGGAAACTGTGAGTTTGTCCACCTTTACCTCCTGGTCAATGCAGGAAGTGATTACTGACATTGTTGATACACTGCCGGCTATCAGCGCGACCAGTGTCCTTAAATTTAATTTCATTTTATATCTGTTGTTTTTGAAACTATTCGTTGATAACTCCGCCTTTCTCAACACCTCTTCTAGCCGTTTATCCATTGCTTTGTTGTGGCTGCGGAGGGCCTGTTAGTCATTATTCATCTCTTTGATATCCACCTCATACCGCTTGCTGCTGCCCATCAGCCATTCGCAGTAGTAGTCCGCCATTCTCCAGAAGAAATATTCGTTCATATCTCCGAATCCGTGTCTCTGTCCCGGAAGAATCAGCATATCGAATCGTTTATTGGCGCGGATGAGCGCATTTACGACGCGTATAGTATTGGCAGGATGCACATTGTTGTCAATATCACCGTGCACGAGCATAAGATGTCCCTTAAGATTTGATGCGATCTGCGGGTTCGTCTCGATAGAATAGACAAATGTAGTGTCACCGGCATCCACCTTTTCCGTTATTCCGTGATGCTGTTCGCTCCACCATCTGTTATATATGCTGTTGTCGTGGTTGCCCGCGCAGGAAACAGCGGCTTTGAAGAAATCAGGATATTTGAGTATGGCTGCCGTTGACATAAATCCGCCACCGGAATGGCCGTGAATGCCGACTCTGTCAAGGTCAATCCAGGAATATTTAGCCCCAAGCTGCTGGATGGCATATTTCTGATCCTCCAGACCATAGTCTCTCAGATTTCCGTAACCATAATTGTGATACCACTTCGAGCGGTCAGGATGTCCACCCCTGTTGCCTACAGTTATTACGATGAATCCCAGTTGTGCGAGCCTGTCGGTCCTGGTGAATCCTCTGCTCCAATATATATTGTTGGCTTCAACCTGCGGCCCCGGGTAAACGTAGTCGCAGATAGGGTAAACCTTTGTCGAATCGAAGTCAAAAGGCTTGTAGATTGCACCATAAAGGTCTGTAATGCCGTCCGCAGCCTTTACCTTGAATCTTTCAGGAAACTTGTACCCGGCTGCGAACAGAAGTGAGAAATCGGCTTCTCCAAGGTCGCACACCTTGCGTCCAGTGGCATCGAACAATGCGGATGCCGGTTTGTAGTCCACGCGGGAATAATTGGCGATGAAATATTTTCCGTCTTCCGTTGCGATGGCATCTACATACATATCCGGGATATCCAGCATTTTAGGCTCGCCGCCCTGCAGACTGACTCTGTACACGTGCATCTGATAAGGGTTTTCGCCCTTTTCTTTGCCACACGCCCTGAACAGGATATATCCCTCTTTCTCATTGACTGCCAGCACGTCATCCACGTGATATGCGCCTTCGGTAAGATTTCTGATGACATTGCCGTCCGCATCCAGCAGGTACAAATTTGCCCAGCCGTTGCGCTCCGACCAGTGGATGAACTTGCGTCCGCCATCCAATATCCTCAGCTGACGGTTCTCTACATAGGTGTTCATCCGTTCCGAAATAACGGTTCTTGTGGAATCTCCGTTCACATCGACTTCGCAGATGTCCATACGCTTGAGGTCGCGGCTCATTCTTGTGACAAAGAATTTGCTGTTGTCGCCCTGCCATTTGTAGCCGTAAAACTCTATAAACTGGTCTGCTACAGTCCTGTCGGTGGTGTTGAGGCTGAATTCCTGATCCTTGAAAGCGTGGCATTTGACCGTGTGCGAAGTCCAGTCTTCAGCATTGAACACGTACAGCTGACCGACAGGTCCGGGTTCTCCAGGCATCTGGTATTTATAAGTTTCCAATGTCGGACGAGGTTTGCTCAGAGAATTTATGACCCAGAAATCCTTCAACGGTCGCATATCCCATCTCATAAGCGCAAAATGCTTAGAATCCGGAGCCCAGGCCAGTTCGGTCGGGAATATCCTGGCTGTCGTGTCGGTTTCGGTGTTTCCGGTGTAGTTGTTGATTCCGTAACAATAGTCCTTGAATCCGTCACTTGTGATTCTGTGCTCTACAAGAGTGCTGTCTTTCGGGTCCTCCGCAGCTTTGCGCATATTCAGCGTATCCATATAGAATAGATTGGAATTCTTTACGTAAACGCCGATGAGTCCGTCCGGAGATACGTGCGCCCAATGCGGATATTTGTCCTTCTTGTCAGACGTATCGTATGTCAGCTTCTTTGACGAGAGGTCGTATTTGAAATGGAATGTAACCTTCTCGTCCAGCGCTTTGCCGGTGCTATCCCTCTTTACCTGCGAACTCTGGATGTCGAATTTCAGGACCTTGTCATTGTCTGCGTCAATCGCTATGTCTCTTATCGGCAGATGCTGCGCGTCAAACGGGTCTTTTACAATTTCCGTAATCTGCATCGCAAGTTTCGCCATATCAAATGCCGGCTCGACTTTGCCTGCCTTAGGATCTGCTATATAATACTGTGTTCCTTCCGAGGTCTTCCAAGAATACAGGAATTTGTCTCCCTCACGGAACCACATAGGTCTTGCGGAAGTCGTGAACACCATCTGGGAAACGCGTTTCGCCGAGAACCGTTCCGCCAGAGCGTAATTCGGTGTGCGGACTTTATTATCCTGGGCTGACGCAGATAATGCCAGCGAAGTTGAAGCTAATGCTGTAATGGTCAATGCTATAGAGCAATGACTGATTTTTTGGAACAATGTATTGGTCATACCTATCAGATTTTTCAGGTTCTTCCTGTCGGCGCGCTTGAGATCTGAATGCCGAACAATCTTTCAAATTTATGTAAAAATTGTGAATATTCTGAAACTGGCCTGCGCAAGATAAAATTCGGGAATCATTTCAAAACAACCCCTAAATTATTGTCAATAAAAAAAATATGTGTAAATTTGTAGTCCCCAAAATTGGGGGAAGTAACATAAATTAAAGATTTTCAATCATTTATGCCAACAATTCAACAATTAGTTCGCAAAGGACGCGAGGTTCTTGCTGTGAAGAGCAAGTCTCGTGCGCTGGATGCTTGTCCTCAGAAGAGAGGTGTTTGCGTACGTGTGTATACTACTACACCTAAGAAACCTAACTCAGCAATGCGTAAGGTTGCCCGTGTACGTCTCACCAATGCAAAAGAGGTCAACGCATACATCCCAGGCGAAGGTCACAACCTCCAGGAGCACTCAATCGTGCTTGTTAGAGGCGGTCGTGTAAAGGACCTCCCTGGTGTACGTTACCACATCCTTAGAGGAGCTTTGGATACAGCTGGTGTAGAAGGCAGGACACAGTCCCGTTCACTCTACGGAGCCAAGAGACCAAAGAAATCTAAGAAGTAATTTTCATTACCAATTTTCACTTTAATTTTTCACAAAAATGAGAAAAACGAAGCCTAGAAAGAGGATTCTACTTCCTGATCCTAAGTTTCACGATGCAAACGTAACCCGTTTCGTGAATAATCTTATGTTGCAGGGGAAGAAGAGTATCGCGTATTCTATTTTTTACGATGCCATTGATATGGTAGGCGAGAAGATGAAAGATTCTGACAAGGCTCCTCTAGATATCTGGAGGAAAGCTCTCGAGAACGTAACCCCGCAGGTTGAGGTTAAGAGCCGCAGGGTTGGTGGAGCTAACTTCCAGGTGCCAACAGAGTTGAGACCGGAGAGAAAGATTTCACTTTCAATGAAGAACTTGATACTCTTTGCACGTAAGCGTTCCGGCCACTCGATGGCAGAAAAACTGTGCGCTGAAATCGTAGCCGCTTACAACAATGAAGGTGGCGCATACAAGAGAAAAGAAGATATGCACAAAATGGCAGAGGCCAACAAGGCATTTGCTCACTTCCGTTTCTAATTCCCGCGTAAAATGGCAAAAAGAGATCTTAGATTTACCAGAAACATCGGTATCATGGCGCACATTGATGCCGGTAAGACTACCACATCTGAACGTATTCTGTTCTATACAGGAAAGACTCACAAGATCGGTGAGGTTCACGATGGTGGCGCTACTATGGACTGGATGGTTCAGGAGCAGGAAAGAGGTATCACCATCACTTCTGCTGCAACCACAGCCTTCTGGCATTATGACGGGAATGTATATCAGTTGAACCTTATCGATACTCCGGGCCACGTGGACTTCACCGTTGAGGTTGAGCGTTCACTCCGTGTGCTTGACGGAACTATCGCTACTTTTGATGCTGTAGGTAAAGTACAGCCGCAGTCTGAGACCGTTTGGCGTCAGGCTGACAAATTTGGTGTTCCTAAAATCGCTTATGTCAACAAGATGGACCGCGTTGGTGCGGACTTCCTCGGTTGCGTAAAGGATATCAAGGACAAACTTGGCGCTACAGCAGTACCTATCTCTCTCCCTATCGGCGCAGAGGATAAGTTTGTTGGTATCGTTGACCTTATTGACAGAAAAGCTATCGAGTACGAGGCAGACAATACCAAACTTCAGAACTATCACGAGATTCCTATCCCTGAGGATATGAAGGGTGAGGTTGAGCTCTGGAGAGACAAACTCATCGAGACTGCTGCAGAGTGCGACGATGCACTTATGGAGAAATATTTCGAAGATCCTGATTCAGTAACTAAGGAAGAAATCATCGCAGCTATCCGTAAGGGTACAATCGCAATGAAGATCGTTCCTGCTACTTGCGGTTCTTCATACAAGGATAAAGGTGTTCAGTTCCTTCTTGACGCTGTCATCCGTTACCTGCCTTCACCTATCGACATCGGTGCCGTTAAGGGTACAGATCCTAGAACAGGCGAGGATACCAAGGTTGAACCGGATGCAAGCAAGCCTTTCGCAGGTCTTGTATTCAAGATTGCCACTGACCCGTTTGTAGGTCGTCTTGCTTATGTAAGAGCTTATCAGGGACATCTTGATGCAGGTTCTTACGTGCTCAATACACGTACAGGAAAGAAGGAAAGAGTTGCACGTCTTTATCAGATGCACTCAAACCATCAGAACCCTATCGAGTTCGTTGAGGCAGGTGATATCTGCGCTGCCGTAGGTTTCAAAGACCTTCGTACAGGTGATACAATCTGCGCAGAAGACCATCCGGTTACTCTCGAAGCAATGGAATTCCCGGATCCGGTTATCGGAATCGCAGTTGAGCCTAAGACTCAGGCTGATCTCGAGAAACTCGGTGTAGCTCTCGGAAAACTTGCTGAAGAGGATCCTACCTTCACAGTTAAGTCAGATCACGAGACCGGTCAGACAGTCATTAGCGGTATGGGTGAGCTTCACCTTGACATCATCGTTGACCGTCTCCGCCGTGAGTTCGGTGTTGAAATTAACCAGGGTGCTCCTCAGGTTAACTACAAAGAGGCAATCACTTCTACAGTTCAGCATCGTGAGCTCTTCAAGAAGCAGACTGGTGGTCGTGGTAAATTCGCTGATATCGTCGTTGAAATCGGCCCTGCTGACGAGGGCGTTACCGGACTTCAGTTCGATAACCAGGTCAAGGGTGGAAACGTGCCTAAGGAATATGTTCCTTGCGTACAGAAAGGTTTCGAGTCTGCAATGGCTAACGGCTGTCTCGCAGGATATGAGGTTCCTTCATTGAAGGTTACTCTCCTCGATGGTTCTTACCATCCGGTTGACTCTGACCAGCTTTCATTCGAAATCTGCGCCCGCAACGCATTCCGTCACGCTTGCCCTAAAGCGCATCCGGTTCTCCTCGAGCCTATTATGAGCCTTGAGGTTGTTACTCCGGAAGAGTATATGGGTGATATCGTAGGTGACCTGAACCGTCGTAGAGGTCAGATCAATGCTATGGATTCTACAGCCAATGGCGCAAGAATCATCAAGGCATTCGTTCCGCTCTCAGAGCAGTTCGGCTATGTAACAGTTCTCAGAACATTGTCTTCTGGACGTGCTGCCAGCACAATGACTTTCGACCACTATGCAGAAGTTCCTGCGGCATTGGCTAAGGAAGTTATCGAGAAGAGCGGTTACAAGTCAACTGATGACGACGAATAATTATTAACGGTAAAAAGAGTATTGATATGAGTCAGAAAATCAGAATAAAGCTCAAATCATTCGATCATATGCTGCTTGATAAGTCAGCAAAGAAGATCGCTGAAACAGTGACTTCTACCGGTGCTAAGGTTTGCGGACCGATTCCTCTTCCTACAAGCACTAAGATTTTCACTGTGAACCGCTCGACCTTCGTTAACAAGAAGTCACGCGAGCAGTTCGAACTCAACTCTTACTGCAGACTTCTCGACATCGACGAGTCAAATGCAAAGACAGTCGATTCTCTTATGAAGCTCGAGTTGCCTTCAGGAGTTGAAGTTGAAATCAAAGTCTGATAGAAATCAGCATCCGGGAGGCCGGAAGGCTTTCGGAATCCCGGAAAAATGTCTATATTTGCAAGACTGGACTTAACTCCAGTTTTGCATCTTGGTCCCATAGCTCAGTTGGTTAGTAGCATCTGACTCATAATCAGAGGGTCACAGGTTCAAGCCCTGTTGGGACCACAAAGAAAATTGCCCAGTCTGTCTTTATGATTGACTGGGCGTTTTCTTTATGCTGGACAATCCGCATTCTTGTGGTTTGAATTTGGCTCAGGAGTAAATTGAATTGGCATAGAAGTTAAAAAACTATCGGTTGTAAAAATATCAATAAATGAGTATTTTTGTCTCCAACCGGGAATGAGCCCGGAATGAACTTAACAAATGGTATTGAAAAATACCGATCTGAGTACTATGAGACAAAGAATTCTATTGATCGGCAGCATTCTGCTTGCCTGCATTGTCGGGTGTAACAAGACGAATCACGAGACCCCGGATCCTTCTCCAAAAACGTCAAGAGCGGAGAAAGTGTTAAATCTTACGCCAAGTTTCATATCTTCCTTTTCCGGTGTGGCTGAAGGGCTTGAATATGAATATGGTGATACTCTGACTCTTGAACTGTCAGCCGGCGAAATCCTTTCTTCCGGTTTTGCTGAATATCACATGCAGCATATCTTCGTTCACGTGAATGATACTGTGTATGTCCCTGAATTTCCAGAAACTGAAGAGGAATATGTTCAGAGCATTTCTGTAAATATAGTTGTTCCGGAAGAGGACGCGTTTGATGTTGCGGTCGTTTATTCTGTTCAGCAGAAACTTTCAGATAACGGCTCGAGACTTTCCCTTGTCGATACTGACAAGAGCATCGTTCTTTATGGAGTGCATCCTGAAATGAAATATAAATACTTCGACTGTTATCTCGGAACACCTGAAGCATACACTATTACAGGAATCGATGTCAAAATCGGAGACGGAGAGTGGCAGAACTTGGAGGAAATCAAAGGCTGTAGCTACGAACGCACCGAAGCTTTCGACTGGCTGTACAATGTTTCCATAAGGCCGGATTACAAGGATCTGACTGAAGATGTTCAAATCAGGGTTAAAGGAGAACAGCACGCTCGCCATACTATCAGCTGGAAGGGTACAGAATATCTCCGTACTGATATTCCTGAAGGATGGATTCAACCTTGTCTTCCAACAGAAGCAATTGACGGAGAAGAAGTTGTTGCAACTTTCTATACGCAGAATGAGTACTATCTGGTGGATGCTACCTCCAATGTGGAGAATCTGGATATCGAGTGCAGATCACGCGCGTATGTTATATTCACAATGCCTGCTGCAGATGTTGAAGTTTCATTGAATTTCCAGAAAAAGGCTGAGGTTAGTTTCACGGAAAGTTCGAATATCACGAGTGCCAAGATTTATGACCAGCCTGACCTGTACTACGGAGTTCCGACTGAAATTGGAATCCCGGGTGAGAATGTGTATCTCTTCGTAAATGTCGCAGAAGGATATAAACCGGTAGCTGCGGAGCTGAACGGAAAACAATATCCGTTCACGATATATGGTTCAGGGATTGACAAATACGCGTATTATGCCGCTGTGACTCTGCCGGAAGAAAAAGGTCCGTTTGCAATATCCGCGACAGCTGCAAAGGCTTTCACTGTTTCTTATGAAAGCGGTAAATTCCAGCTTCCTGGAGGCGATACGTATGTGCCGGGAGAGACTGTGCAGTTCAATGTATATGTCCCTGAAGGAAAAACCATCAAAGAGGTGACAGCTGAGGCGGAAAGCGGAGATGTCGTAAGTGTTGAGATGGACAATGCCTCCGGAACGTTTACGATGCCTGCCTCTAATGTGTCGCTCGCTATTGTTTATTCTGACATAGATTCCGGTGAGACTGTTCATATCAGCGCCATATTTGATGCGAATCAGTACAGCGTAAGTTCGCAGACCACACCTTATTATCAGAGGATAACAGAAAGCGGCTTTGATGTACCTAGTGGTACGACACTGTATATCAATATTGTAGATGATTACGGCGAACCTTTCTGGGTGGGAGTCAAGATGGGTGATGAGGTAACGTATTATCAAGCTACTATTGACCCGGATATGGGCGATGCGTCATTCGGCAAGTCTTTCGTGTTCACTGATGACACTATTTTCAAGGTCGGGGCTACTAAAGAATCCGTGCAATTTGAAACCGGAGTCAAGGTGAATGTAAAAGCGACCTTCAATTCCGACGACTTCATCGTGAAAAGCTCCACCAATTTCAGTTGGAATTTCAGTGAGGGCTTTACGGTAGATGCAGGAACCAGTTTCTATCTTACCGTTCAGAATATGTATGGAGAGTCTTTCTATGTAGGAATCAAGATAGGAGATGACGTGACCATTATCGAAGCTACTGAAGATGAGGACAGTGGAGAATATACCTTCGGCCAGAGCATAACTGCCACCGCTGATGTTCAGATAAAAGTCGGATACTCATCGACTTCCGTATCGTTTTAGATTTTCATTTCTTTACATTATATTTGTATAGCGAAACGGTGAAGAATCTAAATTGAAAAATATATTAATATAATTATGGCAAATGTCGATGAATTGAAAAGAACTGCATCGCAGGTGAGACGCGACATAGTCCGTATGGTTACGGATGCTCAGTCAGGTCACCCGGGCGGTTCGCTCAGCAGTGCTGATATTCTGACGGATTTATTCTTCAATGAAATGAAGCTGAATCCTGAGCACTGGAGCAGAGACGGAAAAGGCGAGGACGTATTCATCCTCTCCGCAGGTCATATCACCCCGGTTTATTATTCAATACTTTCAAGAAGAGGATTCTTCCCTGTTTCGGAATTGGCGACATTCAGGAAATTCGGTACCAGACTTCAGGGACACCCTTCAGTGGAGAAAGGCCTTCCTGGTATTACTCAGGCTTCAGGCTCGCTCGGTCAGGGACTTTCAGCTGCTGCCGGAATTGCTCTCGGAAAGAAACTTGACGGCGATGGCCGTTTTGTCTATGTCCTTTGTGGCGATGGTGAAAGTGAGGAGGGACAGATTTGGGAAGCCGGAATGTTTGCCGTACATCATAAGTTGAACAATTTGATCGCGATGACTGACTGGAACGGCCAGCAGATCGACGGCCCGGTATCATCCGTGGCTGGCGAGGGTGATCTGGAAGCTAAATGGAAAGCCTTCGGTTGGAATGTGATAATCGCGGACGGACACGATTTCGAATCCATTAGCAATGCGTTTGCGAAAGCGCGCGAGAGTAAGGATTGTCCGTCAATGATTTTGTTCAAGACGGATATGGGCCACGGTGTGGACTTTATGTCAGGTACTTGCAAATGGCACGGAAAGGCTCCATCTCAGGAACAGTGCAAGTCGGCGCTTGACCAGTTGGAAGAAACACTTGGAGACTATTAATCTGTAAACGAATTGCATTATGACAAAGTATACTGATACAGGAAAGAAAGATACGAGAAGCGGTTTCGGGGCCGGCCTTTATGAGGCAGGTAAAGCAGATTCAAGAGTTGTCGCCCTTACGGCTGATTTGAAAGGCTCTCTCAAGATGGACGCTTTTGCCAACGAGTTCCCTGAGAGGTTTATTCAGTGCGGAATCGCAGAGGCTAATATGATAGGCGTCGCCGCTGGTCTGGCAATTACGGGGAAAGTTCCGTTTGCAGGGTCGTTCGCGGAATTTGTAACTGGTCGCGTATATGACCAGATCCGTCAGGAAGTGGCTTATGGTGAGACGAATGTGAAGATTGCCGCTTCCCATGCCGGAATCACTCTCGGTGAAGATGGCGCCACACATCAGACAATGGAGGATGTTGCGCTTATGCGCGCGCTTCCCGGAATGGTTGTTATCAATCCTTGCGACTACAATCAGACAAAGGCTGCGACCATAGCTGCCGCAAAATATGACGGGCCAGTTTATCTTCGTTTCGGTCGTCCGTCTGTGCCTAATTTTACACCGGAAGACGCCCCGTTTGAAATAGGTAAAGCTTATGTTCTGAATGAGGGTAAAGATGTGACAATCATCGCGACCGGGCATCTTGTATGGGAAGCTCTCAAGGCTGCTGAATTGCTTGAAACCGAAGGTATTTGCGCTGAAGTTATAGATATTGCTACAATCAAACCGCTTGATGAAACTGCGCTTGTGGCTTCTGCTCTGAAAACAAAAGCTGTAGTAGTTGCAGAGGAACACAATATGGCTGGCGGACTGGGAGAACTTGTTGCGGGAGTCTTCGCTGCAAAATCCCCTGTTCCGATGGAGTTTGTGAACGGTGGTGACCGTTTCGGTGAGTCCGGCACTCCTGCTCAGCTGATGGCTTCATACGGCCTTGATGCAGAGCATATTGCGGAGGCCGCCAGAAAAGCGATATTCAGAAAGTAAATACTGCTGTCAGTATTGGCAAGTGACGATGAAATAATCCGCCTATACAAAAACGGAGAACACGAAAGGGCATTCTCGGAGATAGTCAAATCGTATAGCGAGAGACTTTATTGGCATGTCCGCCGGTTCGTGTGCTGTCACGAAGATGCTGACGATCTGGTTCAGGAAATATTTGTAAAGATATGGGCTGCACTTCCTTCCTTCCGGGAGGAGGCGCAGCTTTTCACTTGGATATACCGCATAGCCACCAACGAGGCTCTGAATTTCTTGCGTAAACAGAAAATCAGGGCGGCACTTAACTTTACGAGCATTGATTCGGAGCTGGAAAGAAAGATTGACGATGACCCATATTTCAACGGAGACGAGGCGCAGCGGCTGTTGCTCAAGTCAATGAACAAATTGCCGCAGAAACAGCGTGTGGTCTTTTCTTTGAGATATTTCGAGGATATGAAATACGAGGATATTTCCAGGATTACCGGGACTTCCGTCGGAGCGTTGAAAGCATCATATCATATCGCGTACGAAAAAATTAAGTCTGAGATTAAAGATTTGATTTAACTTTTGACCGGATAATGTGTCTAACGTGTGATTTGTGAAAAAACTGCTTATGTTGACTAATAAAATGGATAAGCGAAAAATTCAATACAGTGTACCTGAGAGGTATTTCGATGAGCTTCAGGAAAGGCTGGAAAGAATACCGACCGCTCAGAATGACGGGCAAACGTATTCGCGCTGGAGCAGAGTTAAGCCGTATCTTGCGCTTGCCGCAGCGTTTGCGATGATTCTTACTGCCGGTACAGCTGTGCTCAAGATAACCGCTGAAAAAGTGGTCGATAGCAAAATATCTGAATATGAGCAGATTCAAATGGCTGATTTGATACCGGTCACGGAGCCGTATTTGGTATATCTGAAAGGAGACAATGAATCGGATATTTCAGAAGCCGACATTGCCGCATATTTGATAGATTCGGGAACATCTTTGGAACATATAAATTATTATGAATATGAAAACAATAGGTAGAGCAATCGTAATTGTGCTGACATTTCTATTTGCGCTGAATGTGTCGTCTTATGCGCGTTCCGGTCAGGAGAAGGATTGGCAGGACAAGATGAAGGCGGAACGCGTGGCTTTTCTGACTTCGTCAATGGAACTGACTTCAGCAGAGGCGGAGAAATTCTGGCCTATCTACAACAGTATGGAAAGCGAGAGACGTGCTTCGTTCGGAAAAATGATGCGTGCGTACAAGGCTTTGGAAGAAGCGCTGAATGCAAACAAGTCCGATAGTGAAATTACAGAGCTGTTGAATGCTTATTTGCAGGCAAATGAAGATTCCCGCGCTATTGACGCCAAATATATCCCAATGTTCAAAAAAGTGATTTCTGAGAAGAAGATAGCCAAAATGTATATTGCGGAAGAGCAGTTCAGAAGACAGCAGATAGGACGTTGGAACGGCGGAGACAGAGGTGGCGATAAGGGGGAGCGAGGCGGAAAATAGCGTCTGTAAATCACCATTGAAATCGCTTTTAAGCGAATAAATAGAAATCTTTTACAAGGGAGATATACTGATCGGTATATTTCCCTTGATTCATCATAGTGAGCGTCACTTCTTCCGGAGTTGAGGACTTCTTAGAAAATGTAACGACGATTCTGGAAGGTTTCTTACGCTCCACGGTCCTGATTTTTACTGTCAGGACAGGAAAAAGTCCGCACATTCTTCCATATCGTAGCAATGCGGTCTCCTGGTCGGCAGGCAGTATGATTGACAAGCGCCCGGTCTCAGCAAGGGCGGTCTTGGAATATTCCATGATTTCTCTGTATGACAGCCCCGATTCATCTTCTCCGGTATGTCTGGCTGTTGATTTTCTGGCTTCAGGATTGGTCAGAGAGGAGTCGAAATAGGGCGGATTGGAAACAATGATGTCATATCTAGAGTCGGCGTGGCTATTTTGCCAGTCGTTAAGTGAACAATTCTCCGCAGTCAGCATATTGCGCCATGGTGAATTGGTAAAATTCGCTTTTGCTTCCTCAGCCGCATCCTTGTCAATATCGATTCCGGTAATGCTTGGTGTTTTAGCGTCTGAGTTGTTTTGAGATAGGCCTTCAAGACTCGCGTGCAAGTCGTCTTCCGCCAAGGCTGCGTTATCTTTGGCACGGGCTTCATTAGATGCTATCGCCGCAGTCTGATCACTCCAGATATCACTTAATCTTTGCGCAATCATTAAGGCGATCACTCCCGTACCGGTACCTATGTCAAGAATTGAATATTCGTAGCCGCGCAGAGGCGCAATTGCGCCCAAGAGCACAGCATCCGTATTTACCTTCAATGCGGACTTCTCGTTTATGACATCGAATTTCTTGAAATGAAATACACTCATCTATACGGCCTTGAATCTGCATAACTATTTCTAACCTTCAATGAAGACTCCGTCTTTCATAAACAGCGACCTGTCGCACATCTTTGCGAGGTCCGGGTCGTGTGTGACAATGACTATTGTCTGCCCGAATGTGTCGCGCAACTTGAAAAACAGATTATGTAATTCGGATTTAGTGGCGCTGTCAAGATTTCCGGAAGGCTCGTCTGCAAACAGCACTGCCGGTTGGTTTATGAGTGCCCTGGCGATGGCGACTCGCTGCTGCTCTCCTCCGGACAATTCGGAAGGTTTGTGGCTGACGCGCTCCGACAACCCGAGAGTGACAAGCAACTCAAGAGCCGAATTCTTTGCCTCTTTTTCGCTTTTGCCTGCAATCAGTGCGGGAATCATAACGTTCTCTACGGATGTAAATTCCGGAAGAAGGTGGTGAAATTGGAAAACGAACCCGATTTTCTTGTTTCTGAATGCGCTTAGCTGCATTTTGTTCAGGGAATGTGTCTCAACTCCGTCTATGATGAGAGAACCGCTGTCCGGAGTAGATAATGTACCAAGTATCTGAAGCAGAGTGGATTTTCCGGCGCCAGAGGCTCCCATTATGGATACGACTTCCGACTTTTCGGCCTTGAAATCAATGCCTTTAAGCACTTTCAATGCTCCGAACGACTTTTCAATATGTGTTGCTTCAATCATCATAGCCTATATCCTTTCTGAAAATGTGAAGTTACAGATTTTTTGTCAATCTTTTTTCTAAAAATTTTGCAAAATAGAAAAAGAGCCGTATATTTGCAGTCCCATTCGGAGATTTGAATCTCAGGGAGCGGGACCTTAGGAGAAAATCCGAGGGTTTGTTTATCGGGGTGTGGCGCAGTTGGCTAGCGCATCTGGTTTGGGACCAGAGGGTCCTGTGTTCGAGTCACAGTACCCCGACAAAAAGAAGAGGATTGCTGAAATTTCGGCAATCCTTTTTCTATAATAGGAAGCGCCCGGTGAGGACGCTTCTTTTTGTATTACGCCAGCAACTTCTTGACAACTGAAGAAACAGTCTTTCCGTCAGCCTGTCCTGCAAGTTTCTTTGTAGCAACACCCATAACCTTGCCCATATCGGACATCTTGGTTGCGCCAACTTCTGCAATTATGCCTTTTACAATCTCCTCAACCTCAGCCTCGCTCAATTGCTTAGGAAGATAGCCTTCCATTTCGGCCGCTTCTGCCAACTCATTGTCAGCAAGATCCTTGCGCCCTCCCTGGCTGTACATCTCAGCCGACTCTTTACGCTGTTTGATCAGTTTCTGGATGAGTTTGAGAATATCACCGTCAGTCAGCTCGCTTCCCGCGCCGGATGTCTTGGCGAGTAGGATTTCTGACTTTATTGCACGTACCGCATTGGTGCGTACGGTATTATGGGCTTTCATAGCCTCCATAATATCTTTCTGAATCTGCTGTTCTAATGCCATAATGTATATTATTTAGAATCTTTCTATACTTGTGTTATCTATACTTATCGAATCCTGGCATACGCGTGCCGCTGATAAGTTCTTTGTATTGTTTGTCGTCTCTAGGACAGATGAGCAACACGTCATCAGTATCGACCACGATGAAATCTTCCAGTCCCCGAATTGCCATCAATTTCTTTTTGTTGTTGGTCAGCATAATGTTCCGCTTGTCGTTTTGCAGAAGCTTCTCCTGAGTGTTGGAAATGTTGCCGTCAGCGTCCTTATTTCGGATGCTGGTGTAGAAATTCTCCCAACTGTCAATGTCTGACCAACCGAAATGCACGGGGAAAATCCAGGCTCTGTCGGTCTTTTCCATTACGCCGTAGTCAATCGACAATTTGACGCAGTCTGTATATGCTCTTTCGATGAATGCTGTCTCTGATGCACTCCCGAGCGCTCCCTCCCATCCGTCGAACAATCTCGTAACCTCGGGAATATACTTCTCCATTTCCTCCTTGATGACATTAGCCTGCCATACGAATATTCCGGAGTTCCAGAAAAATTCTCCGCTGCGGAAGAATGCCTTTGCGATTTCTGCATCAGGCTTTTCTGTGAATGTCTTGACTTTCATAGGCTTATTCTCCGCGCAAGCCTCCTTGCCTCCTGCAACCTGAATGTAGCCATATTCCGTGTCAGGTCTGTCCGGACGGATTCCCAGAGTCATCAGTATCGGATTTTCGGCTGCATAGTCGAGCGCGCTGGTCATCGTTTCCTTGAAAAGCTCCTCGTCATTGATAATCAAGTCGGCCGGAGTCATTGCGACAACAGCTGTCGGATCTCTCTTGAGCAATGTATAAGTGGAGTATGCGATGCAAGGTGCTGTCCGTCGTGCGTACGGCTCGAGCAAGAGATTGTTCTCCGGCAGTTCCGGGATTTGTTCCCTGATTATGTCCTTGAACTTCGCCAATGTGATTATCAGGATATTCTCGGGCGGCACAACTCCGACACATCTGTCGTACGCCATTCTCACCAGCGATCTGCCTGTTCCGGAGATGTCTCTGAAATGACCTGGAAGGTCTTCTCTGCTGATAGGCCAGAAGCGGTTCAAATGCCCTCCGGCCATTATAATGCAGTATTGGTTATTCTTCATATCAGTGTATCAGTCTAAATTAAATTTCTTCATTAAACGCATATAGGCATATATGCCGCCGGAAAATAGTTCAACGTGCTTTCGCCTTTGTCATAAACTATCGCCACCACATCGAACCAGACCTCGTTGTCAGCTCCGATATTCTTGGCCTTTAACGCTAGATATTTATTGGCTGCGCGTGCTATTCTGCTCTGTTTCAGAGTGTTTACGGCGTCTTGCGGCTCTCCCTGCAAGGGGGCTACACGGCTCTTGACCTCTACAAAATGTATTCCATCACAAGCCAATGAAATTATGTCAATTTCCAGATGCCCGCTTCTCCAATTCTGTTCCAGAATAGTGTGCCCGCGATCCATAAGATATCGGCACGCCTCATATTCGCCTTTCTTTCCAAGTGAAACCCTTCCCCTCATATCTGTGAATCATTTATTTGTCGAAACTTACAACTGTCACTCCCGAACCGCCCAACTGGATGCTCTCGTCTTTTGCCGAGGTTACTCCAGGTGTCGCTCTGAGGAATTTCTGTATCTCATCTCTCAGTGCTCCTGTGCCTTTGCCGTGGATAATCCGGACCGATGAAACGTTGAGCATTATTGCGTCATCTACATAGTGCATCACATTTTCCAATGCTTCGTTGACTCTTTGTCCTCTGACATCCAACTCCATCTTGAAGTTCAACTTCCTTTCGGAAATGGAAGAATCCATTATAGATGATGATGGACTGGATTTCACTGTGGCCTTCAATGCGCTTTTGAATTCATTCGAACTTATGCGCTCCACTTTGTCGAGAGGCATCTTGCTCTTAATGCTGCCAACGATGACAGTTACGGCCTTGTCCGACACGATGGCCACTTCTCCGACCATTCCGTTCGACTTTATGCGCACCTTTTCTCCCACTTGGAGAGGACCGTTGCGGAAAGCGGAAATTCGTTTAGCCTTTTCCTGCTCCTCGTTGAGTTTACGCTGTTCTTCTGTTCCTCCGCGCCTTGCATTTCTCTGCTGCTGACGCTTCTGCCTTTCGTTGACTTGACGGAGTTTGTCCTCCAGATATACGTCGTGGTCTTTCTTGTCCTGCTCCTTTTTGCGGGCGAGTGCGTTGACAAACCCTTGCAGATTCTCTCTGGCTTTCTTCGTCTCCGCCTTTTCCGCCTGTTTCTCGCGTATGGTGCGGATGGTCTTTTCCACCTGACGGTTTGCCCCCTTCACAATCTCCTCCGCCTCTTTCTTTGCTTCGTCTATGATATCCTGCCGCATCTTCCGGATGTCCTCCAATTCTTTCTGGTACTTTCCGGTTATGTTCTCCAGGGTCTTGTCCGTGTTGCGTATTTTCTGGATTTTCTCGTCCAGCACACGTCTGTTCCTGGCTATTCTTCTGAGGTTGCGTTCTATGCCTACGAATTCCTCGCCGGCGCGCGATTCAGCATCTTTGATAATCACCTCAGGAAGTCCGATTTTTCTTGCAAGTTCAAACGCGAATGAGTTGCCGGGCAGCCCTATCTCCAGTTTGAACAGCGGAGCTATGTTCTTGGCGTCGAACTGCATAGCGCCGTTGATTACCCCGGTTTCTGTCCCTGAGGCATATAATTTAAGATTGGTGTAATGAGTTGTTATGACTCCATATACGCCTCTCTTGTCGAATTCATTGAGAATGGCTTCGGCGATTGCTCCTCCCGCCGCAGGTTCTGTTCCGGAACCGAACTCGTCTATCAGCACCAGAGTCTTGGAATCTGCCTGTGCCAACATATCTTTCATTGACACCAGGAAAGAACTGTAAGTACTGAGGTCGTTGTCTATAGACTGTCCGTCTCCGATGTCCGCCATAATCCGGTCGAATATCATCATTTCAGATGTCTCGGACGTCGGTATGAGCATACCCCATTGGAACATATACTGAAGCAGTCCCACAGTCTTCAGACACACTGACTTACCACCTGCATTCGGGCCTGATATGAGGAGAATGTGTTTCTCCGGGGTCAGTGTCACTGTAAGGGGAATGATTTCTTTATTTTCCTTTTTCAGGGATTTCTCGAGAAGAGGATGCCTGGCTTTGCGCAGGTTTATGGAATTGTCCTCCGAAATTATAGGCATTCCTGCGATGAATTCCAGTGCGGTCTGCGCCTTTGCGATAATGAAATCCAGTTCACCTATGCACTCCGCACCGATCAGCAGTTCCGGAACGGAAGGCCTTATCCACTCGCTGAATGCGCGCAGTATGTTGGCAATCTCTCTCGTCTCGGCGAAATGCAGCTCGTTTATCTCATTGCTGATTTCCACTATTTCGGCAGGCTCGATGAACGTGGTCTTTCCTGAAGAAGATTCGTCATAAACGAATCCCTGTATTTTTCTTTTGTTCGCGGAATTGACGGGAATTAGCATTTTGCCGTCACGCATCACGATCGTGGCGTCGCTGTCCACAATTCCGTCGGACTGAGCTTTCTTCAGAATTGCCCCGATTCGTTTGGAAATTGCTCCTTCTTTGTCCTTGAGGCGCTTGCGAATGTCATACAGTTGGTCTGAGGCTGTGTCTTTAACATTGCCGTACTTGTCAAGAATTGTATCAATACGCTGCTGTACTTCCGGAAACAGGGCGATATCTTCGACCATTTTCTTGAGGTTGGGATATACCCCGTCCTTTATGCCGCTGAAAAACAATGCGATTTTGCGGAGAGTTTCCAGCATTGTGCGCAATTTCCCCAAAGATGTGAGGTCAATGTTGGACCCTGCATTTTCAAGTACTTTCAGAAATCCCACGCAGTCGATATATCCGTTTGACGGAAACGACTCCTCGAACATTACGATTAGCCGCATCTCGTCTGTAAGCAGCAGTCTGTGCCTGATTTCCTTTTCGTTCGTGGAGAATTTCTCGTTCTCCGTGCGTTCGGTGGCATAATCCGTACTGCATCTGTCGGATATGATTTTTCTAATTCTGTCGAATCCCAGTATTGCTTCGATTCTCTCTTCTGTCATAGCTCTACGCCTCTAATTCTTCGAATTCTCCTTTTTCGTGTCCTGTCCGAGCGATAATGAATTGCTGAGTTTCAGCTTCAATTCATTGATATTGTTGATTTCCGTCAACGAACCCCCGTGCCCGAAAGAGATTCCTCCGGTTTCCTCTGAGACGACAATCACGTCCGCATCCGTTTCTTCGGTGATTCCGATGGCCGCCTTGTGTCTCATACCGTAACTGGCCGGAATGTCAGTCCGTTCGGTTATGGGAAGCGTGCATCTCGCGGCTACAATGCGGTTCTTGTCTATTATCATAGCACCGTCGTGGAGCGGGGAGTTCTTGAAGAACAGATTCATTATAAGCCTTCTGTTTATGTTGGCGTCGATTCTGTCTCCAGTTTCTATGATATGGTTGAGGCTTACGTGGTGGGGGATTACGATGAGCGCTCCTGTCTTTTGCTCTGACATCGTCCTGCAAGCTTCGGTAATTTCTTTTAAGGCCGCATTGTCCATAGCGTTGTCCTCGTTGCCGAAGAACCTGTTTATGAATGCTCTGGTTTTCAGCCCCAACTTGGAACCGCTTCCGAACTTCATCAGGAAATGCCGTATTTCAGGCTGGAATATGATGATGACAGCCAAGACTCCCACGTCGATGAATGTACCGAGCAATGCTCCTATCAGTTTCATCTTCAATGCGTCTGCGACAACCTTCAGGACATAAATGGCAATGATGGCGGTGAAAATGTTCATTGCCGCTGAATCCCGGATCCAACGGAAAATGACATATATAAGCAACGCCACCAACAGAATGTCGAGGATATCTGTCAGGCTCATTCGGAGGAATCCGAATATTTCCAGAGGTAGGACCATTTTATTTTCGTTCTCTTGTTGCTGAGCGAGTTGTGTTTTCTCGCCGTCACGTTTCGCAAAAATAGTAAATTTTACTCATATATTAAGTAGGAGAGGCTAATGGGAGAGGCCCTTGGTGAATGCTCCTGCAGGGTATTTTGAATCAGCCCGTTGAGTCTGTTCTTCAGTTGTGAAACTTTTTGTGGAATTCTTACGAAAGGCATTGAAAATAAGAAAATTATTCGTACATTTGCGGTCCGCAAAATATGCGGAGATACGATAAAGTATTAACAAACAATTAATTATCAAACCAATGCCTGGATTAATTGGAAAGAAAATCGGAATGACTTCCGTTTTCGGTGCTGATGGAAAAAATATTCCATGCACCGTTGTTGAGGCTGGTCCGTGTGTTGTTACGCAGCTCCGTACGGTAGAAAAAGATGGTTATGCCGCCGTACAGCTTGCCTATGACGAAACCACAGAGAAACACGCCAGCGCCCCTCTCAAAGGGCATTTCAAAAAGGCAGGAACCACTCCTCATCGTAAGATTGCCGAGTTCGCGGCAGACTTCAAGGGAGAGCTTAAATTAGGTGACGTCGTTACAGTTGCCGACATCTTCGAAGGTGTTGAGTATGTTGACGTTATCGGTACTTCTAAAGGTAAGGGTTTCCAGGGCGTTGTTAAACGTCACGGATTTGCCGGTGTCGGTGGTGCTACCCACGGTCAGCACAACAGACTTCGTCACCCTGGTTCAATGGGTGCATCATCTTGGCCTTCACGCGTATTCCCAGGAATGAGAATGGCTGGCCATATGGGCAATGCAAGAGTAAAGGTGTTCAACCTTCAGGTAGTTAAAGTTATCCCTGAGAACAACCTTCTCGTATTGAAAGGCTCTGTACCTGGAGCTAAAGGTTCATATCTAATGTTGGAGGATTAATTTATGGAATTGTCAGTTTTGAAGATTGACGGATCTGAGTCCGGAAAGAAAGTTGTCCTCGACGAGAAAGTCTTCGGTCTTGAGCCGAACGATCACGCTATCTACCTCGATGTGCTTCAGTATCTCGCTCATCAGCGTCAGGGTACCGCAAGAACCAAGGACAGAAGCGAAGTCGCACACAGCACCAAGAAACAAGGTCGCCAGAAGGGTGGCGGTGGAGCTCGTCACGGTTCATTGAAAGCTAATATCTATGTAGGTGGTGGTCGTGCACACGGTCCTAAGCCACGTTGCTACGATATGAAGCTTAACAAGAAGCTCAAACAGCTCGCAAGATTCTCAGCTCTCTCATACAAGGCAAAAGAGAACAAGATCGTTCTTGTAGAGCCTTTCACAATGGAGGCTCCTAAGACAAAAGAGTTTATGAACATCCTCTCTGCTATCAAGGCAGGTGACAGAAAAGTGCTCTTTGTTCTTCCTGAGAACTCTGCCAATATTTACCTTTCATCACGTAATCTCGAGCAGGTGAATGTGATCACAGTAAATGAGATCAACACTTATGCTATTATGAACGCTCACTCAATGGTTCTCGTTGACGGTGTTCAGGATATCATCGCCTCCAGAGTTGCACGCTAAAAAGATTGAGAGATGGGAATTATCATTAAGCCAATTGTAACAGAAAAGTTGACGGCTCAGGGCGAAAAGTTGAACCGTTACGGATTCATTGTGGACCGCGATGCAAACAAAATAGAGATTAAGTCTGCCATCGAGCAGATGTACAATGTCTCTGTAGCATCTGTGAATACATTGAACTATCACGGGAAAAGAAAATCCCGTTATACAAAAGCCGGTATGCTTAGAGGCCGTATGAATCACTTCAAGAAAGCATACGTTACTCTTGCCGGTGAAGATAAGATTGATTTCTACAGTAATATTTAAGGGATAAGGCAATGGCAACAAAGAAATTCAAACCGGTTACTCCTGGTCAAAGGAACAAGGTAATCAGCGCTTTTGACGATATCACCGCCAAAAAGCCACAGAAATCATTGCTTGAGCCTCTTAAGAGCACAGGTGGTCGTAACAATACAGGTCAGATGACTATGCGCTACATCGGCGGCGGTCACAAGAGAATGTATCGTGTCATCGACTTCCATCGTGCAAAGGATGCTTGCAAAGCAACTGTTCTTACTATAGAATACGATCCTAACCGTAGTGCTCGTATCGCACTCGTTCAGTACGAAGACAATGAGAAGAGATATATCATTGCTCCTAACGGACTGAAGGTAGGTCAGGTTATCGAGTCAGGTTCAGGCGTAGCTCCTGAGCTCGGCAATACTCTTCCTCTTGGGGAAATTCCAGTTGGTACACTCGTACACAATATCGAGCTTCGTCCTGGTCAGGGTGGTGCTATGGCACGTTCTGCTGGTACTTACGCTCAGATTGCTGCACGTGAAGGAAATCACGTCATTCTCCGTCTGCCTTCAGGCGAGACCAGAATGGTGCTTGTAACCTGCCGTGCAACAGTAGGTGTTGTATCAAATCCTGAACACAATTTGGAGTCTTACGGTAAGGCTGGTCGCAGCAGATGGCTCGGCAGACGTCCTCACAACCGTGGTGTTGTTATGAACCCGGTTGATCACCCGATGGGTGGTGGTGAAGGTCGTGCTTCCGGTGGTCACCCAAGGTCTCGCAAGGGACTTCCTGCAAAGGGCTACAAGACACGTAATCCTAAGGCTACTTCAAACAAGTTCATCATTGAAAGAAGAAAGAAATAATAGGAATTAAACTTAAGAGATTATGAGTCGTTCATTAAGAAAAGGTCCATATATCCAGGAAGCTCTGGAAAAAAGAATCCTTGCTATGAATGAAGGTAGCAAGAAGAAAGAGGTCGTGAAGACCTGGTCACGCGCAAGCATGATCTCTCCTGACTTCGTTGGTCATACCATCGCGGTTCATAACGGGAATAAGTTTATTCCTGTATATGTAACTGAGAATATGGTAGGTCACAAGCTCGGAGAGTTTGCTCCAACCAGAACTTTCAGAGGCCATTCAGGTAACAATAAGTAAAATCGCTTAATTGATCAGAAATTATGGGAAAACGTAAAAGAGAAATGGCCGAAAGACTGAAAGAGATTAAGCGCCAGACTGCCATTGCGAAAGTGAAGGATGTTCCTTCATCTCCTCGCAAAATGCGTCTTGTTGCAGACACTGTGAGAGGTGTGGAAGTTAACCGCGCTCTTGATCTGCTCAAGTTCTCAAAGAAGGCTCCTTCAAAGGTTCTTGAGACTCTTCTTCGCAGTGCAATCGCTAACTGGGAGGCCAAAAACCAGGACAAAACAAAAGAACTGGATAACGGTAATGTAATCGTCAAAACCATTATGGTTGACGAAGGTCGTACACTCAAGAGAATCCGTCCTTGCCCACAGGGTAGAGCCGGCAGAATCCGCAAGCGTTCTAACCACGTTACCATCATCCTTGATGTAAAGAAACCAACAACAGTGGAGGACAATAAATAATATGGGACAGAAAACTAATCCTATCAGCAACAGAATCGGTATCACCCGTGGTTGGGTCTCTAACTGGTGTGGTGGTAATTACGCTGAGAAAATTGCGGAAGACTACAAAATCCGTAAGTATCTTGTAAACCGTCTTGCCAATGCCAGCATTTCCAAGATTGTCATCGAGAGAACTCTCAAGCTCATCACTGTGACTATTCAGGCTGCAAGGCCGGGTGTTATCATCGGTAAAGGTGGCAGCGCTGTGGATAAACTCAAGGAAGAGCTTAAGAAAGTTACTAACAAGGAAGTTCAGATCAACATCTTTGAGGTCAGAAGACCGGAAGTTGATGCCAACATCGTAGCAGACAGCATCGCTCGTCAGATCGAGGGTCGTGTTTCTTACAGAAGGGCAATCAAGATGGCCGTTTCTACCGCAATGCGTGTAGGTGCTGAGGGTATCAAGGTTCAGATCAGCGGCCGTGTAGGCGGTGCTGAAATGGCAAGAAGCGAAATGTTCAAAGAGGGACGTACTCCACTTCACACATTCCGTGCTGATATTGACTATGCTCTTGCAGTAGCTCACACAAAGGTTGGTGCTCTTGGTATCAAGGTTTGGATCTGCAACGGTGAGGTTTACGGAAAGAAGGATCTTTCACCTAACGCAGGTGTAGCAGCTGCTTCTGCTCAGCCTCAGGGACAGGGCCGTCAGTCTCGTGGAGATCGTGGTCCTCGTCGCGGTGGTCGCGGACGTGGTGACAAGAAAGAAGCTAGAAACTAAATTCTTGCAGAATATATGATGAGAGGATGGCTTTTAGGTCATCCTCTTTTTTTATCAATGAATTCACATTATCCCGGTCGCCGGAGCGATTGCTAAAATGGGATTTATTCTGTAATTTTACGCCGTATCTTGCGTTTCGTGAGATACGGTTTTTGCGTGAGAACCAGATGTCGGATTTTTTGTTCAAGTGAAGATTTGATGATCGGTTATCAGAAGCGCGTTAAGTTACCGACATAAATCATAAAGTTATGAATAAATATTTGACACTCTCGTTTGCGGCTCTCGCTGTGATGGCCTGCAATTCAGTTTCAACAAACACTACCCTCCAAGGCAAATTCTCAGGTGCGGATGTCCCTGAAGAAATAGATATTGTTATTCCGGGCTGCGTGGATACAACTGTAAAGTTGCAGAACGCATCTTTTAAGCTCGATTTGCCCGTAAATAAGTCCGTCATTGGCTCTGTTTCAGCAGGCAATACAAGAACCTCGTTCATCTCTGACGGTACAGTCCTCAACTTCGCAATCGAGAACGGCACTCTGACTTGCAAATCAGAGAAACCGGCAGTCTCATTGACATCGAAGTTGGATGAGTTCTCCAAAAAGAACCGCGACTATGTGGTAGAGTATCGTACAGGAATGTCTGCTATATCAGATTCTACAGGTCTTTCAGACGAGAAGAAGGACTCACTTCTGGAAGAATTCAACGACTCATTCCTTGAAAAATACAAGAAGTACAATTTTGACGTTCTGAATGCGAACAAGGATAATGTCATCTCTGTTTACGCGCTGCAGAATGTCTATGACGACCTTTCTGACGATTCGCTTGAAGTAGTGATTGCTTCTCTGGATTCAGCAGTGACAGCCAATAACCGCTTCGTGTCATCAGTGAAGAAGAGCATAACTTCAAGGAAGACTACCGCTGAAGGTATGATGTTCACAGATTTCAGCATAGAACAGCCGAATGGAAAGGTTGCTAAGCTTTCTGACTATGTGGGCAACGGAAAGTATGTCCTCGTTGATTTCTGGGCTTCCTGGTGCCGTCCTTGCAAGAATGAGATTCCTAACGTCAAGTCTGTTTATGACAAATATCACGGAAAGAATTTCGATGTTGTCAGCGTAGCGGTTTGGGAGAAGACCCCTAAAGAGAGCTTGGATACAGCAAAAGCTTACGGAGTCAACTGGAACCAGATTGTTGATGCCAAGTCTGTCCCGACAGATATCTACGGCATTGTCGGCATTCCTCACATTGTTCTTTTCGGACCTGACGGAGTCATCATCAAGAGAGGTCTCTATGGAGACGCTATCGAGGAGGAAGTTTCAAAATACGTGAAATAACAACTGTCTGAAAGTTGACAGTAAAAGAAAAAATAGCATTGTTCCCACATTCCCCCGGAGTCTATAGATATTATGACCCTGAGGGAATTGTGATATATGTGGGTAAAGCCAAGGACTTACACAAGCGCGTCGCACAGTATTTCGTGCCGGCGGAAAGGCTTAATGTCAAGACTCGCATATTGGTCTCGAAAATCGCTGACGCGCAGTATTCTGTGGTGGATTCGGAGGCGGATGCGCTGTTGCTTGAGAATAATCTTATCAAGCAGTATAAGCCCAAATACAACATTCTCCTCAAGGATTCCAAGACATATCCTTGGATATGCGTTACGGGTGACGAATTTCCGAAGGTCTATCTAACCAGAAGAGTTGTCAAGGGCAACAGGTATTTTGGCCCGTACAGCTCAGTTATGCACGCCAGGAACCTGATTGAATTCTTCTCCGAAAATTATAAGATACGCTCCTGCAACAACAAGATTACTTCGGATTCTGTCCTTCGCGGCAAATTCCGTCCGTGCCTGGACTTGCATATCGGGAGGTGCTCAGGGTGCTGTGTAGGCAAGATTTCAGCGAAGGAATACAACGACGAGATTGAAGAGATTGTAAGGCTTCTCAAAGGTGGCGCGAATGATGTGATTCAGCATTATAAGAAGCAGATGCTGGCCGCGGCTGATTCATTGGATTTTGAGCAGGCACAGATTTACAAGCAGAAGTTTGATTCATTGCAGGCGCATTATTCAAAGTCTGTCATTACATCCGCATCGGATACGAATGTCGATGTGTTCTCTCTGGTGACTGATGCGAATGAATCTTTCGGCAATTTTATGCGCGTGAGGTCCGGAGCGATAATCCAATCACTCAATCTCGGCTTCAGGATGAATATAGAGGAAGAGCCGTCCTCGGTTCTAAGTGAGTTTATTGCGGAAATCGAATCCAAATTTGGGAAAATCGAAGGCGAAGTGATAGTGCCTTTTCTCCCTGATGTGGAAATGCCGGGCGTAACATTCAAGATTCCTGCGAAGGGGGATAAATTGGCTATTCTGACTCTGAGTACCAAGAATGCCAAAGAATACCAGTTCAACTCAATCAGGCAGAAGGAACATACCGATCCTGATCAATATCGTAATATGGTGCTGGAAGAGTTGCGAAAGGCGATAGGTATGCAGGAACTCCCACGACATATCGAGTGCTTCGACAACTCCAATATCCAGGGCACAAATCCTGTTGCATCGTGTGTGGTATTCAGAGATGCTGTGCCGTCAAAGAAAGATTACAGGAAGTTCAAGATCAAGACGGTAATTGGCGCAAATGACTACGCCTCAATGAAAGAGGTTGTCAACCGCAGATATTCCAGGATGTTGAGAGAAGCTCCGGACGATTTGCCTCAGCTGATTGTCATTGACGGTGGCAAGGGGCAGTTGGACTTCGCTTATCAAGCTTTGGCTGAGCTTGGATTGACGGACAAACTTACAGTCGTAGGCCTGGCAAAACGCCTTGAAGAGGTGATACGGGTAGGCGATCCATATCCGTTGTTCATTGACAGGAATTCTTCTGCTCTGAAGGTGCTGCAGCAGATAAGGGATGAGGCTCACAGATTCGGAATAACATTCCATAGAAGTCTCAGAAGCAAGAGTCAGATTGAGTCTGCGCTGTCAAGAATCAAAGGCGTAGGGGAGCAGACTGAAAAAAGGCTTCTGATGCATTATGGCAGCGTGCCCCGTATAGCGGCAGCCTCTGTGGCCGACCTTGCACAGTTCCTCGGTCGTAAGGACCTTGCGGAACGTATTCATTCTCAATTAAATTCAGATGATGAAGAATAACGACAGATTCAACTTTTGGTTTAACGCGTTCATTCTGGTAGGAATGTTCATAGCCGTTATCGTTACCAATATATACAAACTTCAGCAGCCGGACGCAAGGCATTTTATGCTTATCCTGGCGAGCGTTGGCGCGCTGATGGGCGTCGTGAATACTGTGCTTTCGGCAAATGGCAATATATGGACATTCCTGTTCGGAATCATAGATGTGACAATTGCTTCGATTGTGGCTTTGGACAGCAGTATCAGGCCCGGAGGCGAGCCGGTGTGGGGAAATTTTGCGCTCCACGCGTTTTACTTTCTTCCTATGCAGTTTGTCGGCTGGTGGCAGTGGCGCAGACGCGGGGCGGATTCCGAGACAAAGGTTCACGCCCGTCGTTTAACTGCGTCATCGTGGGTTCTTACAATTTCCTTTATGGTTGTAGGCACGGTTGTGGCGTATTTTATTCTTTGCTATGTAGGCGGTCAAAATGATATTCTAAAAGGAATTCGATATATAATTCTGTTCGATGCTCTTGTATTCATTCTCAATGTGCTAGGCCAGATTCTGATGTCACTCGCGTATATGGAGCAATGGCTGATCTGGATTCTGGTCAATATATTCTCGATTGCCCTCTGGCTGGACAAATCTATGGCATCGTCAGATACTAGTTATACTATTGTTATGGTAATCAAATATGTATTCTATTTCATCAACTCAGTCAACGGCTTACGAATTTGGC
>CAVENC010000001.1:35699-150743 GCA_963617065.1 Butyricicoccaceae bacterium
GTGCTGAGGAATCAGAGGTAACTGAGACTGCCAACTTCACAAACGATCTCGGCGCTGATTCTCTTGACACAGTTGAGCTTCTTATGGAGTTCGAGAGAGTATTCGGCATTAAGATCCCAGATGAGGATGCAAATCAGATCGGCACAGTGGCTGACGCTGTAAAGTATGTTGAAAGTAAAGTAGCTGAGAAGTAATACTTCCGCGACTTAACGAATAGAGGCTGACTAATTAATTTAGTCAGCCTCTTTTTTAATGTTCTGTGTGCGTCGCTGTCTCAGCCGCTTAAGCGTATAATGCCAGCGCTCTTGAAATTATTCTGATTTTGGAATAGCGTACACTATCTTGAATGTCGGTCTGTTCTTCTCTGCCTCAGGTCCGTTCAGAACAGCTTTGTAATAACGGTGGAAGTCCATCATCGTGATAGTGGTCGTCGTACTGCTTGATGAAGAACTTGATGACGCTGAATACATCTGCTGCAGCATAGCATAGCTGTAGTAGTTATTGTAGTAGTTGTTATAACCGTATCCGTAGCTGCCGTATCCATAGCCGTTGTACAGATTATTGTAGTAGTTGTAATACATCAGCTGCTGATAATAGTCATCTGTTGAACTGCTTGACGACGATGATGAGGATGCTATCGTTTCTGTTGCGATAGGGAACAGCCACATATCGTAATTTGCGATTTTGGACTCGTCAGAGAGCTTTATAAGCTCCTGGATGTGATGCGTGACGTCCGGTGAATATCTGCAGTTGGAGCGGTCTATGTCGCCCTGATTCTCATCGGAAATGCTTGAGTCAGTGATGCTTGCGAATGTTACGGATGTATCCGTAGCTATACGGCAGGTAGGATTGATTGCCGTCGGATATTCATACATCTTGGTGTAGTCCTCTGGGAACTCGAAAGGCAATAGCAGAGTGGCCTTGCTTACGACAGCGGAGCTAGGGGTGTCCGTATGCTTGCATATCTCATCGAGAATCTTCTCTCTCAATGATTTAGCCTTTATTACTGGCTTGATTCCACGTCCGCCTTCGATTACAGTGCTTTCTTTGACCTTGCTTGCTAGATCTTTGCTGGAGTGCGTGGTCTTGTCGAATGCTATCTGCGTATAAGTACTTACAGATGTGGACGTTACATTGCTCATATCATAAAGATCGAGCGGACCCAGGTAAAACAGGAAAGACGTATCAACGCTCTCACGTGTTCCATAGTCGGCGGTGAATTTAAGTTCAGCGTAACTTCCGTATATCGTTCCGCTGCTGACAGCGATTGGAAGTCTGAACATATTTATACGTCCGCCTATGCCTGCGGGAGCATCTGTAGAGATGACAATTCCCGGGAATTTCTTAGTGTAGGTGGTCAACGTGTCCATATCATCGACCGTGATGCCCATATATTTTTCGCCGAACGCTCTGCTGAAATTGAAAGCAAGTGAGTCATGTCCAGTGTAAACTGGAACGCCGTCGGTGATTCTCTTCAGTGTGTAGGACAATTCAGGATACAGTTTGTTGTAGTCTATAGGCTTGTCCAGTTCATATACATTTACGTTCTGAAGGATGTATTCCTGGCTAGGATCGCAGAATGAAGTCGAGTCAGATACGGCAGAGAAATGGAACTGGCGGAATTTCGCGTTTGTTCCGAAATCGAGAGTGTCGTTAATCGGAACTAGCGTGAATGCTGTTTTCCTTGTAGTCAGGCCGAATGTCTCATCGCGCAACGCTCCGAATGTGAATTTGTACATACTGTATCCGGAAAGGCTGTCAGCCATTTCCTGCTCGATATCAGTGATGTCAAACGTGGCGGTGTATATGTCGTATTTCTGGCTGTCCGGTATAAATGATTCACCGATTGTCTTGTTGACATTGACGCAGGACGCTGCACTCAGAGCAACAAAGCAAGCTGTTGATATCGCAGCGAATCTTGAAAAGATCTTCATTCTAGAGATTGTCATAAAAACTATTATACGCATCTACGTAGGTGCCGTCCTCGTATGAACCGGCATCGTATTTCAGAACCGGTTTGGACAGACCTTCGCAGTATTCGACAAGACTCTCATTTATGTTCTCTGAACCTAGAATGATGCCATCTGAATACTGAGCCGCAGTTTTAGCAAGATTTATGCCAGTAGGATCGGCCAGAAGCTGGGTGTCTGAGTCCTTGATATCTCCGAACTTGACCAGACGCTGGAAGTCCTCATTGAATTTCTCCGGCATATCATCGTATAATGAAAGCACGACTTTGCTGTTGGCGAATATAGGGTCGTCTTTATATGCTTTTCTCAAATAGAGGGGCAGAATCTGTGTGATCCAGCCTTGGCAGTGTATAACATCCGGTGCCCATCTGAGTTTCTTTACGGTTTCCAATACGCCGCGTGCAAAGAAAATCGCGCGCTCCGCATTGTCTGAGAAAAATTCTCCCTCATCGGACTTGTCCAACTGCTTTCTCTTGAAATAATCGTCGTTGTCGATAAAATAGACCTGAATTCTTGCGGCAGAGATGGATGCGACCTTGATGACGAGCGGCCTGTCCACATCATTGATGACGATATTCATACCTGAAAGACGTATTACCTCGTGGAGCTGATTTTTGCGCTCGTTGATGCAACCGTACTTAGGCATAAATGATCTGATTTCTTTTTTCCTTTCCTGGATTCCCTGAGGAAGATACCGTCCGATTTTAGCGACCGGAGTCTCAGGCAGGTATGGGAAAATCTCTGAGTTTACGAACAGGATTTTTTTGCCCATCTTATCTGTGTAATTAGAATTGGTTCAATGGGCACAAAGTTAAGAATTTTTTTTGATATTTCGATTATTGATTAACTTTGAGGTCAATTTGGAGTATTATGGCACGTAATGAAAACAGGCTTGTGCGACGCCGTCTGGCAAATGCATATCTTTCGTCTGTCATCAGCATAAGTTTGGTCTTGTTGCTGGTTGGCGTGTCCAGTCTCTTGCTGGTAAATGCCAAGAGTGTAACCGACTATTTCAAGGAGAATCTGCAAGTGTCAGTACTTATGAAACAGGAAGTGGCTGATTCGGAGGCTCTTGACTTTAAGAAAGACTTGGACGCGATGCCTTTCGTGCGGAAAACTGACTTCATTTCAAGGGCGCAGGGCGAGGAGGAAATGTCCGAGATGTTGGGAAAGGACTTCCTTAACGTGTTCGCTACTTCTCCCGTCCCGGTATCCATAAACGTCACACTTAATGCGGATTACGTCTCGGAGGACAGTCTCAAAGTCGTCGAGACCAGGATTTCTGAAAATCCGGTTGTGGATGAAGTGGTGTATCAGCGGTCATTGGTGGATGCGCTGAACTCGAATCTGAGCAAGATATCCGGAATTCTGGGCGTATTCATTGTGCTTATGCTTTTCATATCGTTCGTTCTTATCAACAATACGATGAGACTGACGGTATTTGCAAAGCGGTTCTCCGTGCATACGATGAAGCTTGTGGGGGCAACCAGGTCATTCATCCGGACTCCTTTCCTTGTTAAGGCTGCTTTTCTCGGACTTTTCTCTGCGATAGTGGCGCTGTTGCTGTTGGTGGGAGTGTTGTTCATAGTCAGGTCTGAATTTTCTCAGCTGTTTGAGATTTTTACTTTGGACAAGTTGCTGATAGTAATGGGAATAGTCGTTCTCTCCGGTTTGATTATATGCGTAATCAGTACATATTTCGTGGTCAACAAGCTCGTTTCACTGAGTAAAGATGAATTATATTATTGATATGGATAAGAATAAAATGGCGATAACTCCGAAAGGACTTAAATATCTTCTTGTCGGCCTGCTGGTAATGGTGTCCGGATATATCCTTATGATGGGAGGCGGAAGCAAAGATCCTGCAGTGTTCAATTATGCGATGTTTGATTTCCGCAGGCTGGTTGCAGCTCCTATTGTAATATTGTGTGGCATTGTGATAGAGATAGTTGCGATAATGAAAGTGTTTAAAGACAAGGAGGATAAATAGTATGGAGTGGTGGCAGGCCCTGATCTTGGGTATAGTGCAGGGACTTACCGAGTTTCTGCCGGTAAGTAGCAGCGGGCATCTGATGATTTTCCGGGAACTTTTGGGTGTGGATGCCGACGGTTTTTTGGATTTTACAGTTACGGTGCATTTCGCAACCGTGTTGAGCACTATTATAGTATTCTGGTCTGTCATATTGCGTCTGCTTAAGGGATTGCTCAAGTTTCGCTATAACGACGAGACGGATTATGTTCTGAAACTTATCGTGTCTATGATTCCTATCGGCATTGTAGGCGTATTCTTCAAAGATCAAGTCGAAGGGCTATTTGCGGATAGTCTGTTTACTGTAGGCGTGTGTCTTGTCGTTACTGCTGTGCTCCTAGCAGTTTCAGACCAGTCTTTCAGATGGGTGTCAGCTTTTGCGAAATCAGGAAAGCAAGACGAGAACGGAGAAACGCGAAATGGTTTGTCTTATCTTCAGGCGTTTATCGTGGGGCTTGGCCAGGCTTGTGCGGTGGCTCCGGGACTTTCCCGCTCAGGAACCACTATTGCGACAGGTCTTATCTGTGGGGTCAAGCGCGAAAATATGGCGCAGTTCTCATTCCTTATGGTTCTTGCGCCGATTATCGGAGAGCAGCTGTTGGATATTCTTAAAGGGCTTAATGCTCCTGCACAGGCTTCCGGGCTTGGTTTTGCGCCTCTTTTTGTGGGCTTTCTCGGTGCATTTGTTTCCGGTCTGGCGTCCTGCAAAGCTATGGTTGCAATTGTCAAGAAGGCCAAATTGGTCTGGTTTTCAGTCTATTGTCTGTTGGCTGCCCTCGCCATTTTTATCTTTGCATAGAAATCTCGTATGCCTGAGAGGAATTTGACATATTTCGTTTCGGACGTCCATCTTGGGTTGGATGTGAATAATCCGTCCGAAAGGGAGAAACGGTTTGTCGATTTCCTCAATTCTATACCTAAGGACAGGACGCAGGCGCTTTATATGCTTGGTGATATTTGGGACTTCTGGTATGAATATCACGATGTTGTGCCGAAAGGCTATGTCCGGGTATTTGCGGCTCTAATGGATTTGATGGATTCAGGAGTGGCGGTCTATTTCTTCCAGGGAAATCACGATATATGGTGCTATCACTATTTTCAGGATATGGGGATTAAGATTCTCCAGCAGCCATATCTTGTGACCATAGGCGATAAAGTCTTTTGCCTTGGACACGGTGACGGTCTCGGTCCAGGACATAATCTGTACAAATTGATGCGGTGGGGTTTCCGCGCAAAATTCTTTCAGTCCTTGTTCAGCCTTCTTCATCCGTATCTCGCTTTCAGGTTCGGTAAGGGCTGGTCAAAGAAGAGCCGTGTGGCGAAGACGGTTCAATATGTCTTCCGCGGAGAAGATGAGCCTCTGTATAAGTTCGCAGTAGATTTTTCTGCAGAGCACAAGGTGGACTATTTTGTGTTCGGACATTATCATTGTGATGTCCGTATGAATTTGCCCGGAGGTTCGAAAATGATTGTTCTGAAGGATTGGATGGATGGCGGTCAGCCTTACTTGTATTTCGACGGGATTTCTATGTTCTTCGGATATTCCCCGAAAATTGAGAAATAAAGCGACGGAAATTCTCCGTTTTCCCACTTTCTGACAAGTTCTTCTGTGGCTTTGTCCTCGCCGTTCGGGTCATAATGTTTCTTCATATTCGTGCCGAATACTCGCGCAATTCCCTGCCAGAATCCTGCGGCTATGCGGTTTTTGTATTCCCGTATTATATCGTATGAGGAAATGCCAACCTCTCTGTCAATCAGTTTCATAAGCAACTGCCCCTGGCTGATTGTCATATTTTTCATCGGCTCCTCGAATGCGTTGAAAAGTTCTTTTTGGAGAGCGCTCACGTATTTTTCCTTTTGCCTGTTCTTCATCCCGCTGTTCCTAAAAGTGCTGTCAGTGTCGTGAATTAATTTTCTGGCGACGAGAGCGTAAGGGTATGTCTTGCTGAAATTCCAAACGAGTCGGTAGTATTTTCTCCATTCCCGGCCTTTCATCTTGCCGTGCCTGGATATCATCGAGGGGTTCAATATGTCCATATAGACCGTATCTCCGTCTATAATCTCGTATTGCATATATTGAGGCACGTTGCGGGGCGGTGTCGGGACGCGCTGTTTCTGCGCATTCGCTATGTTGTCGTGTTGAACGCCTGTTGCGAATGCGAGAACTGTAAATGCCAGAATCAATGCCGTTCTCTTTCCTCTCATTGAGAAGTTGTTTTGAAATTTCAGCCCCGTTGGCTTGCGATACCTTTATGAGCGTATATTCGATGTCTATCGGGACTAATCTTCAGGTTATTCCTGATCCGGCGACAAATTTAGCAATCCTTGCCGTATCTCGGTAATCTTTCAGGTGTGTTTTGTTTTTCAACGTCAGCAGCGGATGGGAGAGGCTGCTGTTTGCTGTATATCTTTGAACCTGCCTGGAGATTTCCGGAGGATAGAGAGTGGCTCGGTACGGTGGCTCCTATTTTTTTGTTTACGTTATGTCGAAAAATGTAGAAACGGATATATTATCAACATATATAATCTACTGAAATGTCGCTATTTAAGTGCTAAAATAAATTGTCGAAAAACTGTAAAAATATTCTCGAAAATGTTTGTTTTTCGGTATTTTTTACTAACTTTGCATTCCCAAAATTGAGGAGAAGTTCGCCCAACCAGCTGATGCTCAAAGATTTAGGGAATTTGGGAAAAATTATTAAAGTAATACAGCAATGTTACAACCAAAGAAAACAAAGTTTAGAAGGGAACAAAAGAACCGCATGAAAGGTATGTCCCAGAGGGGAAGCCAGCTTTCATTCGGATCTTTCGGTTTGAAAACCCTTGAGAATTGTTGGCTTACATCGCAGCAGATTGAGGCTGCCCGTCAGGCAATCTCGCGTTATATGAACCGTGAGGGACAGATTTGGATCAGGGTATTCCCTTCCAAGCCGTTCACAAAGAAGCCTCTTGATACTCGTATGGGTAAAGGTAAAGGTGATCCTCAGGGATTTGTTTGCCCTATCACTCCGGGAAGAATTCTCTTCGAGGCTGAGGGTGTTTCTCTTGAAATCGCAAAAGAGGCTATGCGCCTTGCAGCTCATAAGCTCCCTGTAGCAACGAAGTTTATTGTCCGCAGAGACTATGTAGAATAATTTAATGGAGAAGAAAATGAAAATATCTGAAGTTCGCGAAATGTCCGTAGCAGATTTACGTGACCGCATTGCAGTGGAGAAAGCAAGTCTGGATTCCTTGAAGATAAATCACGCTATCTCTCCATTAGAGGATACATCCAAGTTTAAGAAAAGCAGAAAGGATATCGCACGTATGCTGACTGTCCTCTCTCAGAAAGAAAAAGAACAGAACTAATTAGATGCCCTATGGAAAGAAATCTTCGTAAGGAAAGAATAGGTGTTGTAGTCAGCAACAAGATGGATAAAACAATCGTTGTTGCCGTTGAGACAAAAGGCAAACACCCTATGTATGGTAAGTTCATTAACAAGACCACCAAGTTTGTGGCTCAGGATGAGAAAAACGAGTGCAGCGAGGGCGATACAGTCCGCATCATGGAAACACGTCCTTTGAGCAAGACCAAAAGGTGGAGATTAGTTGAAATTGTAGAAAAAGTCAAATAGCGATGGTACAGCAGGAAACACGTTTACAGGTGGCAGACAACAGCGGCGCAAAGGAAGTTCTTTGTATCCGCGTTCTGGGTGGAACCCGTCACCGTTATGCATCTGTCGGCGATAAGATCGTTGTGGCAGTAAAAAGCGCAATCTCAGGTGGAGATGCTAAGAAAGGCTCTGTGTCCAAGGCTGTTGTGGTCCGCACAAAGAAAGAAATCCGTAGACCGGATGGATCATATATCCGCTTTGATGACAATGCTTGTGTTCTTCTCAACAATGCAGGAGAACTTAGAGGTACACGTATCTTTGGCCCTGTAGCCAGAGAGCTTCGTGAGAATTATATGAAGATCGTTTCATTGGCACCGGAGGTCCTTTAATATTCAAGAAGTATGAAAAAGTTTCACGTAAAGAAAGGCGATACCGTTTTTGTTAATGCCGGAAATGATAAAGGCAAGACTGGCAAAGTCCTCGCTGTCATCACAGACAAGGATCGTGTCATTGTCGAGGGTATCAATATAGTAAGTAGGCATACCAAACCTAATGCAAAGGCTCCTCAGGGTGGTATTATCAAGAAAGAGGCTGGCATCCACGTTTCAAACGTTCAGCTTCTCGACCCTAAAAGCACAGCAGCGAAGCCGGTTCCTACACGTGTAGGTTACAAGTTCGTTGACGGCAAGAAGGTTCGTTATTCTAAAAAATCAGGTGAGGAGATCAAATAGTTATGGCAAATAAATCTACCAAGAAAGAAGCAGTTGAGCAGGTACTTCCAGCAGGATACGTTCCAGCTCTCAAGACCGCTTACAAGGAGCAGATCGTTCCTGCCCTCATGAAGAAATTCTCTTATACAACTGTAATGCAGGTTCCTAAGCTCGTTAAGATTACCATCAACGAAGGTATCGGCGAGGCTTCTCAGAACCAGTCTCACGACAAGAAACTTGTTGAGGAGGCAGCAGCAGAGCTCTCACTTATCGTTGGACAGAAAGCAGTCCTTACTTCTTCAAGAAAGGATATTTCCAACTTCCACCTCCGTAAAGGTCAGCCTATCGGTGTGAAAGTTACCCTTCGTGCAGTGAAGATGTACGAGTTCCTCGAGAGACTTATTCGTGTATCTCTTCCTCGTATCCGCGATTTCAACGGTATTTCTGAGAAGCTTGACGGCAACGGTAACTATACCCTTGGCCTCAAGGAGCAGATTATATTCCCTGAAATCGATATGGACAAGAACCCTCGCGTTCACGGAATGGAAATCACATTTGTTACCACAGCCAAGTCAGACGAAGAGGCTTATGCTCTTCTGAAAGAGTTCGGTCTGCCGTTTAAGAAACATAACAACTAAAAGAGTATACAATGGCAAAAGAATCAATGAAAGCCCGCGAAGTAAAACGCGCGAAATTAGTTGCAAAATATGCCGAGAAGCGTAAGGCTCTTAAGGAAGCAGGTGATTGGGCAGCTCTTGACAAGCTCCCTAAGAACTCTTCTGCAGTTCGCCTTCACAACCGTTGCTCTCTCACCGGACGTCCAAAAGGATATATGCGTGCTTTCGGCCTCAGCAGAATCCAGTTCCGTGAAATGGCTAGCAATGGTCTCATCCCAGGCGTAAAGAAAGCAAGCTGGTAGAAAGTTGTATAGCATACAATATATTTATTATTAACAATGGATATCGGGCGTCTAACTGATGCCGGTTACTAAAAAAACAAAAGAAATGACTGATCCAATTGCAGATTTCCTTACTCGTGTGCGTAACGCATACAGCGCAGGAAACAGAGTTGTAGAGGTGCCTTCTTCAAAGATGAAGGTCGCTATGACAAAAATCCTTTGTGAGAAAGGTTATATCCTCAGCTACAAAGTTGTTGAGGGAACACCTGGCAACACAATCAAAATCGCTCTCAAGTATCATCCGCAGACCAAGCAGGCCGCTATCAAGAAGATTGTGCGCGTTTCTACTCCAGGTCTTAGAAAGTACACAGATGTTAAAGATATGCCAAGAGTACTCAACGGACTCGGAATCGCTATCCTTTCTACATCAAAGGGCATCATCACAGACAAAGAGGCTAGAGATCTTAATGTCGGCGGTGAGATCGTATGCTATGTTTATTAATCTAAAAAGTAACAGATAATGTCAAGAATTGGTAAATTACCTGTAAGCCTTCCGGACAAGGTGAGCGTAGAGCTTCTCCCTGGCAACGTTGTGAAGGTTAAAGGCCCTCTTGGAGAACTTTCTCAGAAGGTTGATCCGGATATTACCGTGACAATAGAGGGAAAAGAAATAAAATTCGCCCGTCCTACAGATCTTCCAAGACATCGCTCAATGCACGGTCTTTATCGTGCGCTCGTACACAATATGGTTGTGGGCGTGTCAACTGGTTTTGAAATCAAACAGGAACTTGTCGGTGTGGGTTATCGTGTAGACGTCAAGGGCCAGCTCCTTACTTTCGCCCTCGGATATTCTCACGACATCCAGTTGCTTCTTCCTGCAGAAGTTAAGGCAGAAGCCGCTGCAGTAAAGAAAGGTGAGAATCCTGTATTGATCATCAGAAGCGCAGACAAACAGCTTCTCGGACAGGTTGCAGCAAAGATCCGTTCTCTCCGCAAGCCTGAACCATACAAGGGCAAGGGTATCAAGTTCGTTGGCGAGCAGCTTCGTCGTAAGGCAGGTAAGACTGCAGCCGCTAAATAATAGGAGGAATGAATTATGGCATTGAGTAAAATAGAAAGAAGAAGACGTATTCACTACCGTATTCGTAAGCACGTCAATGGAACTGCCGAGAGACCAAGACTCGTTGTTTTCAGAAGCAACAGGCAGATCTATGTGCAGGTTATCAATGATGAGACCGCAACAACACTTGTTGCCGCATCTTCAAACGACAAGGCACTTGCAGTTGAATGCAAAGGCAAGAGCGGAAAAGAGGCTGCCGCAATCGTAGGCAAGGCTATCGCAGCGCGTGCTATCGAGAAAGGCATCAGCGAGGTCGCTTTTGACCGTGGTGGTTATCTCTATCATGGTAGAGTTCAAAGTTTGGCTGACGCTGCCCGCGAAGGCGGTCTTAAATTCTAATCGGGATTATGGCAAATACAAATGTTAAAAGAGTAAAGACATCTGATCTTGAACTTAAAGACAGACTTGTCTCAATTCAGAGGGTAACCAAAGTCACCAAGGGTGGTCGCCACTTCCGTTTCGCTGCGATTGTCGTAGTCGGAGATGAGAATGGTATTGTAGGTTATGGCCTTGGTAAGGCAAATGAAGTAACTGCGGCTATCCAGAAAGGTGTTGAGGATGCCAAGAAGAATCTTGTCAAGATTCCGATCATCAACACTACTATTCCTCACGAGCAGATCGCGAAGTTCGGCGGTGCTGAAGTATTTATGAAACCGGCAGCTCCCGGTACCGGTGTTAAGGCCGGCGGTGCAATGCGTGCTGTGTTCGAGTCTGCAGGTATTCAGAACGTCCTTGCTAAGTCAAAGGGCTCATCAAACCCTCACAACCTCGTGAAGGCTACAGTTGAGGCTCTTACTGAACTTAGAGATGCTTATACAGTGGCTGGCCTTCGTGGTGTTCCTATGAGCAAAGTGTTTAACGGTTAATTATAGGAGAGACGAAAATGGCTAAATATAAAATCACTCAGGTAATCAGCAAGAACGGCGAGAGCCAGAGACAGAAGGCTAACCTTCGTTGCCTCGGTATCCGCAAAATGCACCAGACCGTAGAGGTTGAGAAAAACCCTGTAACAACAGGAATGCTTAACAAAGTTCTTCATCTTGTAAAGGTTGAAGAAATCTAATTCGGAGGAACTACGATGAATTTACATAATCTGAAACCTGTTAAAGGTTCAACACACAATACTAAGAGAGTAGGCCGTGGACAGGGCTCCGGTAAAGGCGGCACTGCTACCCGTGGTACCAAAGGTGCTCAGGCTCGCGCAGGCTACGAGCACAAGATTGGCTTCGAGGGTGGTCAGATGCCTATCCAGAGAAGACTTCCAAAATTCGGCTTCAATAATCCTACAAGGGTTGAGTACAAAGCTGTTAACCTTTCAGCTCTCCAGGCATTGTCAGAAAAGCTTGGCTCTTCAGTTATCACAATCGATACATTGAAAGAGGCTGGAATCATCAAGCAGAATGAACTTGTTAAAGTCCTTGGCAACGGTGAACTCACAGCTAAAATTGAGGTGACAGCTGACGCATTTTCAAAATCAGCAGTTGCAAAGATTGAGGCTGCCGGCGGAAAAGCTACTAAGAACGAAAAATAATGAAGAAATTTATTGAGACATTCAAGAACATCTTCAAGATAGAGGAGTTACGCAAGAGAATCGTTTATACGCTTCTCTTGGTACTCGTTTATCGTTTGGGGTGTTTTGTTGTGATCCCAGGTATTGACGCTTCCGGTCTTGCGACCCTTCAGAACAATACTCAGGAAGGTCTTGTAGGCCTCTTGAATATGTTCTCAGGCGGTGCATTCGGAAATGCCTCTATCTTCGCACTCGGTGTGATGCCGTACATCTCGGCTTCCATCGTGATCCAGCTCCTCGGTATGTTCGTTCCATACTTCAAGAAATTGCAGATGGAAGGCGAGAGCGGCCGCAGGAAGATGAATCAGATCACCAGATATCTGACGGTCGTGATTCTTGCTATTCAGTGCCCTGCATATCTGGCTGCGATCCACAACCAGATCCCGGGACAGTCATTCGTTGCTGTTACGCAGCTTGGCTGGAGTAACTTCGCATTCAACTTTGTCTCAACAGTAGTTCTGCTTGCAGGTTCAATGTTCGTCATGTGGCTGGGTGAGCGCATTACTGATCGCGGTATCGGAAACGGTATTTCCCTTATCATTATGATCGGTATCGTTGCACGTCTGCCTTATGCGCTTGCTGCAGAAATCGGAGAGAAACTTACTACTACAAACGGTGGTCTTCTCCTTCTGATTGTAGAACTTCTTGTTCTGTTCTTCGTATTTATCGCTGCCATTGCACTAGTGCAGGCAGTCAGAAGAATACCTGTTCAGTATGCAAAGAGAATTGTCGGCAACAAACAGTATGGCGGTGTGCGCAATTATCTTCCTTTGAAGATCAACGCTGCCGGCGTTATGCCTATCATCTTCGCTCAGGCACTTATGCTTTTCCCTCTTCTTTTCTCAAATTGGGATGCAACTAGAGGACTTGCTGCCACATTGAGCAATTATACTGGATTCTGGTATAACTTTATCTTCGGACTTCTCGTCGTTATCTTCACATATTTCTACACTGCAGTCACGGTTCAGCCGAATATGATGGCAGAGCAGATGAAGCAGAACGGCGGATTTATACCTGGCGTGAAGCCTGGAAAGAAAACTATGGAGTATATCGATGACGTTATGGATAAGGTAACGCTCCCTGGTTCCATTTTCTTGGCTATCATCGCGATTATGCCGGCATTTGCGATGCTTGCTGGTGTCAACAACCAGTTTGCAAGTTTCTATGGAGGTACATCTCTGTTGATTCTTGTAGGTGTTGTTCTTGACACACTTCAGCAGATTGAGGGATATCTCCTTATGCGTCACTATGACGGATTGATGAAGACAGGTCGTCTGAGTGGACGTTCTGGTATGTAATTCTTGATTAAGTTTATTGAAAGATGGTAACGCCTAAATCAGAAGAAGAGATTGAATTGCTTCGTGAGAACGGAATTCTGGTGTCAAAGACACTGGCGGAAGTCGGTAAAGCTGTGGCTCCTGGTGTGACAACTGCAGAGTTGAATAGGGTCGCTGAGACTTTTATCCGTGACAATGGTGCGGTTCCTAGTTTTCTTGGATTTGAAGGTTTTCCTGCGTCAATATGCGCTTCGGTCAACGATGTTGTAGTCCACGGTTTTCCGTCAGACTATGTCCTCAAAGAGGGTGACATCGTTTCTTGCGACATCGGAACTTTGTACAAGGGATATAACGGTGATTCCTGCTACACCTTTCCTGTTGGAGAGGTTGATGCAGAGACCCGCAAACTCCTCGATGTTACTAAGGCTTCTTTGTTCAAGGGTATCGAACAGGCTATCGACGGAAACAGAACAGGCGATATCGGATACGCGGTGCAGTCGTATGCTGAATCTTTCGGTTTCTCTGTAGTAAGAGAACTGGAAGGTCACGGAATCGGAAAAGAAATGCACGAGGCTCCGGGAGTTCCAAATTATGGAAGGCGCGGACACGGTGCAAGGCTTGTCGATGGAATGACAATCTGTATTGAGCCGATGATCAATGCTGGTAAAAAAGATGTGTATTTGGCTAGAAACGGTTGGGCGGTACACACTGTTGACCACAAGAATGCGGCACATTACGAGCTTACGGTTGTTATCCGAAAAGGCAAGGCGGAACTTCTTTCGACATTCGACTTTATCGAGAAAGATGGTAGCATTAAATTTTAAAGTGGTATTTTAAATGTCTAAACAAACAGCTATTGAGCAGGACGGGACGATAGTCGAGACTCTCCCTAACGCTATGTTTAAAGTAGAGCTGGAGAATGGTCACGTCATCCTTGCCCATATTTCAGGCAAGATGAGACAGAACTTCATCCATATACTGCTTGGTGACAAGGTTAGAGTTGAAATGTCGCCTTATGATTTAACTAAAGGAAGAATATCCTTCAGATACAAATAAAAAAATTCGCGATATGAAAGTAAAAACATCCATCAAAAAGCGCAGCGATGATTGCAAGATCGTGAGACGTAAGGGTCGCCTTTACGTAATCTGCAAGAAGAACCCTAAGTTCAAAATGCGCCAAGGATAATATTCAGTTGTGTAACTAATAAAGTAAAGATATTATGGCAAGAATAGCCGGTGTTGATTTACCAAACAACAAAAGGGGAGAGATAGGCCTTACCTACATCTTCGGTATCGGACGCTCTTCCGCAAGAAAAATCCTTGAGGAGTGCGGCATCGATTACGACACGAAGGTGAGCGAGTGGAATGACGACCAGATCGCCAAGATCCGTAGCCTCATTTCTTCAGAGTACAAGATCGAAGGTGAGCTTCGTTCTACAGTCCAGATGAACATCAAACGTCTTATGGACATTGGTTGCTACAGAGGAATTCGTCATCGTCTCGGACTCCCTGTCCGTGGCCAGAGCACCAAGAACAATGCCCGCACAAGAAAGGGTAAGAAGAAGACTGTTGCAAACAAGAAGAAAGCAACCAAATAAATCTTGATGAATTATGGCAAAGAAGACAACAACAGCAAAAAAGAGAGTTGTAAAAGTTGAAGCAACTGGTGAAGCACATATTTCATCAACCTTCAATAATGTAATCATTGCTCTCACAAACAATGTTGGCCAGGTTATCAGCTGGTCTTCAGCTGGTAAGAGCGGCTTCAGAGGTTCCAAGAAGAACACTCCTTATGCAGCTCAGGTAGCAGCAGAGGATGCTGCTAAGACTGCATTTGATGCTGGCCTCCGCAAAGTAAAGGTCTATGTTAAAGGTCCTGGTGCCGGTCGTGAATCAGCAATCAGAACAATCAATCAGGCAGGTATCGAAGTTACAGAAATCGTTGACGTAACTCCAATGCCACACAATGGTTGCAGACCTAAAGGCCGTCGTAAAGTTTAATTTTAGTTTTTAATGATTAATTACTATGGCAAGATATACTGGACCAAGTACTAAGATAGCCCGTAAGTTCGGTGAGCCGATCTATGGAGCGGATAAAGATTTCGAAAAGAGAAATTACCCTCCGGGACAGCACGGCGCAGCCAGAAAGCGTGCAAGAAAATCAACTGACTACGGTAATCAGTTGAAAGAGAAACAGAAAGTAAAATATATGTACGGTGTCCTTGAAAGACAGTTCCGTAACACATACGAGAAAGCCTGCCGTATGGAAGGACAGAAAGGTGAGAACCTTATCGTTCTTCTCGAGTCAAGACTTGACAACCTCGTATATCGTCTCGGAATTGCTCCTACAAGAGCTGCTGCAAGACAGATTGTTCGTCACTGTCATATAACATTGAACGGTTCTGTCTGCAACATTCCTTCAGCACAGATCAAAGCCGGTGATGTTATCGCAGTAAGGGAGAGGTCAAAGAGTCTTGAGGTTATCCAGAACAGTGTTGCTTCTGCAAAGAAGTACTCTTGGTTGGAGTTCGATCCAAAGGCGCTTTCAGGCAAATTCCTTAATGTTCCGGTCAGGGCTGAGATTCCTGAGAACATCAACGAACAGCTCATCGTCGACCTGTACTCTAAGTAATAGTAACACCTAAAAAGAAATAATATGGCAATCTTAGCATTTCAAAAACCGGACAAGGTGATAATGCTCGAAGGCACCGATACAGTAGGCCGTTTCGAGTTCAGGCCTCTTGAGCCTGGCTACGGTCAGACAATCGGCAATGCACTTCGCCGCATCCTGTTATCTTCTCTGGAAGGTTTTGCTATCAGCTCGATAAAAATTTCTGGCGTTGACCAGGAATTCGCCACTATACCTGGCGTTATCGAGGGGATGCAGGACATCATCCTTAATCTTAAGCAGGTAAGGCTTAAGAGGATGGTAGAGTCTGTAGACTCAGAGGTGGCAAATATCACCATTAGCGGTAAACAGGAGTTTACTGCGGAGGATATCTCCAAAGGATTGTCTTCTTTCAAGGTGCTCAATCCTGAATTGCACATTTGCACTCTCGAGCCTTCTGTCAAAATAGAGATGTCTATCACGATCACCAAGGGCCGCGGTTTTGTTCCTGCAGAGGAAGAAAGGGATGAGAATACACCGATCGGAACTATTCCGGTTGATGCTATCTACACTCCTATCCGCAAAGTCAATTGGACAGTCGAGAACTGGCGTGTCGAGCAGAAGACAGACTATGAGAAGCTCAATCTTGAGATTGTGACTGACGGATCAATTTCGCCGAATGCCGCTCTTCAGGATGCTGCAAACATCCTTATCTATCATTTCAAGCTCTTTACAGATGACAAGAAGCTCGCTCTTGAGAGTGCAGTCGTTCCTAATTCAAAAGAACTTGATGAGGAATCTCTCCGTATGAGGCACCTTCTTCTCAACAAGCTTTCAGATCTCGGACTTTCAGTCAGAGCATACAACTGCTTGAAAGCCGCTGAGATTGATACTCTTGCAGATCTTGTATCTTATTCAAGACCTGAGCTGATGAAATTCCGCAACTTCGGAAGAAAGTCACTCAATGAGATCGATCAGATGCTTGACAAGATGAAGCTCACATTCGGTATGGATGTTACCAAGTACAATATTGAACCTAAGAAAAAGAATAACGCATAATCATGAGGCATAATAAAGCAATCAATCATCTTGGTCGCAAGAGTGGTCATCGCAAAGCCCTCCTTTCCAACTTGGCTAATTCTCTTATCCTTCACAAGAGAATTACAACTACTGTTGCTAAGGCTAAAGCGCTCAAATCATACCTTGAGCCACTTGTTACCAAGTCAAAAGACGACTCAACACATTCACGTCGTGTTGTTTTCAGTTATCTTAAGGACAAGACTGCTGTTGCAGAGCTTTTCCGTACTATTGCCCCTAAGATCGCAGACCGTCCAGGCGGATACCTCCGTGTTCTCCACGTCGGTTTCAGACAGGGTGATGGCGCTGAGATGGCTCTCATAGAGTTCGTTGATTTCAACGAGGCAGCTCTTGAGTCTAAGAAAGAGGCTAAGAAGACAACTCGTCGTAGCCGTGCGAAGAAAGTTGAGACACCGGCTGCTGAGGCACCTGTAGAGGAGGCTAAAGTTGCTGAGGAGGCTCCAAAGGCTGAATAATAGTCTATACATAAATGTATGAGAGAGGTCGACTAAGAAAATTAGTCAACCTCTCTTATTTTGTACCCCCTTCGGTCGCTATGCGCTACGCGCAAGTTTGCCGTTTACCCTCAGTCGTAGGTCATTTTGGTTAGCTTCTCTTGGTTTATTTTGCAAGGTATTGCTGTTCTTTACGAAACATTAGTAAACAATGAGGTTTCGGAATGATTCTATTTTCATTGCGAGCAATCTTCTTAAGAATTTCAATGTAATTATTTGATATTTTTGAAAATTAACAGTAAATTGCACTGTTTAATATATTGCAATCGTTTTAAGGAGGTTTTGTCACATGAAGAGAATTACTATTCGTGATGTTGCCAGAGAGGCTAAAGTCTCAGTTACTCTTGTTTCGTTCGTAATGAATGCCAAGAGAGATAAAGATGGCAACCTTGACTGTCCGGTTAATGCCGATACAGCTAAACGTGTCCTCCAGGTAGCCCAGAAGTTGGGTTATAGAAGAAATTTTGCAGCGGCTTCCCTTCGTAGCGGAAAATCGAATTCAATAGCTGTGATTCCTAATGATATCTCCAACAAGTTCTTTGCGGGAATCTCAAGATGCATAGAAGACAAGGCTAAGAGTTACGGTTATACGGTGTTCTTTGCAAGTTCAGACGAGAGTGCTAACAGGCTTGACAGCGTGATGGACGCGGTTCTTGCACACAATATCGACGGCGTTATTGTTGCACCTTGTGCCGGTGGTGATGCTGCTATCAGAAAAGCTACTGACGCAGGTGTTCCTGTGGTTCTCCTCGATAGGGATGTTGACAGTTTCGAGGGCGTAGGAAAAGTCCTTCTCGATGATGTAGAGGCCGGTAAAATGGCTACAGAATTGTTCTTGAGCCACGGATATACGAAGATTGAGATGATTTCATATTCATTGGGCATCTCAAGTCTTGAGGAGAGGGAGTCCGGATATAGGCAGGCTATGATGGATCACGATGTTTATGACAATGTGGCCGTACACTATACTTCGTATGCAAATGCCGCAACCGATGTGCCTTCAATAATCAAAGACGCTGTTTCAAGAGGCGTTCAGGCATTGTTCCTGCCGACATACTCTTTGTCAGCTCTGGCGCTGATGACTATGCGCGATCTTAATCTGAAGACTCCGGATGATTTGGCGGTTATCGGATTTGACGTGAGTGACATTTATCAGTTGTATTTAACATCAGTTACTCATATCGTGCAGCCGCTCAAGCAGCTTGGTGAGAAGTCCGTTGATGTACTTGTCAATATGATTCACGGTAAGCCGGCAGAGAAGGTTGTCCTGAAACCGGAGATGATTGAGGGTAAATCTACTGACGCAAAGAAATAGAGTGGATGCTGCTACCTCTCAGCCCCTTTCTTGATGATATTGCGTGCGAGAGTGTTGGAGCAGAGGAATTCCGTCAACTCATTGCAGTCTGAATGTAGAATGGAATGCCTGTCTCCTGTCCAGATAATTTCTCCCTGGTGAAGAAATCCGATATTGTCACCGATTTCCAATATGGAATTCATATCGTGGGTGTTCATAATGGTGGTTATACCCAATTCCTTGGTAAGAGAACTGATGAGCTGATCGATGACTATGGAAGTCTGTGGGTCAAGTCCCGAATTGGGCTCGTCGCAGAATAAGTATGACGGATTCAGGGCTATTGCACGTGCGATGCCCACACGTTTCTGCATTCCACCGGAAAGTTCGTCCGGATATTTGTCCTCGGAGTCCTTTACATTGACCTTGTCCAAAAGATAACGTGCACGCTCCTTTTTCTCCGCTTCTGTCCAGTCTGTAAGGAAATCCATAGGGAACATCACATTGCCGAGTACCGTGCGGAAGTCGAACAGGGCGCTTCCCTGGAAAAGTATGCCGATTTTCTGATGCAGAAGTTTCTTCTCTCCGGATGACATCTTGGTAAACTCCTCATCGTTGTACCAGATTTCGCCTCCGTCCGGTTTGATAAGTCCTATAAGCATATTCAGCAGCACGGTCTTTCCGGAACCGCTCGCGCCGATAAGCATATTGCACTTTCCGGGCTGAAATGTCATCGACACATCCCTGAGGACTGTTTTTTCACCAAAACTCTTGTGCAGATTCTTTACGGTTATCATATCTTATCGGTGTTTAATACAGCAACAGCTGGGTAATTATCAAGTCAGACATAAGTATCAGAATGCTGGCCGCAACTATGGCCTTGGTGCTGGAGCGTCCTACTCCAAGAGATCCGTCTTTGGCGTAATAGCCGTGATATGCTGACACAGAAGATATTATAAAGCAGAATACCATTGTCTTGATGCAGCTGTACACCATAAAGTAGCTGTTGAAACAGTATTTTATGCCGGTGAAATATTTTCCGGTCGGGATAATGCCCGTGAACCATACTAGCAGTCCGCCGCCGACCAGACCGAGTACAAAACTGAGAAGCGTCAGAAGTGGGCTGCACAATGTTGTGGCCAGGATTTTAGGACGTGCGACAAAGGATGCGCTGTTGATGCCCATCATATCTATCGCGTCGAGTTGCTGGCTTATGCGCATACTTCCGATTTCGGATGCAATGCTGGAACCCATTTTCCCGGCAAGAATAAGCGCGATCATAGTTGAGCTGAACTCCAGAATCATACTTTCCCTTACCATATATCCGATGAGCATCCTGTCAAGGAATGGATTTTCCATATTGGACGCGGTCTGAATGACCAATACGCCTCCCATAAACAATGAGATGACTCCCACTATAATGATTGATGACATTATCAACTTGTCCACTTCGATTATGAACTGTTTCCTGATCATCTTCCTGTTCTCCGGCTTGCGGAAAACCTGACGAAGGAACAATGTATAATGTCCTATCGAGTAAAAGAAAGGTGTTTTCATATACGGACTTTACCAATTTCTGCAAATTTACACCACTTTTTGATGATTCTTAAATAAAACCACTTATGCATTTGCGAAATTTCCGAAAAACTGCTGATTATGCTGATTGATATTCATTGCGCCAAATGTATTGGTATTCAGGCTGTTCCTGTAACAGTGGAGGTTGATGTGAGTTCTGGAATAGGGATTCATCTTGTTGGGCTTGCGGATATTGCCGTGAAAGAGAGTCTTCTTCGTACGATGACAGCATTGCAATCTGTCGGGTTTCGCATTCCGGGAAAGAAAATCGTGATAAATCTGGCGCCCGCCGATGTCCGGAAAAACGGAAGCGGATATGATTTGCCCATTGCATTGGGGATAATTGCGGCTTCCGGACAAAGCGATCTGCCGTTGCTGAGCAAATATATGATAATGGGAGAACTTGGTCTGGATGCGTCTGTGCGGCCGATACAAGGCGCTCTGCCGATTGCTGAATTTGCTGCGGAACAAGGTCTTGAGGGATGTATTTTCCCGGTAGAATCAGCATTGGAGGCTGCGGATATAAACGGAATCAAGGTGTTCGGCGTCAAGAATCTTGAGGAAGTGATAAACATTCTTGAGAATAATCTCGGAGCGGAAGGTTTGCTCGTAACCGAGAGAGAAACGACAACGCTGCAGATGCACGGCTCGGAAAACAATAGGGACTATATGGATTTCGCCGACATTGTGGGGCAAGAAAGCGCCAAGAGAGGACTTGAAATTGCCGCTTCCGGAGGACATAATGCCATAATGATAGGTCCTCCGGGCTCAGGAAAAACATCATTGGCAAAAGCGCTTATAGGTATTCTGCCGCCTATGCAACTGGAAGAATCCATAATAACGAGTAAAATTTATTCTGTTGCAGGGCTTAGAAAATCAAATTACGGCCTTATGAAGGAAAGACCGTTCAGAGCTCCGCATTACAGCGCATCGTTGGCAGCAATGATCGGGGGAGGCAACGGCGACTGCATTATGCCGGGAGAAGTGTCGCTCGCGCAAAACGGAGTATTATTCCTTGATGAGTTTGCGCAGATGCCTAGATCCGTGACTGAAGCTTTGCGCAGTCCTTTGGAAGACAGAACCGTGGTGATTTCAAGACTGCGTTCCAAAGTGGAGTTTCCTGCGTCGTTTATGCTTGTGGCGGCCTCCAATCCCTGTCCCTGCGGGTATTATGGTGTGCGGGGACGCTGTTCCTGTTCACCGACACAACGCCAGTCCTACATCGGAAAGCTATCAGGTCCGATAATGGACAGAATTGACATACAGCTGTCTTTGCAGCCGGTGCCTCCTGAAAATCTTGTACATAGAGCGCGAGGTGAATCAAGCGATGTCGTAGCAATGCGTGTTGCGATGGCCAGACGGATTCAGGAAGTCAGATTCCGTAACAGTTGCGTGAATACCAATGCCGAGATGTCCAGTGAAATGATAAGAATCTTCTGCAAATTGTCGGAAGAGTGCGCAGATCTTATGGAGAAGATAGCTGCGAGTACAGGCTTGTCCGCGAGGGCATTTTCCAGAGTGCTGAAATTGGCGCGTACAATAGCGGATCTGGAAGTCGCGGATGATCTCGTCAAGAGTGCGCTGTCTCTGGAGTCTGTCTTGAAAGAGAAAGATGGTGGGTTCTTTGTCCAATATCCTGACGGAAGTCTGTCGCATATTCCGGAGATTCAGCCAAAGCATATTCTTGAAGCTGTGAACTATCGATTTCTGGATAAATGAAAGAAATTTCAAATAATTTAAATCGATTCTTTAGCATACCGGTCTTTTTGGTTGTCTTATTTATATAAAACATTTTTATAAACCATGAGGATTAATTCAATAACTAAAACTTTATTGGCTTTTTCTCTGATGTTCGGCGCGGTCGCGTGTCAGAAGCAGAACGAGTCAGAGGTTCATGACACAGTAGTCATAATCACTCAATTATCGGCCAAGACTCCTGCCACTGTAGTTGCAGGTGGTTCTGACAATATCACAATCAGTGCAACCTGCGATTGGTCTTTACAGGGCGAAGACTGGTTTACCATTGAACCGACTTCCGGCAATAAAGGCATAAGTGAATCTACGATCACTACGCAGCCGAACACTACCGGCGCACCGAGAGTAGGAACAATCCGTCTGAAAGCTGGCAGCTACTCAAGCACATATACGTTTACGCAGGCCGGAGAATGATGAATTCCGCAGACTATAGGCACATTCTTGATTTCTTCTTCAGCGAGAGTGAAGTGTCGGATGAACTTAAACGAAAATTCTCCGATTGGCTTCGTGTGCACGGTGAAGAGCCAAAAGTAAAAGAACTGCTTGAGGAGTATTGGCTGGAGATGTCTTCAACATCTTCGGAATTCGACGTGTCTGCAGGTCTGGAAAGGTTGATGGCTGAAGTGAATCCTGACGCTGAAGTTGAAATCGAAACCGGGTCAAAATGCGGTGACGGAAACTGTAGAGAGACAGGAGCGCAGGAGACATCTTCAACAGTGAAGAGCGTCGCATCGTTCTTCTCTTCAAGGGCAGTCCGTTTCTGTATAGGTGTCGCCGCTGCGATAGTGCTGTTCTTTGCAGGTTCGGCTACAACCAGGATTATGATTAAGCCTGAGAAAGAGACAGTTCTGATGGCTTCTTCCGAAAGCATCGGTTCATACAGACTCCCTGACGGTACGAAAGTATGGTTAAACAAGGGTAGTTGGCTTAAATACGACCAGGATTTCGGCAATAAGAAAAGGGAAGTCTCAATTGATGGCGAAGGGTATTTTGAAGTCGCCAAAGACGCTAGCAGACCTTTCATAGTCGAGATGCACACCGGTCAGAAAGTCAAAGTTCTGGGTACCACATTCAATGTGTGCAGTTATAGTGCAGAAGACTATACCGAAGTTGTGCTGTGCTCCGGTTTCGTTCAGATTTCGGGCTCGGATGACGAACAGCTGGTAACTCTTGTTCCTAATCAGAAATTCCGTTGGAATGGAGGTTCTGTCGAGATTTCAGACGTGAATGCGGGGGACTGCTACAGATGGTATGAGCGGAAACTTGTGTTTGACAATGTGATGCTCAAAGATATTTTGGAGAATCTTTCGCACAGATGCCACATCAAGATTGATTGCCGGTCAAGCAAACTTGCGCAAAAACGTATGTCTCTTACGGTAAGAGATGAACCGATAAATGAAATTTTGGACGTGCTTTCAATACTCCTCCCTGCCGAGTGGGCATTGCAAGGCGATCAGATTATAATAGATAACAAAACCAAAAAACACTAATAATGAAAGGAAACTCTAACATTCTTCCTTCATTCATAAGAGTATTGTTGTGCTTGGCGTGCGCACTGTGCCTTACGGCCAATATGTACGCACAGGACAGGAATGCGACCGTGAATGTCAAGGATGTGACAGTAAAGGAACTCCTGAAAGCGATAGAATCGGGAAGTTCCTACACGTTTGCTTATGTTGATACAGATATCGATCTGTCGAAGACCGTATCAGTGTCAGCAAGCGATGAGAGCATTGAAACCATTATAAAGAAAGTCCTTCCGGGTGTCAATGTTGAATTCAAAGGACAGAAAATTCTGCTGAACAAAGCTCCCAAGCAGCCACAGCCTACTCCACAGGCTTCAAAACCGGTTGCGCAGAGAACTGTAACCGGTAGAGTGCTCGACAAGAGCGGACAGCCGGTAATCGGAGCAATGGTTATCGAGAAAGGCACACAGAATGGTGCTGCTGTCGATCTGGACGGAAACTATCAGTTGAAAGTCAAGGGAAGCAACGTCGTTCTCGAGGTTTCGCTCATCGGCTACAATACGGCTACTGCTACATTGGCAGACGACCAGACAAAAGCGGATTTCGTGATTGAGGAAGAAGCTATAAAACTTGATGATGTTGTTGTCATCGGATACGGTGTTCAGAACAAACGAGACGTGACTACATCAATCGCTTCAATCAAGGCTGAAGATTTTGCAAATACTCCAACAACTGACTTTCGTGAATCAATGGCTGCAAAGATGCCTGGTGTTCAGGTGCTTAGCCTTGGCGGTCAGCCTGACGGCAACGTTACCGTGCGAGTCAGAGGTATTCAGTCGGCGACTGCCGGAAATGATCCTCTCTATGTGATTGACGGTGTCCCTTGCGATTCAAGGGCATTTGCCAACTTGGATGGAAACGATATCGAGAGCCTGGAGGTTCTCAAGGATGCCTCAGCAGCCGCAATTTATGGTTCAAGAGGTTCCTGCGGTGTTATTCTCGTCACTACAAAACGTGGCTCCGGTGAGAAGCCTGTGATTTCTTATGACGGACAGTTCAGTATTTCCAATGTTTCCAAGAAGATTGATATGCTCAACGCTTATGAATTTGCGGAAATGTTCAAGGAAGCACGTGACGGATCCTATCTGTTCAGCGAGCCTACCGGTTCTATCGGTGATGCCTATGCTTCACGTCCGGAGACTTATCACCGTGTAAATCCGCTCATCACGGCTTATCTGCAGGATAAGACAGGAACATTGACGAACACCGACTGGCAGGATGCCATCTTCCGCACAGCGCTCTCACATAAACATTCATTGAGCGTTTCAGCGAGGACAAAGAACTATAATTATTACATCGGAGCTAACTATCTGTACCGCGAAGGAACAGTAATCGGCTCAGATTTCGAAAGATATGGGGTCAGGGCAAATCTTGACGGAAAGAAAAACAAACTCAAATACGGTTTGAGTTTCTCTCCTTCATATTCCAAGACAAACTACGTAAACACTGATGCCCAGTATGGTAGCGACGGTGTCATTGCGTCTGCATTGATGGCTCCTCCAATCTTCCCTGTCTATAACGAAGATGGTTCGTACAACTGGGATATGAACGGACTCCTTAAGAAAGACTGGAATACCCAGTGTAACGAGGTCCTCAACCCTGTTGCTCTTGCGTTGGAAATCGATGACGTAAGAGAAAAGCTCAACCTTGTAGGTAACGTATATGCTTCTTACGAATTCATAAAAGGACTTGAGTATAAGTTCTCGATGGGTGGTGACTATTATTCTTATATCAGAAATTATTACCGTCCTTCTACGATTCCTCTCAAGGGTGTGAAATATTATGATGCCGCATCTCAGCCGACAGCTGCAAACTACACGAACTCTTATTTCCACTGGAACATATCCAATCAGGTGTCTTTCAATAGGAAATTCGGAGACCATTCAATCAACGCTGTTGCCGCATACGAAGCTGAGAAACAGTCAATTCAGACTTCCCAGATTAAGGGTACAGGTGTCGTAGGAGATGACAAGATCCGCACTACAAAAGGCAAGACAATTTCCATTGACGACACTTACAACAACAAGTACGCATATACATTCGCATCTTGGCTTGTCAGAGCTCAGTACTCATACAAAGGCCGTTATATGGCTTCTGCATCCATCAGAGGTGACGGTTCTTCAAGATTCGCTCCTGATACTAGATGGGGTTATTTCCCTGCAGCATCTTTGGGATGGCGTATCAGCGACGAGAACTTTATGAGCAATGCAAGATGGCTGAACGATATGAAGCTGCGTGTCAGCGTAGGTCAGACCGGTAACGCGCAGATCGGTAACTCCGAATATCTCGCATTGTACGGAACATCAACCACTGACCTTGGCAACGGAGTTGTCACCTCGGTATATCCAAGCCAGATTGCCAACAACGGTCTCGGTTGGGAAAAGAACACTCAGGTCAACGCCGGTTTTGACGCTTCTCTTTGGAACGGTCTCCTGGGCGTAAACGCGGATTTCTACTATTCCAAGACGACTGATATGCTCTTTGATGTGCCTGTATCATCTGTATCAGGTCTTACGACGTCGAATCTGAATATCGGTTCAATGCAGAACAAGGGTGTTGAAATAACCTTGACTTCCCATAAGTCGTTCGGAGATTTCAATATGGACCTCAGCGCAAACTGGTCATTGAACAGAAACAAGGTGCTTTCACTCGGTGACGAGGATGCTCCTATCATCAAGGAATCATCGTATGCCGGCGCTTACTACATTACTAAAGTTGGTCAGCCTGTTGGTTGCTACTACCTTCTGGTTCAGGACGGAATCTTCCACAATCAGGAAGAACTTGACTCATATCCTCACTTTGACACAGCTACAGTCGGCGACTTCCGCTTTGTGGATGCTGACGGTGACGGTGTGATGGAGAAGGATGATGACCGCGTGATTGTCGGTAACTATATGCCTGATTTCTACTACGGATTCAGCGTTCAACTGGGTTGGAAAGGTCTTGACCTTGCAGCAAACTTCCAGGGAGTATATGGAAACGAGATTCTCAACCTTGAGAGACGTTACCTTCTCAATATGGAGGCTTCTTCAAATATGATGAAGGAATCGCTTAAGAGATTCCCTTACGGCAATCTCAACAGGGCAACACGTAAATCTTCAGGAAATAATGGTGCCTGCACGTCCACATTCCATCTGGAGGACGGTTCTTATCTGAGACTTCAGAATTTGTCATTGGGTTGGACAATGCCTTCAAGGTGGTTCCACAAGACGGGTATTTCCAAGATGAGAGTTTATCTCCAGGGAAGCAACCTCTTCACCTTGACACATTACACCGGCTACAATCCGGAGGTTAACAAGAGGTCATCTGATGCCCTCAGACCAGGTGAGGACTACTGTTCTTACCCTCTTTCAAGAACATTCAGCATCGGCGTGAACTTTAATTTGTAATTGTATATGAACAATATAACGAAAATTGCATTGTCCGGTCTTGCTCTGCTGTGTTTCGCGTCTTGCGGAGACTCATTTTTCGAGCAGTATCCGGCAAACAGTATAACTGAAGGCAATCATTTCAAAACTGACGATGATTTCAATCAGGGCGTAATCGGTTGCTATCAGAAACTTAAGACCCAGATGGGTTTCTTCCTAACTGAAGTTGCATACAGGTCAGATGAATGCCTTCTGGAGTCAATGGCTGTGTCCACACAGGACAGATATGACCTGGACCATTTCCAGGAAACTTCGAACAACGGTATTCTCAGTGATATCTGGAATGCTTGGTATAACGGAATTTACAGATGCAACGATGTCCTCGGACATCTCGGCGGAAAGAATATCGCCAATGCGGACAAGTATCGCGGAGAGCTTCTGTTTATGCGTTCCTGGTGGTATTTCAACCTCTATAGAGTGTTCGGTACCGTGCCTGTTACGACTACAGTTGTGAAGCCTGCCGATGCCAAGACTATCGCAAGGTGCTCTGACGACGATATGTACAACAGACTTGTCGAGGATCTTGAGAATTCAATTTCATTGCTTCCTGAGAAAAGGTCTGCCGAGAAGGCGCGTGTCACCAAGATTGCAGCGCAGACACTTCTTGCCAAAGTCTATCTGACATTCGGCAAATATGCTGAAGCTCAGACGGTGCTCGAAGCAGCGATGACTGACGCCGGTTACGGTATGCTTTCAACTACCGCGGATGCGTTCAATGTTGAGAACAAAATGAGCAAGGAGATAATCTTCGCTTTGTATTACAACAAGAGCAATGACAACGGACACGGCTATTGGTACAGTTCTTCAACATCCGTATTGGCTGACATTAAGAACCCTACAGCAGAGTTCAAGGCCATTTATGCTGAAAGTGACAACCGTCTTCCTATGATCAGCACTTACACGAAGATTTCATCAAGTCTTTATGCTCTCAACAAGTGGATGGATACCTACGATGCTACCTATACGACTCAGGTAGGAAATGATTTCCCTTTATTGAGATATGCTGATGTTTATCTGATGTATGCGGAGGCATTGGGACAGCAGGGTAAGATTGATGAAGCGTTGACTTATCTCAACAAAACTCGCGTGCGTGCCGGACTTGCCGAACTGACTTCAGCAGAGGTTGCAGACAAAACTGCATTCATTCAGGAGCTTGCAGACGAAAGAGGACGTGAGTTTGCTTTGGAGGGACACCGCTGGTTTGACCTCGTCAGACTCGGACTGGCTGTCGATTATATGAAGAAACTCGGATATTCGGTTGATTCTCATAACCTTATATGCCCTATTCCTCAGAACCAGATCGAGATTGTGAACAATAAGTCCATCCTCTGGCAGAATCCGGGATATTAGTATTGACCTGTTATACAGATAATTCAAAACAATTCGAAAAGTAATGAAAAAGTTATTATACAGTATATTGGCAATCGGTTTCTGCGCCGCAATGAATTCCTGCTGGCAGGAGGACATTCCGGAGGCAGGCGCTGCCCGCCATCAGGTGACGGAACTTAAAGGCGTGCCTGGTGATGAGGAGGCTCAGCTGACTTGGACAATGCCTGAGAACTGGGAACCTACAGATTATATCGTCTCATATACAACAACATCTGAGCAGTCGTTCAGAACAGGCGGCAAGAAGGAATTTTTGGCGACAGAACTTACAAACGGCTCAAACTACGTGTTCAGCGTTCAGGCTGTTTACGGCAAATTGATTTCCAATGCCGTTACAGTTTCCGTAAAGCCTTCAACTTCACGTTTCCCTGTTACAGACCTGGACGGAGACGGAAGCGACAGTATGGTTACGCTCTCCTGGACTCGTCCTGCTACGACAGTGCTCTCTTATACCTTGACCTGGTTTATGGAGGGTGCAGAGACTGATGTTCAGACTGTTGAGATTGATGCCGACAAAGAGAGCTACGAGATTACAGACTTGACCAATGACGTCAACTACACTTTCACTCTCGTAGCGAACTATGCGAAAGGTGCATCAGAACCGGCTACAATCAAGGCTATGCCTACATTGGCTATTCCGTATATTCTTGACAGGACCACTGCTGCAGTGAACCAGCCTATCACATTCAAGTTCAATACGGAAGGCTATCCTGGTGCAACAGATATCAAATGGACGTTCCCGGATGGTGCTGTCATAAGCGGTGAAGAGGTTGCTTATGGAATAAATGCAACCGGAACTCAGAAAGTTACATTGAGTGCCGTGATTAAAGGCAAGACCAAGACTTGGACTCTTGAGGTAGTTATCCGTGAATATGTGGTCAACTTCAACGAGTGGGAGCAGAGCGGAACGAACTATGAGGGATTCAAAGGCAGTTGCCCAGTATTCTCACCTGACGGCAAGACAGTTTATGACATCACATTCAGCAAGCGTGCGGCATTATATGCGATAGATGTGATTACAGGTACACTCAAGTGGAAATATGTCCCAGAGACTTCGATGGGGTCTTATAACCCGCTTACTGTAAACCCTGTTACCGGTGATGTTTACTTCGGTACGACTTCCGCCGCCAATTTCTTCGCTGTAACTTCAACTGGAGAACTTAAATGGCAGTTCAAGGGCGCAGGCTCAATGAAGAGTGCGGCACCTGCTGTCAATGCGGCCGGAACGGTAGTTTATATCGGTGACGCTGCCGGAAATATCTTCGCCCTTGATACTTCAACCGGAACTCAGCTCTGGTCTTATGCTTCCGGCTCTGCTACTGCAGCTCTTCTTGTGAACGGTTCTGAACTTGTTGTCGGTGTAGGCAACGGAACTGTAGTGTTCTTAAATGTGTCAGATGGTAGCGAAGTGACGAAATTGGCTCTGGGTGCAAATATGACAGATATATCAGGTTTTGCAGTAGCTGCTGACAAGACAACTGTTTATGCTCCTTGTAAAACAAGTATGGCTGCATTCGACCTCAAGACTCACGCGGTTATCATCGGGGCTAAAGAGATAGCCGGCAATAATCTTTACGAGCCTGTGGTTGCGCCTAACGGTTCAATCTTCGTCTGCGGAAAGGACAACACTATGTACTGTCTTGACAAAGACCTGAATGTGAAATGGAGTAAGCAGCATCAAGACGCCAAGGGAGCTGTAACCAATGCGTTCAACTACTCTCGTCCTTGTGTCGATACAGAGAACAATTTCTATGTAACTTCCGGTCAGAGTTCCAACACGACGTACATCATGTCGGCCGACGGTGATGTAAAGCAGACTTGGACATACGAGTCATCAGATCTTAACCAGAAGCAGATGGGTGGAAACAACTACCTTGATGGAGTGCTGTATTCCGCATTCATCGGAAGTGCAACCAAAAACGGTGTTCTTCTCGGAAGATATGTCGGAGGCCAGAGAGCTTCAAGCTGGAGTACACACGGTGGAGATATCTGCGGCTCTTGCTGCATTAAATAAATACGAACGGGTGATCCCGTGGAATCCATAGGGTCATCCTTTCATTAAAATTTTGGAAATGAATAAGATAAAGATATTTTCGGTAGCTCTGTCATTGTTTGTGCTTCCGGCTTTTGTTGCCTGCTCGGAGGACGATGACAGCAAGGTTCAGAATCTTGCGTCGAAGACTACGATTACTCTTGGAAGCTATTATCAAAAGGCAGCGGACTACAAGACTGTAGGTAAAGCGGTTACGCCTTCTTGGACAAATGACGACAAAGGTGCGATTGCCCTGGAATCTGACGGACAATTGCGCAAGGCTTACGCGTCTCCAATCCTTCCTGGCAGTGCTTCATCGCTGTTTATGTTCAATATAAAGGCTTCACGTCAGGAGACTCACGTAGTAAGCTGGTATCCTTCAGACGCAGAAGTGTCATTGTCGGGCACGAAGGTATATTACAATATCCCTACTTCACAGACCGGTGATGAAATGCCTGTAATGTTTGATTATGAGATGGCTAATGTCAACACCTATTCGGGAGTTCAGTTCAAACTTACTCCGGGAGGTTGTATGCTGTTTGTGAACGTTGCGATGGGCGATTATGACATAGCGTCATTGAAACTGACTGCAACAGGCAATGAAAAAATCGCAGGAGACGTTACATATTGCTTTGTAGATGACTCGTACGAGGCTACATCTTCTTCTGTGACAGTATCATTCACCGAGCCTGTAAGTTGCAGGACAAACGAGGTTTATATCCCTGTATATTGTGCTCCTTGCACTTTGTCCAAAGGTGTGACAGTAGAGATTACAACTTCTACCGGACAGACTCTGACATCTTCAGTATCAGACGAAATTGAGCTTGCTGCAGGTTCGACAGCTTGTACCTCAAAGGTTGTCGAGAATGAATCTACAGAACTTGTCTTCTGCGGTGACAACCACGTATTCGTGATCAATGCAAGCATCATCAAGGATTCATACAAAGAAAGTATAGTATGGTCCTGGGATGCCAAATCTGCGGCTTCCACTCTGGGCCTCGATGCTAGCAAATGCGACCATCTTGATGAGTGCAAATTCGTCGATAACGGGACAAAACTGTTGCTCACCAGTTCTTACGGATGGTGTGTTCTGATGGATTACGCTACTTCCAAGATTCTGTTCTATACCACTCAGACTCCTAACGCTCATTCTGCAGAATACATCCCTGGCGGTTATATAGCAGTAGCGACATCAACGGGTTCTACTGAAAATCACAACAAGGTGCAGCTTTACAGTGTGGATAAGTCGGAGCATCAGTTGGCAAGCGCTGACTTGTATTCCGGTCATGGCGTAGTGTGGGACTATAAGAGGAATCTTCTCTATTCGGCCGGTGGCAACCTTATCAAAGTGTTCGAGGTTTCCGGCCTTGGTACAGACAATGTCGAACTTAAATTGAAGAAATCCATAACAACTCCGCAAAGCGGTCTTCACGATTTGAACCGCGTGGATGATAATACGCTCAGCGTAGCCGGAAACCGCGCATACCTATTCAATGTGGAAACGGAACAGTTCACAGAAATGGCTCTGTTCTCGTCGTCAACAGCACTTAAATCATTGAACTATAATGCTGGAACCGGAGAAGTATGGTACACCGACGCAACAGTGCCGGAGGGAGATGAGAGCTGGTCTTCGCACAAGATCCGCTACAGCGCCGACAAAGATGCGACAGCACCTTCACGTATCATCAACGTTGATATAGATATGTACAAGGTTCGCGTAAAGAACTGGTAATACATTTGATTTTGATTGTCTATTTTTGCAACTGATATGCAAGATGAAGACCGACAATTAATAACTAAAATAGCAGATGGGGATGTCAAGGCTCTTGGCATCCTCTATGTGCTATATTCTGCCCGAATCAGAAACTTTGCCTACAGTCTTCTTCAGAATGTGACAGAGGCGGAAGATGTCACTCACGATCTTTTTCTGAAAATATGGATCTCCCGCGAGAATCTTCGTAATATAGAGTCTCTTAAATCATATCTTTTCGGTATGACCCACAATGCGGTGATGAATATCATCAAACGCAGGGATTTGAGCGACAAATACAAGAGGTCGTCTGCGGAAAGCCAGTCGGAAGTTTACGAACCGGCTTCTGACCTCGATACGGCTGAGCTTATCAAGAATATCGATTCTGCGCTGGAACAGATGTCTCTTCTGCGGAAAACTATATTCAGAATGCACCGCAACGAGCACAAGACATATCAGGAGATAGCCGACATTCTTATGATCAGTCCGAAGACAGTCCAGTATCATATATCGTGCGCCTTGGCCGAACTCCGCAAGCTGGTTTGAAATTGGCACGCTTCTTTACCAAGATAGACACTCGTAAAAATTCGCCATACTGGTGAGATGTCAAAAAAATGAGGTAAGAAGAACATCTTAAAGATTGACGTTCTCAAGGCGAATTTGTAACTTTGTGGCTTGACCAAACAAGTTGCATAATGAAACACTTTACATTGCCAAAAGAAGGCGGTCTTATCGAGGAAGCGATTCCTTCAGATGTTCTGCACAGCTATGAAAGAATCAGAACTGAAGTATATGACCAGTCATCTGACGCGAGCGAGGAAATCGCTGATATTATAGTCAACGCAGTCAATTCCTGCAAGGATAGAAAATTCAGATTAGGACTTTCTACGGGAACTACTCCGACATCTCTTTACCGGAGATTGGCGAGAAAGTACGAAGAAGGTCTTGTTTCGTTCAGTAACGTCGAGATCTTCTCCATAGACGAATATTATCCTTATGGTAAGGGCGAGCCTCAGAGCCGCAACAGCATTCTTCATTCTTCATTCCTGGATGCAGTAGATGTTAAGGAGGAGAATGTACATATTCCTGACGGCAGTGTTCCGCAGGACAAGGTTTCAGAGTATTGCGAGCAATATGACAAACTGATGCGCGGACTTGATCTGCTTGTGATTGGTATGGGTGAAGCGGCGCAGATAGGCTTCAACGAGGCCGGAACTTCATTCAAGAGCAAGACCAGGACAGTGCTGCTGTCTTATCAGTCAAGAAAACGTCAGGGCAAGAATTTCAACGGTGATTTCAAACATACTCCCGCATCTGCCATTACGGTCGGCATTGACACCATCTTGAGCGCAAAGAAGATAATTCTTATGGCCTGGGGTGAAGACAAGGCTGATGCTGTGAAGAAAGTTGTTGAGGATAAGATAAATATGGATTATCCTGCATCTCTTCTTCAGATGCACGGTGATGTGGTTTGCTATGTAGATGAAATGGCCGCTTCTCTGCTTACGAGAGTGGTTTCACCGTGGCTTGTCGGCCCGTGCAACTGGACAAAGAAATTCATCAGAAAGGCTGTGGTATGGCTTTGCCAGGAGGTTCATAAGCCGATCCTCAAGCTTACACAGAAAGATTATCTGGAGCATTCTCTCGGAGAACTTCTGGATAAATTCGGTCCGTTCTATACGTTGAATATCAATGTATTCAATGATCTTCAGCACACCATCACAGGATGGCCTGGCGGGAAACCGAATGCTGACGACAGTTTGAGGCCTGTTTCCGCATTGCCTTTCCCTAAGACAGTGCTCATATTCTCTCCGCATCCTGACGATGATGTCATTTCTATGGGCGGAACATTCATCAGACTTGTCCATCAGGGACATAATGTGCACGTTGCATACGAAACATCCGGTGACCTTGCCGTCCATGATGATGTTGTGCTTCAGCATCTTGATGCCGTACACCAGCTCGGATACGCGGATGATTTTGACAAGGTGAAGGCCATCATCGATTCCAAAGTTCCTGGAGAGCCTGAGCCTGCAGAGCTTCTGGCAATCAAAGCTGCAATACGTCGCAGTGAAGCAAGGGCTGCAGACCGTTCTTTCGGGTTGAATGACAATACGAATGTACATTTCCTCAACTTGCCGTTCTATGAGTCGGGCGGAGTCAAGAAACTTCCACGTACCCAGGCTGACCTGGATATAATCAAAGACCTTATCAAGAAATTGCGTCCTGATCAGATTTTTATGGCAGGCGATCTGGCTGACCCTCACGGCACCCACAGAGTTTGTACGGAGGCTGCACTGGAGGCAATTGAGCAGTTGAAAGAGGAGGGCGAAAATTGGTTGAATGAAACGCATATCTGGCTTTACAGAGGTGCCTGGATGGAGTGGGAAATCGGCCGTGTGGATATGGCTGTGCCACTTAGTCTTGACGAGGTGGTCGAGAAGCGTCACGCGATTTACCGTCACCTTTCACAGAAAGACATCGTTCCTTTCCCTGGTGATGATACCCGCGAATTCTGGCAGAGAGCGGAAGACAGGACCCAGAATACAGCTCGTTTGTATGACGAACTTGGAATGGCTGAATATCAGGCGATTGAAGTGTTCCTGAAACTTTGTTAAGAGTAGGGAAGTCTGTCGGAAATAGTTTTATTATGAGTCCCGGCCGGCTTCCGTGATATGATACTGAAAAGAAATTAAAAACAATACGTTATGAAAGTTATTATCAGAGACGACATCAGCAAGGCTTCAATATGGGCTGCGCACTATGTTGCCAAAAAAATCAATGAAAAAGCGGCTGTTTCAGACAAGCCGTTCGTAATCGGACTCTGCACAGGTTCAACTCCTATTGAGACTTACGAGGAGCTTATCAGAATGGTGAAAGCTGGTGAGGTATCTTTCAAGAATGTCATCTCGTTCAATATGGATGAATATGTAGGACTTCCTGAGTCTCATCCTGAAAGCTACCACTCATTTATGCACAAATATCTGTTCGATCACATTGACGAGCCGGCAGAGAATATCCACATTCTCAACGGAAACGCTACTGATCTCAAGGTTGAGTGTGCAAATTACGAAAAGGCTATCGTTGAGGCCGGCGGATTCGACCTGTTCCTCGGCGGTATCGGAGAAGATGGCCATATCGCATTCAATGAGCCGTTCTCATCTCTCCAGTCACGCACACGTGAAGTTGTCCTTACATACGACACAAGAGTGGTTAACTCAAGATTCTTCGACAACGATGTAAACAAAGTTCCTAAGTCCGCCCTTTCAGTAGGTGTCGCTACTGTGCTCGGCGCAAAGGAAGTTGTCATTCTCGCATTCGGCAGCAAGAAAGCTCGCGCCGTCAAGGATGCTGTTGAGGGACCTTATACACATTATTGCACCCTTTCTTGCCTCCAGGCTCATCCTGCCGGAACAGTTGTCTGTGATGAACTTGCAGTCGGCGAATTGAAAGTGAACTCATATCGTTACTTCAAAGCTGTAGAGGCTGCTGAGGAGCAATAATTAGACACTAAAGGGTCGTTTTTGATCATTTGCGGCTCTTGTTAACTCTAGAAACGGCATTTCCGATGTTCGTGGTTTATCCATAAATGTCGGAAATGCTTATTTCGTTAATAATGCTTATCTTTGTTTGATTGCATCATATTGAACCGGGTGCGTTTATTGCATTGTCAAGGTTCAAGATAAATTGAAAGAGATGAGACGCATAATCAATATATTTTTTATTGCTGTCCTGACTGTTGTTTCGCTGTCTGCGGGCGCACAGAACACATCTGCACGGTATCTTAAAAAGAGCCTTCCGCGTTTGAGCGAAGTGATCGGGGCATCCGGCTCGGCTGACAGCAAGTTGGTAGACGCAGTGCAGAAATATGAGGAGGGGGATTATTCCGGAGCGAAGTCCCTTCTGTCAGATATTCTCAAGGTTCAGAACAACGATGCCGCGTGCTATTACAGAGGGCTCTGCAATATTAAGCTGAAAGATGCAGACGGCGCAGAACAAGATCTTAAACAGGCTGTCAGTCAGGATTCTACCAACTATTGGTATCGGTATGTGCTTGCCGGCTTCTATGGGATGACAGGGAGGACGGTCCTTACGATAGATATGTATGAATCGCTGCTTAAGGATTTCCCCAAGAAAAGTGAATTGTATTACAGCCTGGCGAATCTGTATATAAATCAGAATCAGTTGGATAAGGCGCTCACAACCATAGAGGAAATTGAAAGGCAGTTTGGAAAAAGTGATGCGACCGTAATGACACGGTTCGATATTCTCCGTCAGCAGAATCGCACGGAGGAGGCATATAAGATTCTAAGAGATTACAATGAAGAGTATTCGTCTCCTGAGGCGTTGTCAATGTTGGGCGACTATGAAATGGGGATGTATAATGATTCGGCGGCGGTGGCATATTATGATGAGGCCTTGAGTCTTGACAAAGGGTTTGCGCACGCTCTGTTGGGAAAGGCGGAAGCATATAGGCTTACCCGTAAATATCCGCAGTATTTCAAGACTTTGAACGCACTTATGTCTGAGCAGAATGCCTCGTCGGAAGGAAAATCGGATTATCTTCAGGCTATTTTCAAGCAGGCGGACCCGAGATTTATCAAGTCTTTTCTCCCGCAATTCGATTCAACCATAAATATTGTCAGGGAGGTATATCCTAAAGACACTTCGATACTCAGGCTCTCCGGTTTGTATTATCTTATGACCGACAGGCTGGACCGGGCGGCGGACGCGTATCGCACAATCAAGGATGAATATCCCGACAACGTCGCTTATGCAGGAAGTTACATATATATTCTGCTGTATAAGAATGACTGGAACGGCGCAGTGGCGGCTGTGGATTCTGCTTTGACCAGATTTCCTGATGAAACCGCCTTGTATGACCTTGCGAATACAGCGGAGTATAATCTGGGGAACTACAAAAAAGTCATCTCCAACAGCGAGAGGATGCTCCAGATTGCGCCAAAGGACAGTGCCATAGCGGTTTCAGCGTGGAGTACAATCGGTGATATGTACCATCTCCTAGGCGAAAGCGCGAAGTCCTATAAGGCTTATGACAATGCGTTGAAGATTTCTCCGAATAATGCTCCTGTGCTCAATAACTACGCTTACTATCTTTCGTTGGAAAAGAAGAATCTCAAGAAAGCCTATGCGATGAGCAAGAAGACCGTTGAGGCTGAACCGGACAATGCCACTTATCTGGATACTTTCGGATGGATTCTCTACCTGCAGGGGAAATCTCTTGAGGCAAAGCCGTTCTTCAAGCACGCGATGCTGTATGGCGGGAAAGAGAGCGCGACTATATTGAGCCATTATGCGGCCGTGCTGGAATCTCTTGGGGAGAAGGATCTTGCGAAAGTCTATCGTCAGCAGGCTAAAAATAAAGAAGCGGAGGGAAAAGAATGATGCACTTCCATTTCTCAAAGCATTTTTTGTTCTTGTGTGTGGGCATAGTATTCTTTGCCGTGGGCGGTTATGCCCAGGATACGAGGAGTCAGGAGTCCCGCAAGGCAAAGCTGGAGAAGGAAATAGCATTGATTGATAAGCAATTGAGAGAAAATGCAAGCCGGAGTAGTGATGCGATGGCGGCGTTGACTCTTGTTCAGGAAAAGGTCGCTGCACGAAAAGAACTTGTAGCGGAAAGCGATAAGGAAATTTCTTTTTTGTCAGGGCAGATTTCGTCCAAGCAGAAAGATGTGGACAGGTTGCAGAACAGGTTGGATACGCTTACCTTATATTATTCCAGGTTGGTAAAGAGTGCTTACAGAAACCGTGATTCCAGGGTGTGGTATATGTATATCCTTGCGAGCGACAATATCGGTCAGGCATTCAGGCGGATTGCATATATGCGCAATCTGTCGTCCGAGATGAACCGGCAGGGTGAGAAAATAATCGGAACGAGGGATGAACTGCAAAGTCAGATTGACTCACTGAACGTGCTGAAAGGGAGAGCGGAGACGTTGAGGCAGAAGCGTGCTGTCGAGGTGTCTGCGTTGCAGAAAGAAGAAGCTGAGTCCAAGACTCTCGTGAATCGTCTGCAGAGAAACAGGACGAAGTATCAGAAGGATCTTGCCGCAAAGAAGAAGCAGGTTGATGCCCTTAACAAAGAAATCCAAAGAATCATAGCCGCTGCAGTGAATGGTAAATCCAACGGCAAGTCAACGACAAAAAAGCCGGTTGACATTAAGCTGGATGCGGAATTTGCCAAAAACAAGGGGAAACTTCCGTGGCCTGCAGAAGGTCGTGTGGTCGATCATTTCGGACAGCATTATCATCCGGTATTCAAGTCCGTTAAGCTGCCTTTCAATAACGGAATAAATATTTCATTGGCAAAAGACCAGGCGGTCTGCGCAGTGTTCAACGGCGTGGTGAAGCAGATAGTCGTTATGCCGGGATACAATAAATGCGTGCTTATCCAGCACGGAAACTATTTCTCGTTTTATTGCAAGCTGGCTACAGCTAATGTGCGCCCTGGGGATACCGTGAAGACCGGCGACATTATCGGCACTGTCGATACGATAGACGGTATGAACCAGCTTCATTTTCAGATATGGAAAGGTACAGCTCCGCAGAATCCGGAACTATGGCTCAGGTAGATAATTGTCAGCCGATGCAACGTTTCTCTGAATTTATGCATCTTGTCAAAACTGTGTTGGGGCTCAATGTTTAAGGAAAATCCGATATATCAAAACTGTATAGAAGGTTGCAGGAAAGGGGACAGAGCCGCACAACGGAAGATGTTTGAGGCTTTGGCTCCGAAGATGCTTGCCGTCTGTTTCAGATATATGGGAGAAAGAGCGGCTGCGGAAGATGTGCTTCAGGATGGATTCGTGACAATGTTTTCCAAGATAGGCACGTACTCCGGTGACGGTTCATTTGAGGGATGGGCGAGAAAGATATTTGTCAATACGGCGTTGATGTCTCTCCGAAAGAAAGATGCTCTGAAGATGAGCGAGGATATCGATACTGTCAGGAATATGAGCAGCGATACGACTTCTCAGATTCAGGATATCGGATACAAGGAACTTATGAATTTGGTGGCATCCTTGCCGGCTGGATACAGGACTGTGTTCAATATGAACGTTATTGAAGGCTATTCGCACGATGAGATAGCGAAGGCGTTGAATATCAGCGCGGTGACTTCAAGATCACAGTTGGTGCGTGCAAGGACGATGCTGCAGAACAAGATAAAGAAACTTTATGGTTCAAGATAATAAAGAGTTTGACAAGAAGGTCAAGGACTTGCTTTATGATGCCGAGGAGGAAGTGTCTGCCGGCATTATGGACGATGTCTTTTCCCGTCTTGACAACTCGGGCAGAAAGTCTGTTAAGTTGCCGCCTTGGTTAGGCTGGACGCTTTCGGGTGTGGCTGTGGCCGCAGCCGTTGCGCTTTTTGTTATGCTTAGGCCGAGTGGTATTGACGGAAATGTCGAGGTGCGTCAGGATTTGACGGCCGAGTCTTCAAGACCGACAGACTCCTCAGAATGTTCTGAGTCTGAATCTCTGAATAGCAATATGCTTGCGTTAGCGGATGACAATAATAGAGTATCTGAAGAAGTTGGCCGTAAACTTGAAGCCAAGTACGGTTCAGAGTCCGCAAACGCATCTGTTGAAGGCTCTGACGTCTCCGGAAGTTATTCCAAATCGAGAAGCGAGGGGAGGGATGTGGTCGAGCAATCAGGTGTTCCTGAAACACTTCAGCCGGACGTTGAAGACTCAGACCCTGAGAAGGTTAGCGCCGAGGCCGAATCTAGTAATGAATCTTTAACTGAGATAGCATCGAAAGCTACTGAAGAATCGGCAAAGACTATTGATTCAGATTTGACGGGAGGAAATGTAAAAGCCGCATCGGCGGACGACGAGGATTCGACTGCGGGCGAGGATTTGAACTCTGGCGCTGATCCGTTTGACGGTACAGGTACGATTGCTGGCGAGGATCCGTTTGCAGCATTGGATGAAGAGGAGCACGAAAAGTATAGTCCGAAAGTTTCTCTGCTGGCCGGAGGTGATGTTTCAACAAACAACGAGGCGAAGGGGTTAAGCGGCTTCGGCGGGTTCAGAATACCATCCCTTGACGCGAAAGATGTAACATACGTTGAACAGATTGGTAAAAGTTCGTCATATTCCATTCCTTTGACTTTCGGATTGAGTGCAAAGGTTAATTTTACCAAGAGATGGGCTGTCGGTGCCGGAGTGAACTGGACAATGCTTCGCAGAACTTTCAACGGCAGGTACGTGAAAGTGGAAAACGGAGTAAGCAAAAGTGCCGATACTGAAGTCCAACATACCTTGCAATACATTGGAATACCGGTTAACGCCTTTTACAACATAATCGAAAGCCCTAGAATCAAGTTCTACACTTATGCTGGCGGGACTGTCGAGAAGGGAATATCCAATGTTTACAGAGTGCAGGATATCAAGAATGTTCCAAGTGTCAGAAACAGTGTTAAAGGCGTTCAGTTGTCTGCGGGAGCCGGACTCGGCGTCGAATTCATAGTCGTGGACTGGCTCGGTATTTATATAAATCCGGGTGTAAGATATTACTTCGACTGCGATCAGCCGGTAAATATCAGAACTCAACAGCCTTTTATGATGGACTTCGAGATTGGTCTTCGTGTTGAAATCTGATATGTAGCAACACGGTTGCAGACATCTCCAGAAGGTGGTCATATTTAAGAAACGTAAATTTGTGGCGAAAATCCCCGATTCTTGGTGAAAGATTTCGGGGATTTCCCATTTCTTGCGTACTTGCGGAAAAATGACCGAAAACTATGAAAATGACTGTTCGAATGTGCCTTGTCGCGGCACTGTCTGTGATTGGCGTTTCCTGCGCCTCTGACAATGATATGATAGTCCTGAAGCATCGTAATGATACCGGAGGCTGGAAAGGCGGGAGAAAGGATGACGGAAGCACTCTTTATGGAAGGGATACTGTGGTCTATGTCACTGCGGTTGAGTTTCCGGATGATTATTTCTGGCAGAAAGACACCGTCGGGGAAGGGCGTAAATTCAAGTTGTGCCTATATGCGAATGGAAAGAAGATTTTGTCTTTGAATGGCGGACCGGGCTATGAAATCAGTGCTGATCCGGATATGCACAGAGTTATAGACGGACATTTGTATTCCGAGTGGTCGGGAACTTCAAACACAGTCATCTTGGAGGATGGAAAAAGAGTGCTCCAATATTCAGGACGCGAGATGATATGCGGATTCCTTAGAATGGACGGCTCGATTTACACACTGGGACAGAGTCGTAACGGAAAGGGAGTGAGTCTGCGCAGAAACGGAGAAGTGCTTTTTGAAGATGCGGAAGGAATCGCAATAGGGGATATGTCCAATCCTTGTTCTGAAAGTGGAGGATTATATATGACTGATTCTGGTGATATGGTTTTCTTCTATCAGATTCCCGGGAAATCGGCATTGAAGCAGAAAGTCCGTCTGTTCAAGGTCTGCAACGGTGTGCCGGAGGAACTTGAACTGAGTCCGGAAATTGAGAAGGTGCACGATGTCCGCATAATAAATGGGGAGATGTATGTCGCGTGCTGTAAAAACGACAATGACAGGACGCCGGCCGTTTATTATGGAGAGAAAGTCATCAGCTGGAAAAATGCCAACTGTGATATTTCCAATTTCAGATTGAGGTGGACGCCCGGAGGTAAGGTCTTCGTAAGGCTGGATTATTCCTGGGATGGGTGGCGTTCTGCCGCGTCTTCATTTTTGGGAATGAATGACGAGGTCGTGGATGCCGCAGGGCACAATATGGCGTATGATTATTATCTTTCAGGAGAAAGCTATGCGTGTGTGGCGGAGAATGGAATCGCGGGACGTATTCTGACCTATTTTATGCGCGATGATGAGACTGCATTCAGGTACGAAACGACTGTCAGCAGTTGCTTTATGAACAGTCTCTGCGCCACTATTTCAGGTGATAAGTTCTATGCCGGAATATCTTCATTGGAAAAATTCCAACCGCCTCTGCTGCTGGTTAATGACAAAGTCTCCGAATTGAAGATAAACGGCTATATATTAGGCGTAAAGGTGCTTATTAATGGGGATTGAGTAAAGAACGATTTTTACTCCTCCCAAGATATTAACCTTGAGCCATCTTCGCGGACAGAGATCTGCACCTTCAGTGTCTCTTCCGGCAGAATGCTTTCGATATTCTCAGGCCATTCGATAAGGCAGAGTGAACCGCTGTCAACATAATCGTAGAATCCGATATCGAACGCCTCCTCAATCTTATTGATACGATAGAAGTCGAAATGGAATATGGATGATTTGTCCTCAGCCTTGTATTCATTTACGATTGAAAATGTAGGAGAACTGACGGCATCCTCGCTGACCCCAAGTTTATGGCAGATGGCAGTGGTGAAAGTCGTTTTCCCTGCGCCCATAGGAGCATAGAATGCGATTATCGTATGTCCTGCAGTTTCTTTCAGGAACTGCTCGGCGGCCTTGTCCAAATCGTTGAGGCTATTTATGATGATCTCGTGTTTCATTGTTGTATGATTCTGATGAAGTTGACCTGAATCGAATGCAAACTTACACAAAATCGCCATAATATGGCGGAGATTGCAGAAAAATTGTAATTTTATACCAAGATGTATTAGAAACCAATTAATCGCATATTAAATGATAACATATCCTCCTGTGAAGATAAATCTTGGTCTGAATGTCCTGCGCAAGAGAGAGGACGGATACCACGACCTGGAAACGCTTTTCTATCCTTGCGCGCAAATCCACGATGCTTTGGAAATTGTCAGCGGTGATGATTACAGCAGGACTTCCGCGCGTCTCAAGGCGATATATGGTGACAGTACAAAGATTGCGGATATGTCAGCTACCGCACTGGAGGACGATCCGGAAGTCGATTATGTACCAACCTTGTCCCAGGGAATTTCCGGTAATGGTAAACTTATGATAACTGTTGCAAGGCGCGAGGGGGTTGACTGGCCGGTGCTCAAGGACTTGTGTGCCAAAGCCTATATGATGTTGGATGAGGAATTCACCTTGCCTCCGGTGAAGATTTATCTGGAAAAGACATCTCCTGTCGGAGCCGGTCTGGGAGGTGGTTCCGCAGATGCTGCATATACGCTGTCAATGCTTTCGGAGATATTCGGCTTGGGATTGTCAAAAGAAAAGTTGTCGGCTTATGCCGCACGTTTGGGTAGTGACTGCCCGTTCTTTATCTGGAACAGACCGATGATAGGCGAGGGCAGAGGTGAGATTCTGACGCCGTACAATCTTGCCGTGCAGATAGTGGAATCGGACGCTGGTGATAATTCGATTGAGTCTGCTGCAAAGAATGTCGTTGATGGTGAGGCAGGAGTGCAGGTTGAGGAAATTAATGGGAATGTTGCCGGAGTGCAGGCAGAGATGTATGAGTTGAAGATAATCGTCCCTGAGGACGTGCATATATCGACCGCTGAGGCGTACAAAGGCATTGTTCCGGCGATTCCTGAGACGGATTTGCGTAAAGCTCTGTCTATGCCGGTTTCTGAATGGCGAAATGTTCTCGCCAATGATTTTGAGAAGACAGTCTTCGCATCGCATCCCGAGCTTGCAGCCATCAAACAGTCGTTATACGACTCTGGAGCGGTCTATGCCTCTATGTCCGGCAGTGGCTCAGCGCTGTTTGCGCTGTATAGAATTAGGTATTAAGGCTTAATTCTATGATTCGTAGGTAGGTTTTAGGTAAAAATACCTATTGGCGCGCTAGCCGTATTCATATATTTTCGCATAACTGAACAGTTATAAACCAACAAAAACGAAATTATATGAAAAGGACTTTATTGACGGCTATTGCCATTATCGCCGGATTGGCCGTACTTCTGCCTTCCTGCAAGAAGGATAATAATAATGAAGAACCTACAATAGTGCCTGTAAGCAATGTATCTCTGGATTGCACCGAGCTGTCTATTGAAGTGGGTGAGACCCGCCCTCTTACAGCGACTGTAAAGCCTGATAACGCTGACGACAAGGCACTTAGATGGCTTTCCTTGGATCCTACTATTGTCAGTGTTGACGAAAACGGCACCGTGACCGGATTGGCAAACGGCACCGGAAAGATCACAGCAAGGCCGGCGGCAGACCAAAGTTTTGATAAGGCCGCATATTGTGTTGTCACTGTAGTTGACAAGGTTATACCTGCTGAAAAGATTACTTTGAATAAGGCTTCTCTGAATATGTTTTCAAAGAAATCTTATCAGTTGACGGCAACCATCGAGCCTGCAGACGCGACGGTTACCGAGGTTATCTGGGAAAGCTCCGACGAAAGCATAGCAGTTGTGAATGAGAAAGGTGTTGTGACTGCCTTGCAGGATGGTGACGCCATCATAACCGCATCAGTAAAAAATGCCGACGGAACAATTTCTGAGGACTGTGGCGTGACTGTATATGGAGTATCTTTATCGAAGACATCCGGAACAATTGGCGTGAAGGACACTTTGGCTCTCGCACCATATATTGTATCCGAAAGTATACCATATTCAGATATTGCCTTTGTGCTTGCGTCTGAATATTATGCCGAGACAGTTGAGGCCAGAAATGATGAATTTCAGAATATTGTGGGCCTTTCTGCCGGTACGGCTTTAGTCGTAGCTGTATATAAAGGTGACGTAAAAATGGACACTGGTCTGGACCTCGCGTTCACTGTGGAAGTTGAAGATACTTTTCTGACATACATAAGCGACGTGTTCAATATAAAAGGACTCGGGGCGGTAGCGGCAACTGAAAAGATTCTGGCTGGAACTGTAAATGTCAATGACAAAGTGCTTATTATGCAAGCAGTTGACACTTGTAAGAATTACGCTATCAGAGTAGCCGGATTGCAAAGCTTCAGAGCCGATTTGCCATCTGCTTCGGCAGGCGACACAAGTGTAGGATTTCTTTTTGGAACTGATATACCTTACAAGAGCATTAAACGCGGCTCTGCCATTATGGGGATGACTACAAACCGAATTGCAGTTACAAAGAAGTTGACGGGAATAATGTACATCACTACCCATACTCCTTTAATGAAAGATGCCAAGGTAAGTTTTATTTCCAATAATGCGGAAACTCTCGTCCAGGTTGTCGATATGGGGGACAAAGAGATGCTTCTGCCCAACAAGGCACATTTCAATATTGGAGTTGAGGCCGTAAGCACACCTAATCTCTATGATAGTGTGATTTGCTCGCTAGGGCAGAAAATAATACTCAGAGTCGGCGGAACAAACGTGGGAACATTCATTGTTACCGACTTCAAGGAAGGAACTGAATAGCTAAGATCTTATCTGAATTTTACTCTAAATCGGTAAAGGTTTTTATTCACATTTAAGATGTTGATAACTTATGGGCAGTGGCTGAAGTCCTGCCCATAATTATTATATCTTTGTAAGGTTCGTCTGACGGACAACAAGCGTAGTAACTATTTATATAACCCTGAGAATCTGTTTGAGCCCTTTTACGTTCAATCAGACTCTAATATCAACTGCAATAATATGGTCAAACACGTTGTCAAAAGGGACGGAAGGACCGTCGATTTCAATAATCAGAAGATTGTAGCCGCTATTCTCAAAGCGATGAACGTAACTGACGCCGGAGAAGATATCGTTCTTGCGGCAAAGATTGCAGATTCCATTTCCAAGAAGGAAAAGGAAAATATGGGCGTCGAGGAAATTCAGGACTGTGTAGAGTTGGAACTGATGAAGAGCCCCCGCAAGGAGGTGGCCAAGAAGTATATAGCCTATCGTAATCAGCGCAACCTTGCCCGCAAGGCAAAGACCTGCGAGATTTTTAAGGAGATAATTGACGCGCAGGCAAACGACATCACTCGCGAAAATGCGAATATGAACGCTGATACTCCTGCGGGAATGATGATGAAGTTCGCTTCCGAGGCTACCAAGACGTATGTGGATGAGTGTCTGCTGTCCGAAGACGTCAGGGATGCGGTTTATAACGGCTATATTCACATTCACGACAAAGACTACTATCCGACAAAGAGTCTCACCTGTCTTCAGCATCCTTTGGATAAAGTTCTTGAAGAGGGCTTCCACGCAGGCCACGGAGAGTCACGACCGGCAAAAAGAATAGAAACGGCGGCTGTGCTTGCCTGCATCTCAATGGAGACTGTTCAGAACGAGATGCACGGAGGGCAGGCGATACCGGCATTTGATTTTTATCTTGCTCCTTTTGTGCGCAAGACGTATAAGGAAGAAATTGACCAGCTTTCGGCTCTTGAGGGAATTGACTTGAGCGAATTGAAAGACGCGCCGATAGATGACTATATCAAGCGTGATCTTGTCGGAATTACCGGCAACGAAAGATTCAAGCAGCACGCCATCAATATGACAGTAAGCCGAGTCCATCAGGCAATGGAGGCGTTCGTACATAATATGAACACCATTCATTCCCGTGGCGGTAACCAGGTGGTATTCAGTTCTATAAACTATGGTACCGACATATCGGCCGAAGGGCGTTGCATCATAAGGGAAATTCTGAACACTACATACGAAGGCGTCGGCAACGGCTCCACTGCCATTTTCCCGATTCAGATATGGAAGAAAAAACGCGGAGTCAGCTACCTGCCGGAAGATCCTAACTACGACCTGTATAAATTTGCCTGCAAGGTGTCCGCAAGGCGCTTCTTCCCGAATTTCCTGAATCTCGACGCGACATTCAATCAGAGCGCGGAATGGAGAGCGGATGATCCTAAGAGGTATATGAACGAGGTTGCCACTATGGGATGCAGGACCAGGGTATTTGAGAACCGTTTCGGGCCGAAGACTTCTGTCGGAAGAGGAAATCTCAGTTTCACTACCATAAATATCGTAAGGCTTGCCATCGAATGTATGGGCATCGAGAGCAAAGAAGACCGTATTACGGAGTTCTTCCATAAACTCGAACACGTGCTCGATATCACCGCGCAGCAGTTGTGTGAAAGGTACGACTTTCAGAAGACTGCGCTCAAGAAACAGTTCCCTTTGCTTATGGGTAAGCTCTGGCTTGGCAGCGAAGAACTTAGCCCGGATGATACCATCGAGTTTGTAATCAATCAGGGCACACTTGGAATCGGATTTATCGGGCTCGCTGAATGTCTTATCGCTTTGGTCGGCAAGCATCACGGAGAGTCTGAGGAAGCCCAGGAACTAGGTTTGCGAATAGTCACATTCCTGAGAGACAAAGCAAACGCATATTCAGAGACTTTCCAACATAACTTCAGTGTGCTTGGAACTCCGGCAGAAGGCCTCTCCGGAAGGTTCACCAAGATGGACAAAAAGAAGTTCGGCATCATCAAGGGAGTAACGGACAGGGAATACTACACAAATTCCAGCCACGTGCCTGTATATTTCCATTGCACCCCGAAGCATAAGGCTGAGGTTGAAGGACCATACCACGAACTGGAAAGAGGTGGACATATCTTCTATGTGGAGATTGATGGTGACGCAACCCACAATCCAGAAGCTATTATGAACATCGTGGATCTGATGGACAAATACAACATCGGATACGGCAGTGTAAACCATAACCGTAACAGATGTCTTGACTGCGGATATGAAGATGCGACAGAAGGGCTCACCGAATGTCCTCATTGTCACGGGCATAACATCGACACATTGCAGCGCATTACCGGTTATCTTGTAGGTACCACGAACAGGTGGAACAGCGCAAAACTTGCTGAATTGAAGGACCGCGTCGTGCACAAATAAAAAGTCAGCAGGTCTATGCCGGCAAATGAACTTTACATAATGGAGGTAATGGAACAGACTATGGCCGATGGGCCTGGTTTCCGGACCTCCATTTATTGCGCAGGGTGCGAGCACCACTGCCCGGGATGTCATAACCCACAGTCCTGGAATATGCAAAACGGGCATAAGATGAGCATAGATGACCTTATGCGTATCATAAAGGACGATGACCTGAGTAATGTGTCATTCAGCGGAGGAGATCCTTTCTACCAAGTGGAAGGATTTACCGAACTTGCCAGGCGGATCAAAACAGAAACGCAAAAAACTATATGGTGCTGGACGGGATTCACCATAGAGGAGATACGCGCGGACGAGCACCTCGCAATGATGCTTCCGTATATTGATGTGCTGGTTGACGGTCCCTATATTGAAGCGCTACGTGACACCCAACTCCATTTCAGAGGCAGTTCAAATCAAAGAATCATTCACCTCACGCCAGAAGAGGAAGATATAATCCCCGGCACGGTGCCAGTTATCCCGTTCAAATAGCGCGCAGATCTGTAAATTTTTCTTTTTCAAGCAAATAGAAGCTGGATATTGACAATTTTTTCGTCAATATCCAGCTTTCAGACTTACGTAGGTGACCTCTACTTTATCTGCATCTGGACGTATTCCCAGATGCGATCGTTGAAGTTGTAGCTTCCTGTTCCGGGAGAAGCGCTCTTCTGGAAGCAGTGTTTGCGGGTGGCGAGAGTGTGCAATTCGCACTGGATGCCTATCTGCTGCATTTTCTCCCAAGTCTTGACTGAATTCATTGCTGCCCAACCGTCTGCATCTCCGTGGAGGAATAGCATAGGGGCAGTGTCAAGATCGAATGAAAATTCCGGAGCAAGAACGGCGTCATCGTAATTTCCGCCTCTCTTGTTAGGCGCTTCAAGTCCGTCCGTAAGCGCGTAAGCAGGATATATGCCGATTCCCCATTGCACTTTGCAGGAGACTTTATCGATATCGTCGAATGGGAGATAAGACTGGTGTTTGGAAGATGTGACACCCATAAGCGTCAAGTGACCGCCTGCCGAGCTGCCCATAATGCCTATCTTGTCAGGGTCAAGACCTTTCTCAGCGGCCTTGCTTCTGATTATGCGTATGGTTCTCTGCAGGTCTTCCCACGCGGTTATATATTTAGGAAGCCCTTCCGGACGTGGCGTGCGGTATTTCAATGTGACTACAGCCATCCCTTTCTCGTTGAGGTATCTGCGGGTAGGTGCAACCTCGAATCCGTCAGGATCATTGTTCGTGTATGAACCGCCGGAGTAGATAATCTGTATCGCCTTGGTTGTGAGATTTTCAGGAATGTACCACTCTATATATGGGAGGCACTGCGCTTCGTTGACATCAGGCATCTTACCCTCAGGCCAAACATCTTCCTTTGAGTATTGAACCTTGACATTGTCGGAACCGAACCTGTCCATCAGCTTGACTTCTGGCTTGAGCTCTCCCATAAATCCCATCTGACGCATAAATTCAACCGCGCGGTCAAATCCATAAGGAGCGTGCCCCTTGTTCGGATATAAATGTAATTCTGCCGGGACTCCTCTTTTGCGCAATTCCCTGTAAACCAATGTTGAACCGTAAGGAGTATATGGGTCGAGTCCTCCGTGGTGGAGGCTCATCGGGCAAGTCTTTTCGTCAAATTTGAACACATCGCTGATCTTGACATCCGGGCCGTATCCTTCGCGGATTGCACGCGTTCCGGTTTCGCCGTCAGTTGTGACGTATGCCGGAGAATTTACGATTGCCCAGTTGATATGACAGGGCACATCGTCCAGTGCGTCAACTTTGTCGTATGCCGGTGTCTGGGAACTTGTAGCGAGGAGCAATGCCAGATGTGAGCCTGCTGACATTGAGATTGTACCTATCTTCTCGGGGTCGAATCCTCTCTTGGCGGCCTCGCTTCTGACCATTCTGACAGCTCTCTGGCCGTCTTCCCACGCGCTCTGATATATTGCAAGTCCCTGTGGACGTGGTGTGCGATAAACGAAATTCACGCATTGGAATCCAAGTTTTGTGAGTTTTTCTCTCCAGTCGTCAATGATTTTCACGTCGCAGCAATTCTTATATGAACCTCCGGATATGAGAATCATACAAGCTCCGTTGCGTACGCTGTCTGCAGGGGCGTCGTACCAGTCAAGATATGGAATCCTATGTTTGTCAGGGTTGAATTTCGGAAGTTTGACCTCATTGGTCATCGCGGCAATCTGTTCTTCTTGTGCATCAGGCATCTTGCCTTTCGGCCAGATAAATTCTCGTTGTGCTGCTGATGCGCAGATGCTTGCGGCAAGAGCAAGAATGGTTATTAACTGTTTTGCGAACATATAGACATTATTTTTAGTGTCGCTTCTGAAATGTAGCGAATACAAATGTAGCGTTTTTTCGCAGTTTCTGAGCCCTGTCGGAAGTTATGATGAGGATAAAAATCATAACTTTGTTCCCGCTGATGCCGATATCGCGGGCCTCGTCCTGACATTAGGATTGAAAACTGGAATCGGCGATTGTTTCTGAAATTTATAGAAGGAAAATATGGCAGACAATTATCTGGAAACGCGCTATGAGGAGGTCTTTGGGGCCGGTGCAAAGTCAAAGAATGTAGTGAAACGTGTAAATGTCCCATTGAATACATTGCTCGTCAAAAATCGCAGTACGAGAAGATATCGACAGGATGCCCACGTTTCGTCAGAGCAACTGAGAACTATCGTGGAGGTGAATACCAAACTGGCGTCCGCGATGAACAGACAGGTGCTGCGATTCAGGTTGGTGACAGATAATGTGACTGTTGGTAATACGGCGGCAGATGTAACCAGGAATGCAACCAGGAATGCAACCAGGAATGCAACCAGGAATGCAACTGGGAATGCAACTAGCCACGCTACCGGAAGAACAGCGGAGGAGGTTAAATTCTCAATTCGTTCCGATTCCGAGTTGCTTAGAATGGTGCTGTTTCGCGAACAAATGATTCCGGAGTCGGCAAATGCCTTCATTATAGTGTATTCCGTGATTCCTGAGGATAGATATGTCGATATGGATTTGGGAATATCACTTCAGAGTATGTCATTAAAGGCAGTCGAAATGGGATTCAACTGCCTTATAAAGGGAAATATCGACAGCGCTAAAATCAGTTCGCTGTTTGATGGAGCAGAAACTGACGTTCAGTTGCATCCGCTTGCAGTTCTGTGTATTGGCAAAAGCGCTGAAAGCATATACCTCAAGCCGACAGATAATGACTCGGAATTGGAGCCGTACACAAAAGAGGGCGTACATTATGTCCCAAAACTTCAGATAGACAGTTTGCTGCTCTAACTCGGAAAAAGTCCCGATTTCACCTCTTGAAAACTCGGAAAAAGTCCCGATGGCTTTTGTTATTCAATTGATTTATTGAGTGTTCCGGTCTATTTCTCTGCGAGGAGGTTGCGGTAGAATTCTTTGAATTCGGTCCAGGAGTAGAATGACGGTGATACCTCGTGAAGCGGGAGCGATGCCTCGTGCCCGTTATATATCGCTTTGACAAGAATCTCCTTATTGGATTTGCTTCTGAAGAATATCAGTTGCAGGTTCGACGACATAGGGATGAAATCGCTGCGCCAGAAGTATTTGACGTCCTCCGGCTTTTCGACGATTGCGCCGAAATTATTCAGCTGCATAAACGAAACCAAAGGCAGAAGTGCAGTGTCGTGGGTGAACCGCAAGTCCATTTGTACGTCTCCGGATGCGATGTTTTTCTCCGCATTGTCAATTATATCGGCTAGGATGGCAGCATTGTTCCTGATGAGCCGGGGATCTGCAAGAGGTGACTGTCCGTATGCGATATAAGCATAGTAGTTTCGCGTTTCCCAGATTTCAAAAAGTTCATCCTTGGTGAACACGTCATCGAACTTGTCTGAAGAGGCATCACCGTCCAGGCACTGTATGCCCGTAACAATGTTTCTCATATCCTTCAGAAAGTTCAATGCGCCGTAATTGCTCTCGAGGAATGACTTGTCGGTGAAGAACCGGTCTGCGAACTCATCCGTATTGTCGTATTTTTTATTGAAATCTGCGATGGATGTCAATGCCTCCTTGGTCATCGGCACTTCCTTTCTGTATGGATTCTTCGAACCGTTCGGCTCAAGAATAGGCAACAGCGAACGACCTGCGTCCAACGTGTAAGTGAAATCATTGTCCAGACAGCGGATTTCGTCAAGAAATGTCGTCATAGTTATTATGACGCGTGGCACTTGGGTGGATATTGCAGTAGCGACTGTGTGCCCCTTGAACAGTTGAGGGAATGTGTTGTACAATGTTCTTGCGATTAGCCTTGTCTGCTCTTGCCCTTTAGTCGTAAGATCACCGCCCCTGAAAGCTACATTTGGGTAAAACTTTGAATATCTGGCGAAAAGATCTTCTCCTTCTTCTGTCAGTTTCCCCTCTGAATGGGCGAGAATGAGCAATTTGCTTATCTTGTCATAGGCATTCTCGCCAAGAGCATATCTGGCTCCGTGTCTGCCGGTTACGCTGACATAGAACGGCTTGTATCCTTTCGGTGCAGGAGTTATCTGCGGATTGTCGAACTGGTATAGGAAATATTCCGCACCCAATCTGTCCGGTTGCTGCATCAATTCAGCCTTTGTGTCATATCTGCTTTCAGCATTTTGTACACCGTATTGCGCTTCGATTTCGGCACGTCTCTCCAAACTTGTGGTTTGCGCATTTGTCGGAATCCACCCTGCCGTAACGAATGCCAATGATGCGAAGAAAGTAGCTATTTGATTGTGTTTCATATATTTATTGAGCGTTCGGTTAGCTTATTCCGCTGACGGATAGAGGGTGTCGACGTCTTTCTTTATGATGTCTTCGGCGAAGTCGGGGATGAATTTCCAAGTGCCGGTAACTTTAGGGTTGCCGATTACGGACGGGTCGATTGAACCATTCTTCTTGAAGTATTCATAAAGAATTGTCCTGAATTCAGGGCCCTTATAAGTTATGCGATTCTCCACATCTTCATACGTTTCGAGTCCTGCCGCCTTGAGAAGACCGCCGGAGCCTACAGACCTGTATGAAGTGATGCCTACGGAGTAATTCTTGTCCATATCGAATGCGCTGCCGTCAGCCATACTGATGATATTGACACGTGAGCCGTATGGCTTGGTAACATCCACCGTGTAGTCTATTCCTGCGGCAGAGTCGAAGTTGGCAGGGCTCTTTGCAAGCTTCCACGCCATACCGCCTGTACCGTAATCTTTGGTTTGCTTCATCTTCAGCACGTGCTCTGCATCAGGTCCGTTCACGGTCTCTATCCACAAATCGTAACTTGCTTCAAGATAATCTTTTACCTCACGCCCTGTCAGAGTAAGAACAACCAGTTTGTTGCTGTATGGATATAGAGTCTTGATGTCTTCGAAAGTGACGTCCCCAGCTTCGATCTTGCCATCAATCAGCAGAGTCGCAGTGAGAGAAATGTCGATCTGCCTGTATGACATTGCCAGGGTATGAAGAAAATTGAGATAATCGCATTGTCCACAATAGAACTCTCTGGATGCCATAGTGCTTTTTACAGTGCCGATTTTCGTATTGGTGAAGTCCTTCACTGCATTGAACTCCGGCTCGAATGCCTTCTCCATTTCCTTATCGACATCCTGACTGCTCAAGTTCTTGACTTTTGCTGAGAGCTCCTTGCTGACAATCTTGCCACCCTTGACAACAAGTTTCAACTCGCCCACGCCTACGCTCTGTCCAGCTTTTCCGCTGTTGAGCAAAGCTATGCTGTCGGCGTTAAGACTTTTGGATGAATGGTCGTGTCCGATGACCACGAAGTCAACCCCTTGCAGACTTTTATACAGGTCCAGTCCCTGTTTCTCCGGATTGGAATTTTCGCCTTTTCCTAGCCCTGTATGAGCCACGATGACAACAACTTGAGGTTTATCCTTACGGCGTATCATGTTCACGTCATTTTGTACCAGTGGCAGCAGCGACTTGAATTCGATACCCTCGAATGCGGATTTGTCCAACAAGTTTCCGTTATTGGCATTGGTGTAGCCGAGTATTGCGACTTTCACTCCGTTTTTCTTGACGACTGTGCTTGTCTTCATTACGGATTTGCCGTCGGATGTTCTAACCACGTTTCCGGCAAGGAAAGGTATCCCTGCCTTCTTGAATCCCTCGGCGGCTCTTTCAATGACACCGCTTCCGGCTTCGAAATCGCTCTTTCCTGCCACCACTGCATCGTATTTCATATATGACGCAAGCCTTGGATATAGGTATGGCGTCAGCGTGTCTACATAGTCATAGTAGAATGTGGCGTTGCTGCCAAGGAAATTGTCTCCAGCATCTACAAGAATGACATTGTCGTCACCTTTCTCGGCTCGGATGCCATTGATGAACTTGCTTTGCGCCATAATGTTTCCCCTTACTTTGCCGTTTGGCGTGTAAGGCTGTGAAAACCAATATCCGTGACCGTCTCCGGTGGAAACGACAGACAAGTTGTATTCTCCGTCTTTCAGGGTGCTGCAGCCTGTCATTGCTAAGATTGCCATGGAGGCAAGAATGAGTCTCGATTTCATATCTGTTGTATTATTTTGTGTTGTTGGGGTAGTTGGATAATAACTCAGCAAGCCACTTTTTATCTCTCCAATGCGGCGCAGCAACGGGCATATAAGTATTCATAATGCGCTCTGTCGTCTGACGGCGCTGAAACTTTCTTGGATGCCGCAAGGGTCTTCACTTTGTTGACAAATGAAACCCTGTAGGCGTCTGATTCGTCGATAGTGGTGATGCTTACTGAAGGCGTGTATGGTTTGTTGCCCTCGCCGAGGTCATTAGCCCATCCGCACCAGCAATCCTCGTGGTTAAATTCCTCTGCGCATTCATCGCAGGATTCCTCAGCCAATGATTTGGTTAGCAGAGATTTCACGTCTTTGGAGGATGCCGTGAGAATTTCTCTCTGGAGAGTCTTCTCTTCGGATGTCAATTTGCGCCCGGCCATGCTTGAGGCAAACAGTTCGCGGTAAAGGTCGTCATAATAGTCCTTGATAGTATAGACATCTGTTGCGCCTGCCACTGCAGATGCTCTGATAACATTCTCTGGCACTGTTCCAGACAATGTCCTGGCAACCGCCGAGCAAACCTTGTTGGAGGCAGGAGTTGCAAGCGGAAGATTGCTTGTCACTGAAGACTCGTTCAGCCAGGAAGAATTCTTGAGCTGAGTGAGAACCCATTTGAGCGACGCTTTCTGTACGCTCTTGCTTACTGGAACTGACGGTTTCAATGGATCTCCTTCCTTGACATTGTTGAGATAGATTCCGCCGACCTGTGCCAGCACGTGTCCGATATAGCGGTTGTATTGTGATACAAGCTGAGTATATAGCGAGTTCCTATGTGCGAAGTCAATATCCTCAGTGCCAATCCATTCGTTCATTTTAGGAAGGATATATTTGAGATTGCTTACTCCGTAATCGCTTGATTTGATCGGGTCATTGCCGAGGTCCTCAGTTCTGGCGCTAGGGTCGTAAGCACCGTAAGCGGCGTAGCCTGTAATCTGTTGTGCTCCATATCGGTACATAGGGTCACCGACTTTCTCGTCAATGATTTTCTCTGCAATGCGGTATTCATCCCACATATCCTTAGCTTCAGGGACAGGGGTATAGAGCCACTTGATGGCATAAAGATCATATACCCCCAGAGCCGGTGGCACAAGCTTTACGCCTTTGTCCTGAGGCTGAGCGACATAATTGAACCTCGCATAGTCCATAATGGACGGGGTGGTACCGTATTCAGCAGTGAACGCGGCGTCTCTCAAAGATTCCGTAGGATATGCGGAAGATGCCCCCATATTGTGCATAAGTCCCAGAGTATGACCGATTTCGTGAGAAATGACATATACAAGGGACTCGTCGATGATGTCCTGCGGCATTTTCATTGCGCGCACTTTCTCGTCGACCTGAGATGTCTGCACGAATCTCCAGTTGTTGATAAGCTTTATAACGTCATTGTAAACCAGTACGGACGCATTGACGATTTCACCTGTCACAGGGTCAGTCCAACTTGGACCTCTTGCGTTCATCGTGGCATCAGGCACATATCTCAGGCAGGAATATTTGAGGTTGTCAGGATCGAATTCCGGATCTTCCTCCGCGGTAGGGAAGTCGCGCACCTGCATTACATCTTTAAGTCCGATAGCCTCGAATGCTGCATTCCACGCCAGCACTCCTTTGCGGATAGGCTCTTTCCAACTTTCCGGGAACGTGTTGTCAACATACCAGACAATAGGATTCTTGACAGTCACGCTCTTGCCGTTCTGCCAGGCAGTAGTGTCGGAGAGTTCAAGCCTCCAGCGGGACGCCAGAACATAGCCTTTGAATCCGTCCTCTGCGGAAGAAAGGTCATACTTGACGCTGCCTTCGCTAGGGCCCACAGGAAATATGCCTATACGGGAATCCTGAATCCTTGACGGCATCGGTTTCTCAGGCAGAAGAAGGAATGAAACTGTATATTCGATTGAACCGCTGCCGACTTTGCCCTTGAATCCGAGCAGAGTCTTGGTGAAATCGACATTTGAATATACTTTGACAGAAGCATTGTCCTTGAATGCCTTCATTGCGCCGAACCAGGTAGTCTTCTCGTCAGCGGATTTGGCAACATTGAAATTTGTGCCCTTAGGTGCGGCCCCGTTCACAAGGCCAGTAACCTCGAATACTACGGAAGCACTGTCCTTGCCTTGAGCTGCAACTGCGATGCGACGCAAGACCTTCGGGATATAGCTGTGTTCCAATGCCTTCTGCATTCCCGGATCAGAACTTGTGGCGTTTGTCCCCGGTATGCTGAGAACAACCAGACTGTCCACGAGGTCAATCTGGAAGTATTCTGGCTTGTTATATTTATATCCGACGTTTACGTATGCAGGGTTGCTGCCGGCTGTAACTGTCCCACCGACAAGCATACGCCGTCCCATAAGGCTCTTCGGCATCTCCAGATAGATCTTGTCTTTGGAGGTCCTGTAAAGGCTGAATGTTTCACCTTTTGCAGATTCCTTGACGTCTTTCATCAATTTCTCGTAAGGAGAAACCTTTTTCTTGGGGGCCGGTTTTGCCGCTGGGGCAACTGTCTCAGTCTCAGCTTTTTTCTTCTTGGATTTCTTTGAAGAAGGCAATGCTGCCGCACCGGTGGCGGGCGCCAGTAGCACGACAGCAAGCATTGCAAGGATAATGTTCCTTTTAGTCATTATTTCAATATGTTAATTAGTTTTCTTGTCTCTTACGCAGCGAACGTTTATTGCATCCCACAGAGGCCTTGGGTCCGTCTTTGATGCAGTCGAATTGTATGTGTTGGCAGTACCTTTTGATACTTTTGCGGCAGTCGAGACTCCAGGTGCACTGGAGAGAGACAGCTGGAATATGTCGCAATAGTTTGTACTTGTGCTTGTAGAAGCAGTTGCTGTTCCGTGATATGTTGATGACAGGAAGTTGGCAGCGTATTTGTTGCTGTACATTGCCTGTATTGACTTATACTTGGCCATAATTTTGCTTGTACCATAGCCATTCGCCATAAGATAGAATTCCTGCTCCCCGTCAGTGTATTTGATGAATCTGCTCTTGCCGTCACTTGATTTGATGTCAGAGCCGTCGAAGTTGCCGAATTCGACACCCGGAGCACCGATTTTTATCAGGTCGTTAATCTCATCCAAAGTCGGCATTCTCCAACTGTTCTCTCCTTCTGCAACTTTTACATAAGAGCAAGGGTCGGTTTCGTCTTTTGCGACGGAACTTCCCTGCCAATTGAAGTAATCCTCTTCGCTGGACATCGTGCTCATCGTGACAACTCCGTCAGCGGCTGTATAGAATGGATGGATTCGCCAGTTTGCAATAAGTCCTGTCATGCTGCTATAAAAGTTATCAGTTCCATTGGCCAGTGTCTGTCCGTCAGGTGTTACCTGCTGGGCGTGGCCTGTGCCTGATATATCTTGAGATGTGAGGTTACTAGGCTTGATTCTATCCAACCAGTCTTGATTTGAGTCGTAAAGTGCGATGGCGTTTGCACTACCGAACTTGAAGTAAAGTCCGATGTCCTGTTTGTCACCGATTTTATAGGTTTTGTTGTTTTCATCGAATACAAGATAACCCTGGCTCCACTCCACTGAGAATTTCTCGGAAGCGGCTTTTACCACAGAACTTGATGTGAAATCAAGTGTGAAAGAAGTTACTCTTGACTTGCTGAATGCGATAGCTTTTGCGCTAGTGTTGAACTTCTTCTGATAAACCGCACCGTCGGATGTATATACTGTAACGAGTATAGTCTTCATCTGAGCGATGCTGTGGTTTGCAACGAAGCAGACAGTTGCACCTTCATCGCTTGTGTAGTTGACAGAACCGCCTGTAAGCGATAGGTCAAACCGGTTGTCTCCTGAAGTCCAGTTTCCGACAACAGCCATAGTATCCACGAGACTGATGATATTGTCTCCTCTCAAACCTCTCTGAGGGGTGCCCGTATAGCTGCTGGTAGAGTTGAACTCTGACATAATGTTGACTTTGGTGACTGTTGCTGATGTCACGTCAGGAAGTCCTGTGACAGTCATCTTGACCAGGCCGGCAAGCGGGGTAAGTTTAACCGGATTCGAGAATTCAGTAGAAACTGTATCTTTTCCGCTTTTGACACGGCTGACAGCTTCTTCTGACAATGCGAGCCTAGGGGATACCATAGGCAGGTTTGCCGGAGAAAGCACGGATGAAAGTTCCTGAACCTTAGGTACCTTAACCTTTACGGTAGCATTGTGGAAGAACGTTGTGGTATCTGTCTTCTTTGTATCTATCCAATAATTATATACGGTAGATGTATCCAGAAGTGTGACAGCCCCTTTAGGATAGGAAATGACCATATAGTCGTGAGCTTTCTTCTCGAAAGTGACAGACTTCTTGGATGCCCCTATCGCGCTCGGCTTTGAGGACGTAACTGTCACGCTCTCTGTTTCATCGAGTTCTTCAGTTTTGAGCGTGATATCGTGGAAGTCAAACTCATCAGTATCTTCCCAGTAGATGTAGTAAGAAGGTGCCTCGTCAGCCTTGAAGAATGATTTTGTGGTTGCAGGGTCCTGTGCGGAAGCTGAGAAAGTGTAAAGTTTGCCGCTGTCTGCGACCTTTTCCGAGTTTGATATTACATTGCTTTCTTTCGTGCAGCCTGCGAAGATTGCGGAAAGTGCAAAGAATGACAATATATATTTTGTATTCATAGTAATTCCTCCGTTAGATTATTCGTATTTTCCATAGTTGTCGTCAGGGATGACGGTACCTTTAGCGAGGACTTTCACCTTGAATTCAGCCGTGAATCCACCGTCCTTTGAGGTGGCTTTGACGGTTGTCTCGCCTTCGAGAATTGCAGTTACGGTGATTGTTCCGTCTGATTCGAAGCCAAGAGACACGATGGTGTTGTTATAGCTCCATTCAACTTCCTTGTTAGAGCAATCTTCCGGAGTGAATGTCAGGACAATGCCGCTTTTTGCGGTCGTCTCGTAAAGCTCTATGCTGCTTTCGGATAATGCAATTCCCTCGCAAGGAACGGATACGTAAACCTTTACAGTTGCCGTTCTGTTGCCGTCAACAGTAGAAACGGTGATATCTGCCTCTCCGCCACCTACAGCTGTAACCTTACCGGTCTCATCAACTGTAGCAACTGCAGTGTTTGAAGATGTCCAAAGGACATTCTTATTGATTGAATTGCTTGGCAGAACTGTGGCTGTAAGCTGTACGCTTTCACCTTTTTTCAAGTTCTGGGTCTCTGCAGGAGTAATCTCCACGCTTTCTGCGTGATAGTCTGTAACTGACACAAGACAAGAAGCGCTGAAATTGCCGTCTTCAGATACGACTGTTATTGTGGATGTTCCTTCAGACAAGCCTTTTACAACGCCGTCTGTCACGGATGCGACTGACGGATTTCCCGTGTTCCAGGTGACATTGGTGTTTGTTGCGTTCTCAGGAGTGAATGTAACTGTCAGTGCCGCCTCTTCACCGGTCTTGATATCAAGACTGCTCTTCGAGAGACTGATCTTCTGTACAGCCACGTCTTTCTTTCCTTCACATCCGGTCACTGCCGATGTGAGGACGGCGAGCATGGAAAATGCCGCCAGTAGTTTGTTCGTTTTCATATAGGGTAGAGTTTAATTGATTCTGTATTTGTATATTACGCTGACAGGGTTGTCGCAGATACCTTCATAGGATTTCACCAGGGTATCATCAGTATATCTGTAGATGTACAGGCTTCCCTTGTGCTCTCCGCTTCTATTAGGGTTATACGTGACCACATACAGGAGGTCCTCACCTTCGGTAGCCTTTCTTCCCTTGAAGTTTGTGGCTATGTCCTTGATTGTTTCGCCCTGAGGCAGAGTGATCGCAGGTTTGTTTCCCGGAGGGGTCGTATATCCCCAGCGATAGATTGCGTTGTCGTAGATGTAATATGCATCTGACGATACGCGGTTTCCGACGATTTTCGATTTGCTGTCCATCTTCAGATCTGAAGTTTTGAACTTGTATTCGATGTCGTGGGCCTCAGATTCTCCTTCCTCTTTCTTGGTGCCGTAGTTGTAGCAGCCCAGGCCGCAGACTTTCGTCATACACGAATCCGGATCGGATTTCTTGCGGTACAGCATAAATATCGGAAAGCTTGAAGTTGAACTGTTTACGCGCTCAACGGCGACATTGACCACTTCCCATCCGTCTGATTCCAGGTATCTGACTCCACCGGATGCGTTCTTTCGTGTTCCTACTTTTTCCTTGTCAAAGAAAAGCGGGTAGCGATATGTTTTCGCTGTTGCCGATGATGCCTTGTTCGGACCGTCAACGATTCTGTCGATATTGAATGCGTTGGCGTCTGTGATGTTATTTACGAATCCTCCGTTCATATCATATCTGAACAGGCGGTTGTCCGCGGATCTGAAGAAGCATCCGAATGCGGCCTTGTCTTCGGCATATTCGCCTCCGAACTCCGCGCAATATGAGCCGTATTCGTTCATCTTGGCGGTCATATACAACTCAAATGTCTTGCAGTCCATGTGATAGATGGTGCCGTTCTCATCGTTTGTGGCAATCAGAAATCCCGAATATGTGATGCCGCCATAAGTGTTGTCACTCATATACAACGCGGTTCCGTTCTTCAGAGTCGCTCCTTCGACGCTGAAAATATTGGTGAATACCTGCTGCTCTCCCTTTGCGATTTCCTCGGAAGTAAGTGACTTCACGAAAGCCAGAGAGCCGTTGCCCTCATCATCGTTCGAGAGAATGGCCACGCCTTCGTCATAACCGGAGTTGACATTGAGGGTAAAGTATTTGAATTCAATGCTTTCTCCGTTGTCAACCTTGAGTCTCAGCAAGAAAGAACCGACTTTTGAGAATGTGTAGTCGATGGTTCTCGTGTTGGAAATGATTTCTATCTTCTGGAACTGGTGCTGATCTATCACTGTGCCGGATTTTACAGCCCCGTAAGCCCATTCGTATGTCACCTCCTTGCTGCTGACAATGTCCAGACCGTTGTAAACCAACTCTGTACCGAGATTGACATTTATCGTGTCGGAAGCGACATTTATCGTGATTGGAGACAAATTCTTGTATCCGTGAGGCTCGACCTTGTAACATCCGGAAATCAAGGCGATTGCGGATGCGATAACTAAAAATATAGTGATTTTTCTCATCTTGACAGCCTGTTTTTAATTGAAGAATCCATAAGTTCCGTACATAGGGTTTCCCCAGCCGATTTGTGAATTTATGTTGACATATTCAGAACCGACATATTCGAAATTAGGATCGTCAGGGTGCTCTTTATAATACTCCTGATAGTACAGGAACAGAGGATAGGCGACATATTTTGCCCAGGCGGACATATATGACTTTCTCCAGAATTTCATAGGCGCGTCCGGATTGTCAAGATTCTCTCCGTAGTTTGTCACTACGTAATCATAGAATGAAGGACAGGTCTCCTTTGTATCGCGGAGATATTGGAGAAGTCTGCGGAATTTCTGCGGATAGAATTTTCCCCAGTCATAGTCCCATCCCGGAGCAGACTTTGAGGTTGACTTCCACCAACTTGGGCAGCTTGGTTCTCCATCGGACACATAATAAACGAATTCCGGTGTCAGAATATGCTGGGTCGAGGTGCTGTCCGTTGCGCAAGGAACGAAATTCTCATTAGCCTTGAGCCTGAACTTTACAAGGGCGCAGGTGTCTATCATTTCCGGCTGTCTGTGGAAAGTAACTGTCACAGTGCCTTCGACTTGGCCTGCAGGAATGACTAGCGGTCCCAGGTCAAAATCGATGCCCGGTCTTGCAGTTACTACAGGAAGCTCTGTTGTTCCTGCCTTGAATGTCTGACCTTCTTCTGCCGGTATATATTCGATGGCATATTCTCTGTCGTGCGACGCAGGCATTCCCATCACATATATCGACTGTGTAGCCACGATGTCGTCATCCGGAATAAGAGCGAATGAGAATAGGTGAGTCTGCAAACCTTCTTCAAAATAGATTGTCGGGGTCTGCGACGTATCATACATCAGCCAGGTGCCCTTGCAGGATACGGCTGCTGTCAGTACAGCAAGTATTGAAAGTGTTTTGAATATTCTGTTCATAATCTAGATCTCCATATCGTTTCTTGCGTCGTCCTCGTCATCAGGAATCGTCACCGTGTAGTTGCCCGGTACACTTCCGCTGAGTGTGGTTCCGGCCGCAGTCTTGATGTCTTTGCCGAGTTTTTTCATCTCATACCAGGTGAAGCCCTCGCCATAGAATTCTTTTCTGCGTTCGTTGAAGAGCAGGTCATAAGTGAGTTTTCCTTCTGCAATCTCGTCCAGTCCGCGTGTGGTGACAACCTTGTTGTAGAACTCGGCGGCGAGTCTAGGATTGGATGTGAGGTAGAATTCCGCCATTATGTAGTACATTTCAGGTATTCTGAGAATGTTCACACCGGCTATTGCTGAACCGCTGTAACTGCCGCCCGAACCGATGTTTATGTTGGCGGTCTTCTTCAGATGACCTTCCGCGCTGTCGAACCAGGCACTTATGCGGTAGTCGGTATTCGAGCCACTGCCTTCTTCATAGAGTGTATTCCAGTCGGATGCCAGCGAGAATGTTGTCTTCGTTCCGGTAAGACCGTACTTGGTACAAGCTACTTTCTGGCTGTTGACAGTGTAGAAACCGAATATGGTTTCGTGCATATCGAGCACACCGCCCTCGCTCTGTACAAATGAGCTCAATGGCCTGAAAGTGAACTTGTTGCTGTCGATTACTTTCTGTGCGTAGATGGCAGCGTTCGCGATGTCGCCCTTGCTCCAGTATGCCCTTGCAAGCAGTGCCTCCACAGCATAGAGATTCAGGTGAGTGATTCGGCCTTCTGTGAAAGAGTTTGCCACATTCGTCCTTGACTCAGGAATGAGTGTCTCGTCTTCGCCCATCAGGCTCTCTGCGCGTGTGAGGTCGTCTATGATCTGGTCATACACCCCGTCCAGAGAAGAGTAGGCAGTTACGGAGAATGTGTAATTCTTAACATACGGGATAGCCTTGGATTTGATATCGTCGGATGCCCAGAACGGAGGTCCGAAATATCTTACAAGGTCGAAGTGAACCAATGCCCTGAGCGCGAGCGCTTCACCGAGGTAGAGCTTGGAATGTTTGAACTCATTTGTTCCGCCGGCTTCCGCGTGCTTTACGATATTGTTTATATGGTTGATGACCTTGTATGCGTTGCTCCACAATGTCTTGCGCAAAGAAGTCGGACCGTTGATTGTCCAATTGGCTGTCGCAAGATTGCCGTAAGTGTTGTCTGTGAGCGCTGTGGTGTTCTGGCTCATCACCTCGGATATCCAGATGAAATCACCGCCGTAGAGGCTGTTGTTGTATGACAGTTCGCTGTATATTCCGTATAGCGCGTCTTCATATCCCTCGGCAGATGTGAACATATCGTTGTCGAATGTTTCACCTCTCGGGTTTACATCGAGGAATTTGCTGCATCCCGCAGAAATGACTGCGGTCAATGCCAATACTGTATATATTATACTTCTTTTCATTTTCTTCGATTTTAGAATGTAGGACGGAATGTGATGTTTACGCTACGGCAGTAAGGATATGAAGTTCCTCTCTCGAATTTTACGGTGGAGAGGTAACCGATATCAGAGAAACCGAAGCCGACCGCCAGTTTCCTGAGGCCGAGTTTGGAGATTTTCTTTATCGGCACATCATACATAAACTGGATGTTGGAGAAATAAATCTCATTTCTCTTTTCTACAAATCTTTCCGAGTAATGCGTTGTGGTACCGGCAGTTATGGCAAGATAGCGGGTGAGGTCGCCGGCGTTTTTCCATCTGTCGGTGAATGCCCTTGCGTCCACATTGTGGTACTTGTCAATGTTTTCAACCTTGTTCTGCAGGGTCGAGTTGTAGTAGTCTCCTCCGAATGTGTATGTCGTTGACAGCGACATTGAGAGCCCTTTCCATCTCACCGTTGTCATAAGTGAACCGTTGAGGATAGGGTTGGTGTTTCCTACTGCGACTTTCTCGCTGGTGCTGTATGTAAATGTGTATTCACCGTTCTTCTTTATGTAGATTTCCTGTCCGGTAGCAGGGTCAATTCCGGCAGAACGCATCGCATAGATGTCGTACTGTGAACCGCCTTCCTGGAACAGAATCTTAGGAAGCGATGAGTCTGTAGCATTCTCCTTCTCCACGCCCTTGAGTGAGTTGGAAATGTGACGGATTTCGTCCATCACGTGTCCTCCGGTCAATGTGACGCTCCAGAACCAGTCCTTCTTGCGTATGATCTGAGCGGAAAGCGACAGGTCGATACCCTTGTTGTTCAGCTCTCCGAAGTTCACGTTCATAGAGGACGTTCCTACTGATGGCGGCAAGTTGATGGACATAAGCATATCATAAGTCGTGTTCGAGTAGAAATCGAGGGACATATTGATTCTGCTGTTCAGGAAAGCGCCTGTTAGGCCTATATTGTTGTTCAATGTCCTCTGCCACTTCAGGTTAGGGTTTCCCATCTGCTTCGGAATGGCGCCGATACCTGTATAGTATTGATAGTCTGATTTATACTGATATACGGTCTTCGCCTGGTAGTAGTCAAATGCAACGCTACCGGTGTATCCTACAGAATATCTGAGGGACAATGTGTTGATCCATTTGGCTTTCTTGATGAAGGACTCGTTGTGAAGATTCCAGGCGACACCGGCTGCCCAGAATGGTGCAAAACTGTTGTCGGAACCGAAACGAGATGAACCTGATGCCCTGTAGGACAAGTCCACGACATATCTGTTCCAAAGTCCTACGTTGGCGTTGGCGAAGAATCCGACCTCGGTCGAAATCTTGTCTGAACCTGAAGGCTGGCCGTTTCCAGGATAGCTGAGAGCGAATGACAGGTCGCAAAGATTGTCTTTCAAGAATCCGATACCGATTCCGGATGACGACTGGTTGCGTGAGTACTGAATGTTGGAACCTCCGCTCACACGGAACATTGAGCCTTTTGAGTCAAGAGAGCGTCCGTAGTTGACGACCAACTTGCCTGACATTGTTGTTCCTGTCTTGTTGGAGAAGGTATATTGGCCTCTCTTGGTGACGTCAGTATTCTGATATTTTATCATATCAGGAGAATCGTACGAATCAGTTGAACCCCAAGTCAGATTCACACTGCCTTGTCCGGTCACGTACAGGTTCTTGGTGATGTTCCACCTTCCGTCGAGTGAGTTTTTGAGAGTCTGGGAACGGTTCTTCTTGAAACTTGACAACGTAGCCTCGTATAGCGGGTTGGTGTCAGTATTGCCGGATTTGGAAATCGGGTTGAAGTAATAAATCTTAATCAGTTCTCCGTCCTCATCGTACATAGGTTCATAAGGATTCATCTTGGAGTAGTTTGAGTAAGAACCATAAGGAGAGTCCTTTGTGTCCGTCATCGAGAAGTTGACTTTGTATGAGAGCGTAAGTTTGTCTCTGAGGTGATATCCGACAGTGAAATTGATGCTTTTTGAGCTTCGTTTGTCGCCCTTCATTACTCCGTAAGTGTCACTCCAGCTTCCGTTGGCTCTGAAACTGAGCTTTTCTCCGCGCGAAGTCAATGCCAGCGAGTGAGTGTAGCTGAACGGCATTCGGAGCGGAGCGTGCAGCCAGTCGTCATTGACGCCCTGGCGGATTTTCTCGAGTTTATATGCGTATGCCTCGTCAAGGGAACCGTCTGTAGTGTCGTAAAGACCTGCAAGTCTTTCCAACTCGAGTTTCTGATATGGTGTACAGAGATTGAATGAACTCAAGTCCGGATAACTCAGTTTAGGTACGAAGTTGTAACTGAGTTTCACTTTCTCTGTTCCGATACGCTTTCTCTCCACGACAATGACACCGTTCGCACCTTTCTCACCGTAGAGAATTGTTGCGGACGCGTCTTTCAATACGTCGATTCGTTCAATGTCGAAAATATCAAGGTCGTAAAGTTCGTCAATGGAAATCTCGACACCGTCGAGCACGATCAGAGGGTTGTTTACTCCTTCCTCGCTTTCATTGGTGATGAGGGTGTTGGCTCCACGTATCAATATGGACGGCACTGCGTTAGGGTTGGAACCTGCCGCATTGTTCTCCACCATCACCATACCAGGTGTCAGGGATGTGATGCCGGCTATGAGGTTAGTAGGGGAGAGGTCCACCAACTGCTCTCCGCTGATTGTGGTCGCGGAGCCGGTAAATGTCTCTTTGGACTGTGTGTAGAATCCGTTTACCACCACAGCGTCTAGCGTGGAAACTTTCAGCGTGACGTTGAGAGTCGTTGATGAACTTACGTTAATCTCCTGATTTTCAGTACCGATGAATGAAAATACAAGGACATCGTTGTTCTTTCCGCTTTTACTGAAGGAGATGCTGTAATTACCGTCCATATCAGCGGATACGCCGATTGTCGTGCCTTTCACAAGCACATTCGCCCCGGGAAGCGGGTCCCCGTGGTCATCCACAATTTTACCTTTGACTGTGATTTTTGTGTTTCCTGGCGTGGTGGTCTGCTTGCTGCCGGTTTTTGTAGTCTGAGCAAAAGCCGCATTGCCTGAGATGCCCGCCGAAAGAAAGAGACAAGTCAGAAGACACAAGACATAAGCAAGACATCCTCTGTGAAATGGGGATTTGTCTAATTCCATAAAGTGTATTTGTTAATTTCGTTATTGGTCCTGATTGCCAGCAAGGCAATTCTGTTTTTTCTAAGACCCCTAACACGCAAATATATTGTTTTGGCGCGTCAATTCCTATAATTATATGTTCCTTTCGGGAATAATACGAAAAACGCTGTTCATTTTTGAGAACAGCGTTTTGCTTTTCTGTCAGCAGTCGTTGGTCTGTAGAGATTAGACTTTCAGGAAAACTTTATGCTTGTAGAGGAAATACAGGAAGTACCACTCTGCGGCAAACGTTCCTGCGAGCAGAACGAGTTTACCGATATTTTCAGGAAACAGTCCGGCGAATCCTCCAAGGAAGAACTTGGAAATCAAGTCGAAACTTATAAATCTGATTGCCATATAGATAGTTATGGAGTTCATTCCTATTACCTGGAAGAACAGGACACCCTTTCTCCAGCCTTTCACGTCAATCAGATAGTAGAAGATCGCGAACATCACCAAAGAATAAGAAGCTGCGGCGAGAACGAATGTGCTAGTCCACAGGTTCTTTATTATCGGGAACCAAATCGACCAGATAATGGTGATGACGGCGAGGATTGCTGCCGCGACAAGCATCTTGATAGTTTTCTTCTCTCCGGAATCCTTTGAGTCCTTGATGTAGCGTCCGGTAAACATTCCCAGCAGGGCTGTAACGATTGCCGGGAGTGTACTCAGCAGTCCTTCAGGGTCACCCACAGGTTTGTAGCAGTGTTTTCCGAAAACAATACGGTCAACATAGTAGGATATATTGCCTTCGATTGACATCGGATCGGCTCCGGCAGGTGCGTCCGGCGCGCTCACGAATCTGATGAGAATAAAGTATCCGACGAGAATTCCTGCGGCGATGCCAATCTGGGTGCGCTTGCCGGTGTAGTAGTATATCAATGCCGCAAACGCCCACGCAAGTCCGATTCTTCCAAGCACGCTCGGGAATCTCAGAGTCGAGAAGTGAAACTGGAAAAAGCCCTGGGATACAAGACCAAGAAATACCAGTACCAGGCCTCTTCTGATTATGTCAAGCGTTATGTTTCCTTGCGACAACCCTTTGGACTGTTTCTTCGCCAAAGAGAAAGGAAATGTCATTCCTGAAATGAACAGAAACAGCGCGAAGATGGTGTCGTGGTGGTGGAAGCCCTCCCAACTGACGTGTTTCATCTGAAGTGCGAGCCAACATTTGTCTCCGTCAGGGAATAATGCGCAGATGCCGATAATCAAGCTCGCGATTCCGATTATGAACATCATATCGAAGCCTCTGAGCGCGTCGAGCGACAGGAGTCTTCCTGAGCTGTTGGGTGTTTGTGTGTTATCCATTGTGTTGGTATGATTTTATTCTATATCTCAGACAGTTTGGCTGAAGCTTTGGACATAAACTTCTCCGCGTCAATAATGAACCTTTCGTGCTCGCCCTCTCCTATGATACCTTTCTCATCTGAACATTCAACGTGGAAAACCAGCCTTCTTCTGTCTATGTCAATAAGTTCGGTGCTACAGGTGACTTTCATCCCGACTGGCGTAGCCGACAAGTGCTTTACATTGACCAGTGTGCCGACGGTGCTTTGTCCTTCTTCTAAGAACGGATCAACACTTAGTCTTGCGGTTTTCTCCATAAGTGCTATCATAGACGGCGTTGCCAGAACTGCAAGAGAACCGCTGCCAAGCGCTTCTGCCGTGTTGGATTCATTGACTGTCAGTTCTCCGAACCCCTTAATTCCTTTTTCTATCATTTCCCATAAAATTTGTTTATTTCCACAATCCCAGCCTGACGAAATTCTTCAATAGGTACCGAATCATCTGTCATTTTCCCCTCACGTATTAACTCTGCTTCTCTGTTTCTTTCTCCATAAAATTGATGAAATGTCCTTTTCATTTCATTCAAAACATCTTCTTGAGTTCTCATCATAATTAAATTGCATCAAGCGGCCTTATAACTGTAAGAGAATGTTTATCAGCATTATACCACTGACAATCAACTTCATCCCTGTCCCACAGATGAATCCTAGGAAAGCACCCAATGCGGATTTAACAGATGCTCCGGCGGATTTTCCTGCGAATATAAGTTCTGCTGCGAATGCACCTATAATCACACCTGCCACTATGCCGACGGGAGTGAAGAACATTCCTGCCAGCAGCCCTATTGTGGCTCCGATCGCGGCATATTTGCTCCCGCCTGTGACCTTGGTGAACCATCCTGGGATTATGAAATCAAGAACCGTGACCAATGTGGTGATACCCAACCATATAAGTAGGGTTGACAGTTGCATCGCGGAGTGATTCAGGTCACCTTCGCCACGAAGAAACATAAGAAGCATTCCGATCCAACTGACAGGTGGGCCCGGCAAAGCCGGGACAATGCTCCCGATAATGCCGAGTACTCCAAGAATGATGGCGGCTATTGCCAGAAATGTGTCCATATTGTGTGGTTTGAACCAGGTTGTGGCTATCGTTCCGAGTCTTTTGGAATGACTATTTATTGGAAGCCATTGCGGCTTCAATGTCATCAGGGAATATCGGAAGACGTTCCTTGCCGAGTCTGCGGGCTCCGTCAGCTGTCACGAGAACATCGTCTTCAAGCCGGATTCCTCCGAAATCATAATAAGATTCAAGTCTTGAATAATTGACGAATCCGTGGTCTGTCTTCTCTGATTTCCATTTCTCTATCAGGGCCGGGATGAAGTATATGCCAGGCTCGTCGGTAATGACATTGCCCGGAACAAGTTTCCTTGCCATTCTCAGACTGCCGAGACCGAGCTGGGATGCCCTTTTCTGATCATCGTCATAGCCTACATAGTCTTCGCCGTAGTCTTCCATATCGTGAACATCCAGTCCCATATTGTGGCCTAGTCCGTGAGGCATAAACAAACCTGCGACCCCTGTCTCCACCATATTGTCAAGATTCCCTCTTACTATATCCAATGCACTGAGTTCTTCAAGCATCAGTCGCATAGTCTTGAGATGCACCTCCTTATAAGTAATGCCCGGTCGTGTCTGTTTGAAAGCGAATTCGTTGCAGTCGCATACTATCTGGTAAATCTCGCGCTGCTTTGCGGTGAACTTGCCGTTAACCGGATAAGTACGAGTGTAGTCTGAGGCGTAGTGCATATTGTTTTCTGCACCTGCATCGATAACCATAAGCTTGCCGTCCTCTATCACTTTGTCGTGCAGATGGTTATGTAACGTCTCCCCGTGTTGCGTAAGGATTGTAGGGAATGATACGCCCCATCCTTTTGCTAATGTGCAGGCTTCCATTCTTCCGACAATCTCCTGTTCTATGCGTCCGAGAATGATATTGTTTCTTGCGACCGTGTGCATTTCGTGCCCCAATACTCCTGCATCGTCAAGTTGCTCAATTTCACACTTTTCCTTGACTAACCTCATTGAAATTATGGCTTTCGTCAGGGCTAAGGAGACTTTGCCTTCGACTTCCGCGTCATTGCATTTCAGGAGGGAGGCAATCTTCATCTTGTTATAATACCTTGACGGATTTATGAAATGTACCGGCCTGCCTGCTGCCAGTGCCTTTTCAATAACATTGTCAAGCTCTTTGTATGGAGCGGATTTCTTGACGCCTACTAGTTCTGCTTTCGATGCTACGCTTGGTTGAGGCCCCATCCAGATGATGTCTCCTATTTCCACATCATCCGCGAATATTTCTTCCTCGCCGTTATCCAAATCAATCACTGCTGCGAACATAGGCTCGTCCAACCCGAAGAAATACAGCCAGGTGCTGTCCTGACGGAATTTGTAACAATTATCCTTATACTGCGCAGGCGCTTCAGCATTGCCTATAAACAATGCGACACCTCTTTTTCCTTCAGGCGCGAAGTTGGACATTTTTGATACTAATGTCCGGCGTCTTGATATGTACACGTTCTTGTTAAACATATAAAACCTCCTTTATTTGTCTTTTCGGTATATATCCGTTTTGTCGTCAGTCGAGTATCTCCAATACACTCCTTTCTCCAAAGCGAATCTATCCTCGAAAATACTTCATAACCTATTTGTTTTTGTCTTTTCGGTATATATTCCACTTGTCATTGGTCGAGTGCTCCAGCACACTCTCTCTTCCAACTGGAATCTATTTTTGTCAGTGACCGCCATACAGATACTGGTGCTGCTCTGGGGTTAGTTTGTCAATAGTAATTCCCCAGTCCGCCAATTTCCTGTAAGCTACTTCGTTGTCAATCTCGGTAGGCACTGCGTTGAGCATTTTCCCTTTTTCTCTGACAATGGTTTTCTCATTGTCCACGAGATATTTAGCGCTCAATGCCTGTATCGCAAATGACATATCCATAATCTCAGCAGGGTGTCCGTCGCCGGCAGCGAGATTTACCAGACGGCCTTCCGCGATGACATATATTGTCTTGCCGTTGTCAAGTCTGTATGCCTCGATATTGTTCCTTGCAGGGGAATGGGAAACTGCGGTCTCCTTCAATGTCGCCATAGCTACTTCAACATCGAAATGCCCTGCATTGCAGCATATTGCGCCATCCTTCATTCTTAAGAAATGCTCTTCCGTGATGACATCCTTGCAACCGGTGACAGTTACGAAAATATCTCCGATTTCTGCGGCCTCCGTCATTGACATTACCTTGAATCCGTCCATAACGGCTTCCATAGCCTTTATCGGATTTACTTCCGTGACAATGACATCAGCGCCAAGTCCTTTGGCTCTCATCGCCACACCTTTGCCGCACCATCCATATCCGGCGACAACGACATTCTTTCCCGCGACAATGAGGTTCGTGGTGCGGTTAATGCCGTCCCAAACAGATTGACCTGTGCCGTACCTGTTGTCGAACAGGTGCTTGCAGTCGGCGTTGTTCACCAGCATCATAGGAAATTCAAGCTTTTCTTCTTTGTCCATAGCCTCAAGTCTCAGAATGCCGGTGGTAGTCTCTTCGCAACCGCCGATTACATTCGGAAGAAGGTCCCGGTATTCTGTGTGAATCATATTTACAAGGTCGCCTCCGTCATCTATGATGATGTTCGGGCCGACTTCGATGACTTTGCGTATGCCGGACATATATTCTTCGTCAGTAGCACCGTGTACGGCAAAAACATTCAAGCCTTCGTGTACGAGAGCTGCGGCTACATCGTCCTGAGTCGAAAGCGGATTGCTTCCGGTGATGTACATTTCTGCTCCGCCTTCAGCGAGAATCTCGCACAAGTGTGCGGTCTTTGCTTCCAGATGCACGGATAAAGCTATCTTTTTGCCTTCGAATGGCTTAGTCTTCTTGAATTCAGCTTCAAGCCCTGCCAGAAGCGGCATGTGTTTTCTCACCCATTCAATCTTGAGTTCCCCGTCTTTCCAAATTTCAGGATTTCTTATTTCGCTAATCATAAGAGTTGTGTTTAAGAAGTAGTACCTCCTTCAGCCGTTTCCAGTGCGGCTTTCTAATAAATCAGAGCAATATACGAAAAATTGTTGTTCAATCTATATCTGCAGGTCGAAAATTCTATTTTAAATTCTAGACGTTTGCTGTCAGCCTACAACAAAACCCAAGGTCGCTGCGCTTATTCTTGTGGACGGCCCGAAATATCTCTGAAGAACCCCCAGACAGGCGTGCAACGTGGAACCGGTAGTGAACACGTCATCCACCAGCAAAATATGCCTCGGATTAGCGGGAATAGTTGTCTGTATCTTGGAAATGGATTTGTGTTCTGAGTTGATGCTGAAGGCGTTAAGAACATTTGCCGACTTTTCTTCTATGCTGAGTTTTGTCTGTGTCTTGGTTATCCTGTTTCTCCTGATAATATGCTCGAATACAGGAACTCCGGTGATTTCCGACAGTGATTTGGCAATAATTGCAGCCTGATTGTATCCTCTTTTCCACTCGCGTGTCCAGTGTAAGGGTACTGGAATAATCATATCCAAATCGCTGAACAAATCGCTAGTTTTCAGGTAATTACCAAGGAGACTGGCGAAAAATCTCCCTTCGTGAATATCTCCAGCATATTTGAGTTTTTGTGGAATTTTGCGGTATCCGTTTTCCTCCCGATATAAGAACAGTGCAGTCGCGTATGAATATTTTACAGGCCCGAGGCTTTCCGAATTATCCGGTTCCTTCAGAACTGATTTGGTTATATCATTTTGAATCAGTTCGTTAAGTCTGTCCGCCATCGGATTCTTGCGCACATTCCAATATCTGGTAAGCGGAATGTCGGATGCGCAGAAGATGCACAGATATTTTTCGTCTCTTCGGAGAATCCGTTTGCATACGATACATTCGCGAGGAACAATAATGTCGATTAACGAAGCTAAAAGACCTCTCAAGTAAAGGATTGTCTCAGAGAAATGCTCCGGAGTGTGCCTGCAAGGTATATGAACAGTTACGGCCATAAATGATTAAGTTTCAGTCAGTGCGAAAGCAGGATCTTTACGGAAATCTCTGCAATTCCGCGCTCATTACGGTGTCAAATAAAGACAATAAAATTCGATTTCTTGCCCGAAAGTGGTAGGAAAACCCGAAATGTTTACGATTCTTAAATTATCGCACCTAAAAATTTTTGCAATTAGGTTGCATTTATAAATTTTGTAATTTTGTTCTTCGGAATGAAATGGGTATCAAGAATAGCAATGTGCCTGGCAACATCAATAATGTTGCTGGTTTCGGCTATGCCGCATCATCATCATTGCAGTAATCTTGAAACCACTCATCACATAGACTATATATGCTTCGCGGGCGATGATTTCGACAACTGCGATTCAGTTGAGGATGTAGACCATTGTCTCGAAGCAAGTTCCGAGGGCTCCCACAAGCATAGCGAAAGCCCTTGCAGACTGCATCTTATAGTCACATTGCTTACGCAGATACAGTCAGTCCAGCATTTTCAGACTTTCTCAGTTGTGCCGGCAACAGCTTCAGGCGTAGCTGCTCTGTCAGTTGGCGCTTCATATTCTTCTGAATTCTTCGTCCCTCTCTCTGAGAGACTTATTTCGTATTATCTTGTCAAGTCAAAAGGACTTCGAGCCCCTCCGGTCGCCATTGTAGGGTAACCGGAACAACAGCTCCGTAAACCCATCCTTGCGACACCTGTAGTTGTAAGCGCATACGCAAACAAGAAATTGCTTCCTCAATCGCATAGTCCATATCAGCGAAGAGAAGATTTCAATCGGTGCGTTGATGCAGATAAACAGGCAGGTGTCAATAGACGGGAAAAATTCTTCTTCCGTCAAAGTCCAATTCAGACAAGAAAGCGGTTGAGCGATCAATCGGCTTTGATATAGAAATAATTACGATGCGATATATATCATTTGCGGTGGCAGTCCTGATGCTGCTCTCCGGTTGTGCGAACGGCTCGAAGCACGAGAATTCATCAGAACATCACGAAAACGAAACATCACACGAAGGGCACGAGCACGCGCCGGGAATCATTGAGTTCTCAAAAGAAAAGGCGGATGCGGCTGGCCTGTTGACTGAGGTTGTAGCCGAGGGGCAGTTTAATGCTGTCCTGAAAGTAAGCGGCGAGATTCTTCCGGCGCAAGGCGACGAAGCATCAGTTGTTGCGACTTCATCCGGCGTTGTAACCTTTGACAAGAATAAAATACTCCCGGGTGTAAGAGTCGCCAAAGGCGCAAACTTGGCATACGTTTCAGCGCGGGAAATGGCTGCGGGCGACCCTGTTGCAAAGGCAAAGGCGGAATATGAGGCCTCGAAAAAACAATTTGAACGTGCGGAATCTCTGCTGAAGTCAAATGCCGTTTCGCAGAAAGCATACGAACAGGCGAAAAAAGATTATGAGGTGGCTAAAACTCAATACGATGCGTACTCGGATCGGGTTGGCGACAAGGGGGTTGCCGTGCAGTCTCCATTGTCAGGCTATATAAAGCAAGTCTTTGTAAATGAGGGCGATTATGTCGAGGAAGGACAGTTGATAGCATCTGTAGCGCAAAACAACAGGCTGCAGTTGCAGGCGGACCTGCCGGAGAAATTCTGGTCAAGAGCGGGAAAAATATCCGGAGCCAATTTCAGACCGTCATATTCAGACAAAACCTACAGCATAAAGGATCTCGGAGGCCGTATCGTATCGGTCGGCAAAACTTCTTCAGCAGGGTCGTTTTATTTGCCAGTCATTTTCGAATTTGCCAACAGAGGAGATTTTGTATCCGGAGCGTTCTGTGATATATATCTTCTTGAAAATGTGAGAGATGGCGTCATATCTCTGCCGGAATCCGCTTTGACGGAGGAACAGAGTGTCTATTATGTCTATCTGAAAGTTGGTGAAGACGATTACAAGAAACAGGAAGTAAAGATTGGCGCAAGTGACGGCATAAGGAGAGAAATTCTCAAAGGGCTCGCGGTCGGCGACGAAGTCGTGACAGAGGGCGCATATCAAGTAAAACTTGCATCCGTTGTCGGCGCGATCCCTGGTCATACGCATAACCATTAGAATATAGACAGTTATGCTTGATAAAATTATCAGATTCTCGCTGCAGAACAGGCTGTTTATATTGATTGCCGCGGTTCTGCTTATGGTCGGCGGCGTATATACCACGGCCAATATGGATGTGGACGTCTTTCCGGACTTGAACGCGCCCACAGTCGTGGTGATGACGGAAGCTACAGGTATGGCGCCTGAGGAAGTGGAACGTCTTGTTACATTTCCGGTAGAGACTGCCGTGAACGGCGCTTCAAATGTTAGGCGTGTGCGTTCTTCCTCTACAACCGGATTTTCGGTCGTATGGGTCGAATTTGATTGGGGGACAGATATTTACAGGGACAGACAGATCGTGTCGGAGAAACTCGCGGAGGTGGGAGAATCATTGCCTCCATCTTGCGGTAAGCCGACACTTGGTCCGCAGTCGTCAATCCTCGGAGAAGTTCTCATCATTGGGCTCACTTCCGATACGACGTCTATGCAGGACTTGCGCACGTTGGCTGACTGGACCATACGTCCAAGACTTCTGTCGTTGGGAGGCGTTGCTCAGGTTACTGTGCTCGGAGGCGATATAAAAGAGTATCAGATACTTCTGTCTCCGGAGAAAATGCGCCATTACGGAGTCTCGCTCCAGGAGGTTATGTCCGCTGCCGAGGATATGAACCGCAATTCGTCAGGCGGAGTCCTGTATGAATATGGAAACGAGTACATTATAAGAGGGTTGCTTTCTACAAATAACGTCGAAAATTTGGGACGTGCAGTAGTCAAACTTGCAGGTGATGTTCCGGTGACGTTGGATAATATTGCCGACATAAAGGCCGGGCCAAAAACTCCTAAACTCGGAGTCGCTTCGCACGAAGGTAAAGCCTCTGTGCTTCTTACTGTTACAAAACAGCCTGAGGCAAGCACGATAGAACTTACAAAGAAACTTGACAATGCGGTTGAGGTCTTGAAGCCTCAGTTGCCGTCGGATGTCAAGGTGTCAACGGACATATTCCGTCAGCAGAAATTCATTGACAGTTCAATAGACAATATCAAGAAGTCATTGTATGAAGGCGCGCTGTTCGTTGTGATAGTGCTGTTCTTCTTCCTGATGAACGTGCGGACTACCGTCATATCTCTGGTCACGATTCCGCTTTCGCTTCTGGTATCAGTCCTTACACTTAAGTTTCTCGGATTGACTATCAATACGATGAGTATCGGAGGTATGGCCATTGCGATCGGTTCTCTTGTAGATGATGCCATAGTGGATGTAGAAAATGTGTTCAAACATTTGCGGCAGAATCGCAAACTTCCTGAGTCGGAAAGGCTTCCAGTCCTTAAGGTGGTGTTCAACGCATCAAGGGAAGTGCGCCTCCCGATACTCAATTCGACATTCATCATCATTGTCAGTTTCATCCCGCTGTTCTTCCTTACTGGAATGGAAGGGAGGATGCTAAGACCCCTTGGTATAGCATTTATAACAGCATTATTTGCTTCAACGCTCGTGGCTTTGACCTTGACGCCGGTGCTCTGCAGTTTTTTGCTCTGCTCTGAAAAGAGTGACAAGGAAGGAAAAGATCCGGCATTGGTAAGATGGCTACAGAAATGGTATAAGGTAGCTTTGGAGTGGGTGCTGAAACACAAGAAAATAACTCTCGGCAGTGTCCTTGCGCTGTTTGCCGTGGCATTGGGAATATTCTTCAGCTTGGGAAGTAGCTTCTTGCCGGCATTCAACGAAGGCTCATTCACAATCAATGTGAGTACGCTTCCAGGCGTTTCATTGGCCGAATCCGACAATATCGGACGCAGGGCTGAGGAACTTCTGCTCACTGTCCCTGAAATAAAGACAGTAGCGCGAAAGACCGGTCGTGCTGAACTGGATGAACACGCGCTCGGTGTGAACGTGTCGGAGATTGAAGCGCCTTTTGAATTGAAAGGTAGGCCTAAGAGTGAAGTGGTTGAGGAAATACGCCATAAACTCGGAATGCTGCCGGGAACAAACGTGGAGATAGGGCAGCCGATATCGCACCGAATCGATGCAATGCTCTCTGGAACACGTGCGAATATTGCCATAAAATTATTCGGCACAGATTTGAACAAGATGTTCGAGCTCGGAAACAAGATAAAATCTGAAATTTCCACAATTCCCGGAGTGGTTGACCTGAACGTTGAACAACAGATTGAACGTCCTCAGCTTCAGATAGTTCCGAAGCGTGAAATGCTGGCTAAATATGGAATATCGCCTTCCGAATTCTCAGAAATGGTGGAAGTCTATCTCGAAGGAAAGGTAGTGTCGCAAGTATATGAAGGCAACAAAGTCTTTGATCTTACAGTCAAGGCGAACGAGGACAGCCGGGCTACCATTGAGGATATCCGCAACATATCCGTTGACGCGGCCGGTGGTAAGATTCCGTTGGGTCAGATTGCGGAAGTGCGTTCCGCTTCCGGGCCGAATACGATTAACAGAGAGAATGTTGCACGCAAAATCGTCATTTCAGCCAATGTCTCAGACGGTGATTTACAGGGGGCCGTGAATCAGATCCGAAAGAAGATAAATGAAAATGTGCAGTTGCCTGAAGGCTATCACGTGGAATATGGCGGCCAGTTCGAGAGTGCTCAGTCGGCTACGAGGACATTGATGCTGACATCATTGATGGCGATAATCGTGATATTCTTGCTGCTTTACGGACAATTCAAGGATGTCCGTCAGGCATCTGCCGTATTGCTTAATCTTCCTTTGGCGTTGATAGGCGGAGTATTTGCCATATTCTTTGCGGACAAAATCATCAGCATTCCGGCCATTATCGGGTTCATTTCATTGTTCGGAGTGGCTACGAGAAACGGTATGCTTTTGATAGACAGGTATAATGAACTTCGGAAAGAAGGCCTGTCCGTGAGTGAAGCTGTTATGCGCGGTTCACTTGACCGTCTCAATCCGATTCTGATGACTGCGCTTACATCGGCTCTGGCACTGATCCCATTGGCCTTGGGTGGCGAACTGCCTGGAAATGAGATTCAAAGCCCTATGGCAAAAGTGCTTCTGGGAGGACTTCTCACTTCGACAATGCTCAACGGATTCATTATTCCGGTGGTGTATATACTAATTTCCAGAAACGAAAAATCCGGTGACGGGCAAAAGGTCGCTCCTGACGAAATCTGAGTTGGGTATATGTCTGATATGTAAACACTTATAAGATTGCATAAAATGAATAAATATAATTATTGCGCGGTACGTTTTCCGCTTATAATCTGCGCGTTCTTCTGTACTTTTTTGCGGACAGAACCTTCGTATGCACAGAGCGGAGTCGATGACATTCTGGCGAGCATAGAAAAAAACAACGTGGAACTTCAGGCTCTGCGCAAACGTGCAGATTCAGACCAGGCAGGATTCAAGTCGGAGAGGGCCTTGGATGCGCCTGAAGTAGGTTTTAATTATCTATGGGGAAGTCCAGCGGACATAGGAAATAGAAAGGATATATCTGTAACTCAGAGCTTTGATATTGCGGCTCTGTCCGGGGTACGTGGCAAACTGGCATCGTCCAAGACAGATCTCTCCGAATTTCAGTATAAGATAGAGAAACAGAAGGTGATGCTGGAGGCTAAGAAGTTGTGCATTAATGTGATATATTGCAATGCTATGGCAAAGGAGCTGTCGGCCCGCCTGGAAATGGCAGAGACGATGCTTCAGTCGACTAAGGATATGATGGCGAGAGGTGAGGTGGATGCTTCTGAGGTAAACAAGGCTCAGATGACATATCTTGCGCAGAAAAGTGCCTGTACGCGCAATGATGTGGAACTCAAGTCGTTGCTTACCGAATTGAAAAGAATGAACGGTGGGATTCCGGTGGAAATCAATGACGCGGAATATGCTCCGACGGAGACGTTACCTGCGGATTTCAGTCTTTGGTATTCGGAGATGTCATCAGCCAGTCCTGAGCTTTCGTATATGCGCAAGAATGTGGAAGTCAATGCTGATGCGGCCAAGTTTGTGAAAATGTCGAATTATCCTAAACTGACGGCTGGATATATGGCGGAGTTGGTGAAAGGCAGCAATTTCCGCGGACTTACATTGGGCGTGTCAATTCCGCTCTGGTCAGTCCGCAGCAGGACGCGCCAGGCCAATCTGTCATACGAAGCGGCCGCATTGGAGGAGAAGAGCGCATCAGAGCAGTTGTATTCAGATTTCTCCAGGCTATATGACAAGTCTGCCGGGCTCAAACAAATGTGCGATGACCTGTCCTCTTCCTTGTCAGAATCTGCTTCATCTCTTTCCGTTACCGAAAACAAATACTTATCCGGAGAGATATCAATGCTGGATAATATTATGGAGCATACCTTATATTATTCTGTAGTTGACGAATATCTTGCGGCTGACAGAGATTTCCACCTTGCTTTGGCTGAACTGTTTGCCTGGAACTTATAAAAACGCTACCTTTATCAGACCATATTAATGATATTATGAAAAATAACCTGCTTGTTGTTTTTGCTGTTATTCTTTCTGCAGCAGCCTGTACAGCACAAAAAGATGCCGACGAGGCGAGAGTCGAAAAACTTATGTCCAAGATGACATTGACGGAGAAAATCGGTCAATTGAATCAGGTAGTTCCGGGAAACGGAGTTGTGACAGGACCTGGCGGAGTCGAGACGAATATCGAGCAGGTGATAAAGGACGGCAATTGCGGTTCTATGCTGAATGCAAAGTCGCCTGAAGATGTAATCAGGTATCAGAAATTGGCGATTGACAGCTCCAGGCTGGGGATTCCTATCCTGTTCGGTCACGATATCATACACGGAGCAAGAATAACATTCCCTGAAAATATCGGAATCTCCTGCTCCTGGGACCCTGCAATGGCAGAAAAAGTTGCAAGAGTCTCTGCAGAAGAGGCTTCCGCTTATGGTATAGCGTGGACGTTCTCGCCTATGTGCGATGTGGCGATTGATCCACGATGGGGCAGGGTGTCAGAAGGCTCCGGCGAGGATGCTTATCTCTCAGGCCAACTTTCTGCGGCTATGGTGCGTGGCTATCAGGGAGATGACCTTTCTGCCGGCAATACAATACTCGCCTGCGTGAAGCATTTTGCTGCGTACGGAGCAGCTGAGGCCGGGCGTGACTACAATACAGTGGATATGTCCGAGATGATGTTCCGCGACCGCCATCTGCCGTCATACAAGGCAGCCATTGATGCCGGTGCGCTCAGCGTAATGTCCTCTTTCAATGACTTTATGGGAATTCCGGCCAGCGGGAATAAGTGGTTGCTTACTGATCTGTTGAGGGATGAGATGAAGTTCAAGGGCTTTGTGGTTTCTGATTATAGTGCTGTCAAAGAGATGGTTAACCACGGGATGGGGGATAAAAAAGATGTAGCAGGGCTTGCCTTGAATGCTGGCTTGAATATGGAAATGGTATCCGGATATTATTTAAGGTATGCGGAGGAACTTATTAAGGAGGGTAAGGTCAGTGAGAAACAGATTGACAGGCTATGCAAGGAAATCCTGATGGTGAAATGCAAGCTGGGACTGTTTGACGATCCGTTCCGCTATGGTGGCGAAGGACGTTGGGAGAAGGAAACGTATCTTCCTGAAAATATGGAGATTGCGCGTGAGGTTGCCAGAAGTTCGATGGTCCTTTTGAAGAATGAGGACAGTGTTCTGCCACTCAAAGGAAATGAAAGAATAGCAATAATAGGACCGGCATCAGATTCAAAGAGCGAGATGGTGGGTGCGTGGAAGGGTTTTGCAGAGAACAACAAGCCTGTAAGTTTCTATGAAGGACTGAAAAGTCGTTTCCCGAATGCTGTAATCAAATGTGAAAAAGGAAGCGGATTCCTTGACCCAGTTGAGGGAGGTATTTCCAAAGCTGTGTCAGCGGCACGTAATTCTGATGTTGTTCTTCTAACGCTCGGACTTCCCAACAAATGCAGCGGAGAAGCTACATCATTGGCTAATCTTGATATTCCTGCTCCTCAAAAAGCTTTGTTTGAGGCGGTTAAGGCTACCGGCAAACCGATTGTGATGTTGCTTGTGACCGGGCGCCCGATGACGATTGCTGAAGAGGTCGCTGCGTCGGATGCTGTTCTTGTGACTTGGCATCCGGGCACTATGGCAGGCGCCGCGCTCGCAGACGTGATTTCCGGCGATTATAACCCATCCGGAAGACTTACGATGACTTTCCCGCTCGAACTCGGTCAGGTTCCTATTCACTACAATGCTAAAAATACCGGACGTCCGAGGATGTCTCCGGAGAATAATGCCAAATATACTTCTAGGTATATGTTCACTCCTAACGAACCTCTTTTCGCTTTCGGTGAGGGACTCAGCTATACGACATTCGACTACTCGGATCTTGAGGTTCTGACTCCTGAGGTGAAACTTGGCGAAACTGCAAAGGTTAGGGTTAAAGTTACCAACACAGGAAGCCGTGACGGAGAGGAAGTTGTACAGTTGTATGTTCAGGATTTGATAGGAAGTACTACACGTCCTTGCAGAGAACTCAAAGGCTTCAAAAAAGTATTCCTGAAGGCAGGGGAGAGCCAGGTTGTGGAATTTGAAATCACTTCCGAAAGCCGTGCGTTCTCACGTGCCGACAAGACCTGGGGCGAGGAGCCGGGCGATTTCAAGGTGTATGCAGGCCACAGCTCAAAGGCTGATCTAAGCGCAGAGTTCACTGTAAAAATCTAGGCGCTGGCGTGGAAAATGATAAGACGAGAAACTTCTGTAGATTGTCTATAATTGCGCTTTTAAGTGCTAAAACGCGGGCCTTTTTATTGGGAACGCGCAACAGACGTTTGTAGTGTGAACAACTCAAAATTCTCCACGGTGTGGGGAATATTGCTGGAAATGGTAAATAGAATTGCCGGAAATAGTATAATGATGCAGAAATTTAAGCAGATTCTGGGCAAAAAGTTTGCATAACAAGAAAAGTGTTGTAAATTTGCAGTCCCGTTGTTCAAGCGACGGGACAGTTACATTGAGATATGGTGTAATGGTAGCACTACAGATTCTGGCTCTGTCAGTGAGGGTTCGAATCCTTCTATCTCAACTAAATCTGGCTCGCAAGCCAGTCCTGGCGGGTTAGCTCAGCTGGTTAGAGCGCATGATTCATAATCATGAGGTCCGCAGTTCAATCCTGCGACCCGCTACAAATTTAAAAGTCGACTGATTTTCAGCCGACTTTTTTCGTTATATGGAATCTTCTGGCTCAAGAATCTATCTTTTTTTGTTCTGTAACCGTCTCGATTTCAAATCAAAAGCATTAACTTTGAATTCCGAAATGGGGGCTCACGTGCAGAACCGTCTTGTGAGAAAAACTAGGTGTGAGATCCAGACAAGAGATTCAGACGGGAGACCCAGACAAGAGATCCGGACAAGAGCCCTGGACAAGACACGTAAGATATTAGAACACAAAACTATAGTCAAAATAAACAATCATAATATAATGACAAAAAGAATCTTAGCCGCAGCGTTGCTTTGCGTGACGACACTTGCCGGCGCACAGGAAATCACTCAATCCTGCAAAGACAGAGCGAAAAAGCTTGTTGACCAGATGACTCTGGACGAGAAAATCGAGTACATCTCCGGTTACAATGACGGATTCCACATTATGCCGATAGAAAGACTCGGCATCCCGGAAATCAGACTGGCGGACGGCCCTCAGGGCGTTAGAAACAACACCAAGAGCACATTGTTCGCGTGCGGAGTGGCTGCTGCAGCATCCTGGAATCAGGACCTTGCATACGAAATGGGTGTAGCTCTCGGACAGGATTCAAGGGCAAGAGGTGTGCACATCCTGCTCGGCCCTGGTGTCAACATCTACAGAAGCCCGCTTTGCGGCCGAAACTTCGAATATATGGGAGAAGACCCGTATTTGGCGTCAAGAACTGCCGTCAATTATATTAAAGGCGTTCAGTCACAAGGCGTTATGGCAACAATCAAACACTTTGCCCTGAACAATCAGGAATATGACCGCCACCACGTCAGCTCAAATGCGGATGAAAGGACTATGAACGAGATCTATTTTCCGACATTCCGCGCTGCCGTTGAAGAAGCTCACGTAGGTTCCGTAATGACAAGCTATAACCTTGTGAATAACGTACACTCTTCAGAAAACCGCTTCCTCATAAGAGAGAACCTTCGCGATAAATGGGGATTTGAGGGTCTGGTTATGTCAGACTGGACATCCACATATTCAACACTTGAAGCTGTAAAAAATGGTGTTGACCTCGAGATGCCCCGGGCATTCTATTTCAAGAAGGAACTTATAAAGCCTATGCTCGAAACAGGAGTCCTGAGCGAATCTGACATAAACGAGAAGGTGCAGAACATACTCCAGACTCTGATTGCTTTCGGTTTCTTTGACAGGCCTCAACTTGATACAAACATTTCCGAGGACAACGCTTATTCCCGCCAAATTGCATACAAGATGGCAAGCGAATCTACTGTGATGCTTAAGAATGACGGCATACTTCCGCTTAAACCTGGCAAAAAGAACAAGATTGTCGTGCTCGGGCCGAATGCAGACCGCATACCTTGCGGCGGTGGCAGCGGCAGGGTTGACCCGTTGTATTCGATTTCACTCTATGCCGGTCTTCAGCAGCTCGGGAAGAAGTTTCCTGTTCAACTGCTGTCTCCAGTCGAGGGCGTGAACTATGAATCCGCAGAAAATATAAAGGCAATCGAAGCTGCATCAACGGTGATTGTATCAGTCGGATTCGATATCAAGACGGAGAAAGAAAATCACGACAGGACTTTCACGCTTCCTGAAGGCCAGGATGAACTCATTCGCTTCGCTGCCGCACACAACAAGAACGTTGTCGTAGTGGTATATTGCGGTGGTGGATTCGATATGTCACAGTGGAAAGATGAAGTGAAAGGCATATTGCTCGGCTGGTATCCTGGACAGGAGGGAGGTCTTGCTCTGGCGCGTATGCTTGCCGGCGAATTCTCTCCGTCAGGACGACTTCCGATGAGCATCGAGTCACAGTTCTCCGACAATCCGGTATTCAATAGCTATTATCCTAAGGAAAAAGCTGAAACCAAACGAGGCTTCACAAACCGCTATGTGACTTATAGCGAAGGTGTATTCGTAGGATACAGGGGTTATGAAAGAATAGGAAAGCAGCCTCTCTATCCGTTCGGATATGGCCTCACCTATGGCAATTTCGAATATAAAGACTTGACTGTCACTCCTTCAGGAGATGGATTCGACGTGGTATTCACATTGAAGAACAACAGCAAGAAAGCAGCTGCTGAAGTCGCTCAGGTCTATGTGGGAGAGCAGAATCCTACTGTACCGCGTCCGACAAAAGAACTTAAGGGGTATGCGAAAGTCAAGCTTGCAGGTGGCGAAAGCAAAACTGTATCAATCCACCTTGGAACAAGCGCTTTTGCATTCTACGATGTCGCAATCCACGATTTCCGCGCCAATGCCGGCAAATTCAACATTATGGTAGGCGCATCTGTGGAAGACATCAAACTGCAAACCGAAATCAGCAGATAAGTTTCTTATACTTTTATCGCAAGATGTTGTGACATTTCTTCTTTCTGATTGAGTCTGGAGCAATCGTAGCGCAATTTATAATATATTTGCGCCATTGAAAAACGATGAATTATTTATAACAGCTTCAAGCCACAATGAGAATGAGAGAAGTAGCAACAATAATTGCGGCAATGCTTATGTCGAATGTCGTATTGGCCGGAAATCCCGAGCCGATGCGGCATTTGCCATATCAGATTGCCGATACATCAGACATATATAAGGACAGGGCGGACAGTCTGGAAGCAACGGTATTTGTAGGACGGCAGAACGGAAACTATCTGTCAAAAGGCAAGGAACTTCGTACGGAAGTAATTTCCTCGGCAGGCCTGAAGAAGATGGCGTGCTGCAATCTGGCGGAAAGCTTCGAGAACTCAGCAAGCGTAACGGTCGGCTATTCCGATGCCATCACCGGGGCAAGACAGATACGCCTTCTCGGACTGAGCGGAATATACACTCAGATGTTGGACGAGAACAGACCTTCTATGCGTGGTCTGGCCGCTCCGTTCGGATTGTCTTATGTGCCGGGCCAATGGCTGGAAAGCATTCAGGTGTCAAAAGGCTTGTCGTCTGTGGTCAATGGCGTAGAAGCCATTACAGGACAGATAAATACGGAATACCGCAAGCCGACTGATGAAAAGCCCCTGTTTGTGAATGCGTCTATAATGAACGATACGAAAGCGGATTTCAATATCTCTTCATCTCTTCAGATGGGGGAGAAGTGGAGCACCGTGCTGCTTGGACACGTTTCCGGCAATTTCAAGACGTATGACCATAACCACGATGGGTTTATGGATGACCCCAAGTCACTTCAATTCAACTTCGCGAACCGCTGGCTTTATTATGACGATTCCGGAGTCCAAGTGCGTTTTGGCTTGAGAGCCCTGCAGGACAAGCGTCAGGGTGGTCAGAATGGATATGATTACAAGACATATACTCTTTCCTCTGCTTCCCCTTGGGGCTCGGATATAACAAACCGTCAAATAAACGCTTATTTCAAAGTGGGCATTCCGCTGAGCGAGGATAACGCCCGGAATATCGCAGTAGTCGGGGATTATACCCTGACGGATATGGATTCCTGGTTTGGAGCCTCAAGATATGATGCGACGCAGAATGCCGGATTCTTTAACATTCTGTTTCAGAATGAAATAAATGATGCTCATAAATTCACGCTCTCGCTCGGAGGAACGTTGGACAGATATGATGAGAATGTGCAGCGCATTGTGGCAGAACAGCATTTTACACCTGGTAAAGAGGTCAACAACTTCTACAATGCAGGTCTGTCAGGCGAATATACTTTCCACGCGGGTGAAAAATTTTCATCCATAATCGGAGTCCGAGGAGATTGGTTTAACGGAGACGGCTTTAAGTTTACGCCTCGCATAACTTTGAAATACAGCCCAATAGATGAAATTGTGCTGAGAGCCAATGCCGGCCGAGGACTACGCCGTTCACTTCCGCTGATAGACAATATTGGCGCATTCTCCACCGGAAAGGCTTTTGACGGCTCATTCAACCGGCACATTCTTGAAGATGCTTGGACATTCGGTGGCAATGCCACTTTCTATCTTCCTTTCGGCGCGTCCGATGATACATATCTGAGTCTGGATTATTTCGGCACAAGATTCAACGAACAGATGGTGGTGGATTATGAACACGTCCTGAACAGAATTGATTTCTATGCTTTGGGTGGACGCCAGTCATTTACAAACAGTTACCAGGCTGACTTCAATGTGCAGCCTTTCAGAGGATTTACTGTCACAGCCACTTTCAGATACACGGATGCCAAAATTGAACTTGCTAACAAAGGTCTTGTAGAAAAGCCTATGACAAGCAGATTCAAGGGTGTTCTCAATCTGCAATATGCTACGAATCTGAACAAGTGGGTATTCGATTTCACGGCTTCAGTGAACGGGTCGTCAAGAGTTTATGACTTTATGAAAGACTTGCGCGATGAGAATGGAAAGCAGATTTATTCAGATGGTCGTACTCCGGCATATCCGCTTCTGTATCTGCAGGTTACCAAGAGGTTCAAAGGCCTGGATATTTATCTTGGAGCAGAAAACCTTACGAATTTCAGGCAGAAAGAAGTTATATTGGGGACGGCAATGAATGAAGCTTCCGCAACGCATTCGGGAGGTTCTCACTCTATGGTGAATCCATCACTTTCGGACTTTGACGCCAGTGCAGTCTGGGGCCCGATAATGGGAACAAAGGTTTATCTCGGAGTAAGATTTACTCTTTGGAAATAATGGTTTGCGGGCCTTATATGGTTCACGAGGCCTAAATTGCAGTATATTAGCACTCGGGAAAAATTTTATAAGACAAAATCTTCAAATATGAATAGAATAATCATAGCTACGGCTGTTGCGGCCACGATGATCTTCGCGGCTCCAGCCATCGAAACGAACGCTTCAGTGTTGAACAGCGCCATTGCGGGCGCGCCTAAAAAGGATGTCAAGACAGTCGTGTTCAAAGTCGGACTGCACTGCCAGAATTGTGTGAAGAAAGTCAAAGAGAACATTTCTTTCGAGAAAGGCGTGAAAGGACTGGAAGTGTCGCTTGACAATAAGACAGTTACCGTAACATACGATCCGACAAAAACTGACGTGCAGACCTTGAAAAAGGCGATCGAGAAGCTCGGATACAAAGCCGAGGTGGTTAATCCCTGAAAACCAAAGCTGTAGCCCAAACTTCGCACCCCTCGCATCTGCCCACGAAGCCGAGTTTTTCCGTAGTGGTAGCCTTGACGGATACGCAGTCTTCGCCTATGCCCATTGTCTTTGCAAGGACAGAACGCATCTGAGGGACATAACTTCCTATCTTCGGTCGTTGCAGTGCGATGGTTATATCCACATTGCCGACAAAATATCCCTTGCTGTGGACCAGCTCCACGACTTTGGTGAGGAGAATCTTGCTGTCCACTCCTTTCCATTCGTCTGAATTGTCAGGAAAATGGTGGCCGATGTCGCCGAGAGCAAGCGCTCCCAGCAGAGCGTCGCACAATGCGTGGATTGCCACATCCCCGTCGGAATGTGAGACAAATCCGCAATCGGAATCTATCTTCACTCCTCCGAGCCACATATTCAGGCCCGGGGCTATCTGGTGTACATCATATCCGTTTCCTATTCTGAACGGGCATATTGGATTGCTCATAGTATCTCTTAAAGTCAAAAAACATCTGAAGTTACGATTTCTGACAAAAATACACCAACTTCTTCGTAACTTTGTGAATTATTGCAAAGCAGATTTTTAATCTATATAGAAATGGCATTTGACAGACGAAGACGTAACGGCGGCAATCGCGAGAACGGAGATTCAAGAAGAAATGGCCCTAGAAAAGAGGAAGGGCGCAGAAATGGCGGATTCTTTGGTAAAGACCGCAAAAAGAGAGATGAGAAACCTTTGATGGAATGTCCGGAGGTGACAGGAACTGTCCAAATGACCCGTGACGGATATGTCTTTGTGAAAGTCGAGGGGATGGATGACGATATATATGTCAGAAACGGCAAGACCAGAGGCGCGTTGAACGGGGATGTTGTCAAAGTTGCCATTACAAGGGAAAAGACGGATACGAAGCGTCAGGAAGGCGTTATAGTAAAGATAGAGGAGCGTTCCCGCAAACCTTTCGTGGGAGTTCTTCACGTAGTCGGCAATCAGGCCTGGGTGCTTATGCAGAGCCGTGTGATGCCATACGATATCAGCATAGATATTACAGACGGCAATGGTAAGCCGCTTATGCGCAAACGCGGAAATCTTCCGGAGACGGGATACCTTAAATCCATTGGAAATAAAGAATTTACGGTCGCAGGCGTGACCGAGACCGTGGACGGAAAAGACTCAGAGTTGAAAGTCCGTTCAGGGCTTAAGGTTGCCGCTCTGGTTGACAGCTGGGATAGAGGAGAACCGAATCCAAGCGGACATCTGGTGGACGTTCTGGGTGAGCCGGGCGAGAATGATACCGAGATGCACTCGATATTGGCTGAGTACGGGCTTCCATACAGATTCGAGGCTGAAGTGGAGAATGCAGCGGACAGTATTTCCGATAAAATAACATCTGCCGAGATCAAGAAACGTCGCGATTTCAGGGATACCCTTACGTTCACTATTGACCCTGAAGATGCCAAGGACTTTGATGACGCGCTGTCTTTCAAGGTGTTGGATAACGGCAATTATGAGGTGGGCGTCCATATTGCGGACGTGTCCCATTATGTGACCCCCGGCACTGTCGTGGATAAGGAGGCGCAGGCGCGCGGTACTTCAGTGTATCTGGTTGACCGTACGGTACCGATGCTTCCGGAGAAACTCTCCAACAAATTGTGCTCTCTGCGTCCTAACGAGGAGAAACTGACATTTTCTGCGGTATTTGAAATAACACCGCTTGCCAAAATCGTCGGCAATTGGTTCGGGCGCACCGTGATACGGTCAAACTACAGATTCGCTTATGAAACAGCGCAGCAGATTATCGACAATGGAGAGAAATCCCTTGAGATGGACTTGCGCGGTGGTACAGACGGTATTCACGCCGCAGTGAAAGATCCTGTGCTGGAAGCATCTCCTGAAGCTGCCGCAAAGCGGGCGAAAAAAGCGAAAGAAGATGCTCAGACATCGGGAGACGCATTTGCTGAATTCAAGGCTGCCGGCCGTTCCGAGGCAATGATGGGCGCCGGTCTGTATGAAGGTTGCGTCATTCCGAGAGAACTCAAAGAGGCTATACTTACGTTGCATAAATTGGCTTCCATCCTTCGTAAACGCAGATTTGCATCAGGTGCAATCAGTTTTGAAAGGCCGGAGATGAAGGTTGAGGTGGATGAAAAAGGCCGCCCTATACGCGTCTATCAGAAGATTTCCAAAGAGGCTAACTGGCTTATTGAGGAGTTTATGCTCCTTGCTAACCGCTCAGTTGCAGAATTTATAGCTACTGACGGCAAGATGAACGGCGTTGCCAAGAAGAATGCGAAGACATTCGTATATCGTATCCACGATGTCCCTAATCCTGAGAAAGTTGCAGGCTTGAGAGAGTTTGCCGGCAATTTCGGATATTCGATGGAGGAGGCTGAGGATGGTAAGAAATTGGCTAAGGCATTGAACACCTTGCTTGCTGACGCGAAGGACAAGCCTGAATTCGGTGCTATCGAGATCCTGGCTCTGCGTTCAATGGCCAAAGCCTGCTACAGCACTGACAATATAGGTCATTACGGCCTGGCATTCAAGTTCTATACGCATTTCACTTCGCCTATCCGCCGTTATCCGGATACAATGGTTCACAGACTTCTGGCAATGTATCTGGACGGCGCAGACTCTCAAAGCAAAGCATATTATCAGGAGCAGTGCAAGTATGCCTCTGAAAGAGAGGTGATTGCGGCTGAGGCGGAGCGCTCCAGCACAAAGTATAAGCTTGTAGAGTTTATGCAGGATAAAGTTGGCGGTGAATACGAAGGACATATTTCAGGACTTACAGACTGGGGTATGTACGTCGAAATAGAACCGACCAAGATAGAGGGTATGGTGGCGTTGCGCGACATAAGGTCTGATTTCTTCGAATTTGACCAGGAGCATTACCGCATTGTCGGCAAACGTTCAGGCGTGATATATAACCTTGGCGATCTTGTCAAGATACGTGTTAAATCCACTAACCTGGAACAGAAACTGCTTGATTACGAGTTGGTTGAAACAGGTGACGAAGAACACGTGGAGCAGTATGAGGATATCCCAGGACAATATGAGGAAAGACGTCCTGCCGCAAAAGTGTTCGACAAGACATCCCGCAGAAAAGCAGGAGATGACGGCGCTCCAAGAAAATCGTCAAGACCGGCTCCGGGAGAAGGTAACAAGGAGGCACGCAAAGCAAAGGTGAAGCAGGCTATAAAATTCTCGAAGAATCAGGCTCCTAGAAAGAGGCAGACTAAAAAATAATAAAGTTCGGAGCTTCGCGATTGAATAAGATTTTTTATGGGCAAGGGCATTGACAACGCGAAATATCGGGAAATGAAGGTCCGGGACGATGTATTTGTTCCGGATTGTGAAGTGGAATATCCCGAAAGCAATTCGGAGGAACATATTGCCGGCGTGCGTTATGACGGACGTGAGGTGGTATTGGACAGTACATATCCTTATCTTGATGACTCTTTCCATTATAAGTTTCATCATTTTCTGAACTGGTTTCTTCGCAGGATATATGTGGCTCCTGTCAACAGACTGCGTTATGGTCTGAAAATCAAAGGGAAAGAGAATATAAGGCGCTATGCGGACCTGTTCAAGGATGGTGCGATGACGGTGTGCAACCACGTTTACAGGTGGGATTTGGTCAGCGTAGTGGATGCCGTGGGAGCAAGTGATGTGTGGTTTCCTATATTCGGTGACCACCTCCGCGGGAAAGACTACTGGTTTATGCGTTTTGCCGGAGGTATTCCGATTCCTGAGTCGCGCTCGGGAATGCGACCGTTCAATGAGGCTTTCGATGAATTGCACAGACGCAAGCAGTGGATACACGTGTTTCCAGAGGCAGCAAGCTGGCGATTCTATACTCCTGTAAGGTCATTCAAGACAGGTGCGTTCACTATGGCATACAAATATGCTCTGCCTGTGATTCCCTGCGTGATAACATACCGCCCGAGGACAGGAATCTATAAACTTTTCGAGAAACCGGACGTGCCGCTTCTTACGTTGCACATAGGTACGCCTGTGATTCCGGACACTTCAGTTCCGCGTAAGAAAGAAGTGGAACGCATCCTGAAAGAATCCCATCGTCAAATGGTCTCAATGGCCGGAATTCTCAACAATCCTTGGCCTGCCGAGATGCAGTAAGCCGACTGCGCAGGTGTCAGAGTTCGTATACTCCAAAATACTCAAGCAACTCATCCCACAGCATATCAGCAACTTGCAGAGCATTATGCGTGCCGGTTGCCGAGCAATTTGTATGGGGATTGTGACCATCTGTACGGTTATTTCCGGCTGAGTGGTTCTTGCAACTAACTCTATCTTTTTCGCTGTTGATAATATGGATGAACTGCATTCCGGCATCCAGAGAACCGCCGTCTGAAGAAACCTTGTCGCCAATCATCAACGCCTCGTCAGGAGCAACTCCCAACTGTGCGCAGAACCGTTCGAATACACTTCTGTTCGGTTTCAATCCTCCAAGTTCGGGTGATTCCCGTACCAAGTCAAATGAGTCTGCATCCAATCCGCAAGCACTCAGCTTTTCTTTCGCGAATCCGTAATCGGAAAGGACACCTACCTTATAGTTTTCCTTCAGATGTTCGAGCAATTCCTTCAGATGGGGCCTCGGCCCGAAATCCTTGCCTATAATCTTTACCTGCGACGGCATATAGATGTCGTAGAACCATTTGCGGCATTTTACGGCTTTGGCTTCAGAGCCTCCCGCCATCAAAAGAAATAGTTCGTTGTAATACTCGTCTGTATTTGAGAACTGCTTGGTTTTGAGTATTTTACGGCATCTGCGTTCTGCCGCCAGGTATCCGATGGAAAGCGGATTTGACAATATGAGCCTCAAAGGAAAATGACGGGACTCATATAAAGTCCCGTCAAGATCGAATACTATAGCCTTCAACTTAGTAGTTTCTACTTTGTTCTCTGCCATCTGTTGCTAGTCATTGATGACAAGGTCCTTGAACTTAGCGTGGCGTACTTCATCCTGAAGCAGAATGTTCAGTTTGAACTGTCCGTCCCTGGCTCCTTCTGCAATGCAACGGCTCTTGAACTTTTCGAAAGAATCCTTGCAAAGCCTGTGAGTCACAGGATCTTTAAGCCTCAGAGAATCACGTTTTGCGATATACTCCACGTTCTCTTCGCGTAGATATTTATCCACAACCTTGGTGAAGTTCTCTGCGGTCTCCTGAGTCGTGTTCTGGTCGGCAAATTCATAATAGAAATGATATGCTGACAGGTCCAGGTCGGCGAATCCGATGAAGAATGCAGTCTTAAGCCCTGTTTCCGCCTCAGCCTTGTGGACAGCCTCTATGAACTGCCTTTCGTGCAATTTCTCTCCGGTAATCGTGACGATACCATTGATTTTCTGAATCAGGTGCACTGTAGGTGTTCCCACGAATTTAGGACCGGCCTCAAGCAGGTCATTCATATCATACCTGTAAAGTCCGGCGAATGTCGTAACGTATGGGCAATACCTTTTGCCCTCCTGAAGCTCGTCCAACTGCAGGAATTTCGGATTCGGATTGTCGATATCCTCCTCTGCGATAAATTCATAGTAGTGGTAATGCGGGAAGAGCACTGTGTTCAGAGTGTCGTCCATAACCAGTCCGAACCGGCATTCTGAAGAGAAATATCCGAATTCCTGATGCAGCATTTTCTCAGGGAACGAGCCGTTGATCTTGTCCAGATATACTTTGGTGTTTCCGCATTTCCAAGTGTTGAGAATCTGAAGATTAGGCCAATAATGCTTTGGCAGCACAGTGCCGTATTTGGCTTTCAATGCCTTGAGTTCGGCCGCCCTCTTCGGATTCGGTTTCACCCACGCCTCCAGTTCCTTCCTTATCTCCGGCTCCAAGTTGATCTTGTCAGAGATGGTTCCGTTCTCAATGTCCTTGACATATTCGTCATAAAACTTGTTCACGTTGCTCTGGAGCTCGACTATCGTGGACGGGTTGGCTGTAACTATCAGAGTTACGTCATTTTCCACGCCCATCCTCATAAGCACATAGTAACGTGCATTGTAATCCTTGATGGAATAAACGCACTGCGGATTGGTATAAAGGGCCTTGACGAATCCCGGTGCATCGCGCTGGGTGACTCCTGAAACAGAGCCGAATACGGTGCCGTCCGGTGCGTATCCCTCTATGACTTTTCCTACGATGGAAAGAATTTTCCCTTTATATACGTTCGGGCGGTTCTTGACGAAGTTGAAAAGCCATACTTTCGTCATCTTGCCATAGACGGTCTTGAGATATCTTTCTGTGATAGGAATCCATTTAGGCTCAGAAGTTGTGCCTGAAGTGGTGGCGTACAACACCGGCTTGCCAGGGAAGAGAATGTCGCTTTCGCCGTGCTTATGTCTTTCCACATAAGGCCTGAAGTCTTCGTAACCGTTCGGCTTGACATTCTTCTGCCATAATGAGAAAAGTTCGTTGTCGTTTGTTGCCTGCAAAATTTCGGCGAAACCGTGTTCCTTGCCGTAAACCGTATCTTTTGCGTAATTGAGAATCTCTCTCAATGTGTTTGCGCTTGTCTGTCGGGGATTCTTGCTTGCCTTTTTCAGTTTAAGGTATTGAATTCCGCCGGCAGTGCCCAGGAGAAAGTTGGAAACAAGCTTGTCCTTGGTACTCATAGTGTTTGTCAGTTAAGGTTTATAATACATTTGTGAGGTGTGGAATAGCTCAGTTTGCCTTGCCGGCAACTTTCACGTCTATGCGCGGTTTGCCCAAAGCCTCCTTGAGCTGGCTGTCATATCTCAGACGAACCTGAATTCCTGCCTCCTGATAATAATATCTTGTTGCTATTTCTTCTTCAATGAACGGAATGATCTCCGCTTTTTTCATTAGTAGGAACTGCTCCTTCTCGATGTCAATGCGCTTGCCTAGGGCGTCAAGTTCGCTTTTCATTGACTCGGCCATTCCGTCCTTCTCCAATTCTTTCTTCATCTGGTCGTACAATGTCTTTGCGCTTGACCTGTAGTCGAACTTCTGCTCTTTTGCATATTTGATGAAATCCGCATAGTCAGAATCGCTGAAATGGAAATCTTCCAATGCCGGTATGCTCTCGTGAGTTCTTGCATATTCCAGCGCGTATCTGTCTATGATTCCGTTAATTACAAGCGAATATACAAGTCGGCTGTATTCCTTTACGGAAAGAGTGTCATCAGGTGTGATTCCTCCGCCGTCACGTACCGGGCGTCCGCCTGCGGTCTTGAACTGGTGGGTGAGCGAGTCCGGAATGTGACCTACGCTGCCGTCATCATTCCTGTGGCTGTAGTCTATAGCCTGGATACATCTTCCGCTCGGGGTGTAATACTTGGCTGTTGTAACTTTCAACTGACCGTTGTAAGGAAGCGGGCGTACGCTCTGTACGAGACCTTTGCCGTAAGTCCTGCGTCCCATAATGGTGGCGCGGTCAAGGTCCTGGAATGCTCCTGACACAATCTCTGAAGAGGATGCCGTGCCTGAATCTACAAGAACTATGATAGGAATTTCCGTATCTACAGGTTCGGTTGTGGTGCGGTATTCCTGGCTTGGCATATTAGAGTTGCCCTTTGATGATACTACGAGAGAGCCCCTCGGAACGAACAGGGAGACGATGTTGATAGCCTCGTTCATCAGTCCTCCGCCATTTCCGCGAAGGTCCAGAACTAGCTGCTTCATACCCTGCTTCTTCAGTTTGAAATATGCGTTGCGTATGTCGTTGGAAACATTTTCCGTGAATCCTGTCTGAAGTATGTATCCTGTAGTGTCATTCACCATTCCTGCATATTCGACATCAGGAAGGTGTATTCTTTCTCTTGTGACAGTAATCTTTACCGTATCGCCTGCCTTCCAAGTGTCTCCTCCGCGCAGTTTTTTCACATCGAAGACGACAGTGGTCCCAGGCTTTCCCTTCATCCTGGAAGTTGCGCCTTCGGCATCCAGTCCGTTCACGCTGACTCCATCTATGGCGACAATCTCATCTCCGCATTTGAGACCTGCCTTGTATGCCGGAGAATTCATATACGGCTCGTTGATGACCACGTTGCTTTCCTTTGTAGGCTTATAGATGAGTGCGCCTATACCTCCGTAGGTCTTGCCGATCATAAACTCGAAGTCCTCGTTGTCCTCTTCCGGCACATACATGGTATATGGGTCGAGATTTTCCAGCATTGCCTCGATGCCGGCCTTTTCTATTCTGTCCACTGGTAAGGAATCAACGTATGACCTGTTCAATTCTTTAAGTATCGCGTTCTGGATTTCCACCCATTGTCCCAGTTTGAAACTTTTGGACTGTCCGAATGCCGGAGTCATAGCTGATGCCAGCATAACGGATATGACAGTCAATTTTAACTTTTTCATAATTTGTATGAATATTTTACGCCAGTGTCTCTAAAGGGTTGTCTTGAAATGTTTTACGTCTGATTTTTCTAAATCAGTTTATTCAATCCGTCCTTTCGAAACCGATGGCCAAGGAGCAATGTCTGTGCCCAAATTTGAGGTCAGACTGCCCGGTTACATCTCACAAAAATAAGAATTTTTGTTGATTGCCAATGAAATTGATACCTTTGCACCCGAATATAATAAGGTAAATAAAGCAGTATGTTGATTATTTTTGCAACGGGCAATAGCGGTAAACTGCGTGAAGCATCAGAGATTTTAGGTGAGGGATTTGAGCTCGTTACCCCAGCCGAGAAAGGAATGACAGAAGATATTCCGGAAACAGGTACGACTCTGCGTGCCAACTCTTTACAAAAAGCGCAATACATCTTTGACCACACGGATGGTGCAGATTGTTTTGCAGACGACACAGGACTTGAGGTGGATATCCTTGGCGGTGCCCCGGGCGTCTATTCCGCCAGATATGCAGGTCCTTCAAAAGATTTCAATGCCAATACTGACAAATTGCTGAAAGAAATGGCGCAGCAGGAGTTTGAGGCTTCTGTGGCCAGAGAATATGGTATTGAAACCCCGAAAGCTACCAGACGTGCAAGATTCAAAACCGTCATAACATTGATTCTTAACGGGGAAAAACATTTCTTCGAAGGCTCGATGGAGGGGAAGATTTCTTATGTGAAAGCCGGAAACGGCGGGTTCGGTTACGATCCTGTATTCATTGCCGACGATTATCCTGACAAAACTGTAGCGCAGCTTACTGATGACCAGAAGAATGCGATTTCCCATAGGGGAAAGGCTCTGCGCGCTATGGCTTCCTGGCTCAAATCTCAGGAATAGAATCATTCTTGTGAGATGGACGAGTCTGCTATAGTTCTGAATACGACCAAGATACGTGACAACAGCATTGTCCTGCACGTGTTGAGCCGGAGCTATGGCAGAAAAAGTTTTCTTGTCCGTACAGGAGCGAAAGCGAGGATGGCTTTCTATCTTCCATTGAATATATTGGAACTGGACATTACCGAGAACAAGAAGTCCGACCTGTGGTATGCGAAACCGTTGTCGGCAAAGTATCCTTTGAACGGAATTAGAAACAACATCTTCAAGAACACGATGTCCCTATTTATGTCGGAAGTCCTGTTCCGTGTCCTGAAGGACGGGGCGAATGAAGATGGCTTGTTCGATTGGTGTGAACGTCAGATACTTACGCTCGATGCCATAGAATCCGATTTTTCCAATTTTCATATACGTTTTCTGCTTGAACTGTGTGTGGCGCTAGGATTCCGTCCGGAGTCTCTCGATATGATGGCTTTCAGCGGAGAGAATCAGGCGTCAGTTGAGAAACTTATGCGCGCTGATCTTGCTGAAGCTATGCTCATTCCGCTGAACGGCAAGACCCGCAATGACATAGCAGACTCTATCATCAGATATCTGGAATTTCATACCGAATCGGCAATCAATATCAAGTCTCTTCAGGTGCTCAGGGAGCTGTATGGCTGACGTATGGCCGAGTATGGCTGATGCTCTTTTCATTTGTGCTTTATTTCGAAAAATTGTAACTTTCGAAAATTTCGGGAACGTATTTCGAAATTCTTTTGAAACAAAACACTAATTAGATATGATGAGTAAAATGTTATCAGTCGCTCTCAAAGGTATGGCGGGAGTAGCCGTACTGGGAGCTATGCTCTCTTGCAACAGTGAGCCTCAGTATGCCAACAGGGCGGAGAAAATCGTGGCGGAAATCCACAATCCGAACTCCAAGAAGATCGTAGTAGCTTCTCACAGAGGAGATTGGAGAAACTATCCGGAGAATTCAATACCGGCAATCGAGTCTGTTATCAAGATGGGTGTGGACATTATGGAGCTCGACCTCAAGATGACAAAAGACAGTGTCTTGGTTCTCTGCCACGACCGTACAATAGACAGAACCACAAACGGAAAGGGACGTGTCTGCGACATTACCTACGATTCTCTAATGACATTCAATCTGAAGAGAGCGCATAATGTCAAGACGGACACTCTCAAGATGCCTACGCTTCGTCAGGCTCTCGAATGTTGCAAAGACCGTATCGTAGTCAATGTTGACCAGGGATACGAGTTCTATGATCAGGTTCTCGCTATTACCGAAGAGCTCGGCGTTACTGATCAGATCCTTATCAAAGGTAAAAAACCGCTTCCTGTTGTTGCTGAGAAGATGGCCGCTCATCCTCACAATATGATGTATATGCCTATCATCGACATCCTGAAGCCGAACGGACAGAAATTGTTCTCAGAATATATGGAGACAGGTACAGTTCCTCTCGCTTATGAGGTATGCTACAGCGAGATGACACCGGAAGTGCAGGAGTGTATGAAGAAAGTCGTTGCTACCGGCTCTAAACTTTGGGTCAACACTCTTTGGCCATCATTGTGCGGAGGTGTAGGAAATGATGACGATGCCGCTTTCGAGTGTGAAAATCCGGGCGAGGTTTACGATCAGTATATCAATATGGGAGTGACTATGATTCAGACAGACAGACCTGCATTCTTGATTGATTATCTGCGTAAGAAAGGTCTTCACGATTAATTAGTTAAGCATCAAATTCCGGTTTTTCAAAGGAAGAATAAGTTCCCCGGAATTATACTAACAATTAGTTATACAAAGCGTGGACAATACCAATTTTTTGGGATTGCCCACGCTTTTTGCGTGCAATAAATTTGCACTCGGAAATTAAAACTAGCGAAAGATGTTGAAGAAAATTGTTTTGTCTGTTGGCGCGCTGATGGTATCCGGCTTTTTTGCTGCGGCACAAGTTGCGTCTGAAAACAATGATAATCAGGAGGTCGGGAAGGAGCAGAAGTCCGAGAAAGCAGCCAAACTGCAGAATATATTCAGTCGTTTTTCCATAGGAGGTTATGGAGAGGCGGTGATGTCACGTAATTTCTACAGCCAGAATTTCTACCGGTATCTGGATCCGGCTACATATAAGAATGATAAGTCTCACGGTCGTTTTGATTTGCCGCACGTTACCTTGAATCTAGGTTACGATTTCGGCAAGGGTTGGACTTTGGGGATGGAAATCGAATTCGAGCACGGCGGTACCGAGTCGGCTGTCGAAATAGATGCTGACGAGAGTGGCGAATATGAGGCCGAGGTGGAGCGCGGCGGTGAGGTCGCACTTGAGCAGTTCTGGCTGAACAAGGCTTTTGCTGAGGGCCGGTTCAATATCAAGGCCGGAGAACTGATAATTCCTGTCGGCGAGATTAACCAGTATCACTTACCTAATGAATTCTTCTCAGTTTACCGTTCCGAAGGTGAGGCTAAATTCCTCCCGAATACCTGGCATCAGGTCGGCGTTTCGTTGTGGGGAAAACTTCCGCAGTGGAGATATGAGGCTATTTTCACCTCTGGACTGGATGCGGAGCGTTTCGGACACGATTGTTTCGCTCACTATGGCGCAGCAAGCCCTTATGAATATAAGATAGGTAACACCTATGCGGGTGCGGCACGAATTGACAACTATTCCGTTGACGGATTGCGACTCAGCTTGAGCGGATACTACGGACATTCATTCAAAAATACCGAGAGAAAGGCATCAGCATCGTACGATGACTGTCACGGAGCGCTGGCGATAGGAAGTTTCGGGTTTGAACTCAACAGGTGGAATCTCATTGTGAGAGGTAATGCAACTTATGCTCATCTCTCTGATGCTGAGCGCATAACCACGTTCAATAACGCTTATCCGAAACATACCCAGCAGGACGGTTCCCCTTCCAAACATTCTCCGATTGGAACAAGCGCATATTCTTTTGGCGGAGAGGCCGGATATGATGTGTTCGGACTTGTGAACAGTCTGAAGGACAAACAGAAACTCTATGTTTTCGGGCGCTATGAAGACTATAACACCTATGCTTCCGGCAACAAAAAAGTTGCGTACGATTATGACCACGTGAAGCGTATGGCATTCGGTATCAACTATATGCCTATCCCGCAAATTATAGTGAAAGCGGAATATTCAAAGCGTTATCTTGATGCTGCGTACAACGATGAGCCTGCTGTTTCACTCGGCATTATGTTCGTCGGCTGGTTCAACCGCTAGCTTTTAGCAAGGTGATATTAAGATAAATCCCCAGACATTCATTTTGAAAAATAATCAAGAAAATATCATGAAAAAGTTTTTCAACTATTCTCTCGTTGCACTTTCAGTGCTTGCTCTTTCAATGAGCGCAGTAAGTTGTGACGAGAACGAAGGCCAGAGCGAAGCGCTCAAGGCACTCGAGGCTAAATTCAAAACTGTCAATTCCGATTTTGTCGAGAAAACAGTGAAGCCGACCTACAGGGCACTTGCAGACAATGACAAACTGTTGGTTGAGCAGCTCAGGAATTTGAAATCAGATGAAGATGTGGCGAAGGCAGGTAAATACTGGAAAGCTGCACGTCAGGACTGGGAGTGGTCAGAGGCATTCCTTTTCGGCCCTGCCGGTGACTTCGGTATTGACCCTCACACTGACACTTGGCCATTCAACAAGAAGCAGTTCGACAACTATATGGCAAAGTATCATCCTGCAACTAACGAGGAAGATGCAGCACTTATAGACGATGCAATTGCTACCGGACAGAACCTGACAGGTTTCCACGCTGTAGAATACCTTATCTTCCGCGAAGGTGAATCCCGTAAATTTGCTGATATGACGGCTGACGAGATCTATTTTGCAAAGAGTGCGGCTCAGGACCTGTATCTTAACTCTTTGAAACTCGTTTCCGCTTGGGGTGGTGAACTTTCCGATGAGGAGCAGGCTCTTCTTGATGAGGCTGAGTTCGAGTCCAAGGACTATGGTGAAGATTTCAAGAATGCCGGTAGCGCAGGCTCAGGCTATTCGACTATATCTCTGGCTGCGCGTCAGATTATCTCAGGTGCACAGGATATAATCGGTGAGGTTCGCGATGCAAAAATCGGTTCGCCTGCTACTGGAGCGGATGTAAACTACATTGAGTCTCCTCACGCATACAATTCTATCCAGGATTTCTATGACAACATTATGTCCTGCAAGCACACGCTTTACGGCGGTTGGACAGTTTCCGGAGTTACTCCTGAATCAAGGTCTCTTATCGGAGTCTGCCTCGAGATCGATGAGTTCAAGGCTGCCGCTGAGAAGGTAGAGTCCAAAATGGAGAATGCGCTTACTGCAGTGAATAATATGAAGAGGCCATTTGTGCTGTACTACAGCGATCAGAGCGCGAAAGACGCGATGTCTGCTCTTGGAGAACTGGACGACGCATTGTCAGCACTTGATGAGCTTATTGCTTCTTACGAATAGTAATAATCGAGTGGGAATAAAAAGCGGTCTACTGCGTTGTTCTCCTTGCCCAAATCCTCACAACCACTAAGGTTGCTCCGGTATTGGGCGCGTCGAGAGCCTTGTATTCCATCTTTTTATTCAACCACTCTGTGGGAATAAAAAGTAGAGGGCGGGCTAATTACATATTAGCCGCCCTCATTGCCGGATAAACAGATTCACTATGAAACTTAATTATTTAATATCAATTACAATTGTGGCTTTGGCCATCGTAGGCTGTTCAAAGTCCAACAATTCTTCTTTGGGCCCTGTAGACCCGAAGGAAAATCCTGATGAGTACTATGCCGGAGGAAAACTCGGTACGACTACACTTGTCAATGCTTATGCTTACAAGCAGCCTACTCCAGCCGTAGAGAACGCAGGCCTTGACGCTGAATTTCAGGACGGTGAGACTCTTTTCGAAAGAGATTTCAATACGAATACGGAAGGTGCGTTCACCGGACTCGGCCCTGTTGCAGTGCGTGTGGGCTGTCTGTATTGCCATCCTAATTATGGTCACGGAAAACGTCAGGACCGTTATCGTGCAAGCGATATGGGCAACGGTTATCTTTTGGTCATTTATGACAAACAGACTGACCAGTACATCAGATCGGTTGCCGGTATGCCGCAGACAGTGGCTATCGAGCCGTTCAAGTCTCCTATAGACGAGACACAAATCAAGATTGTCTGGAAGAACTATACTGACGAATGGGGCAACAAGTTCGATGACGGTGAAACTTATGAACTGACATATCCTGATGTCACTATCCCGGGAGCAGCTTATTATTCTCCGGTGACTGTGCTCAGAAATGGAGAGAAAGTAGTGATCCCTACAGATCAGGTTGCCGATGAGATAGGTGTGCGTCTTGAATCCACGATTGGTATCTATGGAACCGGTCTTACTGATGCTATTCCTGAGGAAGACATTACTGCTCAATGGGTAAGCGAAAGCGAGTATTTCAATTCTATCGGTAAGACTGATGCCCTTAACCCTCTTTATTGGGATCAGGCCGGTATGAAGTGGAATTCCAAATATACCGGAGGTGACAAGAAATCATATGTCCGCCGCTATACTTATGCTCTTACCCGTGGTCCGGTGCTTGACGGCCCAGGAGCCAATGCAATCTGGAACATCACCAATGTGACCCGCTCTGACAGAAGGAAACATTACCTTGATTTGGACGGAACCATCTATGCCACAACTTCGATGAATGACCCTGATGTGCAGGACGGTTTCGAGGCTTATATCAACGAGGTTGACCCTGACAAGAAACATCCTGAGTGGCATACTGATAATGTTGCAGACAATATCTACGCTTACCTTACCAGTAAGACCCTTGACGCCGAGATGTCCGACAAGTCTTACAAGAACCTGATGATCTGGCATCGCGGACTGGCTGTCCCTGCAGCGCGTAATGTGAATACGGACAAGTTCAAGGAAGGAAAACGTCTGTTCACCGAGCTTGGTTGTGCCGCCTGCCATCGTCCGTCCTGGACAACCGGTGACGACAATGTCCAGGATCCTAATATGATGTTGGGCAATGACGATATGCCACGCTATCCTAATCAGACCATCTGGCCGTACTCCGACTTCGTTCAGCACAGACTTTATATGGAGAATGACATCCGTACAGGATGGTGCCGTACGACTCCGCTCTGGGGACGTGGCCTCAGCAAGCTTTGCACAGGCTCCGAGGATCGTCTTCACGACTGCCGAGCTAAGAATACTCTTGAGGCCATTATGTGGCACGGCAACCCGAAGAGTGATGCGCGTCATTCAGTGGAAGAGTTCCGCAAGCTTACTCCTGAACAGCGCGAAGCGTTGATTTTCTTCTGCGAGTCAATATAGTCTTAATACCGGCGTTCTTATAGATACGATTCGGTTATGATTTCGTGGGCGGGTGAAATGCACAGTGGCTGCATTGCCCGCTCATTTCATTATCTTTGTGCGGAAATCGCTTCATAAACAAGCGGTTGAAAAATTCAGACGATATGAAAAGTCTAAGAAATTGGGTTGTGGGTATAGTGGTCGTGCTGATTGTGGTTATGGCCGCGGCTACCTGCATTGAGAATGTAAAAGGAACTGCATTTGTGGCGCAGTATGTCTATGGCTCGTGGTGGTTTGTGCTGCTGTGGGCTGTGCTTGCTATCATAAGCATAAGACTGCTGGCCAGGTATAAAATGCACAGGCGCGTGCCTGTCTTTCTCCTGCATTTGTCTTTCCTGGTTATTCTCGCAGGCGCTCTGGCTTCATATCTTACGGCCGTAAGCGGGGATGTATATTTGCGTGAAGGCGAGACTGCGGACACGTTCGAGACGAAAGACGGAGCGGTCAAAAATCTTGGCTTTTCTTTGCATCTTGACAGTTTCGAAGTACTCTATTATCCAGGAACGGATGCGCCGTCGGATTATGTGTCCCACGTTATGGTTGATGATGAGGACCTGTCAGTTTCAATGAATCATATAGGTGTCCACAACGGGTATCGTTTCGTGCAGTCAGGATATGACAGCGATATGCAGGGGACTCATCTGCTGGTTTTGCACGATACGTGGGGGATATTGATTACGTATTCCGGATATGCGCTTTTGTTGCTTTCCATTGTGCTTTTGCTTGCGGGTAATTCATCCAAGATGCGGTATTGGTACAGGCGGGCAATCGCAAGCGTGTCCGCAGTGGTGGCGTTGTCTTCGCTTAACGTCAGTGCGCAAGATTCCGTTGTGCCTCAAAAGGATATAGTTGACGGATTCGGCAAAATCTGCGTGTTGTATAACGGCAGAGTATGTCCGATAGGTACTGTGGCTGAAGATTTTGTCTCGAAGTTGTCAGGAAAGTCGAGTTGGTCCGGTTATTCAGCTCTGGAGATTTTCACGGGATGGACTTTCAGTCCTATGGATTGGGAATGCAAGAAGGTTTTCAGGATAAAGGATAAGGTTGCCTGCCGCACATTGGGAATAGAAGGCCATTGGGCTTCATACGATGACTTCTGGAATGCGCAGAATGAATATAAACTTAAAGAGCCTCTTGAAAAAGCGTATCGTGATGGAGACCTGGCAATGGTTAGGCATTTGCGTGACGCGGATGAAAAGTTCAATATCATCCGTATGTTCTACAACGGAGAGTTCCTGAGAATGTTTCCGTATTCGGAAAAGAGCGGAAAGTTGTCGTGGATTGCCCCAGGAGAGAGCCGGGCGGATTTGGAACTTCCGGAAGGGGAGTGGATGTTTGTCCGCAAGTCAATGGATTACGTGAACGAATGTGTCGTGACCGGAGATAATGACAGGGCGCTGATGCTGATAGGGAAGATTCGCAGTTATCAGCGTATGCGTGCCGGTGATGTGGTTCCGTCAGATTCGCGGTTGAGCATAGAACTGGCCTATGATTCACTGAATTCTCTCAGGTGGCCTGTGATGCTGTATCTTACTGTCTCATTGTTGCTTGCCATCCTGTATGTCATTGGAGTCTGCGAACGCCCCGGCGTGGCCTTAAGCCGTGTGCTTGCTATTCTGATGCTTCTGCATATTTCCGTGCTGTTGGTGCTGCGCTGGATTGTGTCCGGGCATATCCCTCTTTCTAACGGCTTTGAGACAATGCAATTCCTTGCATTCTCCGTGCTTGCAATGACTTTGTTGCTTCAGGGCAGATTTCGGATAATTCTCGGCTTCGGACCTCTGCTGGCGTCTTTCGCTCTTCTTGTCGCAATGATCGGCCACGGAAGTCCTCAGATAACGCAACTTATGCCAGTGCTTCAGTCCCCGTTGCTTTCGGTGCACGTAATGGTCATAATGTTCGCATACTCGCTTTTCGGTCTGATTACATTTATCGGAATCCAAGGTCTGGTACAATCCGGACGAGGCGATGTCTCCAAATCTGAATCTCTTGCAGCCTTGTCGCACTTCCTGCTTTATCCTGCGGTCTTTCTGCTTACGATAGGCATATTTATCGGAGCCGTCTGGGCCAACGTGTCGTGGGGGCATTATTGGACTTGGGACCCGAAAGAAGTCTGGGCATTGATAACGATGCTGATTTATATGGCGCCGCTTCACAGTTCAAGACTTCGTGCGTTCAGTTCAACCAAATTCTTTCATTGGTATTGTGTTATCGCGTTCCTGAGCGTGCTGATAACGTATTTCGGCGTCAATTTCATCCTCGGCGGAATGCACAGCTATGCGTAGCCTACAGACGAGTGAATGCTACCTTTTTGCTTTTCGGAAATGATATGTGGCGGTCAGCATAAATCGCCTGCCGTAGGTCGGTTTCCAAGTCTGAGTCATAGCTTCCGAAGTGATGCTCATAGAATAGATAGATCCGGCATTGAGAATGTCGAACGCTTCGAGTTTTACCTCCAACCTCTTTTTGAGAAATGTTCTTCCTAAGGAGGCGTTCAGGATGTGTCGTGAGGTATTGACTCCGAGTCCGGATAGATAATCCAGATATAGAAAATTATAAGATACATTCCCGACTAATGCGGAGTATTTTGCTTTCAAGGAAGATGATAAATTATAATTAATTCTATTTGAGAGTAGTGTGCCTGCACCTCCGGAACTGTTTACCCAAGTTGCGCTCGGGGAAAGGGTTGCACGCCAATGTTTGTCAGGTGTCCAAGTCAAGGATAATGAGGAGGATAGTCTTTTCTCTTCCAGATTTATACATTCGTTGCCGAAACACATCGGGCTTTTGGTATATCCTCCGTTAAGGAGCAGTCTTGCGTTTAATTTGCGCCTTGCCATAAGTCTGCTTAACCGGAGCGTAAGGACAGATTCTGACTTGGGTGTATCCGCGTTTTCAAAGGTGTAAAGCATTGAGCCTGCAACAGCTTTATATCCATCCCAATCTGTAAGTTCAGTGTCTTCAGCAAAGTATATTACTTTCGACAATATGGAATTCCGCGAGAGATTTTGTCTGAATGAAGCGCTGAATGACAATAACCCGAATGAATTGCCCCAGTCAATGCTCATATCTGTATCATAGGAAGGCCTGATGTTGGGATTGCCTCCGACTAGCGAAAGAGTATTCACGTCTGAGATTCTTTTTCGTATCTGCGATGCGGAAGGAAGAGTTTGCTTTGCAGTTACGCCGACTTTCAGATTGCTCCAACTGAAATTGAACGACGGAAGTAGTGTCGGAAAGCATTTTTTGATGGTTTCGGTGTTAGGAATTCTTTCAGTGCAGGCAATCGTCGCCCAAGTCGATTCAAGACTGGCTTTCAAGTTAATCTTTTGAGTTGAGTACTGTGTGGCAAAACGTACAGTCGGTTGTAATAAGTCGAGTGTGTAATCATAGGTTTCAGAAAGGTAATTTATCGGCGTGCCGGAAATAATATCAGTGCTTTTCTGGCTTTTTGCATCTCGTCCGCAGGAAAATTGCAGGGTACCATCAATTGATAATGTTCTGGCAGATTCGTTGATAGGTAGCCATTCTGCGGATGCAGATAATTCGGCGTCAGTGCTTTTGCCGATTCCATCCGAGAATAGGTTCATTCGGACGGTGGATTCGGACAGCGTATCAATGCGAGTTGAGGGTGTTGTCGTTTTGTCGTTGTGCAGTGATAATTCTGAAGAAAAATTAAACTTCGGAAGGGTGTAATCTTGATAGTTCAGTCGCCCGAATAAGTCATATTCATTCTGGTTTGAACTTCCGTATTCATTTCTGATAAGCGCATCTCCGTCCGATTTTACGTTTTCGGCATCTCGTGAGTGACTGCCGAACTCAGTGAATTTGCCGCCAAAATGGCCATAGATATTTCTATGCGGGTCCTTACTCAACTTAAGCACCATATTGACTTCGTGTGTGCCCGAGTGATTGCCGGAGATACTTGTGTCGCACGAACTTCTGCCTTGGGAACCGTCCTCAAGATAATGTTCAATCCTGCTTATAGCATTGTTCCTGTTGTATGAGTGAGAATATTTATATGAGGCTTTGATGCTGTTTCCGAAATTTCTTGAATCCCAGTATTTTTCAAAAGAGGCTCCGGCTATTGCGTCTTCCGTGTATGAAGATAATTGACCGGATTGAGAATTGATGTTGAGGAGCGTTGAAGAAGGCGAAAAATCCAAAGACTGCCCTAGTCCTTGAGACGTGTTGTCCAAGATGCCCATCGCATTGAATGATAATAATTCTGAGTAAAATGCAGCGGCGCCTATGCCAGTGTAACGCGCCTGTCCGGTATCGTCAGCACCGCCAGACACGGAAATTACGGCATCGGAAAATGAAATAAGGGATTCTTTGGTTTTAATGTCTAGTACACGTTGCTTTTCTGAATTATCGAGACCTCTGAGTTTATCATCAGGCGTTTGCTCGTCATATACCTTTACTTGTGCGACTTCGGAAGCATATAATGAGTTAGGTGCAGTAAGTGTGTTGTCTCCGAATAAGAGAACTCCGTTCACGTATGTCCGTTTAACCTCTTTTCCGTCAACGGTTATTTTGTCTCCGTAGACTTTGAATCCAGGGAGTTTGTCCAACAAATCTCTGAGAGTCTCACCGTCTATCATTTGCACAGCGGCCGCATTGTAGATTGTAGTGTCTCCAATGTGTTTTAGCAGGGGCGTTTCAGCTGTTACTTTTGCTGCTCCAAGTTCCTCATCTGACTTATTCAAGTTGAAATAACAGAGGTTCTGCCCAGGTACGAGATAGTATAATCCTTCTATTGTTTTGAATCCTACATAAGATACTTTTATTGATGACGCTTCAGGTTTTATGTTAAGAAATTTAAAAGTTCCGTCTGGGTCTGTGGTGCTAGTTAATGTGTCTTTTTTTTCTTTGATATCATTGATGAGAATAACGTGAGCGCCATAAAGCGGCTCAGAAGAATTTGTTCCGTTCAGTGTATAAACGACCTTACCTTGCACAAACGCCGTTGAATCCTTTGCCGTCTGTCCAAAGGCATTTGTAATGCAAGATAAGATTGTAATTATGAGAACAAATATGTCTTCCCTATGCATCTTGTCAGTCTTCAGGTTGTTCAATTCCCTCTCTTAAGCTTATTTTTTTTGGAATTTTAGCTAATTCCGTCGTAATCTGCCATCTCAACTGTAGTTGAGCCTTTAATTCTCATTGTGGCCCCAATTAAAGGCTCATCGTTTTCATCAACTATTATTGTGCATCTGGTAATGTTTTGTCCTGATGACGCTTTGACAATAATTGGGAGTCCAATAATCACCAATAATGATGTAATGAAGATAAGTACAAACTTTTTCATAATGTGTAAAACTTAATGGTTGATATTATAGTCAGATATGAAATTAGCATACTCCTTAAAGACCTCCAAATCCTTCTTTGGGTTACCGCCGTTAAGTAAGATTAAACCATCCGGTTGGGTTAGACAAGTGAAGCTTTTTCGATGTCGTATGCCTGGATTTAAACTTATGAACGTCTGTATTTCTCTATTGGAAGAGATAAAATGCAAATTGCTATATGTTTCAGAGGTGAATTCTTGTAGACCGATGGTATTTTCCCCCTCTTGTGCTGGAGAGTTGATAATACATATAATTTGAACCTTATATTCATCGCCCATCTTTGTTAAGTCTTTTTGTCTGCGAACCCATCTTGTAGCCTCTAGAGTTTGACAATCTATGCACCCGTCCACCCAAATATAATCGATTAGCACAGGCATGCTGTCAACGATGCTAAATGATTGCGGAAAAATAATCCTATTTGGGAACTGTCTATGGCATCCTTGTAGAAGAAATAAAAGAATAACAGAGAAAAGTATTCGAATAAGTCTTTTATGAAAATAACCGTTTCTCATAGGATTGTATAAATCTCTTCTAATTTAATCAATCTTGAGATATGGTGTTGCAGTTTATTCAAAAAAAATGATTAAATCCGTTATCGTCGTGGTTGCGGTTTAATACCTGTTGTTAAAGCATCTTTTTGGGTTTGGCACGATAAATGCAATATTTGCGAACAAGTGAATAATATTATTGGTTGGTTATTATAATGGTTAGTTAGTAGTGTTTAGTTATCTATCTCGTTTATGCCAGATGTGAAATCCCGCTGAACGATGACAAGAAACAAAGAGGACGTCTGAAAGCAATTTCAAACGTCCTCTTCTCTTTTATTTTGCGTGACGCCTACGGCTGGGCTTCTTCCCAGATGTAGATCTTATCGCCGCGACGCAGTCTTGCGGGGATCTTTCCATCAGTGGCACTTGGGGAAGATGCGCCGTCATTGATTTCCACATCGCCGTCCCTGACACCTTTGTTTTCCGGTGTGATTGCTACGGAGCAGCGGACACCCTTTGTGGCCACCTCAGCCGGCTTCAATGCGACACGCAAGTCGTTCACTGTAAACTCGACAACGCCTGTCGTCGAACCTGTTGCTATGCACTGTGCCCCAATTTTGAGCGGCACGGATTCTATCGCGATTTCGGCTACCCCGATGCGGTCAAACCAGTTTGTAACCTTGCCGCAATATACTTTCTTGCGGGTTGCCTGACTGCCGTAGATGTTGCTCCATTCGCCCAAATATGCGCCTTGATAATAGCCGTCCCAGAAGCCTCTGTTAAAGACTTCTGACAATTCAGCCTTGAGACTTGATGCGAGTTCCGGAGTGTATGTCCCGTCGCAGACAGCATCAGCGGCACGTCTGTAACAATTTGCGCAACGCTTGACATATTCTGCAGACCTTGCGCGACCCTCAATCTTGAACACCTTGACTCCGGAATCTATGATTTTGTCCATAAACTCGATTGTGCACAAGTCTTTAGGCGACATTATGTATTTGTTGTCTATGTTCAACTGATTGCCTGTTTCAAGGTCAGTGACCTCATAACCGCGACGGCAGAGCTGGTAGCAGGCCCCGCGGTTCGCTGATGCCCCATAAGTCTGCAAACTCAGGTAGCATTTCCCGGAAATCGCCATACATAGTGCTCCGTGGGCGAACATCTCAATTCTTACAAGTTTACCGGACGGACCGGTGATGTTGTCTCGCGTAATGGTCTCGTAGATATCCTTTACCTGATGCAGATTAAGTTCGCGCGCAAGTACCACAACATCAGCGAATTGTGAATAAAAACGCAGAGCCTCCGCGTTAGAAATGCTCAACTGGGTGGAGATATGTACCTCCATACCGATCTGTCTGCAGTACATAATCGCCGCCATATCGGATGCGATTACAGCATCAACGCCTGCCGCTTTGGCCGCGTCCAGTGCCTGGTGTGCAGGTTGGATATCCTCCTGATACAACACAATATTCAGAGTGAGATATGTCTTGACGCCGTATTGCCTGCATATTTTTACCACCTCGGCAAGGTCTTCCGGCTGAAAATTGTTTGCGGAATGAGACCGCATATTCAGATTGCCGACACCGAAATATACTGAATCCGCGCCACCTTCTATCGCCGCCATCAGACATTCGAAATTGCCCGCTGGCGCCATTATCTCTAACTCTTTCTTGTCCATTTGATTACGCTCTTTAGACACTGTTTTGAAAATTGTCTGAAATCTAATTCTTCCTTCCGATAAGATTATCTGCGAAATTCTTGAGCAGGTTGAATTTTTCTTCGCTCAATCCGATGTTCTTCACGGAATCAAGAGCCTCGTCTGTGAGCCTTACGATTTCATTCTGGGCCATTTTGTCCACACCGAGTCTCACGTATATTTCTTTCACCGTGTCAATCTTGAATTTCTTTTCCTCTCCTGTCTCATCAGGCATTGCAAGCCCACGTTCCATCGCCTCTCTGTCCAGTTCTGAAGCCTTTATTGTGAGCCAGCATTTCTTCTTGTTGATGATATCACCTCCGATAGGTTTTCCGAACACCTTTTCGTTTCCGAATGCGTCCAGCCAGTCGTCTGCGATCTGGAATGCGAGTCCTAACGCATAACCGTAATTGTATAGCGACTCTGCTGTCTTGTCGTCAGCCCCTCCGATCAAGCCGCCCATCTTTGCCGAGCAAGCGATGAGAACGGCAGTCTTGAGTCCGATCATCTCCATATACTGGTCCATCGACACGTTTTCCATTGACTCGAAGTCCATATCATACTGCTGTCCCTCACATACTTGCGCTGCAGTTGTGTTGAAGAGATTCAATACCTTTCCCAGAACATCTCCAGGGGCTTTTGCAATCCTCTTGTAACTGTCAATGCACATTACGTCACCTGAAAGGATGGCGCCGTCTTCACCCCATTTTGTCCATACGGTCGGATTGCCTCTGCGAAGTGGAGACTTGTCCATAATGTCATCGTGGATCAATGTGAATGTGTGAAAAACCTCCAATCCGGCAGCCGGCTGGAGAATCTCCTCTCCGAGTTCGTCCTTGAAAAGGGAATATGTCGTAAGACAAAGTCTTGGACGTAAACGTTTTCCGCCTCCGCTTATCATATATCTTAGCGGATCATACAGGCCGTTGGGCTCTTCCGGAAAACGGATGCCGGAGAACAATTCACTTATATTGTTGTCAAGCTGGACTTCGCTGATCATAATTTCTGAATTTAAAATATCCTATTGCTGGGCAATCTCATCGGTATCCGGTGAAAGTGCCGTCAGTGCTGTTCTATTGAACCGAAATTAATTCTATTTCAAACATAAGTGCCGAAGCGGCCGGAATGCCGGGCTGTAAGATGTTTCCATATCCAAGCTCTGCAGGCATATAAACCTCCCATTTATCTCCGACGTGCATCTTTTGAAGTGCAATCTGCCAACCTTCAATAAGGTCTCTCATACGAATGGCGAGTGGACATCCGCCCAGACTAGTATCAAAGCATTTGCCGTCCATTGTCCTGCCGAGGTAATGGCATACCACCACGCTAAGGGAGTTCGGCTGCTTTCCCGATTCAGGACCGGTTTGAAGCTCTTTGTAAAGTACTCCGCGTTCCAGCGACTTGACGCCAGGTTCTGTGGCCTTCGCCTTAAGCCATTCGCTGTTTGCTTTTACGTATTCCGGATTAGGTCGTTTCATCTTCTCTTCAATAAATCCCTCAAAGATACGAAGAAGCTGTCTAATTTCAGTACAAAAAAAGGACGAGCCCTCGATGTGGGAAGCTCGTCCTCATTTCATTTATATATGATACGTCAAAAAGAGGTAGATGGCCGGAGCGAATTTCTCCTGCGATTTTGAGCGGAGGTCGCTACCTATTTTTGACTCTTGTGTCAGAAAAGCAATGCATCGAACCGTTTACTTGGTCAGCACCGTATTCATATTATACACGTAATCATACCATACGCCGTCATATTCCGCACGTGCGGACCAGTTCGTGATGGTTATGCTCTTCTTGGTTGCTGATGCGACAACTGACGCGGTCGTGTCTCCGTAAACGCTGAACGTGTAGTATTCAAGCCAAGATTGAGGCTCGAATGTCAATGTCTGGTTCTCTTCGTCGAATGTGGCTGTAAGAGGGTAGTCGTCAGTCGTGAAAAGCCCTGTCAATGATACGGTTGCGTCTCCTGTCTTGGTTATCGTGACATCATTGGTGACAGTGCAGTCGCCTCTGTAATATCCTATGTAATCGGTTCCTGTCGTGAGCTGAGTCCAAGTTCCGACAAGGTCATCAATCGTTGCCGGTTCCGCAGGTGCAGGCCAGGTGAATGACGAGTAGCCTTCAGTGTTGTAATTGTAGAACCAGAGGCTTCCGCTGTCCTTTGTACCCGTGAAATTGGAGAAATACTTGGAATTGTAGAATGCCGTATAGATATAGATGTCGTATGAATCTCCGGACAGTCCGGATGCCACAGCGCCGCCGGATGCGTTGGTGACAGTAATTGTCTCGTCAGTGTTCACGGTGAACTCGAAATCGTATCCTTCCACATTGTACCAGTTGCGGATGACGTATGAACCGTCACTCCACCCTTCGATGACAGCTCTCCAGGTGTTGTCCGTGTCATCGTCAAGCGGTGCGAACACGCCTTCTGATTCCCATCTCTTCTCCTTGACCACGGTGAATGAAGACTTTGCATATTCAGAATCGTTGAAGGCTTCATCTCCGCTGATTGCCTTGATGCCGAATTCATAAGTCCCCGGAGTCAGCATAGACAGCTTCAAGCTTGTGGCTTCGGTCGCGCCTGTTACTGCGTCCTCGTCAGGGAGATTATAGTAGTATTCATAAGATGCGGCGTACTCAACAGCGTTCCAACTGATCTCGACACCGTTTTCAGTGGAAATTGTGACTTCAGGAGCCGGAAGAGGTACAATCTTAGGAGTAGTGCCCTTGATTTCCACAGTTGCAGACTGGTCATAACTCTTGCTGCCGTATGCGGCATAAGCCCACACCTTGAGAGTGTAGGTGGTGTTGTCATTAAGCCCTGAGAATGTGGCTGTAGTCCCGGAAGTGACACCTCCATCCACTGCATTTCCGTCAGGATCATAAAGCTCATATCCGTACTGGGTCGCATTGGCAACCTTGTCCCAGACGAATGTCAGGGAACTTACTGTAGATGTGTACAATGACGCGGAAGGCGATGATATCGGCACCGTATTCACTTCGTCCTCTTTGCAGGAGGAGAATACCAATGCGGATGCGGCTACGCATATCGCAGTCATATTCCAGATTCTTTTATATGATGTTGTCATATTCAAATTCATTTAGACGTTGTTTTGAAAAACCTGTTGAATCCTTATTCCAGGTCTGTGATTCCCTCCCAATAGAACGCCAGGGACTTCCATCCCTCCGTCCCGTCTGAGAAATAGATGTATGGTACCAGCCAGCCGCCGTACGTCCAGTCCTTATCATCCTCTTTCTTTCCTGCGAGGTAAATCATAGCGTAGCTGTTCTCGTCATCCCTATAGAAATTGATGTAGTCGATTCCGACCGTAGCTCCTTCCGGCGTCCAGGAGGCATATACCTCATTGGTCACATCGCTCATAAACCACCAATAAGGGTAGCCGTCAGGGTCATTGAAGAAGTGGTCTGTCGGTTCGAAAATGCCGTTCCAAGTGGTCGTGTCGCTTGCTGAGAACGCTTCCTTTCCATTCTTGTCGTAATGCTTGATTCTGAATCCGAGATTAATCTCCGAGCCGAGGAAGTTCTCAATGTAGAATTTGTTCTGCCCGTCCAGCCAGAAAATGTCGGAATAAGTTGTCTCGAATACTCTGTCGCTGTAATAGAATGCAGCATCCTCCACGACTTTTATCCATTTTGCAATCATCACCGAACCCGTGAATACATCCGATCCGTCGTTCATTGTGTAGTGATCCACGAACTTGTCGTCAAGACGGATTGAATATGCGTATTCTTTCTTTTCTTCGAGATCGTTCATTGTGATTACGAGTGTGGTGTCGGCATCTCCAGCATCAAAATTCACAGCGGAAGGGATGTCGAACTTGTCATCCTTATAAGTGACGATGACAGGTATGGAAACACTTTCGTCAGCTAACTTCCTGTGGACTTTCAGAGTGATAGTTTTGCACTTTGCATATTCTTCCGGAGTAATGAGGAGGTTAGCCTCATTGCCCGAAGTGAAATATGCGGATATGGTGCCGTCTGCAGTCTCAGGCCCCGGCTTGTAACTGTCTTCCTTGCAGCTGATTGCAGATATCGTCAGCACAACTGCGGAAATTGCGAGTATAATGTTTCTGTTCATCATTCTTCAGTGGTTTTATAGTTGATCGTTCCGTTTGAAGCTATTACGCCTGACGGATTCGGCGCGATGACGACCGCCACGTTCCTGTCTTTTTCGGTCTCAGGAATCATATAGTTCATCCAAGGAGCAGTGTAGCCTTCAATTGAATTAAGCTGGTAGTCTTCTTCATAATTGCTGCCGTCATATCTTCTTGTCACAGCGCGTCCGAGCCTCTTATAGTCGAAGAAATTGATTCCTTCGCCCCAGAACTCGATTCGTCTCTGAACCATCAGCTCGTCAATGAAACTGTCCATATCGGATGCGGTGCAGGTG
>CAVENC010000002.1:0-13437 GCA_963617065.1 Butyricicoccaceae bacterium
GACAGCTCCCAGGAGCACGGGGACGTATTCCCCGAAACCCCTTCGGTCGCTACGCTCCGAATATCAATCTCAGACATTTGGGCAAGGAGAACAACGATGTAGACCGCTTCTTATCCAACCGCAGCTAGAATCTCCAGCCGAAAGTAAATAATACATCCCACAGCGTTCTGCTTGCACGGATCTCAGGCGAAAGCACGAGATTGTCGTTTGAATCGTAGCTGTAGCTGTCGTAAGGATATGTGAACGTCTTGGAGAAATTCGTGGCCCTCAAAGCGAGATCGCAGAAGAACGAACCTTTGGAACTGTAACCTAAACCTGCAGAGTAGGCGTTCGTGTTGGCCTTAGGAGTTTTCTTATTGTTTGCGTCATCGAAATATCTCTCACCGGATGTCGTCAGATTGTATCCTACTCTGACTGCAAACTGTGGCAACAATTTGTATTCTGCACCGAGCCTCAATGAATGCGATGCCCCGGTGAAGTCTTTAATGTCTTGATTAACACCGGAGAATGCGCTGTTGTCGTTGGTATCTGTCTCCTTGAATTTCATTGTGCTGAAGTCGCATATTTCATAGTCGGCGCTGATAAGGCCGTGCTGGCCGAATGTGATTGCCGCACCTACATTCGCGATGAAAGGTGTCACCATCTTGTATTTGTATTCACCTTTAGGAGAAGTTGCGCTTGCATTGAAGTAACTGTTCTCGAAATAGGTCTCTCCTGCGTGCTGCCAATGCTCTGTCACATAATTCGCTGTCGGCGTCTGGATAGCCGCGCCGATTCTCAACCAACTAGTCGGAACTGCGATGATGCCGAATTTTGCGTATATTCCTGCGCTCTGCATATCATACGCATATCTATAACGCAATGAATTGAAGTACGTTGTGGTGACGTTGCCGCTTGCATCCTCGAATGCCAGGTCAAACTTCGACGGATCCACTGCGTATTCCTTGAAGTACTCGTTCATATCGTATGATATGGATGTTACTCCGATGTTGATTCCGGCATAGACGATATCGGAGAAATTCATTCCGAAATTGAATGCGAAATCATACTTTGAACCGCGCGCCTGCCTTCCGTAAACCTGGTCGATGGCATCGGCAAGTGAAACGACCGTTGAGCCTGTGCCGTCGTCGTAATTCTTCTCCGTGGTTCCGATATATTCCTTGTCGGAATTGTTGAACGTGGAAATTATTCCGGACTGATAACCCGTAATATAATTCCAGGCGGCAGTTCCGTTGTATGCGTTCTCTCCGTTCAATGCTGAAGAAGCAATTCCGGCATTTGAAACCTGTGCCGCAAGACTTCCGGCGTAAGTGGTCGCGGTGTTACGGCCTCCTGCGGACATATTGTCCAGATAATTGGATGTCCCGTTGGCCACGATTCCGAATGTTACATTCTTGAGGCCTGTCTTTCTACCTGTTTTGCAGTTTATTGTGAATCCCACGTTAGGCATCGTGAACCGGCTCTTGCTGTTATGAGTCTTCGAGTCGAATGTGAGTGCGCCTGACGTCGGCGTAGCATTGTATTCTCCGTTTGTGGAAACGATGCTTATGCCCGGTGTTATCGTAAATTGCGAGTAATTGTTTACGGCTGAACCCGCAGGATTTATGCCTATTGAGCCCAGGTCTCCACCCAATGCCGTGAAAGCATTTCCCATAGAGAGTGTTCTGGCTGTTCCATAATATCTGTTCTCGCCGAATCTAAGGGCATCCTGTACAGTCTGTCCAGAAACGTTGGCTGAAATCGCCGCGAGAAGCAGCATTGTCATTGTTTTCTTCATACCATCAAAAATTTTCATATTCGGTTTCATTCTCGGTTAAGTGAATTATCTTCTTCGTACACTTCCTCCACCATAGTTGCCACCGCCGGAGTATCCGCCACCTGAACTGCGTACAGAACTGCCTCCGCCGAATGAACTGCCACCTCCGAATGAGCTTCTTGTCGTAGTTCCGGTTGTGCTTCTGTAAGTGTTGCTGTTGCTTGACGAAGAGCTCCTGTAAGAGTTGCTGCTGCCGGAGTTGTAAGTGCTGCTGCGGTATGAGTTGCCGCTTGAAGAACTGCGGTATCCGGAGTTCGCTGTAGAACTGCCGGTTGAACTTCTGCTGACTGTTTCAGAGCCGGAAGATGTCCTTGCCGTGGTAGTACCGACGGATGTTACCGGTCTGCGATATACTGTCGTGCTGGCTGTCCTGCTTTGGGTCTGAGCTGTCTGACCTGCAGCTCTGGCCACTGTTCCGCCGTTATAGCCGGCAGTAGTTCCGGTTGTGCTTCTATATGTCGTTCCGGTGGTGCTCCTATATGTGTTTCCGGAAGATGTCCTGATGCCTGAAGTCGTGCTTCTGGTCGATGCCGGAGAAGTTGACTGCCTGATGCCTGAAGAAGTGGAAACCCTTCTCACGGATGTTATGCCGTCATTGACGCTCCTGCTTGTGGTTGTGATAGTGCCTGAAGAGCGCCTTGCTCCCGTAGAACTTGAGGCTGTACGGCTTATGCCACCGGTGGCTGATATTCCGCTGTTGCGCCTGATGTTGCTTGATGCTACACCCATACCGTCAGACCTGCGGTATCCGTTGGTTGCGCCTCTGTCTCCCCAGTGGAAATCGTGCCTGTCCGGACCGCCCCATCCGTAGTCGTGATGGTGATGAGGTCCGAATCCCGGGCCGTAATACCAAGGGTCATAACCCCAGCAGTATCCCGGTCTTCCCCAGTACCAAGGGTCGTCCCACCAGAATGAACTCCAGTACCAGGAGTCATAATAGCCCCATCTGTCCCAGTAGATGCCGGAATAGAATCTTGGCCCATATCCCCAATACCAATACGGACGATACCAGTTCCAACTGTATGTCCCCGGCCAATATGATGATGCCCACCCGGCTGCAAAACCTGCGGCATAACCGTCAGGATATAGAGAATAAGCTGGAGTGTTGGTGACTGTTACTTCTGTGCTGTTGTCCTGTTTATTGAATTTCAAAGTCGTGGTCGTTCCTTCCGGCACGTAAAGCGTGTCAGTTTGTCCGGCTGTCAGGAAAAGTTGCGAACTCTCTGTCTCTTTGACGAGATTCTCCACTTCATTTTTGGAAGCCAAGGTCTCAGCCCTAGTTTCGCTGTTGGCAGGTCTGCTGTAAAATCCGTCCTGGAATTGCTGCGAAGATGCATACTGTGACGCAGAACCGCAGGCAGATAGCAATATCGTAGCCCCAGCTAATGTCAAGATGTCCTTTTTCATAATACCGACCTCCTATTTTAATATAAAGTTTGTATCTTTGTCGTCTGCAATGCAGTAAAGGTACAATAAGCAATATTCATACCTCTGAATATTAAATGCAAAGATATGAATGTTACTGCATACTGAAACCGATTTTCAACTAAAAAAGTAAAAATATTGAACTATGGCAGATCAGATAACCAAAAGATCAGTCAATTACTCACAGTGGTACAATGACTTGGTGGTCAAGGCGGACCTCGCTGAACAGTCTCCGGTAAGAGGATGTATGGTCATCAAGCCCTACGGGTATGCGATATGGGAAAAGATGCAACAAGTATTGGATAAGAAATTCAAGGAAACAGGGGCTGTGAACGCTTATTTTCCGCTGTTTATTCCTAAATCTTTCTTCAGCCGTGAGGCGGATCACGTTGCCGGATTTGCCAAAGAATGTGCGGTAGTAACTCATCACAGGCTGATGAATGATCCTGACGGCAACGGAGTGGTAGTCGATCCGTCTTCAAAACTTGAAGAGGAACTTATCGTGCGTCCTACTTCTGAGACCATTATATGGAGTACATACAAGAACTGGATTACTTCGTGGAGAGATCTACCTATTATGTGCAACCAGTGGGCGAATGTTGTGCGCTGGGAGATGCGTACGCGTCTGTTCCTCAGAACTGCGGAATTCCTCTGGCAGGAGGGTCATACGGCTCACGCTACAGCACAGGAAGCGCAGGAAGAGGCTGTAAAGATGGTGAATGTCTATGCTGACTTTGCCAGAAATTATTTGGCTTTGCCTGTGATAGTAGGACACAAGAGCCCTAACGAGAGATTTGCGGGCGCGTTGGATACATTGACAATCGAGGCGATGATGCAGGACGGAAAAGCTTTGCAGTCAGGTACTTCACATTTCCTCGGACAGAACTTTGCGAAATCGTTCGATGTTCAGTATACCGACAAGGAAGGCAAACAGCAGTATGTTTGGGCAACGTCTTGGGGCGTTTCTACCAGACTGATGGGTGCTCTTATTATGGCACACGGTGATGATAACGGACTCGTGCTTCCTCCGGCGCTTGCACCTATCGAGGTTGTGATGGTTCCTATCTATAGAAGTGAAGATGAGCACAACTCTGTGATTGCCAAGATGACAGAGATCAAGAAGTCTCTTGAAGCAGCAGGACATTCAGTCAAGATTGATGACAGGGATACATTGCGTCCGGGATTCAAGTTCGCTGAGTGGGAATTGAAGGGTGTGCCGGTAAGACTGGCTATTGGAGCGCGTGATCTTCAGAACGATACTGTTGAGGTTCACCGTCGTGATACTCTCGAAAAGAAGACAGTTTCTCTCGAAGGTATTGACAAATATATCGAGGAACTCCTCGTGGATATCCAGAATAATATCTACCAGAAAGCATTGGACTTCAGGACTTCGCGTGTTGAAAAATGCGATTCTTGGGAAGAATTCAAGGAGAAGATTACACAGGGCAAATTCCTTCTTTGCCATTGGGACGGCACGGCTGAAACAGAGCAGAAGATTAAGGATGAGACCAAAGCTACCATCAGGTGTATTCCTGTTGACAGCGTGGTTTGCAAGGAAGAAGGCAAGGATATTTATTCAGGAAAGCCTTCACACGAGAGGGTAGTATTTGCAATAGCATATTAATCAGTAATTTATACTATTATGAAGAAGAGAATCCTTCTTTGCGCGTCAGCGCTGGCGATGACATTTGCGACTGCATTCGCGCAGGATGTTACGGATGCACAGAAAGCTGCGGAAGAGGCTGCAAAAGCGATAGCCGGTGCTTCGGAAGTTGAAGTTAAGACTCCGAAACCGAGATACTGGACGAATTCCCTTCTGACAAAGATTGACTTTGGTCAGACAAGCCTGACAAACTGGGCTGCCGGTGGATATAACAACGTGACACTCAAGTCGTTCATCGACGCAAATGCGAACTACAAGAAGAATGATTTGTTTTTCAACAACCGTCTTCAGTTGGATTACGGATTCCTTTATTCAGAGGATAAGCCGTTCATTCAGAAGAGTGATGACCGTATATATTACGAAGGTAAGTTCGGATACAAGGCTACCAACACTTTGAACTATTCAGCTCAGTTCAGTTTCAAGTCGCAGTTCTCCAACAGCTACAATTATCCGATGCCGTCCAAGCCTTCTGATGCGGGCGATGATTGGGAACCTAGCAAGAAAGAGTGGGAGAGCGCACGTAATTTGAAATCCGGATTTATTTCACCTGCCTACACGAATATCGCGCTCGGTATTGACTGGGTGCCGACGAAATGGCTCACTGTCAATGTCGCACCTCTTACAGGCGGTTTCGTTGTGGTTACGGACGAGAGCTTGAGAAAGTCGTATAGTATGGCTCTCAAAAAAGAGTACAAGCATTTTGATGCAATGACCGCAGACGATGTGGCCGATCTTACGGGTGACGAAAAAGAGGCTTATGAAGCTTTTACCGAGGCGAAGAGTTCTGGAGATGCTTACAGACCGGCCAGATTCGAGTTTGGTGCTCAGATCAAGATAGACGGTAAACTTCAGATAAATGATAACTTCAAATATACGTCTCAGCTAGTGCTCTTCTCGGATTATCTGAACAAACCTCAGAATATCCGTGTGAACTGGGATAATAGATTTGACTGGAAAATTGCGAAGTATTTCTCTCTTACACTGACGACCAACCTTATATATGATGACAAGGTTCTTGTGAAGACGGAAAAGTCTTTGAAGAAACATCCTAACGGATATAGGGCTATCCAGTTCAAGGAGTCTCTGGCTTTCGGATTTTCATATACGATTGCTTCAAGGTCAAAGTGATGATATGCTAGAATCTGTTTTTGAAAGAACGATTGCGGGGCTGATTCCGGAAACGGAAACGGCCCTTCTTGCTGTTAGCGGCGGCATTGATTCGATGTGTATGGCGTCGTTGTTTCTGCGTGCATCACGAGGAAGGAAGTTTGCGGTGGCTCATTGCAATTTTCACCTTCGCGGTGCGGAAAGCGATTCTGACGAGGCTTTGGTTGCCAGCTGGTGCGAGGCTAATGGGGTGCGTTTGCATAAGGCAGATTTTGATACTGAGCACTATGCCGTGTCTCACGGTATCAGTATCGAGATGGCGGCGCGTGAGTTACGCTATGACTGGTTTGCCGGATTGTGCCGCGATAATGGGTATTATGCGGTGAGTGTGGCCCATAATGCAAATGATAATGCGGAGACGTTGATTCTTAACTTGCTGCGCGGTACCGGGTTGAGAGGGCTGGCCGGAATGAAGGCGGAGTCTGTTGTGCCTGTTTCCAGGTCTGAGATTTATGGAGTGCGTCTTGTGCGTCCTCTGCTATCTTTTACGCGCAAACAGTTGGAAGAATATGCGTCTGCCACGAATCTTCAATATCATAATGACCACACGAACGACGAGACTGTCTATAAACGCAACCGAATTCGTCATAACGTGTTCCCTGTATTTGAAAGCATAAATCCATCGTTTCTACAGACTTTCGGGCAGGAAATGCGGCTGTTTTCTCAGGAGGAGTTCATTGCGGATGATTATTATCAGTCGGCGAAGCAACGGGTGATAGTGCCTTTGCGCTCTCCGGAAGAAAGGATTCGCATCAATTTGCAGAGTCTGTTGAAAGAGAAACATTGGGAATATGTGTTGTATCGGTCATTGGAGGCATTTGGCTACAAGGGACGATTACTTGAACCAGTGATTCGGCTTCTAAAGAATACATCGGGAACATTTTCCGGAAAGGTGTTCGAAGCTCCGGGGTACAGACTGTCAACAGAGTCCGGATATATTGTGGTTCGGGAATCTGCTGTAGATGTTGAGGAGAATCGAATAGATCTCATACGTTCAGGTCGGAATCTGGCTTCTGGAATGTGTATAATCGTTGAAAATGATGTCTGCGCTGTGGTGGAGGGGGAAGCAGAGTATCGGATTGACGGTCAGTCTGTGAATGTATCTGTAGAGAGGGTGGAAAATGTGGATGTGCGGGCGTTTGCTAAGTGCTTGCAGAAAGAGCAAGTCGTTGTCGCGGATGCTTCTGTGCTGAAATTTCCGTTTTTGTTGAGGCGTTGGATGCCGGGCGACTGGATGCGTCCGCTTGGTCTGAAAGGTCGTAAAAAACTCAGCGATATTTTTACAGATCTGAAAATTTCCAGGGAGGATAAGGATAAGGCTTTAGTTGCTGTGCTGCCGTTGCGTGAGCCACGTGAAGTCAATGGTGCCGTTAATTCGGGAGTGAATGCTGTTGCTGATATCGCTGGAAATGAATCTTGTCGAAACGGTATATCCTCGTCTGGGACGCACGTGGCTGCAGTGCTTGGGTGTTCGTCAGGAGAATTTTATTGTCGCATAGACGATTGTGTCAAAGTGACGGAGAAATCTTCGGGAATCGTAAAAATACGGCTGAACGGTAATGTAAGGTAAGCGAAAGGCTTTCCTATTCTACGGGGATACAATGCGTGTCCTTGACCTCACCGATGATGAAGGAACTGCTCAGGCCTCCGATGCAGTCGAGGTCGCCGAGTATCTTGAGCACAAACTGCTGATATTCTTTCATACTGGAGACATAGACCTTCATCACGAAGTCATAGTCTCCCGTAATGTTGTAACATTCACCGACTTCCTTAATGTTCTGAATCGCGTTCATAAAATTGTTCGCGTTTTCGTACGTGTGTTGTTTCAGTTTGATGAAGCAGAACGCTGCGAATGAACATCCCAACTTTTCCACATCGAGGATTGCCGTGATTCCCTTGATATAGCCTTCGTCCTTGAGCCTCTTCACGCGTTCATAGACGGGAGTAGGGGATAGATGCACTTTCGCGGCAAGCTGTTTATTGGTAAGAGACGCATCTTTCTGAAGCGTTTGAAGAATAAGAATATCTGTTTTATCGAGGTTGCTGGTCATTTTCGATGCTATTTATCTTATTAACATTGCAAAAATAGATAAATTTTCTAATTTTATAAAGGTGCTTGGTTGATTTATCTTTTGGATATAACTTTGCAAAAGAAAAAGGAAATGTTTCAAAACAGTTTCTAAACTTATCAGGAATAAAAAAAGACAGGAATTATGGCAAACGAACTTCATCTTCAAACAATTGCGGTACACGCAGGACAAACAGCTGACCCTGCTACTGACGCTTGTGCGACCCCTATATATCAAACGACTTCTTATGTCTTCCGCAACAGTCAACACGCGGCTGACAGATTCGGCTTGCGCGATGCGGGCAATATCTACGGAAGGCTTACAAATTCAACACAGGCTGTTTTTGAGGATAGAATCGCCGCTCTCGAAGGCGGTGTTGCCGGCTTGGCTGTTGCATCTGGAGCGGCTGCGATAACTTATGCTCTTCAGAATGTGCTTCAGAATGGAGATCACGTCATTGCCGGCGATAATCTCTACGGCGGTTCATATAATCTTATCACTCACACGCTTACCACGCAGGGAGTTGATTATACAATTCTTAACGTGAACGATCTCGAGGCGCTTGAGGCTGCAATCAAGCCTGAAACAAAGGTTATTTATGCGGAAACTTTGGGTAATCCTAATTCTGATGTAGCAAATCTGGAGGGGATTGCGGAAGTAGCACATAGACACGGAATTGTATTTATTGTTGACAATACTTTTGCTCCTGTTCTGGTTCGTCCGATTGAGCACGGGGCGGATATTGTGGTACATTCCGCTACCAAATTCATCGGTGGTCACGGTTCATCGCTCGGCGGTGTCATTGTTGACGGCGGAAAATTCGACTGGAAAAAGAATGCCGAAAGGTATCCGACACTTGCCAAACCGGATCCAAGTTATCACGGTGCCGTTTTTGCCGATGTGGCAGGTCCTGCGGCGTTTGTTACCAGAATCAGAGCTGTGATTCTGAGGGATACCGGAGCTTGTATCAGTCCGTTCAATGCCTGGATTCTCCTCCAGGGTACAGAGACTCTTCCTTTGCGTATAGAAAGGCACGTGGAGAATACAAAGAAGGTGCTTGAATATCTCAAGGCAAATCCTAAGGTGAAGAGCGTGTCTCATCCATCCCTTCCAGATCAGCCTACGCACGACCTGTACAAGAAGTATTTCCCGAATGGTGGGGGCTCTATATTTACCTTCGAGATAAACGGAACCCAGGAGGATGCTTGGAAGTTCATAGACTCGCTTAAGCTGTTTACTCTATTGGCAAATGTTGCGGATGTCAAGAGCCTTGTGATTCATCCGGCTACTACAACCCATTCGCAGATGAGCCCTGAAGAACTCCTTCAGCAGCATATTTCGCCATCCACAATCCGTCTTTCAATCGGTATTGAGCATATCGACGACATAATTGCAGATCTGGATCAGGCGTTCGCTGCAATTTAAGCTCGATCGAAACGGAAAAATATGTGCCTCTCTTGGGAGGCTCGCGTTCGGTCAGCAGTGAGACTTTGCTTATTGATCGATCGAAGTTGCAAAGTGTGTGTTTCTTTCGAGAGGCTCGCGGTCACTCCGCAGTGCGACGTTGCTTCTTGTTAGATATGCAACAAACTCGCGGAAGCAGAATCGTGGAGTAAACTTCAACAGTTGTAAAACATATCCAAAGAAATTTGGAGATAGTAAAATTACAGGCATCCTTTTTCTAAAAAGGGTGTCTGTGGTTTTGCACGTGTGCCAACAATCATCCCGAGGATTCGGACAACACTGTTGCCCAAATTCAAAACGCCCCTGCGGTATTTACGATAAATGCCCCTCAGATATCTGAGAGGCATTTTGAAGCGGTGCGGATGGGGCTCGAACCCACGACCTCGGGCGTGACAGGCCCGCATTCTAACCAGCTGAACTACCGCACCAGGCGTTCACTGTGTTTGATGTTTTTCTCAAACGCGGATGCAAAGTTAGACATATTTTTTGAACTTGCAAGGGCTTTCTGAAAAAAAACTTAAAAAATCTGCAGTTTGAGCCGCACAAAGGTTATTTAACCTCTATGACCTTGTGTGCTGAGTCAGGCTGAACCTTGACAATCTTAGGTATGTTGACCTTTAATACGCCGTTCTCAACCTGAGCGTTAATCTTCTCTTTGTCAGCATCGTCCGGAAGCAGCATAGTCTGTTGGAACTTGCTGTAAGAGAACTCGCGACGCAGATAATGACCGTGCTTTTTGTCTTCGTTGTTCTCCTGCTTCTTTTCCATATTGATTACAAGATCGCCTTCCTCATTCAAGGTAACCTTGAAATCATCCTTAGTCATACCGGGAGCGGCGAGCTCAAGGTCATAACTTTTTTCATTTTCTAATACATTGATTGCAGGTGCGGTGGCGTTTGATCTCTCCATCCACTCGTTATCAAAGAAATCATTGAAAATGCTTGGTAACCAATTCTGATTACTCATTCTTCTTGAAGGTACCATAATTAAAATCTCCTATTTTTATTTGTTAATAATCTGTTTACCAATCTCTTCAAGATCCTATTTGAATCTCTTGGGGTTGTGTTCCGAGACATCTTGTTGTTCTGTTTCGGAACGACTGGAGAAAAGGCAATCTGTGTGCCGACTGCTCAAAAGGTTCGAAAGGTGGACAAAATGACTGTATTTAAGACAAATTGACATTAAAATGTTGTCAAAATGTCGCTTTTAGTCGTGAGAGTGTTGACTTATCTTGCTTTTTTTTTACTAAAAGCCGAAATTTGCGAAATTTTGAAATAATCAGAGTGTTATGAATTTTGTAAAGAATGAATATGTGTCTCCGGCAGCAGAGATTGTTGAGATCGAGACCGAGAATGAGTTTATGTCCGGCGGTTCCGTGGACGGCATTATTGAGCCGGGCAGCATTGAGGATGAAGAATGGAATTAGCTATGAGTCGAAGAATATATTTGGCCGTTTCTATAGCGGTTGCAGGTCTATTGTCGATGGCTTGTACAAAGGAAAGTTCTCAGGGTGCGCAAGCTGGGGATAATTCAGTAGAGCGTCATTATGTTTCTTTGACTGCCGGCGCCACCTCGAGCGATGATTCAATAGGTGGTAATGGCTCAGACTCTTCGTCGGATGGCGTTTCTACAAAGGCGATTTTTCCTGGCAATCTGAAGAATCCTGTTACCATATATTGGCAGAAAGACGATAAGATAGGAGTGGTTGCTTCTGGTTCAGAGTCGCTTTATCCGCTCAGTGTCGAGAGTAGAAGCGCGAATATGCAGTCAGCCACGTTTGGCGGTGAAATCGAGGGAGAACTTGGTGGCTATGCGGTATATCCTTATAATGAGGGTCATAAGATTTCCGGCACTACGTTGACCTATCATCTGCCTTCAGAATATACGTGTAACGGGATTGATACTGATTGGGTTGCGAATTCTGACAAGATAGACGCAAGCAAGTCCAAGGCCAATTTCGCGTTGCTTGCAAAGATAACTGAAGTGGCTGATGCGTCATCGGAAGAGTCAGCTGAAACATCCTCAGGGACTGGAACATCGTCGTCTGCAGCGACTGCGACATTCAATCACCTCGGCGGTCTTTTGTGCATAAAGATAGACAAGATGCCTTCGTCAACTTGCACTCTTACCCTTACGGCGGACAAGAAAATCTGCGGAGATTTCAACGTGGATCTTACAGACTCGCAACCAGAAATTGAATCCGACGATGCGAGCTCGACAGATAATGTAGTGACGGTGAACACGTCCGGCGGAATATTGAACGAAGCTTGCGTTTATTATATCCCTATGCCGATAGGAGAATATAACGTCACTGTAGAATTGTCTTATGGGTTAATAAAGGGCAAGGAAAACGCATCTTGTACGGCAACGAAGAAAGTGGAGATAGAACGTGCCAAAATTAAAAGAATAACTATTACTCAGAGTACTATGTATAAGGGAGGCTACAAGATTATCGATGGGCACAAGTTCATTGACCTCGGTCTTCCGAGCGGACTCCTCTGGGCGGAGACCAATGTAGGGGCTGACGTAGGCGCCGATTGCGGCGGGTATTATGAGTGGGGAGGGCTTGAGACGAAATCCTCGTATGGTTGGTCCGATACTAAAGCATCATTTCCTGACGATTTTTTCAGCGGAAGCGATCTCCTCAAACTTCCAGATTCGAATGATACTGCTAAAAAACTCTGGCATACTTCCTGTCGGATGCCAACTAATGATGAGGTCCACGAACTGAAGAATAATACGGATCAGTCTTGCACTAGCAGAAAAGATTCAAACGGGAGCAATGTGGCGGGAATGGAGTTTAAGAGCAAGACGAATGGTAATTCCATATTTTTACCATTTAACGGATATAAATATGATTATTCCTCCGGTGACGGCGACTACGGCTATTATTGGACTTCTAATTTAACTCCAAAGTTGGTTAAAGAAGGGATTATATGGGACGATTACAGCTATGATGTAGCGAATATATTTTGCTTTAAAAACGGTTGGATTTCTCCAATATCTGACCAATCTAGGGTGAACGGCTGTGGCGTGCGTCCAGTGTTTAAACCGTAATGAAAGATGATGCTTTCAACATCCTTCTTGAAAAATCGTTGAGGCTCACATAATATGCAGACTATAACACTTTTAGCCTGCATATTTTTTGTTTATTCCGCCCTTAGTCACTTGGTGGTTGCGAATAATATATTGCTTCTTCCTCAGTTGCAAGAAATCAGAAAGAGGTAGATGGCCGGAGCGAATTTCTCCTGTGATTTTGAGCGGAGGACTCTACCTCTTTTCAGTCAACGCCTTTTTGGACGCTGTATGCCGAATTTAGTAATCAGTTTAGGCTCGGCAATTCTTCAAAATGGTGTATATTTGTGGGCTAATCTGTAGTCGTATGCCGGATATTGGAAATATAGTCATCAAGGGCGCTAAAGTCAACAATCTGAAGAATATAACTGTAGAGATACCGCGCAATGAGTTTACTGTCATTACCGGCATTTCAGGGTCAGGCAAGTCTTCATTGGCGTTCGATACATTGTTCGCAGAAGGGCAGAGGCGATTTGCGGAGAGCCTGTCGTCTTATGCAAGGCAGTTTCTCGGTCGAATGAATAAGCCTGATGTCGAGTCCATTGAAGGAATTCCGCCGGCAATCGCCATCGAACAGAAAGTCAATACCCGAAATCCACGCTCCACAGTCGCTACAACCACGGAAATTTACGATTATCTCAGACTGATATTTGCCAAGATAGGCAGAACGTATTCTCCTATAAGCGGTGTCGAGGTCAAGTGCCATAGCGAAAATGACGTGATGGCATTTATCCTGAAATCAGATGAGGCATCGTCGT
>CAVENC010000002.1:13447-35060 GCA_963617065.1 Butyricicoccaceae bacterium
TTGTATCTTCTTGCAGATCTGGATTGGGATAACCTGAAGGATAAGACTGAGACATTGCTGTCTCTGAAAGAGGAAGGCTATTCCAGATTATACTCAAAGGAGTCCGGGGTAGTGCGTATAGACGATGTTATAAAGAGTGCCGAAAGCGGGGCGTTTCCTTCCGGTCTGCTTCTGATGATTGACAGATTGAAACTTCCGGCGATGAAAAACAGTCATCCTGTTCTTGCTGATGGCGGTGAAATGCCTCAGAACGAATGGGAAGACCTCAAGACGCGTTTACATTCGTCAATTGCGACTTGTTTCAGCAAAGGAAACGGCACTATGTATGTCGAGCGCGAATCGGTATCAGGGGGCAAAGATTTCAAATGTTTTGTCAACAGGTTCGAGGCCGATGGGATGACATTCCGCGAGCCGGACGAATATATGTTCAGTTTCAACAGTCCTCTGGGAGCCTGTCCTGTATGCGGCGGTCTCGGTAAGATAATAGGCGTGAGCGAAGACTTGGTCGTTCCGGACAAGACAAAGAGCATATATGACGGAGCGATAGCCTGTTGGAAGGGCGAAAAGATGGGCTGGTTCAAGGACCATCTTGTGCAGGTGGCCGCTAAATATGATATCCCTGTGTTCGAGCCGTATTGCAACCTGTCGGACAAACAGCGCGATTTGATATGGGACGGAGTCAAGGCTGCTACTGAAGAGGAATCCCTGATCGGTATCAATGAGTTCTTCAAGTGGGTTGAGGCGAACAGATACAAAATCCAGTATAAATATCTCCTGAACAGGTTTTCCGGCCGCACTGTCTGCCACGAATGTAAAGGCAGCAGGTTGCGGAAAGATGCGCTGTATGTCAAGGTGGGAGGCAAGAATATACACGAATTATTGTGTATGAACGCCGGCAATCTTCTCGGATTCTTCAAAGATTTGTCTCTCACGGATTATGAGAAATCGATAGTCGGCAAAGCGATAGACGAGATAGAATCGAGGCTAGGCTATATTGTGGATGTCGGGTTGGGATATCTGACTTTGAACCGCGCCTGTAATACTTTGTCCGGAGGAGAAAGCCAGCGCATAAATTTGGTGACGGCTCTAGGAAGCTCGCTTGTCGGGTCAATGTATATTCTGGATGAGCCAAGTATCGGATTGCATCCGCGCGATACGGACAAGCTGATTAGTGTGCTAAGACGTCTGCGGGACATAGGCAATACGGTCGTGGTGGTTGAGCACGATGAGGAAATCATCCGTGCGGCTGATAATCTGATAGATATGGGACCTTATGCCGGAGTTGACGGCGGCGAGATTGTGTTCCAGGGGAAAGTTACAGACAAGATGCCGGAGGGTAGTGTAGAGCATTCTTTGACGTTGCAATATATTACAGGAAAGCGCTCCCGTGTGACGCGCGAGAAACGGCCGTGGACTTACTATATAGGCGTTGAAGGGGCGATGGAACATAATCTGAAGGACTTGAATGTGAAGTTTCCGCTTGGGACTCTGACGGTGGTGTCTGGAGTAAGCGGAAGCGGCAAATCTTCTCTGGTAGGAGATATACTTTATCCGGCGCTGTACAGGCATATAAATCAGACCGGACCTCTTCCGGGGACGTTCAGACATTTGACAGGAAATATAGACAGAATTGCGTCCGTGGAATATGTGGATCAGAATCCGATAGGCAAAAGTTCCCGTTCCAATGCTGTGACATATCTGAAGATATATGATGATATCCGTAAACTTATGAGCGAACAGCAGTTTGCCAAGATGAACGGGTTCACTCCATCGTATTTCTCGTTCAACCAGGATGGCGGACGGTGCTCGGAATGTCAGGGAGAAGGCTATGTGCATATCGGAATGCAGTTTATGGCTGACGTAACGATGGTGTGCGAGGCCTGTGGCGGAAAGAGGTTCAAACCTGAGATTCTGGAGGTAAGGTATCAAGGCAAGAATATCGACGATATCCTGAATATGAGCGTGGAGGAGGCAATCGAGTTCTTTTCGGCTCAGAAAGATGCGGAAGCTAAGTCGATCGCAAAGAAGCTGCAGCCGCTAGTGGATGTCGGTTTGTCGTATATAAGGCTTGGACAAAGCAGCAGCACTCTTTCAGGCGGTGAAAGTCAGCGAATCAAACTGGCTTATTTCCTGTCGATGAACGATACCGGTGATCGGCAGAATGCCAAGAAGATTCTGTTCATCTTCGATGAGCCTACGACCGGACTTCATTTCTACGATGTGGAGAAATTGCTGAAGGCATTTGACGCATTGCTGGATAAGGGGCATTCCGTGATTGTTGTTGAGCATAATCTGGATGTCATAAATGCGGCAGACTGGATTATAGAACTGGGCCCGGAAGCCGGCGACTTCGGCGGTAAAGTCATCTTCGAAGGTACTCCGGAGCAGCTTGCCAAATCCGGCAAGACATATACTGCAAAATATCTTCGCCGGCGTTAACATCCCGGCAAAAATTCTTGCCTGCATCTTTTGGATCTTGACCACCCTGTTCCGACAAGCGTTGCTTGTAGCTTATCTTGTTTCCATCGCAGTACGCAACTGTCCTGGCGATTTCTTCCTTTGTCATCATGACTATGTCTTTTGATGCAAAGGTATCGGTTGATGGGACGCCTTAAAAGACGTATTTCATCTAAGGCTTACCTTGTCCGGATCCCAGACAACGAGAATAATCGCGAGGTGCTTCGCGACCTCCTGCCCGACAAGTGGGCAAAATAGTCCAACTAGAATCAACCCGTCCCAACTTGGAACAACTTGGGCCAACTTGCCCCAACTTGAAAATCAGAAAAACAAGTCGTCTTTTATCGGAGGCTTACCTTTATCGGAGCGTTGCCTTCATCTGAGAGTTACCTTCATCGGAGGGTGATAGTTATGTTCTTGCCGCTGACTCTTTGCGTCAATCGAACTACGCACGAGTCGGCTTCTTCGGAAAGGGTGTACGTGATTTCGTAGAGTCCTGTTTGGGCCGATTGTCCTGATACGGTTGATTCGTTATTCTCCGAGAATCGACCTAACTTTGTGAGTTTTATATTTTTATGCCTTTCTCCGATTGAACTTTGTTTGTTGGCTTTTTGGGAATTCAGTTTGGCCGTATTTGCCAGACTTCCCGCAGGCGTGTTGTTTCTCGAACAGCTGTTTGTCGCGGCTCTGGCTCTGGCTTTGGAAGAGAGGCTGGAGAAGGTGCTGTTTATCGAGAACTCTGCAAGTGCGGTAGGTAAGGTGTTGCTGAAGGTGATCCCTCCGTCAGTGCTGAAGTCAGCGTTCATATCGACACCTGACAGCCACTGCGTGCCACCACTGAACGTATAACTGCGATAACTGTTGACCGTAAACTTCCCAGAGTTGACGGTAAACTCGTTTTTCGAAGTATTATCGTCTTTCGACGTGTTATCGGTTGCCAAAGTGCTGTCGGCTTCTGTAGTATCCTCGATTCCAAGAGTGCTCCCGGTCTCAAGATTGGCATCGCTCTCTGAAGTCCCTTCTGTTTCGACCTCGGAGAGTGAGAACGTGTAGTCAAGCGATATGAGATTCTTGTCTGCAAGTCCGAGTTCCTGAACTGACTTATCTGACGGGAAGAAAGCTTCGGCCGGTATGGTATATGTGGTCATAACATTTTTACAGATAGTAATACACTCCGGTACTGGATAGATTAGGAATCTTCCATCAGACAATGCCAACTGAAATTTTACGCCGTCATATTCGCCTGGTTTGACAGTGAACAGAAAATCCGTGCCGTCTTTTGTCAGAGTCGTTTCGATTGGCAATTCCAGTTGTATCACATTCGTCGCTGTGGCGTTGTCTGAAAGCATAATTCTATCTCGGTACTTCTCCGCATTTTCGGCATTTGCGACCTTTGAGGCAGTATTTATTGTGTCATTAGCGTTAGCGGAATGATTATAGTCAGAATTGACAGCATTCGCTAATGCGTAATCGTCCAAATAATCGGAATAATGCAGTTTTACGTTTCCGATGTTCTGTTTCGCATATATCGATACCTCTTTTACCGTGATATCGGACGCTACACCTGTTGGCTTTATATTGTATGACGCAATGTCTGTTGCAGATCCGTTGACGGCAGTTTCAGCCCTATCAGTTATAAGGCAATCAGTCTTTGAGGCTTCAGTCCCAGTCTCAGTTTCAGACTCAGTCTCTGATGCCGTAGCGCCAGATGATGTTAGACATTTGAGCCGGAGTATTCCACATATTCCTGAAAACTCGAGACTTCTTGTGCTGTTGCCGATTGCAACCATAGGGAAGAATAACCTGTTACCTGAAGTCGGTTCGAAGGTCTGGGTTGAAGGGATAAGTATGGTTCCGTCCGTATCCCAGGCCTCATACGGGTATAATGACAGATACCTATCTGATATGGATAAACGGCTGTTATCCTGTAAGTTATTATTGTAACGGAATCTTGCCTCCTGAGTCTTGTCGCTTTCGGTTATGTAAGATGAGCGTGTGCCGTCATCGCACAATATCGCTATCCTGTCTCCGCTGTTCCACAAAACTGGACAAGATGAAACAGACTCCCAATTTCCAAGTTCTACCTTTGTAATTTGATTCCAGTCCGAGATTCGGCAGATAATTCCGTCATCAATATCATTATCAATTTCATTAGAATTTGTATCCCTTTCGTATGGCTTTTTGTCGAGTTGCTCATACCTCTCCGCAGAACAACTGCATAGGAATTGGCAAAGAAGCATCAGACTGAAAATTGAGGTTACAATCAAACTGAAAGCTTGTCTGCAAATATCATAGTAATTTCGGAAATATATGGGTTTGCATATATGCGAATCTGATGCTGGCCTGCGCGCAAAAAGATGCCTGATGACAGGTAATTTGGTGAAGAAAAGAGAAATCTTACCGGTGAATATGGCTAACATATCAATTGCAGATTTGGAAAATAGTTTATATTGGGAGAGCCGATCTAATGGCGAAGACGACAAATCTCAAATCAGCTCTAAAACGAGGCGACAGACCAATTGTCAGGCAGAACCGCTTTGACACTGTCGTTGATTATGCCGTCCTTGACATATAATGTATGCTCATCATAAGTTCCTGAGAACATATTGATTGCGCTGAATGATTCGGCTGAATTTCTCATATCCATATAGACGGTTCTCAGGCTTCGGCATTCGTTGAACATATATTCGAGTCCGTTGTCTTTGGTACTGGAACTGCTTGTCTGCTTTATTTTGGAAAGACTGAGATTCTGCAGGTTGAGATCCGTAATGCACCAGCATCCTGAAAACATACTTCCGGCTTTTTCAAGCGATGCGCCACTTAAATGGGAGACGTCAACAGACGTCAGTGTCCTGCATTTTTCGAACATTCTTGCCATATCGGTCACGTTGTCTGTACACAATTTTGACAAATCAAGAGTCAGGAGCTTTTCGCATTCGCTGAACATCTTGTAGGTCGATTGCAGCGACGGAGTATAGAAATTAGTGATGTTCAGGTCAGTCAATCTGACGCAATATCCGAACATAACGCTCATATCAGTGACTTTCTCGACGTTGAACGAGGAGAGGTCCAGTGCTGTGATATATTGGCAACTGCTGAACATACTTGCCATATTTGTCACGTTATGAGTATCGAATGACGAAAGGTTCAACCCTGTTACCTTTGTGCTGGCAAACATAGATGCCATATTGGTTACATTAGACGTGCTGAATGATGATACGTCCAGCTTTTCAAGCCTAATGCAGTGCGCGAACATAGACTGCATATTGGTTGCGCTGTCAGTCTTGAATCCGGAACAGTCAAGTTCAGTAAGCGAACTGCACATATAGAACAGTTCATACATATCAGAGGCTCGGCTGGCATCGAAGTCCGGAAGCGAGACGGTATTCAACGAGGAATTGTTGCTGAACATCCCATACATATTGCAGTTGTCCCCGCATTGGAATCTGCTTATGCTCAATGCTTCCAGGCCTGTATTGGAAAACATCTCGCGCGTATTTTTCAGTTTTGGCGCTACAATCTCGGATATGTCGATAGACTTGAGGTAGTAGCAACTGTAAAACATAAAACTCAGATCTTCTGAATTCTCAAAATTGAAATTTGACAGGTCCAAATAGTTTACCGATGTTCTTCTGAACATCTCGTACATATAACGGACCTTATTTGTATTGAATCCTGAGACGTCAATCTTCTTCAATGAGGTGCAGTTCTGGAACATCTGGGCGAAGGAAATAGAATTGCGTGTGTCAAATCCGCTCACATCGATAGCAGAAAGGTTTCTGCAATCGGAAAACATAGACGAAAAGTTGTACACATTCCCGGTACTGATTCCGTTCAGATTTATTGATTTCAGATTTTTGCAATACTTGAACGTTCCGCCCATATCGGTCACGGAGGAAGTGTTTAATGTCGAAAGATCAATATCTGTCAATGACTGGCAATTATAGAACATCATAGACATATCTTCCAATGCTGAGTCTTCATCATCTTCGGGAAGCAGGCACTTCTCCAGATAGAGGCAGCTGTAGAAAAGATTCTTGAAACTTATTATCCTGGACATATCCAGGTGCGAGAGATCTGCGGATGTTACTCTGTATTTCAGGGGACTTGAACTTGGGTGAAATAGCTGGTAAAGGGATATTTCCTCGTCCGGTTTAAGCCGATATATGACGCTGTTGATTTCTTGAGAAGGTAAAGTGGCTCTGAACTTACGGCTTCCTTTAGCTTCTTCAATAATGCGTTCTTCTCCATCGTTGAATATGACTGAACGGACATTATTGTCAAGGATGTTGCACAACAGGCTGTCAGTGCCATCGGGGTCCGTCGTATATGTGATTATAATGGCATTGCAGGATTGCCTGAACGGCAATATGACGGATTTGCCGCTCTCTTTCTGAATGAGTTGAACTAGGCAGTCATTATTCTTACTGTCCGGCTTGATCTCGTAAATTATCTTGCCATCGGATATGTTGAAACTGCTGAACATAGAGGGTATCTCGGAAGACCACGATGTTCCGCCGTCAATGCTGTACAGACAATCTGTCGGTAGTTCCGCGTCCGATACACTGCCGTCAGCAAATTCTTTGTGACAGAAACTTTCGATATCGACAGTCCCTGTGCCTCCTTCTCTGAAAACGTTGATGCTTCTTTCAGACGTCGAGAATTTATATGACAGTCCGGTCAATGCGTGTACAGTGTCATCTATTTTGATATCTATGTTGTTTATAGCGGTAAACTGGGTCAGGTCAACAGATAACGTGATTATCTGAGAACGCTCAATGCTGATGCTTTCGGGTACTTTATATCTGAATGCCTTGGTGCTATCTCCTATAACAGTCTGTAATTCAATAATCAAGTCCGGAATCAATATCGGCGGAACAACAATATGGAAATCCGTAGGAGTAGGGGAAAGTTCGATTGCATCCGGAATGTTAAGAGTCAATGACTTCGCATCTCCGTTTTCATTGTTGTCAGGACACCATTCCATAGAGTGGCTTTCATTGTTCAGTGAGAACATTCCGCTGAAAGATACGGTCTCTGACGACAGTCTTATCGCCTTCAGGATTGCGGAGGCTTCCGCGGAGCATATTCTGATTCTAAACACACCGCATAGATTTTTGAATTGAAGGTTCGTGTCCTCGGATACGGCAAACATTGGCATTGCGTCGGACTGGAAACTTTCCGTATTATATACTTGCGCATTGTTGAGGCTCAGACAATGTTTTCCGTCAGAATACGAGTACAATTGCGCCGGATAGAATGCGAACCATTTGCCGCCGTTTCTTGGTAATCTGGAATTTCCGTCATAATTGGTGTCATAATTAAATTCGGCAATGTCCGTCAAGTCATCAGAAGTAGTATATACAGAACTGTTTGCGGGTGCCGATGCGGCCACAATGGCGATTTTGTCACCTTCAGACCACAGCACAGGATAAGAGCCATCTTCTGAAAGCTCCCCAATGGATGTCTTAGTGTCTTCAGCAGATGAGATGCCAGCAGTGAACTTGATAGGCGAGATATCATAATCTTGTTTTTCTTTTCTGCAGGCCAATGCAAAACATAATAGGCTTAATATCAATAGTTTTCTCATGTTCAGTTTTATTTGGTTAAGAAACTTCGAAACTGCCTCGAAAATCAGGCATAATAAAATCAATCGGTCGTTTCATTCCGTTCGTCTATGTCTATGCGGGTTGATTCATTCAAGCTCTCAAGCATTGAAGCGTTGAATCTAGTCCCGTCGTACGAAATTGAATATGTTTTTATAGTGCCTGCATCCCATCTACTATTGACCAATGACATTGTTCCGCATATTTCCTGCCCGTCATATTCAGCGATTATTTCAATGCTGGCTTCCTGATTCGTGATTACCTGTGGCGGAAAATAGAAATATGTTCCGGAAATCAGGTCTCCTGCACTTTTACTGTCATCCATAGTGAATCCCACGTCCGTGATTGCATATTGTCCATATTCCTGAGCGACTGTCCACGTATGACTTTGCATATTATATTCACCTTTGCCAGAGATGTTTTTCAGCCGGATTTCTTTTATTTTGACATCGGTTTGAAACGTCCTGCCGATGGTAAATCTCAACTGCGTCAGTATATGGTCAAATACGAAATCCACAGTTCCTTCACTTTTCGTACAAGATGATGCAATCAAGTCCAGATGCTCTTCCGCATTCTCCGGAGGACTGTAGGTAAATGTCGGGGGACCTCCTGCTCTGTTCAGTTGAATAATGTCTTGATTTTCAACGTATGGCGCTATTGCAAAGAATGTTATCGAATTGCCGTTCATCCAATATATAGGCCTGGAGCTCTTCCAATATCCATTCTCATTCGAAACCTTGATATTCCATAGATAGTCTGTTTTTGGGACCTCGCTGTCAAGAGATGCTGATAAACTGAATGTAAGTCCGTCCAGATTCGACAGGCCGGGACTTCCGGAATCTGAACTTCTGGTGCGAATCTCGCCGAATTTGACCTCTTTCGTAGCATAATGATTCTGCGCAGTCGGCTCGATACGTCCGCACCCTGTCAGCAGGATGAGAATTATCCATAGTATCAGTTCCAGTTGTTTCATAGATTAGCCTATTACGGATTCTTGTTTAACTCTGAATCGCAGTATTCTGCTCGTATTTTGCACGTAGCTTCCTGCTGTAAGCTATTGTAGATTACTTATTTATGGTGACATATACCATCTCTGCGCTGTTGGCGGGCGCTCCGGCTTCTATGTATATTATTCCTGTCCCCGGATTTTTAAGGTGCAAGGTTACTCCACGGTTGTCTGCATCCATAGTGTAATCGTATATACCGCGCTCTTTGTCGTATTCCAGTTCTTCTTTTCCGAAAGTCAGCCTGGATTCGGCAGGCTGGACTTCCGCCCATATATGTAAATCATCACCAACCTTTCCTGAGACGTATTTGCCAGGATATACTGTGATGGCTGTGCTTCCGTACGCTGTCAGATTGCTTTTATCAATTCGCCAGCCTGTTCCGTTTAGACCGTCTTTTTCGGGAATTACAGAGATATGATAATGACAGTTTCTTTCAACATCGAAATTCGACGGTTTGTCGCCAAGATAGAACCGATAGATCAGATAATTCTCGGCTGCGCTGTACAGCGAATCAGATTTATATTCAGCCTGAAGTTCAATGTAAGAACATACTTTTGACACGGCATCAAGACTGTCCAAAACCTTGTCCTTCTCGTCTTTGGCGTTCGGCAGTATTTCTCCCTGCATATTCTCCAGCATATAGACTGAGACTTCCTTGCTTATTCCAGGCTGCTTGTCAATGTTGAGGCCGTCAGCCTCGATATAGTTCTTGCTGAATCCTTTTGTGAAAATATCGTTGCTGTTCAATGCTTTGCTGGATTTGAACACGTTAGCGGAACGGGGACATCCCCCGATGCTTATGCCCTTGATATTGAAACTTATGCCTTTGTTCAGTTTGGTGCGGTTGATTGAAACGGATATCTTGGACATCATTCTTTCGAGTTTCAGGTCAATTCGTCCAGTCTGTTCAGTCACAAGAATTTTCTCACTTTTGCCGCTCATCGGTATTCCGCGGCTGTACTCGTCGGGGTAGGCGAGATGGTATCTGAAATTTTCAAGGTCATCCAAAGAATTTATGCCGGACATTTTGAATCCGAAATTCGCACAGGCGAATACTTGACATTCGATGTCTGCCAACCACGTGAAATCATATTCAACACCATTGTCGGTTCTGCATAGTTCTTTCTTTTGGATGAAGCGGGCTTCCTCCAGTCTGCCTTTTCCATCAAACAGAAATATGTTCAGATCACTTATCAATGTTTCGTCCGGATCGAGTGTCTTTGTCTTGCCGGCTCCCGTATTTATAATGACTCTAACAGCAGAACTGCCGCACGCGAGATTGTCCGCAGAATGTTTGCTGCATCCTGTAAGTAAAACTGCCGCGTAGAGAGATAGAAGAGCAACTGATGCCAGGTATGTTTTAGAGTGGCATTTCAAGGTAATGAGTTCCATAGGTTTTAGAATTTCAGAGTCCGACTTTCCTTTTCAGTCCAGTCCTTGACGGATAGGACGCAAGATATGTCTGTAGGCTTTATCGATATGTCAGGTTCAGATACGCCTCGTCTGGTTATCGTGATGTCATAGCAGTAGTTGATATTCCTCCAGACTCCGGTGCTGTCGCTGTTGACGCTCCATTCTCCACGATTGATTTCGATGGGGTAGTAAGTCTTTTCCCCGAGTAGTTCACCTTCTATCACGAGCTTTGTGAATGGTGTTCCCAAGGATTCCTCCTTGACCGTGTTCTGGTAACAATACAGGTCTATGTCAAGAGGTACTACGTTCTCTCCTATGTCCTCAGTCATATCGTATGCCAGCATCCTGGAGTCCTGCATCTTTTCGATGTCTTCTTGTTTCAATCCGCCATAGTTAAGAATCTCTTCCGGGACTTCAAGCTCGTCGCATCCGACGGGGTATCTGCCGTTTACGTTTGTCAGATAGATTCTGACATTCTTCAATTTTTCGCCGGAATACGGGCGTGAATGGAAATCGCAACAGATCGTGCCGATGCTGATTTTTGCTAGCAGTGGCTCCAAGGTCATATTGCAGATGTGTTCGTGACCCGATCTGACAGTTGTCTCTGCGTACATTACAGGACTGGCGGGGGAGTCTTTCGTCAAGTTGCAACATATCTGATTCAGGTCGTCATAGCTCTGGATACCGCTATATTCTTCAAGAGAAAGTGGCGAATTGGCTATTACAGATATGATTTTGTTTCCTTCTCTGGAAGCTGCTTCTATTGTGTTCATTTCTGTGCCTTCGAATCTCTGGAATGAATCCAGTCTTTTCAGACGGTCGGCATTAAAGAAGAATACATCTATGGCACCGGCAGTGGCGAAATCTGATTTCAATGTGATTTGGTGAAGCACCGGCTCGTTGCTGAGCTGAGTCGTGTCAGGTATATAGTGGTTGGTTTCTGTGCAGGAATAAAAGGTCGGCGAAAATATAAGCAAGGCTAGGGCCAGAACGGCCGAGATATGATAGATTAGTAAGTTAAAGGTAAGAATTGGTGCTAGCCGACCTTTATGTTTATTTTCGTTAGTTTTCATTGTGTCGATGTTTTTCGACGACAAAAGTATTTCGCGAAAATGAAAAATTGCCACAAAGGTGGTACGAGAAATGCAAATTTTTACGATTCTTAAATGTTAAGGCTTGTTTTTAACTTTACCACTACTGCTAAAGTGGCTTCTTAAGGCGATTGACCGCGTTGATCTCCTTGCTAATTGTCAAAAAGAGATAGCGACCTCCGCTCAAAAACAAACGAAAGAGACCAATCCTTTCGGATTGGCCTCTTCATTTATATTTACGGTTATCGATTAACCGCCGAAGTTGTCGTAAAGAACGTTCTCTACAGGTACTCCAAGGCTGTCAAGCAATGTATTGACAGACTTGACCATCATAGGAGGTCCGCACATAAAGTACTTGATGTCCTCAGGAGTCTCGTGAGCCTTGAGGTAAGTTTCGTACATCACATTGTGAACGAAGCCTGCAACATATTTGACTCCAGCCTCATCTGCTGCCGGATCCGGACGGTCAAGTGCGAGATGGAAGTGGAAGTTAGGGAACTCTTTCTCGATCTCTGCATAGTCCTCAAGATAGAATGCTTCCTTCAAGCTACGTGCACCGTAGAAGAAGTTAACCTGCTTCTTTGTCTTGAGAGTCTTGAACAAGTGCATAATGTGGCTTCTAAGCGGAGCCATACCGGCACCACCGCCGACAAATATGTATTCCTGTGAGTCTGGATCATTCTCCGGAAGAAGGAACTCTCCGAACGGTCCTGAAATCATAACCTTGTCACCAGGATGGCGAGTGTAAATGTATGAAGAACCGATACCTGGATTTACAGGCAGGAGAATGTTGCTTCCCTTAGGCGCTGTCCTGTCAAACGGAGGAGTTGCGATACGGACATTCAGTTTGATGATGTCGCCCTCTGCAGGATAAGAGGCCATAGAGTATGCTCTCATTGTCGCAACAGGGTTCACGCACTTGAGATCGAAGAACTTGTATCTCTCCCAGTCTGCCTTGTACTCAGGATCAACATCTATGTCGCTGAAGTTGAAAGTTCCTTCAGGGATGTCAATCTGGATATATTCTCCAGATTTGAAATCAAGATGTACACCGGCAGGAAGTTTGACTGTGAATTCTTTGATGAAGGTTGCAACGTTGTGGTTGGAGATAACCTCGCACTCGACTTTCTTGACGCTGAGAACAGACTCAGGAACTTCGATTTTGATATTCTCCTTGACCTTTACCTGGCAACCGAGTCTCCAGTTGTCCTTTATCTGTTTCTTGTTGAAGAAACCGGTCTCTGTAGGCAGAATGTTTCCGCCGCCTTCAAGCACTCTGACTTTGCACTGTCCGCAGTTTGCCTTACCGCCGCAGGCAGATGGAAGGAAAATCTTCTGTTCTGCCAATGATGCCATAAGGGAGTTGCCCGGTGTTACATCCAAAGTCGTCTTGCCCCCATTGATGTCTATCTGTACAGTGCCGCTTGGGGTAAGTTTTGTCTTGACCCAAAGCAGAAGTACAACCAAAATCAGTGTCACAACGGTAATGGTTACCGCTGAGGCTATGATTGTAAGTAAAATTTCATTCATCTTTCAGTCTCCTCAATTAAAGTTCAATACCCATAAATGTCATGAATGCAAGAGCCATAAGACCGACAGTGATGAATGTTATGCCAATGCCTTTGAGAGGCGCAGGAACATTCGAGTATGACATTTTCTCTCTGATTGCGGCGAGTGTGACGATTGCGAGGAACCAGCCGATACCGGAACCGAGCGCATACACTGTAGCTTCACCGAAGTTGACGAAGTCTTTCTGCTGCATAAACAGAGAACCACCGAGGATAGCACAGTTTACGGCTATAAGTGGAAGGAAAATTCCGAGTTCAGAGTACAATGCAGGAGCGAATTTCTCGACAACCATCTCGACCAACTGTGTTATGGCCGCAATGACTGCAATGAAAGTGATGAAACTGAGAAAACTCAGGTCAACGCTTGCCAGACTTGGACTAAGCCAAGCCAATGCGCCAGGATTGAGCACATAAGTGTTCAGGAGGTAGTTGATAGGCAATGTGACCAAGAGCACAAAGATAACAGCCACACCAAGTCCGGAAGCTGTCTTCACGTTTTTCGATACTGCCAGGTATGAACACATACCGAGGAAGTATGCAAAAATCATGTTGTCAACAAAAATTGACTTTACGAATAAGCTTATATATTCCATATTGCTTGCGTGTTAGTTGTTATTTCTCCTGAAGATCTTTCTGGATGCTTCTCTGAATCCAGACGATGCAGCCGAGGAGAATCAATGCCATAGGAGGCAATATCACAAGACCATTGTTCATATAGCCGGCAGCGTAGAAACTCTCAGGGATGATTCTGAATCCGAACAGAGTTCCTGAACCGAACAGCTCGCGGAAGAATGCAACTACAAGAAGAATCATAGCGTATCCTGCTCCGTTTGCCAGACCGTCAAGAAGTGACGGAATAGGTTTGTTGCCCAATCCGAATGCCTCGATACGTCCCATCACGATACAGTTCGTAATGATAAGTCCGACATATACGGAGAGTTGGGTTTCAATGCTGTAAGCGTATGCTTTGAGGAACTGATCGACAAGAATAACCATAAGTGATACCACAACGAGCTGTACGATGATACGTACACGGTTCGGAATGGAATTTCTCATCATCGATACGACAAAGCTTGACAGACCGGTGACAATCATCACTGAAAGACCCATTACGAATGCGCCTTTCATCTGTACTGTCACAGCCAATGATGAACAGATACCGAGGACAAGGACGGTTACAGGATTGCCCTTGAAAATCGGATTCAATATCGTTTCTTTCAATTTAGCGTTCATTATAATCCTCCTCGTTATTTAACTGTTGGTTCAGCTGCAACTGCAAGTGAATCGCAAGATGTTGCAAGTGAATCTGATACGACTGGAACAGACTCCTCAGCCTTCGGAGCGGAAGATGTCAGATATGATTTGTAAGACATAAACCAGTTGTTCATAGATTCTCCGAGCTTCTTACTTGTGATGGAGGCACCTGTGATAGCGTCAACTGCGTTTACGTCATCAGGATCTGCTCCGCCTTTGACAACTTCGAATGCGGCTGCATCGTTGTAATCAATCTGCTTGCCTTCGAATTCTGCTCTGAAGCTTGGATCATCCTTAATCTTTGCTCCAAGACCAGGAGTTTCGCTCGCGTGGTCGAAATATGCGCCGACGATGGTCTTCAAATCACTGTCGAGAGCGACATATCCCCAGATTGCGCCCCAAAGTCCTGCACCGTAGCAAGGAATGACGGTAACTTTCTTGCCGTCTTTCTCGAAAACGAAAACAGGAAGTTCGAGCTTGTCGGTGTTTCCTTTCTTGGCGTAACTGTCCTGAGCTTTCAGCTGAGATGTAGTATAAATTTCAGCTTTGTCAATGTCAAGATTTCCGATTGTCTTGCCTTCAGCGTTGACGATAACGGACTCCTTGATGTTTGATTTGTATGCGGCGATTATCTCGTCGTTGCTCATATTCTCAAGTTCGCTTCTGTCATAGAACTTGGCTGCCGTAAGCATCTGGCTTATCGCATCAGCCTTCACATTGGCGTCCTGGATTGGTTTGAGAGTCTCAGAAGCGAATGCAAGAACCGCAGCTACAACTACTACGACGATGGTCGTGTAGATGACTGTATATATATTTCCGTTAGTATTCATACCTATTATATATATTATGCGATTTTAACTTTCTTGGCTCTTCTTGAGATAGTGATGTCAGTCACATAGTGGTCAATCAGCGGTGCGAAGGTGTTCATCAGCAGGATTGCGAGCATCATACCCTCGGCATAGCCAGGGTTGAACAGTCTTACAACTACGCAGAGCGCGCCGATGAGGAATCCGTAGATCCACTTTCCGCATTCTGTCTGAGCTGATGTCACAGGGTCAGTAGCCATAAAGACTGTACCGAATGCGAAACCTCCCATAAGAAGCTGATAATATGCAGGAACATCTGTAGCGCCGAATGCGTTGCCTAGCCAGCCTACGAAGAGTGCGCCGGCAACTGAAGATACCATAATCTTCCAACTTGCCACGCCAGTCCAAAGCAGAATGACTGCACCGATAAGGATTGCTATGACTGATGTTTCACCTACTGAACCAGGAATGATTCCGGCGAACATATCCCAAGCTGACATTCCGTACTGAACGCCGGCGTTGTTCATTGCGTCAAGGCCTTCAGATGCGAATGAGAGCGGAGTAGCTCCGGTTGCACCGTCGATAAGGCTTTCACCGTGTTTCAGTGATACCCATACGTCTGAACCTGACATCTTGCTAGGATAAGCGAAGAACAGGAACGCACGGCAAAGAAGAGCCGGGTTCAAGAAGTTCATACCTGTGCCGCCGAATACTTCCTTTCCGAAAAGGACTGCAAAAGCGACTGCGATTGCGAGAATCCAAAGCGGAACGTCAACAGGAACGATAAGAGGAATAAGCATACCTGAAACCAGGTAACCTTCATTCACTTCTTCATTTCTGATCTGTGCAGAGGCGAACTCGATGCCCAAACCTACTACGTATGCTACAATATATAAAGGCAGTACCTTGAGGAATCCATACCAGAAATTCTGGAAAAGTCCCCAGGTCTGTCCCGTGGCGAGGCAGTGCTGGTATCCAACGTTCCACATTCCGAAGAGTGCGGCAGGAATGAGCGCTACAACCACGATTATCATAATTCTCTTCAAGTCAACGATGTCTCTGACGTGAGCTCCTCTTTTTGTAACCGTTCCCGGTACGCGGAGGAAAGTGTCGAAAGCATCAACGCTGGAGTGAAGGAATCCAAGTTTGCCACCCCTTTCGAAAAGGCCTGGCTGCTGTGTATTTTTTGATTCTTCCATAACTTCCATTAATTTATGCCATTTCCTTAATCATAAGGTCAATGCCTTTCTCAATGATGGACTGGATGTCGTTCTTTGACGGATCTACATATTCGCAAAGAGCAAAGTCTTCAGGAAGCACTTCATAGATTCCGAACTGTTCCATCTTGTCTATGTCTCCTGCAAGGCAAGCCTTGATGAGATAGACAGGGAAGATGTCCATAGGAAGCACTTTCTTGTAAACATCTGACATTACGAATGCACGAGGGCCACCGTTGGTGTTCGTGTCCATATTGTATGTCTTGTTCGGACAGAGCCAGGAGAAGTATGTGCGGGTAGAGCTGAACTTGCCGAATCTGAACGGCTTAGCCCAACCGAGAACTTCTCTCTCAGTTCCTTCGTGAAGGAGTGAGACCTGATTGTCGAAGAATCCCAGGAATCCGTTCTCGCCGACATTTTCGCCGGTAAGGACGTCTCCGCTTACGAATCTTACATCATTTGCGGAATTGTCATAGAATTCTTTGAGGTCTTTCATACAGATACCTGGAAGTGCGTCAACATAAGCCGGCTCAATGGCTACAGGACCTGTTACGGCAACCTTGCGCGCCATATTGTACTTGCCTGTGTTGAACAGTTTGCCGATGGCTGCAAGCATAAGCAGTGAAACAGTCCACACAGTGTCGCCCTTTGCGATAGGGGAGATGTGGCTGATCTGTACGCCAACGTTACCTGCAGGGTGCTTTCCGCTGAATACGTGCTGGATGACGTTCTCAACTTTGTGCAACGGTGTGCCTGCGTAGTTGTCGCTGCTCAGAGAAAAATGAATTCCTCCTTCTGTAAGTTTTGCAAGAGCATTCACGCCGGTCTGGATGTTTGCAATCTCATCCTTGAATGCGAATTCAGGAACGGCTGCAAGCGGTGCAGTAGCGAATGCTGATACGAAAATGGCTTTTGGAGTTAAATTAGGGTCGGCGAGTATGCCGTAAGGCCTTTGGATAAGAGAAGGCCAGAGACCGCTCTGGAGGAGTGCTTCTTTAATCTCGGCGGCAGTCATCTCTGATGGCTTCTTTGTGCCGAAATCAACGAATTCCTGCTGTGCGTCAGCCTTGATCCTTACCTCAAGCAACTTCCTCTTCTCTCCCCTGACGATTTCGGTCACTGTTCCACTGACTGGAGATGTGAAAAGAATGTCAGGATTCTTTTTGTCGGCTAGAACAGGTGAACCTGCCAGTACCTTATCGCCTTCCTTGACGAGAAGCCTTGGTGTAAGGCCTTTGAAGTCAGTCGGTTTAACAGCGATAACGTCAGGTACGATCGTCTTTCTAGTCTTCTGGGCCGCAGCTCCTGAAATAGGAATGTTCAGCCCTTCTTTCAAATCGATGTTGTTTGACATTATAGGTAACCTTTAATAGTATTTCGGATTTCCGGCGCGAATATACTGATTTTTTTCGTAATTTCGCCTTATTATGGAAAACAAAAGTGCTATACTAGAGGGGCTTGATGTGCAGCAGAAAGCTGCTGTGAGCCAGACAGAGGGGCCGGTGTTGATAGTTGCTGGCGCAGGAGCGGGAAAAACGAGAGTGCTGACGGGGAGGATCGCCTATATCCTGGAAAACGGAGGTGAACCTGACAGGATTCTGGCGTTGACGTTTACAAAGAAAGCCGCGGCGGAAATGAAAGAAAGAATTGCCGCAATGGTGGGGGAAAGGAAGGCTCGCAGGCTTTATATGGGCACTTTCCATTCGGTATTCATAAGATTTCTCAGAGAGTTCGCGGAACAGTTGGGATATCCTTCCGGGTTCACGATTTACGATACGAGTGATTCCATCAGCGCAATAAAGACTTGCCTCAAGGAAATGAAACTTGACGACAAGGTCTATAAGCCTAAGGATGTGCTCGACCGTATTTCTAAGGCGAAGAACAATCTGGTGACTCCCGAGGCGTACAAGCGCAATGATCAGGCGATTATAAACGACACACACGCCAAGAAGCCGGAGATATGCAACATCTATGCGCTTTATGCTTCGAAATGCAAGCAGGCAGGAGTGATGGACTTTGACGATATTCTGCTGAATATGAATATCTTGCTGCATTCGTCGCCGGAGGCTTTGACATCCATCGCGTCAAGATTTGACTACATAATGGTAGATGAGTATCAAGATACCAACTTGTCACAGTATCTCATACTCAGGAAATTGAGTCAATTCCACAAGAATATCTGTGTGGTGGGTGACGACTCGCAGTCCATATATGCGTTCCGCGGGGCCAAGATTGAGAATATACTTAATTTCAGGAAAGATTATCCGGAGTGCAAAATCTTCCGTCTGGAGCAGAATTACAGATCTACGCAGACAATAGTCGATGCGGCAAATTCCGTAATTGAGAAGAATTCGTCAAGAATACCGAAGACTTGTTTCTCGAAGGGGCCGGAAGGTGACAAGATACATCTGATAAAAGCCTATACGGAGCAGGAGGAGGCGGTGCTTATAGCTTCTTCAATTGTCAGCATTATGGGTAAGGAACATTGTCAGTATCAGGACTTTGCGATATTGTACAGGACCAATTCCCAGTCCAGGGCTCTTGAGGAGGCGCTCAGAAAAAGAAATCTGCCGTACTGCATTTATTCCGGCAATTCATTCTTTGACAGGGCTGAGGTTAAGGATATGATGGCATATCTGAAACTCGCCGTCAATCCGAATGATGACGAGTCTTTCCGCAGAGTGCTTAATGTGCCGGCAAGAGGAATAGGCGCGACATCGGAAGGCCTGCTGGTCAATGCCGCACACGAAAAGGGATTGTCTTTGTTCGCAGCTTGTACGCCTGAAATTCTTGAGGCTTCCGGCATTAAATCCGGTACCCTGGGCAAGATTATGGAATTCCATAATATGATAGCGGAATGCAATGCTGTCCTTGACAAAGAAGATGCTTTCTCTGTTGCAAATCATTTGTCTGCCCGTTGCGGTCTGCTTGCAATGTTCAAACTGGACAATTCGGTCGAAAGCCAGTCGCGTGCTGCAAATGTCGAAGAATTGCTCAACAGTGTGAAAGGCTTTGTGGAAGACAGACAGAACCAGTATCGCGAGGAACTTCTGGCGGACAGTGATATAGAGGATGTGGATTCTATCGCGGAAGGAGAATTGCCGGTTGTTACGCTGAATGACTTCCTGGAGGATATTTCATTGCTGAGTGCTGTCGATATGGCTGATGAAGATGCTTCCAACAAAATTACTCTGATGACTGTGCATTCTTCAAAAGGTCTTGAATTTCCGTACGTCTATGTCGCAGGAATGGAAGAGAATATCTTTCCGTCAGGCGGTATGTTCTCCGACCCGTCTCAGATAGAAGAGGAACGAAGGCTGTTCTATGTGGCTTTGACAAGGGCGAAAGTTGCTGTGAATCTGTCGTTTGCCACTACTAGAATGCGCAACGGCAAGCACGAGCAGAATTCCCCGAGCAGATTTGTCAAGGAAATTGACCCGAAATATATCGACAATCCTTTGCGGGATGACGAAGTCCAGGAGTCGGACAACAGTTTCGGCGGATTCGGCTTCAAGTTCGGTAAAAGAGATTTCTCCGGATACGGCGGAAGTTACAGAAATGACTCCGGAAGATCCGGTGGATATGGCAGTTCTTCCGGTAATCAGTCCAATCGGGGAACAAGGTCGTTTAATCATTACGGGACCTCAGGCGAAGTCAAGGTCGAGAGAACTGTCCCTAAGTCCAGTGTTACAGGTAGGCCGTTGAGACCTGTATCTGCGCAGCACGGAGCTGCGTCGCCAAGGCCGTCGATGCCGAGGACTCCGGATTCTGATTTCCCGGCAGTGTCCGTTCTGGAAATCAAGGTCGGACAACGTGTCGAACACAACAGATTCGGCTACGGCGTTGTCAAGGAAATTTCAGGCGGCAATGCTGACCTGAAGGCGAAAATTCTTTTCGACGAGGCCGGAGAGAAAATTCTGCTGCTCAAGTATGCCAAGATCAGAATAGTGTAGAAGAACTGAGAGCCGTATCTAAGACTACGCGTTTGCTAATCAAGAACATAATCCGAGATGTTCTTGACTCCGGGAATTCCGAAGTAAGATTCTACTATGTCTCCCTTGAGATATACTTTCTTTTTCAAGTTTTCAGGATTGTCGGAAAGGTTGAGTGCGTCCCGGATGCTGCCTTTAGGTAAGCTGACCGATAGACAAGACTCTTTGTCAGAGACAGTCGTGCGTCCGGCTATCGCTATGTTGGTGTTGGATGAAAACGGCTCGTCGAATGAAATTGACGAAGAAGTCATATCTCCTCCTACAATGTATCCGTAAACCCATATATCTTCGGCGCCGATTTCTGATTTGGCTTGAGATACGCTCAAGGCATTTTTGTAAGAGTCGCCGGAGGATGAACCGCTGTCGGAACTGCCGTTTATTGTGTAGTCTTCATTCAGCCATACTCTCGAAGTGTCCACGTCAACGTGTATGACTCCTGATTTTGAACTTGTCTGGCTTGCCGGAGCGGATATGCTGACAGTTAGTATCTGTCTGGCTTTCAATGTTCTGGTGAAAAGAGTCTTATCTGAACCGTTGTCATTAAGGATTAATGATACGTTGCCGGGATTAAAATATGCAATGCGCTTCTCCTTGAACGCATACATCAATTTTCCGTCAGCGGACTTGAGAAACAGAACTCCGTTAGGATATGATGTGAGAAAGTCGGATGCTACTTTCAACTGTATTCCGGAATTCAACTGTTCGCATATCAGATAGACGTCAGCTACATTCTGTGATGTCACCGTGACGCATTGGTCGTCGCCATATAGCGGTGAGGCGAATGCCGGTTTTATAAATTCTCCGGATCTTGCGGATATGTTGTATGTGCCTTGTGAAACAATCATATTTTCAGGAGAGTCGCCGAATGTGCCGCTGTATATTACCTTGCCTTTTGAATCGGTGACGTTGAGGATGAATGCGGATGTGTCTGGAAACTCTTCGTCATTCGCGCGTGTCTGTTTATAAGAATTCTCCGAGAAATGGATTCTCAGTGTTCCTGTTCCTTTTTCAGCTTCGCTTTCCGTGTCGATTCTTCTGCAGGCAGGGGAGACAGTAATAAGAAGAATGCAGGCAAATGCAATCGTCGTCAGTGAGCTTCTGCCTGATTTGTGGCGAGTGGCTCTATTTTTTGTCCGAGAGCACTTCCTTAATGAAACTTCAGGCATTTCGGAGTTGAAAATTTGAAAATCTGGATTCATAGG
>CAVENC010000002.1:35070-93577 GCA_963617065.1 Butyricicoccaceae bacterium
AATCTATGTCGCAGGACAATCATATCGAAATCATAAAAACAACGCGTACGATTTTTATATCGATATTATCGGTGGTATTGTTTACGATTCTTTAATGATTAGTCCCCGCTCTCCTTATACGTCTCGAGATAAAAAATCCGTCAGATTTTGTGAACTAGACAGAAAATGTCTATCTTTGCGAGACTTGTCCGCTTGTAATGCGGAAAAATGCGGAAATAGCTCAGTTGGTAGAGCGTTGGCTTCCCAAGCCGAAGGTCGCGGGTTCGAACCCCGTTTTCCGCTCTCTATGAAACGGCGATTGCGTTATTCGTTCTTGGGTAATGTTTGATGAAGTTATTGTAGTAGTCTTTTGTGATACATTTGTAGCCGTTTTTTTAATCTTTTTGATTCAAAATTTATTTTGTTTTTGAAAGAGAATTGCTAATTTTGCTTTCGAAACGAAACTTGTCTTAAAATGAAAAACGTTTTAGAATTGAAAAGACTTACGATATTGCTGTCTGTGGCTATTATGGTAGGCAGCGTATTATTGGTTTCCTGCAAAAAGGACAATAATGAAGATTCCGGTAAATTTGACGTGATGTTCAGCGTTCCGGCTGAACTGAGCATCGAAGACGGCGCATCAACATTGGATTTCAGAATTCAGTTTAGTAAAGCTCCGAAATTGACAGATAAAGTTGTCTTCGAAGATGTCTCAAAAGCGCAGCACTCCTGCAATATTTTATCACTGAATGAAAAGAAGTCGTTCACTGTAGAATTGTTCAGCGGATTGACTTCGGGCTCTTATGATGTTTATATTCAGAGGGGAAGCAAAAGCAAACTGATGGGGTCCACTACGGTGACGATTACCGGAGGTGGAGTAGAACCGGAATCCGGAAGTACGGTGTATGGAAAGGTGTCTTGTGATGGTGAGGCTGTCAGCGGAGTCGTCATTTCTGACGGATATGAAGTTGTGAAAACAGACAGCAAGGGCGTATATCAGTTGAAATCGCAGAAGAAGAACGGATATGTCTTTATGACTGTTCCGTCCGGTTACGAACCGCTTAACAACGGTATTCTTCCGATAATTCATACTGCATTGAAGAAGAGTGCCACCGTTGCGGAAAGAGTCGATTTCACTCTCAATAAAGTCGGCGACCAGGAAAACTACACAGTCTTTTTCCTTGGCGATATGCACTTGGCAAACAGGACTGATGACAGAACTCAGTTTACTGCATTTACAAATGACCTCAATACCTATATGGACAGCCATAAGTCTCAAAAGATGTATGCGATTACATTGGGTGATATGACCTGGGATTTGTATTGGCGTTCAAATAGTTATGAGTTCCCGCAGTATCTTCAGGATATCAACAGCCGTGTGTCGGGCATATTGATTTATCATACAATGGGCAACCACGACAACGATATGCTGGCGGTCAAGAGCAATTTCGATGCGAAATTCGAATACACGACGGATATTGCTCCGAACTACTATTCTTTCAATATCGGCAAGATTCATTATGTTGTCCTGGATGATATTGACTGTAGCCAATACGACGGTACTGCCAGCAGAAATTACGTCAAAAGATTTACGCAGGAGCAGATTGACTGGCTCGAGAAGGATCTTTCGTATGTACCAAAAACCACACCTCTTATTATTATAACCCACGCTCAGATTTTCTATCCTAACGGTACGAATACTTTCAAGTGGGACAATAACGAATCAACCAGAGTTGCAGTGATGAATCTTGTCAAGGACTACAAGGTCAACTTCGTCACGGGCCATACTCATACTATATTCAATGCGAATCCGGCAGAGACCAAGAGTTTGACAGGAGGTTCAAGCATTTATGAGCACAATGCCGGCTCTGTCTGTGCTTCCTGGTGGTGGTCCGGTTCTCTTACCAAGAACGTGTATGTCAGTCTTGACGGTGCTCCGGGCGGATACAGCATCTGGAATATCACCGGTACTGATATAAAATGGAAATATAAGGCTACTGCCAAGACCGAGGACTATCAGTTCCGCTCATACGACTTGAACAATGTTTCATTCTCTTTTGATGACATTTCCAAGTTGTACAATGACTCCAGGGCGATAACTGATGAAACGAAAGCCTCTCTGCTTGCGTCATTTGCGAGATACACTGCGGCCTATCCTAAGAATTCGAACAACAAGGTCCTGATAAATATCTGGAACTGGAACTCAAACTGGAAATTGTCCGTCACGGACGAGTCCGGAAACGAGTTGTCGTACACGAAGAGCGTAGGGTATGACCCTCTTCATATTAAGGCTCTGTCTGTCAAGAGATTCAATAAGGCCAATCTGAAAGATACTCCGTCATTCATTACAGAGAGCTCAATGCCGCATTTCTTTACGGTGACGGCAAGCGATGCTAATGTGGATCTTACCATCAAGGTGATAGATGAATTCGGAAACGTATATACGGAGAAAATGGCAAGGCCTAAACAGTTCGATACTCTGACTGACGCCCAGCTCGCCGAGTATTGATCTGAATCACGATGTTAACCGGATACTGATTGAAAATTATACCATTTAAATACAAACCAAAAAACCAATTTTATGAGAGTCTTTAAAACACTTGCTGTGACTCTTCTGATAGCACTGCTGACCAACGTGGCTGCATTTGCTCAGAATAGGACGGTTTCAGGAAAAATCCTGGATAACCAGCAGCAACCTCTTATCGGAGCGGCTGTAATGATTTCCGGCACAACTGTCGGTACGACTACAGACGTGGACGGTAGTTTCTCACTGTCGGTTCCTTCAGGAGATGTAGTTCTGGAGGTGTCATCTTTGGGTTATTTGACCAGAAAGGTGACTGTGCCGGCTGCAAAGGCTACTGTAAATGTTACACTTGAAGAGGACAATATGACCTTGAACGAGACAGTCGTCGTAGGTTACGGTACTCAGAAAAAAGTGAACTTGACAGGAGCCATCTCAGTTGTTGATGACAAAGCCCTCAAGGACCGTTCATCACACAACCTTGTCACAATGTTGCAAGGTTCGGTTCCGGGACTTAACATTACCACTCAGTCCGGTAACCCTGGAAGTTCAGGTAAACTGAATATCCGTGGATTCACCTCTATCAATGAAGCTGATCCTATCGTCCTCATCGACGGTGCAATCGGAGATTTGGAGGATGTCAATCCTAACGATGTGGCCAGCATTTCTGTCATCAAGGATGCAGCGGCTGCCGCAGTATATGGTGCACGAGCTGCGTACGGTGTTATTCTTGTCACCACAAAGAACGGTAGTTCTGACGATGGCAAGGCAAAAATCCGTTACAGCGGCAAGTTCGGCTGGGAAGAGCCTACTACCTCTACAGATTATGAGGACAGAGGTTACTGGTCAGTTCTTACTTTGGACACATTCTGGAAAACACAGGCTGCAGGTACCCCATATACGGGCTATACAGAGCACGATATGATGGAACTTCTTGCCCGTGTCAATGACAAGACTGAAAATCCGGATCGTCCTTGGGTAGTGAAAGATGTACGTAACGGAAAAGAGCAGTGGGTTTACTATTGCAATACTGACTGGTATCACGAGATGTTCCGTGACAAGCACCCTGTTCAGCAGCACAGTATCTCCATCAGCGGTGGCAACAAGAATATCAAATACTTCGTTTCGGGCGGTTATGACCGTCAGACAGGTATTATGAAGAGTACTGAGCCTGATGTTTATCAGAAGTATAATCTCCGTTCTAAGATTGACGCCAAATTGAACAAGTGGATGTCATTGTCCAACAACACTGCGTTCTACAATTCAAATTATTCGTGGATTGGAGTAGGTGATATTCAGGACGTGTTCAGAAATTTGCGTCATACACCTGCGTCATTCCCGCTGTTCAACCCTGACGGAACAGGTCTTTACAACAACCCGCTGATTGTCGGAGGTAGCTACAATGTGGCGAACGGCCGTCAGATTGTGTTCGCTATGGGCAAGCACAAGAACTATGACAAGAAGTTCAACTTCACCAATACTACAGAACTCGTAATCCGTCCTGTTGATCATTTCAATATCACCGCCAACTTTACATACAGGCGTGTTAACCGCAGCGAAATGCACAGAACGGTCAATATCCCTTATGGCGTTCGTCCTGGTGTTACCGGTGCTTATACTACTGGTGCCGGCTTGAATCAGCTCGAAGAGCGTACAAGGCGCTATGATTACTATACAGGCAACGTGTTCGGCACATACGAGAATACATTCAAGGATGCTCACAATTTGAAAATAATGGCAGGTTTCAATGTGGAGACTTATCATTATAAGAATGTTACCGCATCAGCACAGAATATTTCTGATGATGATTTGAACGATTTCAGCCTTATCGCTACAAATGACGAGGGCGCAATCATCACTGAACTTACTGGCGGTCAGAGCGAATATGCTCTTGCCGGTTTTTTCGCCCGTTTGAACTATGACTACAAGGGACGTTACCTCTTCGAGGCATCAGGCCGTTATGACGGTTCTTCACGTTTTGCAAAAGGTCACCGTTGGGGTTTGTTCCCTTCAGTTTCAGCTGGTTGGCGTATTTCTGAGGAGAATTTCTTCGAACCTGCAAAGGATATCGTCAATAACCTTAAGTTGCGTGCATCCTTCGGTTCACTCGGTAACCAGAATGTATCTGACTACGCTTATATGAGAACCATCTCGCAGAAGACATTCAGCGCGTTCACCTTCGGTGAGGGCTCTACCAATGCAAAATATTCTGCGATTTCGGCTCCTAACTCATCAGAATTGACTTGGGAGACCACTCAGCAGTACAACATCGGTATTGACGCTTCTCTTCTCAACAGCAGACTTGAGTTTACGGCAGAAGGTTATATCCGTGATACCAAGAATATGCTTGTCCAGGGAAATGCCCTTCCAAGTGTCTATGGTGCTGACGCTCCTAAGGAGAACTCAGCTGACTTGAGAACTCGCGGATATGAACTTTCATTAGGTTGGAGAGATTCATTCAAACTTGCCGGAAAGCCATTCAACTACAGTGTACGCGCATCTCTCAGTGATTATGATTCTCACATTACAAGATATGCAAACAACCCTACAAAGAACCTTGCCGATTACTATGTAGGACAGCGTATCGGTGATATCTGGGGATTTGTTGTTGACGGACTCTTCGCTACTGACGACGAGGCAAAGTATTATCAGGAAAATGTCTGCGATGCTTTGACATACATCGGAACCTCCCGTATGCAGGGCGGATTCCTTGCGGGTGACCTCCGTTATGTGGATTTGGACAACAAGCAAGAAGGAACAAACGGCATCAACAAGATTACTCTTGGTAAGAACACTGCAGATGATCCTGGTGACCGTAAGATTCTCGGTAACTCTCTTCCGAGCATGCAGTATGGATTCACCCTTGCATTTGACTGGATGGGCTTCGACGTCAATGCATTCTTCCAGGGAACTGGTACTCACTACTGGTATCCTTCAGGAATGAACATCGCATTCTGGGGCTCTTATTCGTATGCTTATTATACGGCATTTATGCCTAGGGACTTCATCAAGACTGTATGGTCAGAAGAAAACCCTAATACATATTTCCCTAGAGCGCGTTGCTACTCTTCAACCGGAGGTGAGCTCGCTCCTGTGAACAGCCGTTATATCCAGAATGTCAGATACCTCAGATTCAAGAACTTGACTGTTGGTTATACCATACCTCAGCATCTGACCAAGAAGATTTGTCTTGAGAAAGTTCGTTTCTATTTCACCGGTGAAAATCTGGCATACTGGTCTCCGATCAAGAAATACACGAAGTACCTTGATCCTGAGTCAGCATATCGTAGAGTTACCACAACTTCAAGCAACGGTATTTATACGAACAGCGATGCTAAAGATGCTGTAGCTTATCCTTGGCAGAAAACTTTGATGTTCGGTATTGACATTACATTCTAATACAGGGAGACTATAATGAAAAGATATATATTACCTATTATGGCGATTGCCCTTGGGGTGACATCTTGCGATAATTTTCTCGAGAAAACACCTAAGGACAAGCTTGTTCCGGAAACATATTTCCGTACAGAAACAGATTTGAAACTGTTTTCGAACTCTTTCTATGACAATCTGTTTGACAAAACCCCGTATGATGAGCAGTCTGACATAGTTTTCGAGAAAGGAACTATTTCAGATGAATTGCTGGGCGGTACCGCCCGTGAAGTGCCTCAGACAGCAGGTACAAGCGGATGGTCTTGGGGGCAGCTCCGCAAGATCAATACAATGCTCGGTCATATCAATCAGTGTACCGATGAGGCTGTGGCAAAACAGTATGAAGGACTTGCAAAGTTCTTCCGTGCACAGTTCTATTTCAGCAAGGTTATGAGATTCGGTGACGTGCCTTGGTATGACAAGGAGTTGGGTTCTCAGGATTCCGCTCTCTATAAAGCCAGAGATTCCAGAGAACTGGTTATGTCACATATGCTGGAGGACATAGATTATGCAATCGAAAATCTTCCTTCTGATGTAAGTACATACAGAGTCAACAAATGGGCTGCGCTTATGTTGAAGGCTCAGTTCTGTCTGTATGAGGGAACTTTCAGAAAATATCACGGACTGGATCTCGACGGACATACTCCTAATGAGTATCTTACATACGCTTATCAGGCTGCCGAACAGGTGATGAACAGCGGCAAGTATTCTCTTGCTTCAGATTATCACGAACTGTTCAGAGAGGCTGACGCCGATCCGAATGAGTACATACTAGCGCTCAGATTCGAGGAGTCAATCTGTTACCATAATGCAACCGGTTATGTGATAATGAATACCGGAGGAAACCCTGGATTTTCCAAGAAGTTCGTTGACAGTTTCCTTATGAAGGACGGTTCAAGATATTCTGACCAGGAAGGCTGGGAAACAAAGCCGTTTATCGAGGAGGTCGCAGATCGTGATCCTCGTCTCGGAATGGTGATGAGGCTTCCAGACTTTGTCAGAGTTTCAGCGAAAACGACATCCTATGGACCTGATGTTGCAATGACGGCAACGGGATTCCAACTTGAGAAATTCGTTATGGATGCGTCCTACACCACAGCGGAACGTGCATCTATGTCATTCAATGACCTCCCTGTATATCGTCTTGGTGAAGCATATTTGATATTCGCGGAGGCTAAGGCTGAACTTAATATCCTTACACAGGAAGACGTTGACAATTCTATCAACAAACTCCGTGACCGTGTAGGTATGCCTCATCTGACTCTTGACGGCCTCACAGTTGACGAGTACCTTGCTTCTGACGAATATGGATATCCTAATCTAGTCAAGAGCAATCCTGTAAACCTCGCGCAACTTCTCGAAATCCGTCGTGAACGTACAATTGAAATGGTTCTGGAGGGAAGACGTTGGAATGACATCGTCAGATGGAAAGAGGGAAAAGCCTGGGAACAGCCGCTTCGCGGTATGTATTTTAGCGGTCCTGGCGCATACGATCTGACTGGAGACGGAAAGCCTGACCTGTACCTGTACAATACTGCAAAAGTTCCTGATGACGTGAAGAGCCAATATGGAAATGATTTCACGTATCTTCAAATTCAGGAGATAACGATTGACGGAAGCTATGTACCTTATTCCAACGGTATCGTGCTCAGCGAAGAGACTAAAGGCTTCGTAGAGATGTACAGAACAAAGCAGGAGAAGAGAACCTTTGATGAGAACAGAGACTATCTGTATCCGATCCCAAGCGGTGATCGTGCACTCAATATGAATCTGGCTCAGAATCCTGGCTGGAATGACGGTCTCAGTTAACGTTCTGTCTGTTTCAATATTTGTTTGAATAAAACAGAACACGAAAAATAATGATTCTATGAAACTTTTTAACAATATACTGAAACTTTGCGCGGTGGCCCTTCTGGCGTCTCCTTTCACAGGATGTAAGGAAGAGGACTATGTGAAACCAAGCGCATTGATTACTGAATCCAGCTTGACATTCGAAGCTAAAGATGCTGAGCCTCAGTTGCTTACGATTGCATCTGACGCATATTGGATGGTTGACGTTGATTCCGACTGGATTCACGTTGACAGGGAGTCTGGAACCAATACTGTAAAGGTGACCGTGACTGTTGACGACAATGTCAAGAACGGTGCTCTTGCGGCGCCGCGTCAGGGAACCATAACAATCGTCAACAAACGTGATTACCAGGTTTCGACTGTCATCTATCAGAAAGGTGATACCTATCTAGGTGTGGATGAATATGATCTGGCCGGAATAGCCGGACTTGATGCTGACACACGTGCCAAAGTGAAAGAAACGCAGGTTGTAGCTCTTGCTTCAGACGGTTTCATTGCAACCGATGCAACGCAGAGTATGTATATCCTCGGCAATGTCGGCAATGTTAAAGTCGGGGACAAGATCACGATGAACGGTACAGCCAGCGTTACTTCAGGAGTCAAGACATTTACCTCCGATGAGGTTACTGTACTTTCGAATTCTGATGTTGTTTACCCAGAGTCAAAGGATATTACATCTTCAGCTGCCGGTTATAAGCCTGAAGCTATCGAATATGTAAAAGTTGAGGGTACTCTTATCAACAAAGGACTGCGTGTCGGCTCGACGTTGAATGCAGTTACAATGTATAACCCTGGCGTTGACATTGATGCTGTCAATATGCACAAAGTCGTGGCTTACGGTTATGCGATTCTCGGAACCGGTCAGACCGTTTACCTCGTTCCTGTAAACTTCGATGATAACGGAATTGACGAAGAGTTGTCATTCTATCCTGTGAAATATCAGATTAGGAAGACTCCGGTCAATTTCACTACAGCGACATTCGCGGCTGAAGGTAAATTTGAACCGATTGAGGGACTTGGATATATACAGTATGTACCTTTTGACCTTGCCAATACAAATGATGCGAATAAGTATAAACTTGACGTAAGTGATGCGAGTCCGCGTTGTACCGGTCCTTGGCCAGGAGACTATTGGCTGTTCTATTCTTACGGTGCAGTAAAGGCCGGTTCAGAAATGAGAATTGTGTTCGAGGCGAGAACTTCAGCTACTGGTCATAAGTATTGGATTATCGAGTATCTTGACGGCGAAACTTGGAAGCCGGCACAGGATACGAAGACAGCAACTGATGTCAAGGACTGTGTCTATACTCACGCAATGAATGCAGACGGTTCCACTAACGTGCAGGTTGATGCAACAGTGACCATCAAGAAGAATATGGACAACTGCCAGTTCCGTTTCAGATGTGTTTCTAACTGGCAGGCAAATGGCGATGGTGCTCTTGCAACCAGAAATGGAGGTTCTGCACGTCTTTCAGTGACTGATATCGAGTCTGATGAATATCAGCCTAAGATAATTATGGTGAAAGAAGGTGACGGAGTTGAGATTCCTGATACAGATCCTGTATATGCTACAATCGTTTCTTCAAGGGATATCCTGACATTTGAAGGAACTCCTACTGCTCCTGTCAAATTCACTGTGACTTCAGACTATGACTTTACTCTTACCCCTTCTGAGAGCTGGATTTCACTTGACGTGACTTCAGGTTCTGCTAAAGAGGAGAAAGAGATAACAGTGACTTGCGAGCCAAGTACATTGGCAACTCTGCGTCAGGCAGAAATCACTATCAAGTCAGGGGACTCCAGGAAGACAGTCTATGTAGTGCAGTCTGCAGCCGGCGGTGAACTTGATCCGCTTATCAGCATTTCAGGCGGCAATTCTGTTACCGTTCTCGGACAAGGCGAGGAATTCGATGTTAAGGTTCAGTCCAATGTTGTTTATGAGACTGAAATCAGTGAAGATTGGCTCACAGTTGTTCCTGAGGCATCTCCTGCAGCTATAGTAGAAACAAAGACTCTCAAGTTCAAGGCCACTCCGAACCTTACAGGCGTAGCCAGAACCGGTACTGTCCGTTTCTATAAAGACAATATCGAGGCTATTCTCAAAGTGACACAGGATAAGTTTGAGCCTAAGATTACGGTTCAGATGGAGGGTGTGAATACGATTGCAGGTATAGGTGAAGCAAGGAATGTTTCGATAGTATCTAATGTTCCGTTCAAGGTAACCTCACCGTCTTGGGTTAAACTCCCTTCTGTTGAAATTCCTACAGCAGGAACATATTCGATTCCTGTTGAGTTTGAGGCAAATACCGGTGCTGCAAGAACTGGCGAAATCGTCTTTGCAAACGAAGAATACAGCTATTCTTTGATATTGTCAGTTGCACAGGCCGCTTCAAATGTTGTATTCTATGATGATTTCGGTTGGCTTGACCCTGTGCTGGAACAATATACAGTAAGTACAGGTAAAAAGATAGGTGATACTATCGGTAATAAGAAGGATGATAATGCCGTAAATATCTATTCAGCAGCATTATCATCATTCGCTCCTGCAGCTCTCGAACTTGCCGGATATGTTGATATGAATCCAAGTCTTCAGCTTGTTTATTTGCAGGATAAATATCTGAAAATCAGTAAGACGGGTGGAAATAACACATCTCTTAGACTTCCTAAACTTGCAGTTACATCGGCTACAGATGTTACAATGGAGTTTGACCACGCGGCTATGGTGCAAACTTCTGGCGCAGTGGATGACTCAAAGGTTGTTATTGTTATTGAAGGAGATGGCCAATTTGAAAACGGTACTAAGTATAGTGACCCTCTTGAGATTAATCAGCCTAAGAGTACTTATTGCTGGACCCACTCTTCTGTCAAGATGAAAGGTATTACATCTAATACAAGATTGGTTGTTGTGATGTATAGGGTTCTCGTGACGGACGATAGCGGTAATTATACAGGTGAGTACAACTATAAGGTATCTGGAGCAGGCCGTATATTTATCGACAATATCCAGATTACCAAATAATTCTGCACTATAAAGAAGTTTGCTTTAGCATCTTCTGATTAAACTGACAAGAGCGACAGATGGCCTCCCAGCCTCCCTGCCGCTCTTGTTTATGATTTTGTGCTTTCTCCTGAAGCAGAGAGTCGGCTTGAAGAGGGCAGAAGAGAATATCAGTCAGGCAATGTCAAGTCTTTCAAAACAAAAGAGGAACTTAATAAATTCTTGGAGTCCTTATGAGTCAGTACACTATAGAATTTACTCAGATTGCTCCCTTGTATTTATTTGCACTAAATTCTTTTTGTTGCGCCTAGCCAGAGAAGAAGCTGTCCGCCGTAGTAAGGGAGCATTATCAGCCACTTGTGCGACTGGACTGGGCACACGAACTTGTTCCAAGAGAGAATCATATCAGAGAACAGAAATAGAGCTGCACCTATGAACAATAGCGGGTTCCTCAATGTCATTGAAATGCACATCATTGCGCAAATCAGTATAGCGTAAATGGAACATCCTGCGCGTGTGATGCCGGCAGGGGAGTAAGGGATTATGCAAATAAACGCAAATGCGGACAGGACGATAAAGGTGCAAATAGAGATGGACGCAGTCTTAAGACTGACTCTTGAACCGCAGGTTGTTTTGCAGGAAGGATTCAACCGTATGAAAGTCTTGTCTTTAGGCAATGCCATAAACTGTCGGACAAACCAGGATATAAGCATTATGAGGGCAAGGGCAAAGAACCCCATCTGCCACAAGAAGCTGCCATAAGCTACCCTGAAATCTCCCGCCATAGAGAATAACATCGCTAAAGTCATTTGCCACGGTAACAGAAATGCGCCGGCAATGGTCAAAGTCAACAACGGAAAGACAATGCGATATTTGACGAAGATTGCAGGAAGAAATGCCTTCAATATCGGTTTCGGTAAGAAATAAATTGTTGCGAAAACAATGAAAATCAAGATTGTATAGTTGATTACCCGATCCCGCTTCTGGTAATTTTTGTCGTCAGCAGTGGGAATATGTCGAGCCGCTGAATTCCCGTTGTTTTGTGATGAGGATGGAATCATTTCGTGTGTTTAGTTCTGTGATTTTCAAAGATAAATAAAAATGCCGTGGTTTCCACAGTGAAAGTTGCCCAATAAAGACCTGTGGAAAAATCTCAGAAAATCGGTATATTTGAGAAGGATAATTTCGGAATGAAAATTTCGGACTACTCTGTATAACTGAAATGCCGACAGTAACAATGAAAACTACGCCGCACGATAAGATTCAGGAAATCTGCGAGAAACAAAAAACATATTTTCACAGCGGAGCAACGCTTGACGTAAAATTCAGAAAGAATAATCTCAGATTGCTGGAGAATGCTGTCCGCAAATGGGAAAAACCTTTGTGCGATGCCCTGTGGCAGGATCTTCACAAATCATATCAGGAAGCATATCTTACGGAAATAAGCATTCTCTTAGGGGAAATAAGAACACATATACGCAAGATACGTAATTGGACAAAACCGCAGCGTCGGCATACCCCTTTGAAATTATTTCCGTCTTCAAGCCGAATTGTAAGCGAACCGTTGGGTAACGCCCTTATAATTACTCCGTGGAATTATCCCGTGCAGCTGTTGCTCACACCTCTTGTTGGAGCCATATCGTCAGGCTGTACAGCGGTGCTGAAACCTTCGCCTTATGTCCCGACAGTTTCCAAGGCGATTGAAGATATGATACGGGAAACGTTTCCTGAAGAATATATAGCAGTCATTCAGGGACATAGAGATGTAAATACGTGGCTTCTGGAACAGCGGTGGGACGTGATATTTTTTACTGGAAGTCCGGCTCTAGGGCGAGTAGTGATGTCTTATGCCGCCAAAACACTTACACCTGTCATTCTGGAACTGGGCGGGAAAAGCCCTTGCATTGTGGACAAGGATGCGGATATCAATGTCGCTGCCAAACGCATAGCCTGGGGAAAGAGCCTGAATGCAGGGCAGACGTGCATTGCTCCTGATTATCTTATGGTACACGCCTCGATTAAGCGGGAATTTCTGTCTGCGCTCCAATTCGAGTTCAAGTCATTGCTTGGGGAAGATGCCGCCAAATCTGACCATTTTGTCAGAATCGTGAATGACAACGCTTTCAACCGTCTGTCGGGTTATCTGAAAGACGGTGATGTCGTATTCGGCGGGCATACTAACCCGGTTGAAAGATATTTTGAACCTACTGTGCTCGACAATGTCAATCCTGAATCTCCAGTTATGCAGGAAGAGATTTTCGGACCTGTTTTCCCCGTGCTGACATTCGATAAGATAGAAGACGTTATAAACTTCGTGGCGGCTCGCGAAAAGCCTCTGGCTCTGTATTATTTCGGAAAAGACGGAAATAAAGTCCTCAGACACACGTCATCTGGTGGAGCCTGCATCAATGACACCATAATGCACATCGCCAACGAGAATGTTCCGTTCGGCGGAGTCGGAATGTCCGGGATGGGCAGCTATCACAACAAATTGAGTTTCGATGCTTTCTCGCATAGGCGGGCGGTGCTCTCGACACCTACGTCATTTGATCTTCCGTTCCGTTATATGCCATATTCCTGGTTCAAATTTGTCAAAAAGATATTATAATCAGAGAATCAGAAAGCGAATGGGAGGATTAAGTTGAAAAGATTCTGGGATTACAGTAGAGGAGCTAAAATTATTGAAGATGAAGCAATTGTCAAATATAGTCAAGCCGGAGGAGATGGGGGCGGAAGAGTGGCAGCGTAAATTGCGCAGCCAATTCGCGACCAAAGAGTTGTTGTCAATAACGCCAAGCGGACAGGACGCAGTTTACGGATATTTCGATGTCCGTAATCCGAAGACGAAAAACAGTTACAAAGTGGTATACAGGGGCTTGGACAGCCGATGGAACTACTGCTCGTGTATGGATTTCAAAACGAACCAGCTGGGGACTTGTAAACATTTGGAGGCCGTAAGGCAATGGTTAGACTCGCATCATAAGAAGGCTTCTGTCGTAAATCCTCCATATTCGTCACTCTATGTGTCGTATCGGGGAGACAGATGTATATGCCTGAGAATCGGCAGCAGCCGTTGGACAGAAATGACTGAGTTGGCAAATGGTTATTTTGACGCGGACGGAGTCGCTTTGCCGTCAACATTGACTCATCTGCCTGATTTTATTACAAAAGCCAAAGAGATTGATCCAGACTTCAGGTGCTACTCGGATGTCATAGATTACCTTGCTGAGATAAAGGACGCGCAATACAGAGAGCGGTATTTGTCTAAAGTGACGGACGAAAATCTGGATAAGTTGCTGAAAACCAGATTGTATGAATATCAGAAGGAAGGGATAAGATTCGCTTTCTCGAAAGGCAAATCAGTCATCGCGGATGAGATGGGGTTGGGCAAGACAATCCAGGCAATCGCAACGGTGGAACTGATGCGGAAAGCCGGGCTTATCTCCTCGGCGCTGGTGCTTTGTCCTGCGTCTCTGAAATTTCAATGGAAAAATGAAATAGAGAGATTTACTGATTCGTCAGCTGTAATCGTTGAAGGCGTGCAGAACAAACGGAAAAGCCTGTACGATTCAGATGCATTCTACAAGATAGTTTCATATCACACTGTAAGCAATGATATAAAAGACTCCCTGAGTATCAGGGCTGAATGTCTTGTGATGGATGAAGTGCAGCGTATCAAGAACTGGAACACGCAGATATCCAGAGCCGTTCGGAAAATTCAGTCGGATTATTCGATTGTGCTTTCAGGTACGCCGCTGGAGAATAAACTGGAGGAACTCTACTCCGTAATGGAGTTCGTGGATCAGTATTGTCTCGGTCCGTATTACAAATTCATCGAAATGACCACCGTGAAGGATGAATCCGGCAAAGTGGTGGCTTACAAGAATTTGAATTATGTTGGAGAACGTCTTTCCAAACGACTTATAAGACGTCGAAAGTCAGATGTTGCTTTGCAGCTGCCTTCGAGAACTGATCAGAATCTGTTGGTCCCTATGACACCGCAACAGCAAACTCTTCACGATGAGTTCAAGACCGGAGTAGCCCAACTGGTGTCGAAATGGAGGAAAAATCATTTTCTCACTGATAAAGACAGAAAGCGTATGCTGTTGCTGCTCAGTCAGATGAGAATGGTGTGCGATTCGACATATATACTTGACCAGGAAACTCGCTATGATACGAAGGTGGATGAGATTATGAATATCGTGCGCAATGTGGTCGAGAGTGGAAGTGACAAGATCGTGATATTCAGCCAATGGGAGCGGATGACCCGTCTGATTGCCGGAGAGTTAGATAAATCCGGTATCGGATATTCCGCCTTAAGCGGCAGAGTTCCGTCCGAATCACGAAGCAAGATAATTGGAAAATTTCAGGATGATCCGCAATGCAGGGTGTTTCTTTCTACGGATACCGGAAGCACAGGACTCAATTTGCAGGTAGCATCGTTGATTGTCAATGCAGATTTGCCTTGGAATCCAGCAGTGCTTGAGCAGCGGATCGGACGCATATATCGTATAGGACAGGAGCGTAATGTTCAGGTAGTCAATATGATATCAAAAGATTCGTTTGAGGAGCGAATGCTAGCGACATTGAATGTGAAGTCCGCGTTGTTCGACGGGATTCTTGATGGCGGAGAGGATACTATTGCCTTGGATGACAGCAAGATGAACAAGATAATGGAGTCTGTTGCCGAGTATATTGCGTCGGATGGGTCAGACGATTCCGGCCTATCAAAAGGAAACGGTACAAATGTTCAAGAGTCCATTGCAGACAAAAATGCAATGGTAGGAAGTATTCCGGATATTAACGGCACAACGTCAGGGGACATTCTTGTTGAAAATGGAGTGCCATCGCGGACTGCAAATGGCGCTGGGACACAACCTGTTGAGCCGGAGGAACTTATAAAACAAGGCGTTTCATTCCTGACAAATATCGCCGAGGTTCTCCAGTCGCCGGAAAAGACCAGTCGTCTGGTAAACAGTCTCGTCCATACAGATCCTCAGACCGGAAAATCTGAGTTGCGCATCCCTGTTCCGGGAGAAAATGCGGTTTCGTCTATTCTTTCTCTGATTGCCAAGTTTATGTCGAAGTGAGCGGAATTTTTCTAACTTTGTGCAAGGAAAAGGGAAAAACAGAAATATGCGAGAGGGAAAGCAATATATGGTGGGGTGTCAAAAAAGAAGCGATAAATATCATTTTCTACGTTTGCTGACCGGCTTATGTCTGTCAGCGCTTTTTGTGCTGTTACAAGGATGTTCAAAAGATCCGATAGGACCGGAGAAAATTGATAACGGGAAGATCAGGCGAGACGAATCTATAAAGCGTAAAGTGTTTATTTTGTATTCGGCCGGCAGGAACAACCTGCAGAGTAATCTGGATGCGAATCTGCAGGATGTGTTTGCCGGTACTTTACCGCGAAAATCGCCTTCGGCAAATGTCGTGCTGGTTTACTCCAGGCGTCCGCAAAGTTCTTCCTATCGTACGGCCACGCCATCTTATCTCTTTCGGGTCAGCCGGAATGTGGATGACAAAGTTGAATTGGATACTCTTAAGACTTGGCCTGAAGATACTTCATCCTGCTCTGTGAATACGGTAAGGTCGGTGATTTCATTCGTCAAAAATAATTTTCCTGCAAGCAGTTACGGAATGTTGTTCTCTTCTCACGGTACCGGTTGGCTGCCTTCGAAGAAAAGTCTGGCGTCAACTTCCAATGTGAGTCCGTCCAGTCTGGGCGTTGACGATGTCGCGCCGAATGACACGTATGATATGGATATTGAGGATTTTGCGTCGGCTCTCCCGTGCAAACTGGATTATCTCATTCTTGATGCGTGCCTGATGGGCGGAGTCGAGACTGCGTACGCGCTGCGTGACAAATGCCACTATCTGATTTCTGCGCAGACTGAGACTATGGCAGATCCGGGACTTTGTGATTATACTAAACTTGTGTCGAGGCTTTTTGTGACTGGCGAACCTGAGTTGGAGAGCGTTTGCGCTGATTCTTATGAATGCTATTCTGCTAAATCCGGTCTGAATAAGTCATTGACCATTTCACTCGTGGACTGCACTAAAATGGAGAAACTGGCTTCGGTCTGCAGCGGAATTTTCTCTGATTATCGTATCCGGATTGCATCTGTGGAGCCGTCTGACGTTCAGGCGTATTATCATACCTATTTCACGAGCAGTGCAAGAAATCATTATTATTATGATTTCGAAGATATTTTGAGCAAGAGCGGAGTCTCGGAATCCGATATGTTAGAAGTTCGTGCAGCGCTGGATGAATGTGTCCTATATAAGGCTGCTACGCCGTATTTCCTTGACAGGAAAATAGATGTGCATTCGGGATTGAGTATGTATCTTCCGGCCAACGGAACTGCTGACCTGGACGAATTCTACAAGACTTTGTCCTGGAACAAGGCCACTCATCTGGTGGAATAGAATGTTATTCTTTTCCCTCGGAAGCCAACGCTTCATTGAAGCATTTTCTGCAGAGAGGCTCATAGATGTCCTTTTCTCCCAGGACAACGAGTTTGTGACTCTTGGTGAGCCTGTGTGAATGATTGGCCAGATTGCCACATTTTACGCATATCGCGTGGACTTTCTGTACGTCCTCGGCGATTGCCATAAGACCGGGGATAGGACCGAAAGGCTTACCCATATAGTCGGTGTCGAGTCCTGCTAGAATGACTCTTTTCCCCCTGTCTGCAAGCTCCTGTGCCACTTTTACAAGACTTTCATCGAAAAACTGCGCTTCGTCCACACCTACGACCTGTACATCTTCAGGAATGTCAAGCATTGCCTTGGCCTCTTTGATAGGGGAGCACGGAATGCTGTGCAGATCGTGTGAGACCACGTCCATATCAGAATACCTGACATCCACAGCCGGTTTGAAAATCCGGATTTTCTGATTGGCGAACTGGGCTCTTTTGATTCTTCTGATAAGTTCTTCCGTCTTTCCTGAGAACATTGAGCCGCATATCACTTCGATGCAGCCGGTCTTTTTAGGGTTTTCCGAGTACATAGTCTTGTTAAATAGGTTTGCGAATTTACGCTATTTCACGTTCCGATGCAATATGGAATCTGTTTGGATTTGCGTCAAAAATTCAGTATACGATTTTTAAGAAACAGTTTTGCAACTTCTAGGTATAGTTTTCCTGTTGTTCGTTTCCGTTTGTCGCATTTAAGATGTATTTTTGTGACTGACTTTGAATAGAAAGATATGGACGAGCGTCTGGAAAAAATATTGGCGAAATACGAGCAGGAGATGAAATCCCTGCGTGATAAAGTTGAGGCGCTCGAAAAGAGTGTGGAAACATTGAAACGCAGTGTGGATGTCACTCCCGCAGAATCTATAGAACTTGTTCACGAGGATTTTCTTCCTGATATAACTGAAATCAAGGATGATGTTCCGGAGGATATGCCGGAAGATACCGTTGCGCAAGAAGTGCCTGATACTGCAGATTCAGTGACTTCAGGTCAGGCATCATCTGAAATGTATGAGCCTGAGGAACTTGCACGGGAATCGTCTGAAATGGTTGTATCTGGAGATTCAGAAACGGACTCATCAGTGGTGGAAGCGTCAGAAGATCTGGGAGGAACGTCTCCGGTTGAGCGCGCTGAGTCAGTATTTGCATCAGGCGAATCAATAACTGAAAAAATGTCCCATTCTGAGACGGCTCAGGAGGAGTCGGAATCCGCTCTGGACGATATGCCGGGAGGTGATGAAGAATTTTCATTGTTCGGTGAATTGATGGAAGAGCCGGTCAGCAAGTCCGTTGAGAAGCCTAAGGCCGTGCGCACTCTGAATGATGCGAATGCTTCGAAGGTTCACAAATCGATAAGCGACGCCGCTTCCGCAAAACAAGCTTGGCGTAATGATATACCGGGACCGGAAGTGAAAGATGTCAGAAGCGCCATATCTCTGAACGACAGGGTTATGTTCATCAGTTCGCTGTTTCGCGATGACTCTATGCTGTTCCAGGATGTTGTGAGCAGGATAAATTCTTTGAATAATCTGGACAAGATTGTCCCTTATCTTGAGGAAACGTTTCCGGAGTGGAATATGGAATCAGACCTTGTCTATAGATTTATGATGGCAGTTCGCAGAAAAGTAAGATAATGGAGCCTGGAAAACTGTTCATAGTGCCGACACCTGTCGGAAATCTGGAAGATATGACCTACCGTGCAGTCCGCGTGCTGCAGGAAGCTGATCTGATTCTTGCTGAAGACACGAGAACCAGTTCGGTGTTGCTGAAGCATTATGCGATTCAGGGAAAGCTTCAGTCTCATCATAAATTCAATGAGCATCAGACTGCTGCAGTCATAAAAGACAGAATCCTTTCCGGATTGAATGTCGCGCTGATTAGCGATGCCGGGACTCCGGGAATTTCTGACCCTGGTTTCCTGCTTGTGCGTACCTGCGCCGCCGAAGGCATAGAGGTTCAGACCTTGCCTGGAGCTACAGCCTGTATCCCGGCTATAGTCTCATCGGGTTTACCGTGTGACAGATTCTGCTTTGAAGGATTCCTTCCTGTGAAAAAAGGCCGTCAGACGATGCTGAAATCGCTGGCGACAGAGACTCGCACAATGATATTCTACGAATCTCCTTACCGCCTGGTCAAGACGCTTGAGCAGTTCGCTGAATATTTCGGGGCTGAAAGGGAATGCTCTGTTGCAAGAGAAATTTCCAAACTTCACGAGGAACATAGAAGAGGTAGTCTGGCGGAAGTTGCGGGATGGTTCAGGGAGCACGAACCTAAAGGCGAGATTGTGATAATCGTTGCCGGAGCTCCAAGTCGGAAGCATAGTGAGGACAATGCTGACGAATAGCCTTGATAACATCGTGGCAGGTGGCATTAAGGAAAAATGTCTGACAATAAAGGGAATCGCGGAAATCTTTCGCGTTCTTTCGTTACTGGAGCGATAGCTCTGGCGTTTCTTGCCGTAGGCTATCAGACAGCTCTTTTCATACACAGGGCCTCGGCCTTGAAAGTAATATCTTCGGAGATGTCTCCGGATACTGTTTTCGTTGAATATCAGCGGAATGCTGATGAATATCCTAATACTTCGCTTAAGTCAGCAGGTGGTGAAGGTGTGCCCGGACGAGTGGTTGACAGGAGGCCAGGGAAATATGGCAAAGTGAAGACACAACTCGCAGAAACTTTTACCGAGAGGTCTTGCGAGTCCTTTATCTTCAATCCGAACTCAGTTACAGTTGAGGAACTTTGCCGGCTTGGATTTACTCTTAAACAGGCTGAATCGATAGACAACTACAGAGCCAAAGGCGGAAAATTCCGGCGAAAAGAAGATTTCGCGAAATCTTATGTCGTGGCGGATTCTGTGTATCGCAGGCTTGAACCATTCATCCGCATACCGCTTCTTGATATCAATGCCGCGGACTCGGCAGCTTTTGACGGTCTACCCGGAATAGGCGGATATTTCGCGTCCAAGATGGTGTCATATCGGGAAAAACTTGGAGGGTATTCATATCCGGAGCAATTGATGGACATATATTATCTTGATGAGGACAAATATCTTAAATTCAGCGATTTGATAACAGTCGGAGATAAACCTTTGCCGTTCAGGTTATGGGCGCTTCCTGCAGATTCGTTGAAATTTCATCCTTATATAGGCAGCTGGCAGACCGCCAAGGCGATAGAACTTTATAGAAAGAATAATCCCCGCTCCAGGTGGACCGTCAAGGGTCTCGAGGATGCAGGGATATTGGATAGTGTTGCCGCTGCCAAACTGGCGAGATGCCGTATTGAGCAGGCGACGGGGGATTAGTCTTCCACGTGTTTCAACGCTTCTCTGATCTTGGTTTCGATTTCCTCGCTCAGTTCCACGTTGTCGGCGATAAGTTGCTTTGTGGCTTCTCGGCCCTGGGCGAGCTTCTGATCACCATAACTGAACCAGGAACCGCTCTTGGCGATAATGCCGTATTCAACACCGAGATCGATAATCTCTCCGCTATGTGAAATACCTTCGCCGTAAACGATGTCGAACTCAGCCTTTTTGAAAGGAGGAGCCATCTTGTTCTTGACGACCTTTACTTTAGTGCGGTTACCGAGCGCCTCTTCACCGTCTTTGATCTGTGTTGTCCTTCTCACGTCAAGTCGTACTGACGCATAGAACTTCAGAGCGTTACCGCCGGTGGTGGTCTCAGGATTGCCGAACATTACGCCGATCTTCTCACGGAGCTGGTTGATGAATATGCAGCAAGTGTTTGTTTTGCTGATATTTGCTGTCAGTTTTCTCAATGCCTGGCTCATAAGCCTTGCCTGGAGTCCGACCTTGTTGTCTCCCATTTCGCCTTCAATCTCGGCTTTAGGGGTAAGTGCCGCTACAGAGTCGATTACGATGATGTCGATTGCACCGGAACGGATAAGATTGTCAGCAATCTCCAGAGCCTGTTCTCCATTGTCTGGCTGAGAGATAAGCAATGTCTCTAGATTGACTCCGAGAGCCTTTGCGTAAGATCTGTCAAATGCGTGTTCCGCGTCAATCATTGCGGCGATTCCGCCGAGTTTCTGGGCCTGTGCGATTGCGTGGATTGCAAGTGTTGTCTTACCGCTGGATTCCGGTCCGTAGATTTCAATGATTCTTCCTCTAGGATATCCTCCGATTCCGAGTGCGTGGTCAAGCGCGATGGAACCGCTAGGTATTACTTGATGTTCATCCCATTGTGGCTGATCTCCCAACTTCATAATCGTGCCTTTCCCATAGTCTTTCTCAATCTTGTCGATTGTCGCCTGCAGCGCTTTGAGCTTCCCGGTATCTACCTGCGCATTGGCATCTTGTACTGCTTCTTTAGCCATAATGTATTTATTTTTGTTCTATTGCACGGATTTGTCCGCGCACCATACAAAGATAGGAAAATTCGCGTCAATCAGCATCGAAAAAATAACTAAATTTGTATTCTTTCCGTAGGGATCGGAAAGTCGGCTGGAAGTGTTGCATAATATTTTGCTGCTGAGTGGCTGACAGTAAATTGTAAACGTGAGTAATTGTATGAAACATAGACTTTTGGGAAAGACTCCGGAAGAGTTGAAGTTGATTGCGTCTGAATGTGGTTTGCCGTCATTTGCAGGAAATCAGATTGCCCAGTGGCTGTATAAAAAGAAAGTCAGGACAATAGACGAAATGACTAATCTGTCGAAGGCCGGCCGTGAAAAACTTTCCGAAAAATATGAGACCGGAGTGGTCGCATATTCTGACTGTCAGGAGTCTATGGACGGTACCAAAAAATATCTATTCCCTGTCCATTGCGCATTCGAGAACGGACTCGATCAGATTGAGAAGAACGCGCAGTGCCGTACGGAAGACAGTTCAGTGGAGTCTGTGATGATTCCTGAACTTGACAGGAAGACGTTGTGCGTATCTTCACAGGCCGGCTGCAAGATGGGCTGCAAATTCTGTATGACTGGCAGGCAGGGCTTTCACGGCAATCTTTCATCAGCGGATATCCTTTCGCAATTCATATCGGTAGATGAGTCAGAGCAGCTTACCGGCACCGTATTTATGGGAATGGGCGAGCCTCTGGACAACTACGAGAATGTAAAGCGTGCGATTGATGTCTTGACGGCGGATTGGGGATTCGGATGGAGTCCGAAAAGGATTACATTATCATCAATAGGTGTGCTGCCTAATCTGAAGAGATTTCTGGATGAGACAAGATGCCATCTGGCGATAAGTATGCACGATGCGTTCCCAGATGAACGCGGTGAACTTATGCCTGTCCAGAAGGCTTACGACCTCAGAGATGTAGTTGCCCTGATCCGGAAGTATGACTTTACCGGACAGCGTCGTGTAAGTTTCGAATATACAATGTTTTCCGGTCTTAATGACGACAAACGTCACGCGGACGCCATTATAAGATTGTTGTCAGGCCTGGAGTGTCGCGTGAACCTTATACGTTTCCACAAAATTCCGGATTTTCCGTATGTGTCATCAGCGGAGGGAGTTATGGAAGTATTCAGGGACAGGCTCAATAAAGCCGGCATAACATCCACGATTCGTGCTTCACGTGGGGAGGATATTTATGCTGCTTGCGGTATGCTTGCGGGAAAGCATCGCGACAAAAATTTGAATCAATAATATGACTGATATGAAAACGGCTTGGAAATACATCTTGCCGATAGTGGTTTTCTCATTTTCCGCGCTGGTGTCCAATGCGGCGGTGTCCAAGAAGCCTAATATGTATGGCATTGACCCTCAAAGAGATTCAATCTCGATGAGCGAATTGCGACATTATCTTGACGGCATCCGCAAGAAGCGTCCAACTGTCGCCCTCGTCCTTGCTGGCGGAGGTGCGAAAGGAATGTCCCATATCGGCGTTATGGAATATCTGGATTCGCTGGAGATTCCGGTGGATGTGGTGCTGGGAACGAGTATGGGCGGTCTGATGGGCTCTCTGTATGCCCTTGGTTACACCCCTCATCAGATGGACTCCCTTATGCATGCGATTGACTGGAGCGTGGCGCTTACCGACAAGGTTCCCAGAAATTATATCTCATATAATAGGAACAAATACAAGGAGCAGATTCTGTTGTCGTTTCCGTTCTATTATGCCAAGAATGATTACAAAAAACAGCGCAGCCAGGATAGTCTGTATACGGAAGTAGCCAGAAAGCACGGCAAGATTCATCTGGGAGCTGACCGGGGTGATGACCCTACATCTCTTGTTCGGGACAATCTTCTCGGAAGCCTTCCGTCCGGATTTGCATACGGGCAGAATGTGAATAATATAATCAGTTCATTGACTGTAGGTTATCAGGATGATATCGATTTTATGGATCTTCCTGTGCCGTTCGTGTGCGTAGCGACAGAGATGGTTACATCGAAGCCTAAAATATGGTTCGGGGGAAAACTTAATACAGCCTTGCGTTCTACGATGTCTATTCCCGGTGTGTTCGCACCTGTGAAAGTCGGAGGAATGGTCCTAGTGGACGGCGGAATGCGTGACAACTATCCGGCCGACCTTGCCCGTCAGATGGGCGCTGACATTATCATAGGCGTGGACCTGTCTTCCGGATTCAGGGATTATGCTAATCTCAACAATATAGGCGACATAATAATGCAGGGCGTGGATATGCTCGGTCGTGCTGCTTACGAGAACAATGTGAGTATCCCGGATGTCACTCTCAAGCCGAAACTTGACGAGTTTACGATGATGAGTTTTGATGACAAGAGCGCAGGAATCATCATTGAACGCGGACGTCAAGCAGCGAAGGAACAGATTCAGGCGCTGGACAGTCTGAAGAAAATCATAGGCCCGTACAAGTCTGAACGCAAGCATAAAAATGCAATTGACATCAATACGGAGCCGGTACGGATATCAAATGTGGAGATTAATGGTGTCTCCGAAAGGGAAGCGAATTTTCTTCGCGGCAAGATAGGCATCGAACCGAACACCAGGATAAGCAAGGGTACAATCGAAAATGCCGTGGCTGAAATCTTCGGTACCAATGCGTTTGACTATGTGACTTATGAACTTCTTGGAAGTCAGGAGCCTTTTGACCTCGTCATTAACTGCAAGCGCGGACCGATTCATCAGTTCGGAATCGGCGGACGCTTTGATACTGAGGAGATTGTCTCAGTTCTGCTCAATTTCGGATTGAATGTGCACAAGATTCAGGGCCCGGCATTGGACTTCACAGGTAAAGTCGGAACCAACCCTTATGCAAAGGCTCATTTCTATCTGCTCGCACCTAAGGGGCCTACATTCAATGCCACGGCTTCATTCAAATGGACTGACAGGAATCAGTTCAAATTGGGAACAGGGGATTATCAGATTGCATATTACAATATTCAGCAGGAGATATATCTGTCGAATATCCGCTTGCGCAAGTTCGATTTCAAGACTGGTATCCGCAACAATTTCTTCAAACTCAATTCCGCGATGACTAACAATATCAGCGGAGATTATGATTTGGGATATCTTACCAATGATTTCCTTTCGCTGTTCGGAAATGTGCGTGCCGAGACATTGAATGACGGCTATTTTCCTACGAAAGGATTTTCTCTCGGATTTGGATATGAATGGGTGTTCAAGGGATTGAAACACCACGCCGATCCGTTTAGCGCCGTTACATTTGATTTCAAGGCTGTAGCGCAGACTAAAGGATGCCTGGCGATAATCCCTTCAGTATATGCCAGATATATGTTCGGAGGCGACCCTTCTCTGCCGTATGTGAATGTGATGGGCGGTTCTATGGCAGGAAGGTATCTGGATCAGCAGATTCCGTTCATCGGTGTCAACTATGCCGCAGCAATGGCCAACTTCCTGGCTGTGGCGAGGGCTGATTTCCGTTTCCGGCTGTTCAAGAACAACTACCTTACGGCAATGTTCAATTATGCTGTGTCTGTGGCAGATATGAAAGATTTCGGAAATAAGGATGAGATTATTGGAGTATTCGGAACAGGTCTGAAATATTCTTATGATTCCATAATCGGACCTGTCGAGCTTGATGTGCATTGGACGTCAAGATTCCACAAGACAGGACTTTATCTCAATATAGGATTGTATTTCTAGCATCAGGATTTGATACCGAACAGCATTACCTGAGAATCGGATCAGGCGATGAAATGCAGGCTTGTGGTGCAGGATTTTATTGAAACAATAATAGGGGAGAACAGATGGAACAGGAAAAAATGCAGAAAATCTTGTCGCGGCTTCAGACTTTGTGCTCAAGGAAGGAGTGCTGCGAGTCTGAGATAAGGACAAAGGCGTTGAAGTTGGTTGAGGGCGATGAACAGGCCGCTTCGGATATTCTCAAGTCACTTGTTGAGGACCGTTTCGTGGATGACTTCCGGTATGCGTCAGCTTTCGCCCGAGAAAAAGCATCGTTGTCAGGGTGGGGAAGCCAGAAGATACTTTATATGCTCATAAAAAAGGGCATTGACCGCAAGACCGCCTTGTCTGCATTGGAAGAAGTAGATCCGGAATCATCAGGCAGAAAACTGGAATCTGTCATTGCAGCGAAATACAAATCGCTTGCGGATGACCCTCAGTGCAAACTGAAACTGCTTCGGTTCGCACTTGGTCGCGGATACGAATATGATGAGGTCAAAGCTGTTGTGGAGAGGGTGATGCATCAATGATTCAGCCCTTATGAGGTCGGTTGTGTACTTTCTTGATGATGTAGGTTACAACTCCCCATACAGTAAAATCATTGCTCTCTGTAACGTGTATAGGTCGGTATGATTTGTTTGCCGGAACCAGCCACATCTCTTCCGGCATTTTGAGGATTTTGTACGATATTCCGGCTTTCTGCGCTTCTGTGCTTTTGCCGTCTCCAGTTTTCTCCGGGTCGTGGAATGATATGTACTTGAGAGTGAATTCTCCGTCGATGAAACATACTGCCATATCTCCTTCCTGGGCGGTCAATGCTTTGTCAATCACGAGAATATCTCCTTCTTCTACTCCTGCGTCAATCATAGAGTCTCCAACGACGCGTCCGTAGAAAGTTGCTGCAGGATGTCTTACCAATTCTGAATTGAGATCAATGCAACGGCTCATATAGTCCTGCGCCGGTGAAGGGAAACCAGCGTGGATTCCGTCCTCAGCCATTGCCGGAAGCGGCTTGTCTAATGCAGTCTCTCCAATCGGTTGGATATCTATTTCAGAGTTGATGTCGTTATTGTTCTGTAAACTCGGTTTCATATTCGTGTTTATGTCTTTACTGCTTGTGCGCAATCCATTCCGGGAATGAGAGGTTCGACTCCATTCGTGCTATCATATTTGCCCGCTTGCGCACATAATCGGACGGTTTTCCGGCATTGCGTTTCAATGGATTCGGAAGGCAGGCGGCTATCAGGCAGGATTCATTTTTAGTGAGTGCGGATGCTTTCTTTCCGAAAATATGTTTTGCCGCAGCTTCGGCGCCATATATTCCTTTTCCCATTTCGGCAACGTTGAGGTAAACCTCCATTATGCGTTTCTTCCCCCAAATTAATTCTATAAGTACAGTGAAATATGCCTCAAATCCTTTGCGGACAAAACTTCTCGACGGCGGTAGAAATACGTTCTTGGCGGTCTGCTGCGAGATCGTGCTCGCTCCGCGAACCCATCTGCCTTTCTTGTCGTGTTCCTTGACCGCATTGTCTATCTGCTTCCAATCGAAGCCTTTATGCGTTTCAAACAGATTGTCTTCACTTGTTATTACGGCTTTGGCAAGTTCCGGAGATATCTTGTCATAACTTACCCATGTTTTATGGGTGTGGAAATTTTTGTCGTTGCGGTATTGTATGGAACGCGATGCCATCAGGGGTGTGTAAAACACCGGAACCCATTTCAATGCGACTACCCACAGCACTGTAATGATGACGAATCCCAAAGGAATCTTCACCAACAGCCATTTCATCGCCTTTTTTATAAATGTGTCCCGTTCTTTACCCATTGCTTTTTACTATGTTGTGCTAAGTACCATTTCAATGCTGCTTCTGAATGTCTTGTGCTCCAATGCCTGTGCCGGAGGTGTCAGGTCTGTATGCTCCCGGATTCAGCCGGAATTTTCTGCTCCCCAGATTGAAATGGTAATATATATTGCCTGTAGTTTCGCCAATCCGGCTCAGTGCTGTCCGTTCCCAAGTGTCCGCATTTATTGCGAACGGGATGGGGGCAAGCCGTCCGTCCTCAGAGAATCCCAGTCTTTCATACACCTGACCGTCAGCCCATTCCATATCGGCATAACTCATAATGTCATCCGGCTGCACCTCGTTAATGAATGCGCTGAGCATTTTGCCCATACCGCCTACGACCCTTATGTTTGGCAAAGAGGCATATCTCACCCATTCGAATGATCTGATTGCGGAGTCTCCTTTTTTCCAGGTGCGTCCCGATGAGAAGCTTCCTACTGCAGTCAGTTCTCCGTTTTTGGTGAATATCCCATATCTGTAACGTGCAGCGGCGTCGCCATAAGTGTGATATCTGTCCAGAAATTCCGATGCAATAGGTTTTGTGATTCTGTGGACTTCAGTATTGCGTGCAAAAACGGATTTGAACCTGCCCAAATGCGCGAGAAGCCGACATTCCATCATACTTTGCCTGCGCCTCCATAGGTCCTCCGGAATTATTATTGACTTCTTTGACTGCAGGTCTGACAACACTGTTTCAAGTGCCCGGTTCGCGTTTTCCGCTTCTGTCAATGTCCTTGAATCGATGCTTACCGGAATCACGGTGACATCTTCCGGGCAATGCAATATCGGAACTGCGCCGGATTCATCCTGGGTTACCGATATTCCGTTGCCGGATATGAATTTTGATATTTCGTCACACAGACTCATCGCTGCAGATTGTCAGATTTAAGGTGTCCTCATTGTCAGAGAATACCTCACGTAAAGTTATAGCAAGTTGCTGAATTTTGAAAATCGGGAATCACACTTGGCTATGGCTGATGTTCGGCGGATTGCAGTAATTAAATTTCATACTTAGGCTGTCATTAATTATCTTTGCGCAGCGTTTGGAAAGGCATTTGTCCTGCTGAACTGCAGCTAAGTTGACAGAACTTAAACACATAAATACAATGGACGCAATTGTAAAGACCGATTTCAGTTTTCCCGGACAAGTCGGCAAGTATGTCGGGAAGGTACGTGACGTTTATGATATTGACGGAAAGTATCTTGTGATGGTGGCGACGGACAGGATTTCAGCTTTTGACGCTGTGCTTCCGAAAGGTATCCCTTACAAAGGACAGGTGCTTAACAGAATCGCCGCCAAATTTCTTGACGCAACATCTGATATTGTCCCGAATTGGATGATAGCAACTCCGGACCCTAATGTCACTGTCGGCTACAAATGCGAGCCTTTCCGCGTGGAAATGGTCATCAGAGGCTATCTTGCAGGTCATTCCTGGAGAGAATATCAGGAAGGAAAAAGAACTCTTTGCGGAGTTGAGCTTCCTGAAGGAATGGTTGAGGGACAGGCATTCCCTGAGCCTATAATTACTCCTGCAGCCAAAGCCGAAGAAGGGCACGACGAGGATATCACAAGGGATGAGATAATCGCCAAGGGCATTGTTCCGGAAGAAGATTATATACAAATCGAAAAATACACCCGCGCCATTTACAAGAGGGGACAGGAGATTGCATCGAAAATGGGCTTGATTCTGGTTGATACGAAATATGAATTCGGTAAGCGTGACGGCAAGATATACCTTATGGATGAGGTTCATACTCCGGATTCTTCCCGCTATTATTATGCGGATGGATATGAGGAAAGACTCAGAAAAGGCGAAAAGCAGAAGCAACTGTCCAAAGAATTTGTGCGCGAATGGCTGATGGCCAATGGATTCCAGGGATTGGAAGGGCAGAAGATTCCTGAAATGACACCTGAAGTTGTCAAGAATATCGAAGAACGCTATATTGAACTTTACGAGAAAATTACGGGCTCAAAGTTTGAGCGTTTCGAGTACAATGCATCCAGCATAGAAAAGAACGTTTCTGATTTCCTGTCAAAGTTCTTGAAGTAACGCTATGTATGCGTTAGTGGACTGCAATAATTTTTTTGTATCGTGCGAACGGGCTTTCCAACCTGAACTGGAGGGAAAGCCTGTTGTTGTATTGTCCAATAACGACGGATGCGTGGTTGCCCGGAGCAATGAGAGCAAGGCGATGGGCATCAAGATGGGAACGCCGTTCTTCAAGATAAAGAATCTGGTGGATAACGGGCATCTTCAAGTGAGGTCTTCCAATTATTCATTGTACGGAGACCTTTCATCCAGAGTGATGTCCATATTGGCCTCTGCTGTGCCTAAAATTGAGATTTATTCAATTGACGAGGCCTATCTCATAGTGGATGGCATAAATGAAAATGACCTTAAGGACCTGTGCTTCGGACTCGTGCGTCAAGTGCGTCAATGGGTAGGCATACCTGTAAGTATCGGCATTGCTTCAACCAAGACGTTGGCTAAAGTCGCGAATCATTTTGCGAAAAAATATCCGGGGTATAAAGGTGTATGCACAATAAAGACGGAAGATCAACGGACTAAGGCTCTTTCACTTACGCCTATAAACGATGTCTGGGGCATCGGCAGGAGAGTCGCTCCAAGGCTTAAGGAGATGGGGTTGGAAACAGCATTGGATTTCACATTGCGTCCGGAAGAATGGGTGCACAAGGTGCTGGGGATAGGCGGAGTACGTGTGTGGAGAGAGTTGCAGGGCAGGGAAGCAGTGGAGAGTGAAAAGCACGAAGCAAGGCAGTCTATCTGCACTTCACGTTCCTTCGCCAATACCATAACAGATATTCAGGAACTTTCGTCCAGGGTTTCAGATTTTGCTGCAAAATGCGCTGAGAAACTTAGGAAAGAAGGTACTTCAGCCCTGTGTGTCAATACATTTCTATATACTAACAGATTCAGGGAGGACAAGCCTCAGGATTTTCCTGATGCCACCATACATCTGGATGTGCCTGTGAGCAGTACGCAGGAAGTGGTGGCGGCTGCGCTTAAAGCGTTGCGTATGATATGGAAACCGGGGTTTGAATATAAGAAGGCAGGAGTTGTAGTATTCGATATAGTTTCCAATAATGAACGTCAGATGTCCTTGTTCGATGATGGCGAGAAATTGCGTGAACGTCAGGATGTGCTGTCAAAGGTTATGGACGAGGTGAATGTGACAGGACGCAATATGCTGAGGGTGGCTACTCAACGGCCTGGACATTATGCTGACGGGATTAGAAAGGATCATACTTCAAAACCGTTTTCCACAGACTGGAACAACCTTATAGAAGTACGTTGATCTGAAATGAAGTGGAGCCACTCAAGGGGTTCGAACCCTCGACCTGCGCATTACGAATGCGCTGCTCTACCAACTGAGCTAAAGTGGCGTTCAAGGATTGCAAATGTAGTGCTTTTCCTTAAAATCTCCAAAAATACTTTGATAAGAAGATGGCGGAATTTATGGCAAAATATTGAGCCGCCCAAGTTTCCTATCGAACGCTGTCCAAATGGACGCTGTGTGATTGACTGTTCTGTAGTTATACGAGGAGGGCGATATATCCGGCAGCCAGTGCCAGGATTGTCTTTATGCCCTTGACAATCAGCCAACTCTTTTTGTTCTCGGCAATCAGCGGAAGGCAGGCGTGTCCGTCCTGTGCAATGCAGTTGGCAAGCAATACAGGGAACGGCAATATGCCGGCCGCGAATGTGGAAACGAAAATAAGGTGCGGACCGGATTCCGGAATGAGTCCGATGACTGTGGCAAGAAGAATCATAAGCCACGTGTTGTCGTTTATCCAGGTGTCCAGATCAATATATAAGGAAAGAATGCCGAATAGCGCAAGAACTCCGTAGGTCCAAGCGAAAATTGTAGGCAAATGCCTCTTTATGACGTGCTTCCAGACGTGCTCTTTTATGAAATGAAGTATTTTGTGATGCCACGAGGACTCATCGCTGTGGTGCGAGTGACCGTGTGAAGCGTGGCTGTGATCGCAGTCGCATTCGTGGATTTCGTATTTGTCGTTGAGCCGTATGTCAGAACCTATATCATTGATTTTTCCCTTCTTGCGCAATGCCGATGCTATATATTCCGCAATGTATCCGACTGCCGTGCCCAACAGGAACAGCCCTCCCATAATCATCAGCGCCTTTCCTGGAAATTTGGCCAGCATTACAAATGACTCGTCTCCGGTCGTGGCAATAAGCATTGCAATCAGCGCCCCGAATCCGATGATTCTGTGAGAGTACAAAGATACTCCTGCGAATCCGCCCAGGCATCCCGGGAGTAGTCCCAATGCCGCGGCTATCGGAATTTGACCGAATCTGTATTTTTCCAGTCCTTTGAATAGCTTTCCCTGAGTGCTGACATTGAAGATTTCTATTAGCGTCATCATAGCGACGACAAGAAGGCATATTTCAATGCTTTCTCCTAATGTGTTCAACAGAACTTCCGGAATGTTCCCCGCATCGTGTGCGATTTCTCCGTGAATATGCAGTGGGTAAATCATAGGTTTTATAGAATGTAGCCGGCAATATGAAGGCTGATTACCGGTCTTAAAGGTGAATTAGTAGTTAGAATTATTGCGACTTCGTTGTCTCCTGAAGGCAGGTTGGCGGTGTTCAATTTGCAGCTGAATGAGCCGGAATCGCCCGGTTCAACATCCTTTATGGTATCTGGCAGGGTTATGTCTCCAGTCTCTGAGTCAGCCTTGTATATATGAAACGTGCGTCCTCCGAGATTCTTGTAGGAGAATTTAGCTGTGATTGTCTCGCCTTTCTTAATCTTGTCAAAATAATATGTGCTGTAATCGAATACCGGTTGTGCTCCGTTAGCCTGTTCGTCCGGAGTCCAGGATGAGAAATCCTCCTTTGTGAAAGCCCTAATGTCAATGGGAGCATAGCTTTTTCCATTGACTACCGGTGTCGCGTAATACAGGTTCTTGCCCCATTTGCTTCTGTCAGCGGTAACGATATATGCCAGTTTGGCAGTGGCTCCCGCCGGAATGGGATTAGGAGATACTGACAATGAGAGTCCGGAACTTACATTTGAGAATGAAACATTTATCGGTGTCGTCCCGGTGTTGGCGACAGTCACCGCATCGCTCCTCTGGCCACCTTGAGACAGATTCCCAAGATTCAGGGAAGTTTTTCTGAATGATAGAGAACCTCTGTGTGCTGGATATAATTCGTTGAGGGATAACTTCTTGTCGTGAACTATGCCACGAAGTCTGAGTATGATCGGTTTCTTTATTCCCGAGATGTACGCAGTCAGAGTCTTGTCAAACGGATACGGCCCCTCGTCATTGGTATATGTCGCTGTGATGACGCCGGACTTTCCTGCAAGAATCGGCTCTCTAGTCCATTTTACATCAGTGCATCCGCAAGAACTCACCACATTGTATATCACGACAGGCTTTTCGGAAATGTTCTTTACAGTGAATGAACATTTCAACGGCCCCTGTCCGACAGTTACGTCTCCGAAATCGTGTATCGTCTTGTCCAACTGTATGACGCCGTCAATGTCAGTAGTCTTGCCGTCAGTTTTTACCTGGGCAAGTAATGGCAACGAAAATATGACTGCAACAAGAGTTACAGCCAGGTGTCTGATAAATCTCAACATAGTTATATCGAACTCTGCAAAAATCTTTCCACGATTTGATTATTTGATTTAATTCGCATACATTTGTAACGTGGTTTTGCCGTATGGCAGACCATAGTAAAGACAACAACCAAAGGATTTATATTATGGCTTACAAGATTTCAGAAACAGATTGCGTAGCTTGCGGTACTTGTATAGGTGAGTGCCCTGCAGGAGCAATTTCAGAAGGCGATGTTTATCACATCGATCCGAACATTTGCGTTGATTGCGGTACTTGCGCAGGCGTATGCCCTATGGGTGCTATTCATCCGGAAGGAGAATAAGAGACAATCTGACACAATCCAATGAGGGGTGTTTAAGAAAAATTCTTAAACACCCCTCTATTGGATTAAAAATACAGATTATTTCGTGGTAATCATCATTACTGTGGATGTGCCTTCCTTAGCGTACTTCTGGAAATTCGGGTCGTCCTTTGTCTTGATAACTTTCATTGCTGCTATCTTTGACGATGATATAGTCTTGAAATCAGACACCGAAACACATTCTCCGTCAACCACGTAAATAACTCCATTGTCATTTGATGTGCTGATCACAGTGATTGCCTCAGGAACTACCTTTGCATATTTTGTAACCTCCTTAGCATATTTCTGGTAATCGGAATTATTCTTGTCCTTTATGACCTGTATGGAGGTGATTTTTCCTTTGTCGAGAGCATTTACGGTTGATGCTGTCACTACTTTCCCGTCAACAACATAGATTACTCCATCCTTATCGACAATGCCTCCTGTTGCGGCTTTGGGCTCTATTTTAGTGGATGCCACGACATTGCCCTTCGCATCGTATGATACGACGTTTACCACTCCGCTCTCTGATTTAATTTCGGAATGCTTTATCTTATTGGTCTTGGTGAAATCCGATGTGAATATGATATGGACGTTATTGTTGTCGTAAACTTGATAGTTTGCGATGACCTTGTTCAAGAGCTGCGAGCCGTCGAAGTTCTCGATAATTTTGTGGTCAATTACATAGACAGTTTTGTCTGAGTTGCTTTGTGCAAAAAGGCTTCCGACGGAAATGATTGCCGCCAAGATGCCGGTTGTAATGATTCTTTTCATTTGTTTAATTGTTTAAACTATCTGATATTATTCTGCGCAGTCATTTCAAAAGAGCCTCCGTCTGAATTACGTTTCATCAGGTAAGCCTGTGTCTCTCCATTCTTGTACTCGACTGTCAAGACTATCCCTTTGCGGCAAGGCTTTGCATTTATGTTGTTAATCTCGTCCAGATTGCTTCCTGCCAGCACATTTATAGTTTCCAGCAGTTCAGCGGTTGTCGGCAGGGAGTCTTCAGTCGCTTTGTTGTATGAGATATGTATAATTCCTGCGAACAAGATAATGCACGCCGCAAGTGCTGACGACCATTTGACAATCTTCCGCCTGCGATATTCCGACATTATCGAATCGAATTCCTCTATCGCGTCATTGTTGTTCAGATAGATGTCGCTCAATTCTTTGAGGCTCCTTAAATGCATATTATCTGACATATCCCAATTTCTTTAATTGTTCTTCAAGTTTCTTCTTTGCTTTGGAAATTGCAGTATAAATCCCCGGCTTCCCTTTGCCTGTCTTTTCTGCAATCTCGTCAAGGCTCATTCCTTCATCGGTGCGCAACTCCATATACTCCCGTTCAGTCTTGGTAAGACATTCGTACAGCATATTTTTTATGGTTGTTTCGTCCAGTTTTTCAACTCTTTCGTCGGAACTGTCACTTCCGGCATAATCATCACTTTCAATCGCGCAGGTTTTCAGTTTTTGTTTCCTCATTCTGGATATGCAGGAGATTTTGGTTATCTTCACCAGCAATCCTTCAGGATTCTGTATCGGATACCCCTGTTGCGACAACTCCCAAAGAGTAATCAACGCTTCTTGGGCAATGTCCTCAGCATCAATGCTCACGCCCGAGGCCTTGCCGAATTGTCGTGCCAATCTCGTGAGCTTTTCCTGAATCGAGGAATATATATGTTCGAATTCCTGCTGTGTCATTTTGCTTGTTCTACATATATGTAGCGAAAATAATGAAAATCTTACCGAAGTGGTTGAATAAAAAGCGGTCTGTTGTTCTCCCGATGTGGAAAGGCAGTAAAGTAGCTTGGAGCGTAGCGACCGAAGGGGTGTCGGGGAATACTTTCCCCGTGCTCCTGGGAGCTGTCACGAAGTGACTGAGGGTAAACTAAAAAGCGGGGCTTTGCCCCTCCGGTATTGGTCGCGTTGAGAGCCTTGTATCCCATCTTTTTATTCAACCACTTTCAATAATATATACGAATATGATGACTAAAAGTGATTATTGGCGCATAAATTCGCTAACTGCTAGCTGGCGTTCGCGGAACGCTGTATTATACAAAAAAAGAGGATAACCTCTAAGTCTTGGACTTATCAGCCTCCTCTTTTATTGTGTGATGTTGACCGCTTTAGCCGGCCAGTCTCGTTATTTTATCTTCGTGAACTTGACAGCAGGATTTATGCGGAAATCGTTGCGCTCAATCTTCTTTGCTGATGCGGACAGTACAGAAGATGTGGATGAATTTGCATTCCTAACCGTGATAGGTACTGACAATGTGCCGTTGTAGGTTATCTTGTTTCCTTTAGAATCTGTGAAGTTGACATCGAAACTGTATTTGTCGTCAGATTTGGAAATCACGATTGTACCGTCTGTCACGAGAGCATAAGTATCGCTGATATACCAGGAGTTGCTCTCATATACCATCTGTGCATAGTAGCTAGGATAGAATGAATTGTCCTCTATTGCTCCTGCATCGAATGTGTATTTGAAATCAGACCAACTTTCAGCGTCTGATGGCGCAACCGTATATGTTCCTACAGAAAGTTCTTTGTTAGACGCGGCGTTGTATTCCATATAAAGTGATACAGTAATGGCTTCTTTTGTTTTGTTTGATGTTACATTGCCTTCCAATGTCAAATCGCACAAAGAGAAATCTTTTATGACTTCACCGGATACTGGTATGTTGTAATATATTGTTGCTGAAGCTGATGTGATCTCTGGGCTGACATCGCCGGTCAGTGTGGTGTCATCAGAACCTGAGTTGTCTCCGAAATATACTGAAGAGCCTGTATATGACCCTGACAGAGATGAGCCGTCTTCGAGTTTTACGTCATAAGAGACTGTGACGTTGGCACTTGTTGACGACAAAGATGATACTGTAACTGTTGCGCTGGATACGGCGGTGGCTGATTGCTCAGTACTGCTTTTTGCGTTACCGAAAGCAGACATCTTAAGATCGATTGTATATTCGCCGTAATTGGAGCTTCCGGTAAATGTGTGTCCGAAAACAGAAGATATTGCAGTCTCATAATCGGCTGCGTAAGGAACGTTCAATACAAGCTGGATGGCAGTGTAAGGATATTCTATCTGGTAGTTTGAGTCCAAATCTTTGCTCAAAATGTTCATTACTACTACGCAAGTCTTGTTGCTTGTTTCGAAAAAGTCGCCGAAGTATGTAAGCATAACGGCCTGCGGGTCGAATGTCGATGAGTCGCCGCCTTTTCCTTCATTCTGAAGTACGGTGATTGAAACCCCCTTCACTCCAGGTGCTTCAATTGTGACAACTGCGGTCCTTATGTCTGCAGACGGATTGGCGTCAGCGGTAATCATAAGGTATGAGTCGCCTGTGCCTGATTCAGGGGTAACCTTGACCCAGGAATCGCTTGCTGAAGCAATCCAGTTCAGACCTTCAGCAGATATCAGAACTTTCTGAGAACCGCCTTCTGCATCGATGATTACTGATTTGTCTGATACTGAAATAGTCTTGTCTTTGCCTTTTTCTGAAGAATTGCAACCTGTTGTTGCAACGGCAAGAATCCCGAATGTCACAATGTACGCAACACTGCGGAGAGCATTGAAAAATGTTGATTTCATATAATTAAAATGTTCGTTTCATATTTGTTGCTTATCGTGCCCGACTGTAGATTCTGTCTTGGAAGTTGCGTAAAGAAACTGTTAGATAACTTCCAAATCTACAATGGTCTGATCACGACGACAATATGCCAAATATATGCATTATTTTTCGATATTCTATCACGGTTAGTGAATATTCTTGCATTTTTCATTCATCCAGCATCCCCAGCCGCCGAAAAAAGTCAATCATTCCCCTTTGTCCGGCTCATTCTTTTTGTAAATTTGTATGAGAAAGCTTTATATGGAATACATTTTTTACACCATTGAGGGTTTTACTCAAGACCCCGCAGGAAATGAGATTGAAAATTGTCAACTTATAGGCATCGCATCAGGAGATAATGAGAACGAAGCGAAACTCAATCTCTTGAAGGAGAATCCATGGGTGAAGGACCATGGCTATGATGAAGGAAAGTTTATTGGCAAAGAGCTCGCAACGAATTGAGGCCGCGGATTATGCGGGACAGACCGTATTCGATGAGCTTGCGGGGGGATGCGAGATTTATGCGGATAAATCCGTCGCCGGCATCACCGTACATTGAACCGGCGTTTACACGAACCTTGAAATCGTTGACAAGAACCTGTTCTATGTCTTTGGAACTCATTTTCAGACTCCTGCAGTCGCACCATACAAGGTAAGTCCCTTCAAGAACGCTTATAGGCATCCACGGCAATTCTTTTCCGAACACCTCCAGAAGATATTTGTAATTTCCGTAAATGTAATTGTTCAGTTCCTCAAGCCACTTTTCTGCGCCCTCGTCCGTATATGCAGAAATCAGAGCTTCAACCCCGAACGGATTTACGTCGCATATCTCGTTGATATTTATGGCTTTGTCGATAGCGGCTCGCCAATCTTCACGAGATGATATTATGTTGGCTATCTGAAGCCCCGCGATGTTGAACGCTTTGCTTGGTGAGCATAACGTGACAGTGTTCTGCTGAAATTCATCCGAAAGTGAAGCGGTCGGAGTGTAACTCTGTCCCGGCATAACGATTTCGCAATGAATCTCGTCACTGATTACCGGCACATTGTGTTTCAGGCATATTTCAGACATCTTCGTCAGCTCCTCTTTGCTCCAGACGCGTCCGGCTGGGTTGTGAGGATTGCAGAGTACGAATACAGCGGACTTTTTGACCTTCTCTTCAAAGTCTTCTAAGTCAATTGTGTAAGTAAACAATTGACTCTCGTTGCCCTCATTCCCGGATGTCTGAACCAACAGGTTCTCAATCATATTGCATCCGTTATTGCGAATCGACGAGAAGAAACAGTTGTACACCGGAGTCTGGATGAGAACATTGTCGCCTGGTTTGGTTAAAGCTTTGATTACTACCGAGAGAGCGGGAACGACACCTGAAGTGTAGATTATCCAGTCCTTCTCCACATTCCATCCGTGCTTGCGTGCAAACCAGGAGCTGATGGCGTTGTAGTAATCATCCCTGACGCGAGTATATCCGAAAATACCTTGATTCACGCGCGCTTTGACCGCATCGATTATGCACGGCGCTGTCTGAAAATCCATATCAGCAACCCACATCGGAATAACATCCTGTGCGTCGCAATCCCATTTGACGCAGCCTGTTCCGCGTCTTTCATTTATTCTGTCGAAATCGAATGTGAATTTTTTATCCATAGTCAAAACAACTTCTCAGGATGGAACTATTTTGTGATAATTTTGCAATCTCCCGGCTCCTTGATGTTCTCGTCCAGGATTATTTTACCTATGCTGTCTGCTTCAATAAGCCCGGTCCGAGGATTTTTCACAGAGACAAGGTTGCCGTTGATTTTTGCATTGACAGAACTGTATTCGAACGCAAGGTCAGCGTCGTATCCCATAGTGCAGTCCTCCATAATGAGATTTTCGGCGTAGCACAATGGCTGAGTGCCTGTAATTCTGCATCTTACGAGTTTGAGATTCTTGGAGTACCAGCCTAGATATTCGCCGTTGATTTCAGAATCGTAAACTGTAACATTCTCGGTCTCCCAGAATGCGTCTTTGGTGTTGAGCAGAGAGTCGTGGATTTCAACGTTCTTGCAATACTGGAACGAGTAGTTGCCATCCAGTCGGAAATTCTTGATTTTGATATCGCTGCAGTGCATCAGAATATAGTCTGCGTGGTCTGCACTGACATTTTCCATATCGATGTTCTTGCAGTGCCACAATGTCTCGCTTGCTCCCGGAATCTGAACATTTCTAAGTTTGATCCCGTCCATTTCGCGGAACATCTTCGGCGCATCTACATAAGTGTCAGTCATTTCCAGATTTTTGGAATACCAAAGCGCCGCGCGTGCTCCTCCGGTGAAGAGACAATCCTTGACAATGAAGTTTTCGCAGCACCAGAATGGATATTTTCCCTCGAATATGCAGTTGACTGCAGTGACGTTGCCTGTCTCTTTCAATGCGGATTCGCCTCTATGTATTTTGACGTTTTCCAGATAGAGATCTCTTTTACAATATAGCGGACGCTCTCCGCTGAATTCTTGATTTATGATTTTTTCCATTGATTGGTATATTTTCGTTATCCGGGCGACTTTACTTCAATTTTTATTCCCGTAATTGTGTCAGTTGTTACCTATATTTCCGTCTGTCGTGCCGATATTCCTTATTTTGTGGTAAGTCTGCCGTTGTTGAGCCATTTTCCTCTCTTCAGTCGCAACAAGAACAGTATTCCGCGGATGTTCAATTCAACGCACATACAAATCCAGAATCCTGGCAATCCCAATTTTTTTGTCAGGAACAATGCCGGCAGAATCCTGAACAACCACATACTAGAGAGATTCAGGATGCTTGGAACCAATGTGTCGCCTGCGCCTACGCATACTCCATAGCCTATGATGGATGCCGCAAACAGTGTCTCGGCGAAACATTCGATACGAAGTACCTTGGCTCCAAGACTTACAACCTCGGCATTGCGTGACATTATTCCTATGAATTCAGGTGCGAATGCAAACATCACTACGGACAGTGCAGTCATTATCGCCATACCCATACCGACAGTGATTCTGGAAAATCCTCGTGCAAGGTCTTTTCTTCCCGCTCCGAGACTTTGGCCAACAAGAGATGTAGCGGCATCTGCGATACCATATCCCGGCATATAGCAGAAACTCTCCGCGGTGATGGCGAATGCGTTGGCGGCGATGGCAATGTTTCCAAGAGGCGCTACAATCATTGTGCTCAATATGTGCGCTCCTCTCATTATGATGTTCTGGAACGCCATAGGCATACTGATACTGAAAGCGTTGATTATCACTCGTTTGGTAGGGAGAAATCCTCTGGTAAAGTTGTGCTTTCTGAAGATTGAGAGCTCATTTGAGCGAAACAGTATATACCACCACATAGCACCTACTGTGCAGCATTCCGCCAAAATTGTTCCCAATGCGGCTCCTTTAACGCCAAGGTCTGCGCCCGGAATGGTCAATCCCAGTCCAAAGAGGCTTAATGTATGTGAGGGATATATCAGTAGAAAATTGAATACGACGTCCAGTAAGCACATCATAAGGCTGGCAATGCTCGGAACTTTCATATTTCCGCTGCTCTGGAGCATTCCGACTCCGAAAAATTCAAACTGTACCGCCGGAAGTCCCGCCATAATTATCATAAAGTATATGCCGGCGTCGTGATTGATTTCTTCAGACCCTCTGAGCCATACCGGCAATTGACGGCTTATTGCCATTCCGATTAATGCGATGACTACGCTGAAGGTTAGAAGTGAGGTGATGCCCTGACGCAAGATGCTCCTGGCTCCTTCATAGTCTTTAGCTCCTATAAGGTGCGCTCCCTGTACGGAAAATCCTGCGGATGCCGAAGAGCAGAAGCCGCCGAACAGCCAGGTGCAGGTGGACATAAGTCCTACGGATGCGGCAGCGTTTACTCCAAGGTTTCCGACCATAGCGGAATCTATGAACTGCATAAGAACGGACGAAAGTTGCGCAAAAATTGCAGGCATACTCATTATGCCCGCCAATTTTGTCTGTTGCCCGAATGTCATCGCATCTCCGTTCCGAAGTATTCCGAGCAATATGTCCTTTCTTGCTGCCGCCATTATAACTGTTGTCTGTCGCGCATAGGTTTTTTTAGTGCGTGACTGCAAAGGTAATGAAAAAAAAGAGGTAGTGTCCTCCGCTCAAAATCACAGGAGAAATTCGCACCGGAGGTGCGAAATTGTCTCTCGGGACAGCGGGCTCTAGCCTGCAGGGATTTGGAGTACGCAAGATGGTGCAAGCAACATCCTGGTGCGATAGCAACAGAGGGTAAAAATAAATAAAGAGGCGGGGCTAAATTTTAGCCCCGCCTCTTTATTTATTTAACTTTCGTCAATTACAACTGTGGACCAGCTTTAACGAGAGCCTTGCCTGAACGGTTGCCTTCGTATTTAGCGAAGTTCTTGATGAACCTTGCGGCGAGGTCTTTAGCCTTAACTTCCCAATCAGCGGCATTCTTGTATGTGTCGCGTGGGTCAAGAATGTTAGGGTCAACACCGTTGAGCTGTGTAGGAACAACAAAGTTGAAGTAAGGGATAGTCTTGGTAGGAGCGCTGTCGATGCTGTGATCGAGAATAGCGTCGATGATACCACGAGTATCACGGATAGAAATACGTTTTCCTGTTCCGTTCCAACCTGTGTTTACGAGGTAAGCCTTAGCACCGCTCTTCTTCATGTGGCGAACGAGCTCTTCAGCATACTTTGTTGGGTGAAGCTCGAGGAATGCCTGTCCGAAGCAAGCTGAGAATGTAGGAGTAGGCTCGGTGATACCGCGCTCTGTACCTGCAAGCTTAGCTGTGAAACCTGAGAGGAAGTAGTATTTTGTCTGCTCTGGATCGAGGATAGATACTGGAGGAAGAACTCCGAATGCATCTGCAGAAAGGAAGATAACCTGCTTTGCTGCCGGTGCGTGTGATACAGGGCGAACGATGTTGTTGATGTGATAGATAGGGTAAGATACACGGGTGTTCTCGGTAACGCTCTTGTCAGCGAAATCAATCTTGCCGTTAGCGTCAACAGTTACGTTCTCAAGGAGAGCGTCACGTCTGATTGCGCCATAGATATCCGGTTCTGACTCTTTGTCAAGGTTGATAACCTTTGCATAGCAACCGCCTTCGAGGTTGAACACACCGTTGTTGTCCCAGCCGTGCTCGTCGTCACCGATAAGGAGACGCTTAGGGTCTGTTGAAAGGGTAGTCTTACCTGTTCCTGAAAGACCGAAGAAGATAGCTGTGTTCTCACCGTTCTTGTCAGTGTTTGCAGAGCAGTGCATAGAAGCGATGCCCTTGAGAGGGAGGAAGTAGTTCATCATAGAGAACATACCTTTCTTCATCTCTCCACCGTACCAAGTGTTGAGGATAACCTGCTCGTGTGATGTAACGTTGAAGAGCACTGCAGTCTCAGAACGGAGTCCGAGTTCCTGATAGTTCTCAACTTTTGCCTTAGCGGCGCAGTATACAACGAAATCCGGCTCCTGATCGAACTCTTTCTGGTTCTTAGGACGGATGAACATATTGGTTACGAAATGAGCCTGCCAAGCAACTTCCATAATGAAACGAACCTTCATTCTGGTGTTCTCATTGGCGCCGCAGAAACCGTCAACTACGAAAAGTCTCTTTCCTGAAAGCTGTTTTGTAGCGAGTTTCTTGCACTCTTTCCAAGTCTTCTCTGAAGCAGGATGGTTGTCGTTAGGGTACTCAGGAGTATTCCACCATACGGTGTCCTTTGAGGTCTTGTCCATAACGATGTACTTGTCCTTAGGAGAACGGCCGGTGTAGATACCTGTCATAACGTTGATAGCACCGAGTTCGGTCTCCTGACCTTTCTCATAACCGGTAAGTTCCGGTTTTGTCTCCTCGTTGAAGAGAACTTCGTAAGATGGGTTGTAAAGGACTTCTTTTACACCTTTAATTCCATACTTGCTTAAATCCAATGTTGGCATAATGATAAATAATATTTTAAATATTATAACTAATTTTCAAATCGACCTGCAAAATTAAGATATTTTTGTGATTACTGCCATAATTGCAGTCCTAAATTTTGTTAATTTTGCAGAAAACGCCAGCGGATTTTTATGCAAAAATTTTGCCAGCCGGAAGATTGACGAGAAGATAAATTGTTTTATTCTGTATTTCGGAGCGAAATTTATATGTTTTCGATTCGAAATGCGAAACGGTTTCCAAGTATTCGGAAGAAAGTTTCGAATATATGTCAAGTTTGCAGCATTCGGAGGATAGTGTAGCGGAATACTATATAATTGAGTAGTAAAGATATGGCGCCGATAGATATTTTGTCAGAGTATTGGGGATATGAATCCTTTCGTCCTATGCAGGAGCAGATTGTGCGAACTGCGCTTGATGATAAGGATGTGCTGGCTATTCTTCCGACAGGTGGAGGCAAGTCAGTATGTTTCCAGGTGCCGGCAATGATGCGGGAGGGCGTTGCTCTTGTGATAACTCCCTTGATTGCACTGATGAAAGATCAGGTTCAGAATCTTAATGCGCGGGGAATCAAAGCGCTGGCGATTTATGCAGGTATGTCCCGCAGGGAAGTGGACCTTGCTCTGAATAATGCCGCTTATGGTGACGTGAAATTCCTGTACCTGTCTCCTGAACGTATCGGCACCCCTTTGTTTCAATCGTATCTTCCGCAACTCAATGTGAGCTTTATAGTTGTGGATGAGGCTCATTGCATTTCGCAATGGGGATATGACTTCCGTCCGGATTATTTGCGTATCGGGAAGCTTCGAGAGGTGCTGGATGCTCCTGTAATAGCATTGACCGCTACTGCCACGCCTGAAGTTGCGGACGACATTATGCAGAAACTCGGTTTTCGGGAGAAGACCGTTCTGCGTACAGGATTTGAGCGGCCTAATTTGTCATATATAGTGCGCAAGTGCGAAGATAAGCTGGGGCAGATACTTAATATAAGCAACGGCGTTGGTGGGACGGGGATTGTCTATGTGCGCAGCCGAAAGAAAACGGAAGAACTTTCAGCGGTGTTGACAGCAAACGGAATATCTGCATCTTTTTATCACGCCGGTCTGGGACACGAACTGAGGATGCAGCGTCAGGAAGAATGGAAAACAGGTAAGACGCGTGTTATGGTTTGCACTAATGCCTTTGGTATGGGTATAGACAAGCCTGATGTGCGTTTTGTCGTTCACGCTGATATGCCTGATTCTCCGGAAGCCTATTTTCAGGAGGCCGGAAGGGCTGGTCGTGACGGCAAGAATTCCTATGCCGTGCTGTTGTGGAACGGGACTGATGTAAAAAGGTTGCATCAGTTGGAGGCCGTCTCATTCCCAACATTGGAGTATGTGGAGGACATTTACCATAAGGTGCACGCGTTTTTCAATTTGGCTTATGGACAGGGTTTGGGGCGTCAGGTGAAATTCGACATCAATGCTTTCAGCAAGCGATTCTCGCTCAATCGCAGTACTGCATATTACGCGGTCAGATATCTGGAGAGGGAAGGGCATTGGACATTTACTGAAGATATTGAAACTCCGACCAGAATTAAGATTCTGGTTGACAGGGATTCCTTATATGATGTTGAGTTCAATGAACGCAAGCAGATTGATGTGCTCGAAGTCCTTATGCGGAAGTATGAGGGTATATTCTCGTTCCCGGTGCCGATTGAGGAGGATTATGTCGCCTCGCGTTGCGGACTTTCCGTGCCTCGTCTAAGAGAAACACTGTACAATATGTCACTGGAGCACATTATTTCATATATTCCTGGAGACAGGGCGGATGTGATGACGCTGCACAGTGAACATCTTGCCGTCGGCAATGTCAAATTGTCCCCTGAACGTTACAAGATGCTGAAGGAAACTTGGCACAAGCGTATGGAAACAATGGTAGAGTACGTCAGCGAGACGGATACTTGCCGTTCAAGATTTCTGCTGGCTTATTTTGGGCAGAAAGAGTCCAAGAATTGCGGAAAATGCGATATCTGCCGCTCTGGTGCCGCTTCGGCATCGTCTGTCCTCTCTGATGAAGACACATCTGAAGCCCTAGTCTCATTTATAAATGACCGCCTGCACGGCAAATATTCGTTAAGCGATATCACCGCAGAATTCTCCAACCCGGCAAAAAACTATTCCCCCCGCTATCTCGAACTCCTGCGTGACCTCATCGACGAATGTAAGGTGCCGGCGTATGAATTTAGATAAGATTGCGTTATAATGTTTGTGAATTTGTTATAACAATCGTATCTTTGTGAAAACTATAGGAATTATGCCTCACACTTTGGTTCAAATAGGGAATAGCAAAGCCTTGATTATTCCGGCTAAAATCATCCGTGCAAGAAAATATGACAACAATACTGAGTTTGACATCTTTGAAACGAATGATGGTTTCAGGATTGTCCACAAACAACGTTCTCTAGATACTTTGGAGTTTCCCAAGGTTTCAAGACCGGTTGTTTCAAATCGTGTGAAAAATCTGCTTGGAGCTGTGAAATTTACTCCGGAGGAACTGGAAAAGGATGAGAAACTTGCATATATTCTGTCTCGATGAGAGTTTTTCTTGATACAAATATCCTGCTTGATACACTTGTATCCAGGGATAATCCTGTTTTCGCTGAAAATGCCGCTACGATCCTCAGTCTTGGTGATAACGGTACTGTTGAATTGTTTATGTCGGCTCTATCTGTTCCTACCATTGCTTATGTGCTAAAAAGCATGTCTCCATCTGTGAAGAAAACCATAATACGCGAGTTGGTGGATATTGTCAAGGTGCTGCCATCACTTCCTGAGCACGTGACAAATATGTTTGAGGGACAGATGACGGACATCGAAGACGCTCTTCAGGTGCAGTCGGCAGTTGAGGGAGGCTGTGATGTAATCGTCACAAGAAATATTCACGACTTTAAATTCTCAAAAATCCCTGCAATTGCTCCCGATGATTTTCTCCACCGTATTTTGGTCTAAGATATTCTGCGAAACTTGATTGTCTGCGAGACCGCTATCCGTACTCGCTTTATGACTTGTCCTTATCCTGACCTTTGTCGCTGGCGTTTGCGCCGGGAATCTCGCCTTCGTCGCCGTGAGCGCCGTTGTACTTGAATCTGCGAATCTTCTGTGTCGCAGTCTTTTCGAAATTCTGCTTCACGACCTCTACCGTGTTGACCTTTGAAGATTTGCCGACGTGCTTGTTCACGTAGTCAAGAACCGCCTTCTTCTTTGCCTGAAGATTCTCGAAGAATTTGTCCTCTGAAGCCTGATCCCAGTTAAGTACGTTGTCATCGAATTTGACCAACGCTATCAGCTTGCCATCACGCTCCATTACAAGAGATTCATTTACGCCTCCGAAATGATTGATCACCTGTTCGATTTCTTCCGGATAAATATTCTCTCCTGAAGGTCCCAGAATCATATTGTTCAGACGTCCTTTGATGTAGAAACGACCCTTTGCATCCATACAGGCAAGGTCGTTGGTTCTGAACCAACCGTCATCGGTAAGTACATCTCTAGTCCTTTCAGGATCCTTGTAGTATCCCAGCATCACATTGTCACCCTTAGCGACAATCTCGCCTTCACCTGTCTCCGGATTGACATTCTGCAATCTTACCTGGACATTGTATGCCGGAACTCCGATTGAGCCGACCTTAGTCTTGCCTACGCAGGCGTTCGTGATCAGCGGAGCAGTTTCAGTCAGACCATATCCGATGGCGTAAGGGAATTTTGCCTTGATAAGGAACTCTTCCACAGTCGGATCAAGCTTGGAACCGCCGATTCCGAAGAATTTGAGGCGTCCTCCGAACGTCTTGTACAGCTGTTTGCCGACCATAAAATACAGCAATCTAGGTGTATGCTGTTTCATCCAGGACAGCACTCGACTGTTCTCGATTGTCGGCACTATGCTTGACTTGTAAACCTTCTCGATAATGAGTGGCACGGAGCACATAATGCTCGGGCGTACCGTCTTCATTGCATCCACCAGAATCGTAGGCGTAGGGAGCTTCTTTATATGATATACCGAGCCGCCGACAAAGAACGGGTACAACACGCTGAAACTCATTTCATAAGTATGGGACATTGGCAGAATTGACAGCCATTTGTCCTTCTTCTTGGCTTTCTGAGCGTGGTATGCCGCCACTGCGTTCTGACAGAAATTCCTGTGGCTCAACATAACCCCTTTGGCCTTGCCTGAAGTCCCGGATGTGTATATGATCATCGCAAGGTCATCCGGTGAAGGCTCTTTTCCCCAACCCTCGCAGGTGAATGCCGAATTGTCCTTCTGAATTATCTCAAAAGTTTCTATATCAATGATTAACGTGAGCTTTTTCTTTGCCTCCTCCGACAGTTTCGGCATCATTCTTTTTGAGATGAAGATGACCTTTGTCTCTGAGTGGGACAGTATGTTTGTCACCTCGCTCTCGGATGAATCCGGAAGAATAGGTACGGCAACTCGTCCGAAAGGAACAATGGAGAACAGGGCTATTGTCCAGTGAGGCATATTCTGCGAAAGAATTGCTATCCTGTCCCCGGCATTTATCCCATACCGTGAAAATACGTGTGATAGCTCGAGGCATCTGGACCTTACTTCCCTATATGTGTATTTCTGCTCTCCGTCAACATAGCTGAGCGCCTGCCTCTTGGCAAATACCGTAGTGGCGTAGTCAAAAAGCCTGGCGAGAGTGGTAATGTAACTCTCCCTGTTTGTGGTGATTTTTCTGTATAGACTGTTGCTCATATTTGTCGTGTCTTATGCGAAAAGCCGCGATTGATATCAGTGAGTTACATATCCTTCCGGATTCTTTCCCTCCATGTGCATCTCTTCATACAAAGCCTGAATCCTGTCTGTATCAGCCCTTGCGTCGTCAGTAAGTTCAACCTTCTTGCCTATGCTTACGCATTTGGTTTTCCAGTCGAAGTAACCCATATATACCGGGCAGTCAATCTTCTTGGCAATCATGTGATAGCCAGTCTTCCATTTCTTGATGGCGTGTCTGGTGCCTTCAGGTGCAATTGCGAGATGAAATGTGTCCACCTTCTCCATCTCATTAATCAAACTGAACAGCATAGAACTTGCGCTTGACCTGTCAACAGGAATGCAACCGGCCTTTCTCAGGAAAAATCCCACTGGCCATTTGAAAAATTCCTTCTTGATCATTACGTGGGCTACCGTGCCGAACTGCGTGTAGAAAAGGTAAGATATGATGAAATCCCACGCTGAAGTGTGCGGTACGCCTAATATTACGCATTTTTTCTCAGGTGCGGGACCACCTACAGTAGTCCAGCCCATTTTTTTGAGCAGCCATCCGCAGAAACGCGGCCAGGCTGAAAGTTTCTTTTCCATAACCTTAAATATTTATGTCCTCCAGCTCTTCTTCGCTGCGGAGGTTCTGACGGATGAAATTCTGCCTGTCTATGGTGTTGTCTCCCATATAGAACTCCATTATGTTGGCAATGGATTCATCTTCCGCGAGATTGACAGCATCAAGTCTCATACCGTCACCGATAAAGTCAACGAATTCGTGAGGCGAAATCTCTCCAAGACCTTTGAATCGTGTGATTTCCACGCCGTTTTTCAATTCCTTGATGGCGTTCGCCTTTTCTTCATCGTTGTAGCAGTATCTGGTTTCTTTCTTGTTTCTGACACGGAACAGAGGCGTCTGCAATATGTGCACGTGACCGCGTCTGATCAGGTCAGGATAATATTTCATAAAGAATGTGAGGACCAGCATCCTGATGTGCATACCGTCGTCATCGGCATCGGTCGCCACAATTATATTATTGTATCTCAAATCTTTAAGATCGTCCTCTACGCCAAGCGCGGATATCAGGAGGTTAAGCTCCTCATTCTCGGCAACCTTCTTGCGACTTTCCTTGTAGCAGTTTATCGGCTTGCCTCGAAGGCTGAACACTGCCTGTGTGTTTGCGTCGCGTACTTTCGTGATTGTTCCGCTCGCTGAATCACCCTCCGTAATGAATATGCTGGATTTCTCTCCTTCCTCAATCTTGTCTTTCGGAAGTTTGTCGCAGTAATGATAACGGCAGTCACGAAGCTTTTTGTTATAGACATTCGCTCTCTTGTTTTTCTCCCTTGTCTTCTTCTGAATACCGGAGATTTCCTCGCGTTCCTTCTTGGATGCCTTGATCTTTTCTTCTATAGCAGGAACAATCTCCTTGTGGATGCGCAGATAATTATCCAAGTTTCTGGAAATGAAATCATTGACAAAAGATCTGATTGTCGGTCCCTGTTCCATTACGGTGTTTCCGTTCTCATCCTTGCTCTGCTTGATCCACATATAGGTGGAGCCGAGCTTTGTCTTGGTTTGTCCTTCGAACTGAGGCTCCTGTATCTGGATGCTGATGGCTCCGACAATGCCCTGGCGGCAGTCCTGAGGGTCATAATCTTTTTTGAAGAAATCTTTCAGAGTCTTGGCTACGGCTTCCCTGAATGCTGCGAGGTGTGTTCCTCCGTCTCTGGTATTCTGGCCGTTCACGAATGAAGATACATTTTCGCCGTAACTGTTTCCGTGCGTAAGGACTATTTCAATGTCTTCTCCTTCCAGATGGATAGGCGGATATACTGGCGTCTCGTTCATCCTTTCGTTCACGAGATCCAGAAGTCCGTTTTCTGATTTGTAAACTGTTCCGTTGAGGATGAGCGACAACCCTTTCTTCAAGTACGAGTAATTCTTGACCATAGTCTCCACATAGTCCATATTGTACTCGTAGTTTCCGAACATATCCTTGTCCGGAGTGAACTTCACCAATGTGCCGTTCTTGTCGCTAACTTTGTCTTTAGTGCCTGAATCCTGCAGTACGCCTCTTGCAAACTGAGCCCAGGCGCTCTGCCCGTCTCTGAATGATTCAACGTAAAATGTTGAGGACAATGCGTTTACGGCTTTAGTACCGACACCGTTCATTCCGACAGATTTCTTGAAATTCTTGTCGTCGAACTTACCGCCGGTATTCAACTTGCTGGTTGCGTCGATGACTTTGTCGAGAGGAATACCTCGTCCGAAGTCGCGCACGGTGACAGATCCGTCTTCAACCGTAATCTGAATCTGCTTTCCGAATCCCATTCCGAATTCGTCGATGGAGTTGTCCACCACCTCTTTAAGCAGGATATAGATACCGTCTTCCGGGTTGTCTCCATTTCCAAGCCGTCCAATATACATTCCGGAACGCTGGCGGATATGTTCATTCCATTCCAGCGTGCGGATTGCACTGCCATCATATTTTTCTTCTGCCATAGACTCTGTGTTCGTGCGCATTTAGGCGCATATCACTACAAAGTTACAAAAAAAAGTTCATTGGCTGAAAAGAGACAATTTTTGTCGGTATGGAAAAAATATGATAATTTAGCAGAATTGTTCAAAGGAACGGCGTCCTACGTCGATTCTGGAAAACTCTATCAGATATGAAGAAAATAGTATTGATGTTTTTGATGCTTTCAGTATGCGTGAAAGCGTTGGCGGACGAACCTAAGAAGACATTTGACCGAGGACTTGGCGATGCCAGTTCCATATTCGTACCTAAAGGAATGATGTCATTGGGTGCATCGTTGTCATATAGCCGTTATTCTGCCGGAAACGGTGATGTCGGATATGAAATGATGTCGCTTCTGACCGGTATGCAGGGCTCACTTTCAACAGTCAAGGTATCTCCGGCAGTCCTTTATTTCATTGCCAAGAATACTGCCATTGGTGCGCGTCTGGGGTATTCTTATACTTCTCTTGATGTTGACAGCGCGTCCATAAGCCTGGACGATGACAACTCTTTCGATCTCTCTAACCATTATCTTCGCAGCCAGAGTTATACGGCACAGTTCGCAATGCGCAACTATGTCCCTCTTTTCGGCAGCAAGGTGTTCGGAATGTTCAATGAAATCCGTGTGGGCGGTACGAAGAGCTACGGAAAGTCATATCAGATGGACGGGGAGGAAAAGAACGGCACATTCTCGGATACTTATGCTTTGAATATAGGAGTGTATCCTGGTGTTGCGGTCTTCCTGACCAACAATTTTTCTTTCGAGGTAGCATTGAGCGTGCTCGAGTGTAGCTATTCATATACGAAACAGACTAAGAATCAGGTATATACCAGCTCGCTTTCACATTTCGGAACTTCATTCAAGCCGAATCTGCTCGGATTGAGTTTCGCGGTAAACTATTATTTCCAGATAGGAAAGCAACGCTAAAAGCTTGTGGCTATGAAACTTAGACTCTTATCAAGCGTAATTTGCATTCTCTTTGCCGGGTGCTCGATCAAGAATGACCTGATGATACCGAAAGATGTCGCAGGGTATGAAATCTTTGAAATCGAGGGGCAGGTGAGTTCTTCAATCAACAGTTCTAAACTTACAATTACAGTTACAATGCCGGCTGATACAAGTCTGTCAGCATTGACCATTTCCAAGATAAAATATACGGATGTCACAAAAGGGCAGGAGAATCTTTATTCCAAGGGCTATGTCCTGGACCTGAGTTCTCCGGTCAAGGTGATGCTGCATTCATTCCGCGATTATGAATGGACTATCACAGCCGTGAATGCCGACAAGGATGCTCCAGTGACAGGTCCTCAGCTGTACAATATGTCATTTGACAATTGGTATATGAACGGAAAGGGTTGGTATGCCTACGGTGAAGATGCAGCAGATTCAGACAAATCGATATGGGCTACCGCTAATAAGGGCACGGCGGCTCTCGGACGCAATACGACCACGCCGGAGACCTCATTCCTGGCTGTCGAGGGTACGGGAAAGAGTGCGGCTAAATTGAGCAGCGAGTACATTATGGTGAAATTCGCTTCCGGAAATATATTTACAGGTGAATTCTGTGGTCTGAAAGGTATGAACGGGGCTGATCTCGCCTGGGGTGTACCATTTACCGGACGTCCGAAATCTTTGCACGGATACTATTGCTATCAGCCTGTCCTGATTGATAATACGGATGATGCGCATAAGAATCTTAAGGGCACTATGGATGTCGGTCAGATACAGATAATCCTGGCTGACTGGGACAAGAACAAGTGGAGCGGTTATCCGTCAGGCGCCATTGACGACCAGGGACGTTTCCACGTAATAAATTCTGACGGTCAGTTCATCGATTTCGACAATGACCCTGCAATCATAGGATATGCGAATTTCGAATTCAATGAATATATGGACTCTTACAAGGAGTTCGATATGACCATCAATTACAGGAATGACAGGACGCCGTCAGTTGTGGCAATCGTTTCCGCATCAAGCCGTTACGGAGATTATTTTACCGGCGGAAAGGGAACCGTGCTGTACCTTGACGAGTTCTCGTTCGTGTATTGATGAATCAGCGATGCGGAATCGCCCGTATCGGAACAGTTTTAAGGAAATCAACGAATTATGAAGAATATTACAAAAATGCTTTTGACATTGGCTTCTGCTGCCGCGGCTGTTTCTTGCGGTAACACTTCAAAGAAATCTGACAGCGATTTCAAATATCTGATAGACGAATTCGCCGACATCAAGATTATGCGCTATCAGATTCCGGGATGGAATCGTCTCTCTCTGAAGCAGAAGGAATATATCTATCATTTGAGCGAGGCCGCAAAGTTCGGCTGGGATATTTATTGGGATCAGAACTGCAAGGACAATCTCGCAGTCCGCAAGGTGCTTCAGAATATTCTTGAGAACTACAAAGGCGACAGGAATTCAAAGGAATTTGCTGATTTCCAGGTGTATGCAAAACGCGTATTCTTCAGCAGCGGCATACATCACCATTATGCTGAAGACAAGTTCTTCCCGGAGTGTTCAAAAGAATATTTCCGTTCACTGATGGAGTCTGTTGGCGACGGTGAGTCCTGTGACAAGATTCTGGATGTGGTATATTCAGAGAATAAGTATGCTCAGAGACGATCTTCAGCCAAAGAGGGAGATATAGTCGCGCTTTCCTCAGTCAATTTCTATGAAAATGTGACCAGGGACGAGGTGGAGAAATATTATGCCGGAATAGTTGACCCGAAAGATCCAGAGCCGATATCCTACGGACTCAATACCAAAGTAGTTAAAGGTGCTGACGGCGTTATTAGAGAAGAATCTTGGAAAGTAGGCGGAATCTATGGTCCTGCTTTGGAGAAGATATGCGAAGAATTGGAAAAGGCGAAAGCCGTAGCGGAGAATGATACCCAGAAAAAAGAAATATCTGAACTGCAGGAATATTACAGAACCGGCTACCTCAAGCTTTGGGATAAGTACAATATCACTTGGGTGACTGATACCCTTGGTATTGTGGACTTTACCAACGGCTTTGTCGAGGATTACAATGACCCTCTCGGACGTAAGGCTTATTGGGAATCTCTGGTGAATGTCAAGGATTCAGCTGCATCGGCAAGAACAGAACTGTTGAGCGCGAATGCGCAGTGGTTTGAGGATCACGCGCCGATCGATCCGAGATTCAAGAAGAAGAATGTGAAAGGCATTTCTGCAAAAGTCATTGACGCAACCTGTCTGGGAGGAGGATGTTATCCTGCAACTCCAATAGGTATCAACTTGCCGAATGCTGACTGGATTAGAAAGGAATACGGCTCTAAATCTGTCACAATCGCCAACATTACACACGCTTACGATGCTGCGGCTAACGAGTCGCCTAAGTCTGTGCTTGACGAGTTTGCATACTCTGATGAGGAGAAGGCTGCACAGAGAAAATATGGCAACTTCGATGATGAAATCCATACGGATTTGCACGAATGTCTCGGACACGGCTCAGGCCAGTTGTTGCCCGGAGTTTCAGCAAATGCGATGGGCGAGTTCGCTTCTGCTCTTGAGGAAGCCCGTGCTGACTTGTTCGGCCTGTATTATATTGCAGATCCGAAACTGGTGGAACTTGGCATTCTTCCTAATATGGAAGCGTATAAACCTCAGTATTCCAATTATATCCGCAACGGACTTATGGTGCAGACTAACCGTATTGAACTAGGCCGTCAGATTACCGAGGCGCATATGCAGAACCGTCAGCTTATCGCTGCCTGGTGTTATGAGCAGGGCCAGAGTGGCAATGTCATTGAGAAAAAAGTCAGGGACGGAAAGACTTATTTCGTAGTGAACGACTATGACGCATTGCGCGGTCTGTTCGGAAAACTTCTTGCCGAAATCCAGCGCATCAAGTCAGAAGGGGATTATGAAGCAGGTAAAGCATTGATACAGAAATATGCAGTGGATATAGATCCTGTCCTCCACAAGGAAGTTCGTGACCGTTATGCTGCGCTTGGACTGAAACCTTATGGCGGATTCGTCAATCCGGAAATCGTGCCGGTTGTCAAGGACGGCAAAGTAGTTGACTATAAGGTGGAATATCCGGACGATTTTCTCGGTCAGATGCTGCAGTATTGCCACAAATATTCTACATTGTAGAAAATCAGTCATTTGATGAAATTCTCGTCATCTGAAGAATATCTCAAGGGATTCAGGACGTATTTGCGAGTTGAACGCAATATGTCTCAGAATACTCTCGTATCTTATTGTTCGGATGTCAGTGAATTGTTTGATTATCTGAAAGAAAGTTCCGGGAGCGGGGATATAGTGCCGTCCCTGATAAGCAGAGACGACATACAGGGATATCTGGAATTCCGTTCGACTCAGAAATGTGCGGTCACAAAGCGTACGCAGGCAAGAATATTGAGTTCGCTCAGGTCTTTCTTCGGATGGCTCATACTCGAGAATGTGACGGAAGAGAATCCGTGCGATGGAATAGATTCACCTAAGATCGGGCGCTATCTTCCGTCAGTCCTGTCAATTGAGGAAGTCACGTCCATTATGGAGTCTGTTGACAGAACAAAATGGACCGGAATGAGAGACAGGGCGATACTTGAATTGTTATACGGTTGCGGTTTGCGTGTTTCTGAAGCGTCTTCAGTACGAATATCCGACGTTTTTCTGGATGACGGCTTCCTTCGGATTATAGGCAAAGGCAATAAACAGCGGGTTGTTCCGATGGGGGAGCAGGCTGTCGATGCTGTCAAGTCATATATCGCCGTGCGTCCGTGTCCTGCATCTCAGAAATATGAGGATGTGTTGTTTCTGAACAAGAACGGTTCAACACTGAGCAGGATATCGATATTCAATATGGTAAAGCGGCAGGCTGTATTGGCCGGCGTGAATAAGGAAATATCGCCGCATACGTTCAGGCATTCTTTCGCCACTCACCTGATTGAAGGAGGTGCTGATTTGCGAGCTGTCCAGGATATGCTGGGACACGAAAGTGTGCTGACGACGGAGATATACACGCATATAGACAGTTCAACTTGGCAGCGTGACATTCTGGAGCATCACCCTATGAAGTGAATGTTTTCCGTATGTAAAAGCGTTTGCTGGTGTCAGGCGCTAAGTTTTGATTAAGAAATTGTTTTGAAAATCAGGATATTATGAATCAAGAGGAGCTTATTTCTGCCTTGGGCGTAAACTTCCTTAAAGGCAAAATCTCAAAGGCTTGGGTGGATGACAAATTCTACCTTGTGGACAATCTCGAAGGCGACTGTGGCGTTAACCTTGCTGATAATGTCATAAAAGTTTCAAAACTGAGATTTCCACTGAAGGCGGAGCTTACAGTCAGCCTTTATTGCAAGCAGGGGAGAATATCGCTCAGGATTCAGCAGAAAGACTATGTGCTCGAGGCGGGAAATGTCCTGGTCATATTCGGCGGACAGATTATCGAGAAGGTTGAGCTGTCAGAGGATAGCCGAGTGATTTTCATAGCCATTGATTCAGAATATATTATGACGGAGATTCGTGGACCTCACGGACGCAGTCTGCGACAGTGGGTGCTTCATAATCAGTTGCCGGCTCTGCTTCACGTTGACAGCGACGAGGCGGAGAATTATGAGACTCTGTGCCGCTCGCTCAAATTTATTGTCCTCAACTCGGATAACGAGACTCGAGGTGGTGTCCTGTCAGGTTTTACATACATTTTTGCCAGTTTGCTGCTGAAATGGCGCAAGAGAGATGCTGAGGAGAATGTTGAATCGGAATATGAGGAGAAGGGAGTGTGTCCTCGGGAAAAAGAGGTTTTGATGGCATTTCAGGCTGACATCCATAATTTCTCAAGAAAAGACAGGACTGTGAATTTCTATGCGAGGCGTCAGTGCATATCAGAAAAACATTTCTCCAGACTGATAAAAAAAGCCAGCGGACAAAAGCCGCTGGACATTATAAGGGAATATGTGATATTGGATGCCAAAAGCCTTCTTCTTTCGGGCTCGTATTCGGTGAAGCAAGTCTCAGAAATACTTGGTTTTCAGAATCATTCGTTCTTTACAAGATTCTTCAGACTCGCCACAGGCAAGACTCCGGGCGAATTTGTCAAGGAAGAATAGAGTCCTCCTTGTATTCGAGAATATCTCCCGGTTGGCACTCCAGTGCCTTACAGAGTGCCTCAAGCGTGGAAAACCTTATAGCTTTGGCTTTTCCAGTCTTGAGAATCGAAAGATTCGTGGCGGAGATGCCGATTTGTTCAGCGAGTTCTCCGCTAGTCATCTTCCTTTTGGCAAGCATAATATCTATGTTAACTATTATTGCCATAGTTTACTCACTCTCTTTTGTCACTTCCTGAGTATCTTGTTTATCAACATTCTTGTTCTCAGCTCCTTTGAGATAAGAAGGCAGATTCATTCCGGCCATTTTGAAGAGATCTTCAAGAGGCGGTACGGATTTCATCATTCCTGAAATGAAATTTGCGGTTGAAGTGGAACCGTCGCCTTTTCCGTTTCCGTCCCATACGGTCACCTTGTCGATCTTTATGCCTTTGACTGCTTCTACCTGTGTCTTTACCAACTCAGGGAGTTTGTCTGCAATCAGCATAAGCACAGCCTTTTCGGCATCTCCGCCTGCAGCATTGACGAGTCTGTTGAAACCGTCTGCCTGCTTTGAGAGTATTTCCTGGATACCTTTTGCCTGTGCCGCCATCTTTGCGTAGATTGCGTCAGCCTCACCCTGTGCCGTGCGGCGGAGTTTTTCAGCTTCCGCTTCGGCATCGATGATGGCTTTCTCTTTTTCTATCTGAGCCGGCACGACGATGTTAGCTTGCTGTGTAGCCTGTTCTCTTGCTGCACGTGCGACCTCCGCATCCTGTTCAGCCTTGTATGCTTCCTCAAGGGCTTTAGCTGCCTGAACTTTCTCGGCCGCGATTGCGACTCTTGAAGCTTCAGCCTCTTTCTCGCGTCTGAGGGCCTCTGAATTTGCGATGGCTATCTTGGAGTTGTTTTCACCCTCGACTGCCTTCGCATTGGCGTCTGCCGTGCTGATACGTGTGTCTCGTACTGTCTCGGCAATGCGGATGTCCTTGTCTCTGTCGGCCTCGGCCTTTCCGATTTCACCGAATCTGTTCTGCTCGGCAACGCTCTTCTTTGCGTCATTGATGGCCTTTGCGGCTGCTTCCTTTCCGAGTGCTTCGATATATCCTGACTCGTCCCTGATGTCGGTGACGTTCACGTTGATGAGCTTCAGACCGATTTTACGCAACTCTGCCTCTACATTGGTGCTGACATTTGCGAGGAACTTGTCTCTGTCTGAGTTGATTTCCTCAATGTCCATCGTGGCGATGACCAGACGCAACTGTCCGAAAAGAATATCTGTGGCGATATTCTGGATGCTCTCGATTGACTGGCCTAGAAGTCGTTCCGCAGCGTTTGTCATACTGTCCTGCTCTGTGGAAATGCCGACAGTGAATCGGCAAGGCACATCAACTCGGATGTTCTGTTTGCTGAGCGCATTGGTAAGGTTGCATTCAATTGATATAGGCGTTAAATCCAGGAAAGCATAGCTCTGGAATACCGGCCAGATGAATGCCGCGCCACCGTGAACGCATTTTGCGGAAGAAGCTCCTCCGTTCTTGTTTCTGCCTGTCTTTCCGTAGATGACAAGAATCTTGTCGGAAGGGCAGCGTTTGTATCGTCCTAAAATTGCGGAAAGCGTACAGATGAGTACGACTACTCCAATTGCGATTAGAATGATTGTCTCCATATCGTTATGAATTTGAATTGATTACAGTTTGTGCTATTCTTATATTATATATGATTCGAGCGGTTCGACAAGCAGAGTCTCGGCATCGATTACTTCTATCACCTTTATAGGCGTGCCTGTCTTGATTTCGTCAGCATCTGTCAGTGCGTCATATTCACGTATCGAGTCGTTGATGGAAATTTGAACCTTTCCGGCTCCTTTTCTTTCTCCGGGAATTGTCAGATAGACTTTACCGTTGCAGCCGACGGCGCTCTTGTAAAGGTTGATGGTTCCGGACTGTTGCATCCCGGACAGCCATTTGAACAGCATCATTACCGCGGCAACCAATGCTGCTCCGACGAGGACCGCTATAAACATAACGACTGCGTCTGAAGAGAATTTACCGTGCAGGAGTATCCCGGCCCAGCTGAATCCCAGGAAGAAGTTTATGAAATTCCTGAAAGTCAGCAGATTCATTGAAGGGTCTCCGTCAAAAGAGACGCTGGTGTCAGCATCTGCGCTGAAGTCGAAGTCAGTGGAACCGTCGGTATCGATTCCGATGAAAGTAAGGATGCTTTGAATAATGAATATCAGCGATGTGGCTATGGCTATGCACCAAAGCGATTTCATAAGCAAGTCCAGCGAGGACCACCATTCAGTTATCATTTTAGAGTTTGTTTTGAATAATCCGCAGTTCTTTGTCCGGCCGTTCCTTCTCTTCCAACCAATCTCCTCGGGCCAATGTCTCCGCTCCAACTCCCACTGAAGGGAATTTGCGAAGTCTCTTGATGCAAATATATAATTATTTTACGAATAACGATAAAAAA
>CAVENC010000002.1:93587-126719 GCA_963617065.1 Butyricicoccaceae bacterium
CTCCCAGTTTGAGAATCCGCATTTTTATGCTACTTTTGCACTTTGCGAACTGATATTCATCAATGGAAAAGATTACTCTATTCGACAAGACATTCAGACCTTTCATTCTCAATGAAGAAATAGAAAAGGCCATTGACAATGTTGCAGATAGGCTTAATGCCGATTATTGTCATTTTACTGAACCTCCGGTGCTTATGTGCATTCTGAACGGATCGATTATGTTCACCGCCGGTCTGATGAAAAGGCTGAAATTCAATTGTGAACTTGTTTCTATGAAGTTGAGTTCCTATACGGGGACTGAATCCACCGGAAAGGTGCGTCAGGTTATGGGAATGACTGGCGACATCAAAGGCAAGAGAGTTATTGTGGTTGAGGATATTGTCGATACCGGAAACACCATTGTGAGTCTCAAGCAGATTATGGAAGATAAGGGCGCTTTGGACTGCAAGTTCTGTTCAATGCTTCTCAAGCCTGAGGTTTATCACAAGGATATCAAGATCGATTATGTCGCAAAGGAAATCCCGAATAAGTTCATCGTCGGATACGGACTCGACTTCAATGAGTTGGGACGCAATTTCAAGGATATTTATATTCTTGATGAGGAATAATCTTGTTGCGGTTTGACAGCCGTACGTCAAATTGAGTATAACTGGGGCAGATGTCCCAAAAACATTTATAAATATACAATGAAGTATTATATTCTTTTCGGGCCTCCGGGAGCGGGTAAAGGCACACAGGCAAGCGCAATGGTTGAGAAGTACAATCTATGCCATCTTTCTACCGGAGAACTTCTCCGTAAGGAAATTTCTGAAGGTACCGAATTAGGCAAGAAAGCAAAGTCCCTTATCGATGCGGGCTCTCTTGTTCCTGACGAGGTTGTAGAAGGAATGATCAGCAATGCGTTCAGCACAATCGCAGGTGTTGACGGATTCCTTCTCGACGGATTTCCTCGCACAATCGCGCAGGCTGAAGAGCTTGACAGAATGCTTGCGAAACGCAGTGAAAGCGTGACTTCTGTAATCTCCATAATGATTCCTGACGAAATGATCAAGGAGCGTATCCGTCACAGAGCTTCAATCGAGGGCCGCGCTGACGATGCCAAGGAGGAGACAATAAACAACAGAATCAAGACATATCACGACAAGACTGAGCCTCTTGTAGATTTCTATAAGAAGGCCGGCAAGTATGAGGAAATCAATGGCACCGGCAGCATCGAAGATGTCCGCGCAAGCATTTTCTCAGTGATGGACAAATTCTAGGCGTTGAAAAGTTGAAGAAGAAAGAGACCGACTCAAAAGGGTTGGTCTCTTTCTTTATATATGGTGATGTAGAGTTGCCACAAGACTCTGAAAGAGTTCCGCTTCGCTCCATCCACCCTTCGGAACTTTGTTCCTTCGAGAGCCGCTCACGAGGCCGCGGCCGGCCACGCTCTTTCAGGGCCTTGTGGCAACAACTAAAATCTTCTTCAATGCGGTAGCTGTAGGTCTCTTTTTAGTTGGCCCCATCTACTACTCTATAATGTATGCTTTAATATCAGACTTGGGAAAAACTACCTCAAACTTACTGGAAATCTCGTCCTGAGATGCATAACTGGTTCGTTCGTAATACAGAGTAACATTAATATACGGTTTATTCCCAACGCGTATACGTTCGGTCTCCGCTCCAATATAACTGAAAACGAGTGTGTCCTTATTTTCACACATTATTTCATAATAACCTGAGATGTCGGTTATAGTTCCCTCATTAGTTCCTTGAATAACGACTGTGACACCAATCATTGGAATGCCATAATTGTCTTTCACTTGCCCTTTAACGACTCTTCGTTGAGCCATTGACACAAATCCACAAAGGAATAATGCGGTTATCAACATTAACTTTCTCATAATGAGTTGTATTAGATGTTATTAATATGGTTATCGTCTTTTACGGAATGTGTATGCGATATTGAGGAGAAAATATCTGCCGTAGGTGGGATTCCAGTCTTGTTTCATATATACTGCGTTTACAGTTGAGGTGTACATAGAACCTGAATTAAGGATATCTAAGGCTTGCAGAGACAACATAAGTGAACGATTCTTCAGAAGTCTAAGACGTAATTCAGCATTGAGAGTCTGGCTGAAATGGTCCTGCCCAAATCCGTTCACGTAATTAAAATCTGCAAAATTGTATTGGGTCACGAACCATAGTTTATCTGAAACAATATTCCAATTCAAGTATAAATAATTAGCGAAAACAACCCTGGATGATATGTTAACTCCCTTATTGTCATTGGATTGCAAATATGAAACGTTGGGATTTGAAGAAATGCTAAACTTTCTAGAAGGTCTGTATGTGAACGAGATATCCAACTTGTTGCCCCAATCTCCTATCCATATCTGATTTTCTCCTAAGAATTGGCTGGTCTGCGAATAATTCGAAGATAAGATGAATCGCAAACTGTAAATGTTGTGTCTCATTGATAACGAATACACCCCCGAAGCTGCTGTGTTCCAAGACGGTCTTGAAGCATTGTTGTAGGTGTTCAGCATAGAACCGGCCTGCGCCTCGTATCCGTCCCATTTGTCCAAGACAGTGTTTGAATCGAAATACCGTGTACAATTGACAATCGGATTGAAGGTGCAGAATGAATATGCTTGCACCAGCAGGGAGCTGACTGTGCCGTTCTTCTTGGATGTGGCCTTAGGATTGTAACTGAATCCTCCCTTCAGACGGAAAGCCTGTGTCAAGTCCGGATTGCCGCCGGTGAGAATGAGCGGGTTCGTGTCGCTTATTCTGTTTCTTATCTGTTCGATTGATGGCGAGAGAGCCTTCATTGATGAAGTGATACTCCATTTAGGAAGCTTGAAATCTATGTTATATTCGGGGTACAAGAAATTCTTGCGGTTGTTGTAATCTGCCGGATAAAACTCGTCATCAATAAGAGTCTTGTTGTTCAAGGAGATATTTCCGAATATACTCAAGTTTCTTGAATTACCGTAGCTGAATCCTCCTATTCCGCTGGCTGTAAACTCATTTTGCGTATAATCGTATGAATTGGCGATGTCGGTTATCGGAGATGGAACATCCCACTCGTCAAGAGTCATTTTACGGCTTTTCGTATGAGTGTAATTCGCATTTGTAAATAGTTTGAGCGTAAAAGTGTTCTCTTGCGTATTTATCAGGTTTGCGGATACTCCTGCCTTTGAGAGAATTTTTATATTGTGTCCATCGCCGTCACTGCTCAACTGTCTTTTCAAAAAAGAGGTCTCAAGGGTATCTACGCTCCAGGATAAAGCCGTGTTGTTGTCATAATTGAAAGATACATAGACTTCCGGCCTCCATCTGACCACATCGTTATTTGTCCATTGCGCACTTCCGCTTAATGACCAGGACCGGTCTTTGTCTGAAACGCGCTCGTGCCGAGAATAGTTTTTCTCTCCTCCGATTTCTTTATTGGATATGTTCAGACTGGAGTCATCGCCCCCGGAAATTGTCCCTGTAAGGCTGAGGCTTAATGATTTTATGGGAGTGTCAAGCAAATCCAGGTTTAAAGCGAATGTGTGTGCATATTTGGAGCCGGTTGCCATAGATGTGTCAAGTTGCGTCATTGCCGGGCTGGATTCGGTGCTGAAATAGTCTGTGAGAGCCCTTGACGCGCTCTTGGTATATGTGCGGTCAAGATTGTAACTTACTCCTAACGAGTTGCCGAAACTGCGGTCTTTCCAATATTTCAGAAAAAACAAATCACTGTTTATGTTTTCTGAATATTCTTTTAGCGGATTTCTGCTGTTCAGTCTCACGAAGTTTTCGACACCATTTGATTCGAATACTTGAGATTGATTCAGATTAGTTCCGCTGACGTTAAACTCCATATTCATCATCTGAGAGTCAAACGCGGCGACTCCACCGACTCCATATCGCCCCTGACCTGTGTCATCTGCACCTCCGGAAGCCGCCAGACCAAACTGAGTCAGCGATAGCAACGTCTCTTTAGTGACCACATTCAGCACTCTCTCTTTGCGTGAGTTCTTGAGCCCTCGATGCTTGTCAACTGCGGACTGTTCATCGTAAACTTTGACCTGCGTAACCTCATCGGCTTTAAGCGAATTGACAGCCCTCATCGCTTTATCGCCGAAAATAAGCAGGCCGTTGACGTATGTCCTGGATATCCTCTCGCCATTGTAATATATTTCGTTGTCAGCGATGCTGAATCCGGGAATCTGCTCAATCACATCGCGCAGGCCGTCTCCAGACATTGATTTGATAGCCTGAGTGTTGAATATTGTCGTGTCGCGCAGACGGGTCATCAACGGTATTTCAGCGACGACTTTCGACTCCTCGAGCTTCTCGGACTTTTCTTTCATCGTCAGAATGAAAGCATTGTCTCCTGGGCCAAGTTCATACACTCCGGTTTGAGTCTCATAACCCATACACTGAAGTCTCAGAATGATCCGCTGGACTGGGACATTTTTGAAAGAGAATCTGCCGTCGACCATTCCGGTAACGGTATAAAGCGAATCCAGGCTGCCGTTCTTCTCGAAGAAGAGTTGTACCACGCATCCTCCTACCGGGAAATTGTAATCAGAATCTCTTTTGCGGCCAACCTCGCCGATTATTCTGGCCAAACTGTCCCTCTGTGCGGTTGCAGCCGCGCAGAAAAAACTCAGACTCAACAGGATAATAGTGAATAACAGTCGCTTCAAGGTCAGTGAGTGCTTTTTACAAATATATGAAAAAAGCACTTAAGTTTCATTTATTAATTGTTCGCTTTTTCGGGTTGCCAGCGGCGGAAGACGATGATGAAGGCGAGGAGCACGAGAGAGCCTGTGATGATCCAAGAAACGGGATAGATTGCCATCAGGAAATGGAATCCTTGCCAGATAGGGCATAGAGCATAAACCCAGATAAGCCGCAATATGCAGGTGCCGAATACCATTATCAGTGTTGGAAGCAAAGAGTAGCCCATTCCTCTTAATGATGAGCCGGATATCTCATAGCTGCAGGCGATTGCCTGAAATGCCTGGACTTCCAGAAGTCTGATGCGTCCGTAATAATGCACATCGGGATCTTTCGAGAAGAAGTTGAGGAAGAAGTCACTGGCTCCGGCAAAAGCGAATGCGCACAAGATGCAGCTCAATACGCTCATTGACATACATATAGTGTAAATCTTGCGGACTCTTTCCTTGTTTCCTGCACCGTAATTCTGACCGATGAAACTGATGGCGGCTCCGTTGAACGCTTCCACTACATAATATGTGTAGAATTCATAGTTCAAAGCGGCGACAGACCCCGCGATTGCCTTTGCTCCGTAAGCGTTGACTGCTGACTGCACTGCGACATTCGAGATGGAGAAGATGACTCCCTGCAGTCCTGCTGGGACGCCTATTTGGATTATAGGTTTCAATTCCCGCAGATGTATTCGCAGTGACTTGAGATGAAGTCTGAACGGTTCAGGCTCTTTCCTGAGTATCAAGACGATAAGGAAAGCGCTCACCGCATTTGCAATTCCTGTCGCGATGGCTACACCTGCAACCCCCATTCCGAAACAGATGACGAATATAAGATTGAATACGGTGTTGATGATTCCTGCGACTACGAGGATGTACAATGGTCTTCTGGTGTCTCCTCGGCTTCTCAGTATTGCAGCTCCGAAATCATAAATCATCATAAACGGCATTCCGAGGAAATATATTCTCAGGTAGGTTACCGCCATATTCAGTACACTTTCCGGTGCGCCCATCATAGTAAGAATCGGCTTTGCGACGGCAACTCCGACCACCAGCAGGAAACATCCGCTTATGATGGACAACAATGCCGTAGTGCTTACTGCCTTACGGATTCCCTGCGTGTCATTCTGTCCTATGTGGTTTGCTATGACTACATTAGCACCCATAGACAGGCCAAGGAATAGATTGACCAACAGACTGATTACAGGAGCATTGCTGCCCACTGCGGCAAGCGCTTCACTGCTCGCAAAACGTCCTACAACGGCGACATCGACAGAATTGAAAAGTTGCTGAAGAATACTGCTGGCCGCCAGAGGTAGAGCAAAAACCAAGATCTTCACGAACAGAGGCCCGTGAAGCATATCCATCTCTTTGCTTTTTCCGTTATCCATAAAAACCGAAAAATATAAAAGCCGTTTAAGACAGGATATGTCTCACACGGCTATTAGGGGTTGCAAAGATAATGAATTTTATTTCAAATCTGTACGCGGGATTTATGCTTTTTTACGTCTCCAGTTGAGCACCGGCAACAGGAATGAGATTGTGGCTGCTGCAATCCAGAACCACGATACCGGTCCGAAATTGTAGTCGATGACTTTCGCTCCGTCAACGATTGTTTCCACAGAATTGCCGTCAATCAGCACGCCACTGATGATGTCCTGTACGCCCGCTGCAACGTAACTTGCCATTCCGACCACGCCGAGTGCCGCGCCGGTCGCTTCTCTAGGCACCAGATCGACAGCCATAAGTCCTCCGACAAAGCATATAAGCACTCCGATTGCGATGCCGAAGAGAACCATTGCCAATATGTTCACGAACCAACTGTTTCCTCCGAAAAGGAATAGAACCAGAGATATTGTCTCAAGCACACCTGCGAAAAATGCCGGATATTTTCTGTCGCCTTTGAACAGGAAGTCCGATATCCAACCCGAACATACTGTTCCGATGACACCAAGAAAGGCATTGATAGAGATTATGAAACTCGCCTCTGGCATGCTGAAATTCTTGACTTTCTGGAGGAAAAGGATACCCCAGCCGTTGATTGCGTATCGGCTCATATACATAAATGCGCTGGATAGTGCAATGATCCATACTCCAGGATTCTTGAGTACCTGTTTCTGCAATCCGCTTACATTCTTTTTCGTCTCGGAGCTTGCCTTGGTTTCCTCATCTTCTCCTGCCAATGTCCTGATTGACGGCAGTCCGCTGCTTTCAGGTGTATCGTGCATCCACGTAAGGATGAGCGCAACTCCGATGAAACCTGCCAATGCCGCGCCATAGAAGCCCCATTTCCATCCGAATGCATTGACTATCAGGCCTACAAAAAGGAATGAAAGGAATTCTCCGAAATTGTGGCTGGCACTGAAAAATCCGTAGAATGTGCCTCGGGTTTTGAGCGGATACCATCTAGACAAGGCGACCACTGCGCAAGGTGAGCCTACTGACTGGCACCAGCCGTTGATTGCCCACATTATGCAGAAGCATATAAAGAATAAGGAATTGAATATGACTGAGCTTCCGGACATTCCGTCGAATATGCCGAACAGACCCATTACAAGATTCGCGAGGGCGGAGAACAGGAGTCCTGCGGCCATAAACTTGCGGATATTGCTATAATCAGTAAGAAATCCGTTTACAAACTTGCCTATCGCGTATGCGAACAGCAGGCAGGAACCGACTACACCGGCCTGGGTCGCGTCGAGCAGACCGCCGTCAATGATCGGCTGTTTTACGACATTCATTGTGGTTCTGCAGACATAAAACAAGCTGTAGCCGATGGTGCCGGCCAGGAATGACTGGAATGCGAAGTTTTTATAGACTGCCTGAACTTTCTCAGCCGGAACCTTGTTTTCTGAAGGTTCGCTTATCTTGAAGAAATCAATTATACGACTCATTGTTGAATCTTTAGATGTGGTACTTTTGTATCGAAACTATGTCTTATAATTCCGAAATCTTCGCAATTTAAGAAAAAATCTCCGGCTAGGCAAGTTCGTTAACTGTTCTGCACCTGTGTTTCGTCCTGTGTTTCGCTCTCTGATAAGAACAGCGCCCGCTTGTCTGACGGAAAAATATGAGGTGAGACAGTCGTAACTTCAGAGAAAATAACTATATTGCGGTCGCGATAAGGCAAGGCTTCGGACCATTCGGCTGAGACAGATTTATAAAACTGTCTTGTTATGCTGAAAGTGTGGTCTGATTTTTTTTGTGTGGTCTGGATTCTCAGTGCTGGGGTCTTATCCTGTATTCTGTTTGGCACATTGCCGTTGTCTGCGGATAATATTTCTGATTCAAATTCCGAGTTGTCCTGCTTGTCGCTCAGTGTTTCTTCAAAAGTTATGGGAGGGCCTGACTCCGATATAATTGCATCGATATTATACCTAACTGGTGCGACGTCCGCGGAAGATCTGTCTGAAGAAGAAATGGAGTATTGGCGTGAACTTGCTGAAGACCCATTGGAAATGAATCTCGTAAGCCGTTCGCGTCTGGAATCTTCCGGATTGTTCTCAATGTATCAAGTAGCTTCATTTTATGATTACAAGGAAAGATGCGGAGATGTGCTGTCGTTTGCGGAACTAGCTGCAGTCAATGGCTTCGGCAAAGAGTTCGCGGACGCCCTGAGGCCGTTCGTCTCGCTTAAGTCCTTGACGTTGATGTCCGAGTATGATTCCGCACGCAAGCGACGTCCTCGGAACTCTTTGATAATGAATGAATCCAATAAGATTTCGATTCCGCATCAAGAAGGCGATGTTCAGGGACAGTATGCCTGGAATGTCAAATATTCAATACAATCCCAATCGCGCTATGCTGCAGGAATATCGCTGAAAAATAACTGGACAGCCTCGCGTTGGACTCCGTATTCTGCCTCATTCTATACGGCATTATATGGCCGCAGACATTTGTCAGCTCTAGTTCTTGGCGATTTCTCGTTGCACTTCGGTCAAGGTTTGGCGCTTTGGACTGGATTTTCAATGTCGGGTGTGCAGTCTGTAACATCGTTCTGGAAGAGGTCGACAGGAATAAGACCCTCACAGTCATTGTCTTCCACTTCGACTTTGCGAGGTCTGTCCGCAGAATTCGAGTTTGGAAAACTTTCGCTCTCTGCATTCTCTGCTTTTCCCGGTATTCGCCCTTGGATAGAGAACGGCTATAGGTTTGTCCCGGAGATATTGCCGGGGATGAATGTGGCTTGGCGCTCAAGGCACGGTGTCGTTTCATTCACATTGTATGGTACTTTTGACAAATTGGATGATATGAAAGAAGGCGCAAAAGGCTTCAGTCTGGGGGATAAATGGGGGATATCTGCATCTAAAACATCAGTTGATATGCGTTATTGCTGGCGCGGAGTGGAAATTTTCAGTGAGGCCGCTCTTGACATCTGTTCAGTGAGGCCTGCTGTGAACGGAGGTGTGATGGTCCCTTTTGGCGATGATTGGAAAATGGCCGTTTACGGACGTTGGATACCTCAGGGGTATGATATGACTCATTGTGCGCCTGCGAGGGCGTGGTCCGGAAAGGCAGGGGAGAGCGGTGTTGCGTCAGGGCTGTCATATAAGTCAATGCAGCTGTCAGCTGACTATGCTCATCTTTCAGACTCGGAAAAGCGTCAGGTGAAACTTCAGTTGACGATTCCGTGGCAAGTCGCAGAAAATGTGTCCGTTTCTGTAAATGTGCGGGAACGTTGGCGGAATTATGGGATTCGGAATCGAGTTGACTTCCGTTCCGATGTCAAATTCCTATGCGGAGCGTGGCAGACTGTTTTGAGACTGTATCCTGTTGTGACTGACAAGTTTGCAGGTCTGATTTATATGGACGAAGGCTATTCCGGAAGAATCGGAGCCGTGTTCATACGGAGCACTTTCTTTCTGGCGGACAAGTGGGATGACAGAATATACTGTTATGAGAGGGATGCTCCGGGCAATTTCAATGTCCCGGCTTATTATGGACGTGGTTATGCGCTTTCTTTTGTTTCCAGACTGTCTTTGCGGCTGTGTAATGCGGAAAAGAATCGTCACGGAACATCTGTTGTTAAAATGTATTTCAGAGCCGGATATGCAGACGCGCCGTGGAGTCTGACTCCTGCCATTCGGGGAAAGCCTTCAAAATTGGAGATTAAATTCCAGGTAACCTACAACTTTTAGCGCTTTTTTTGGGTTTGCAACATCTTGATTCATAGGCTGTTTGGGAATGATAGTCAAACCTATATCTCCTTGATATATTTGTGGAATGATGCCGGCAAAATCTCCTTATACAAATCAGAAGAACCGGCGGGGACATTTATCTTGCGCAGTTTCTTGCATCCGAAAAACGCATCTGAGCCGATAGCGATGAGTCCGGCAGGCAGAGTTATTTCTTTCAGAGATTCGCAGAAGCTGAACGCCTCCGCGCCGATGATTTTCAGACCCTTGTTGACTCTGATTTTCTCCAGAGAGAAGCATTCGAAGAACGCCCGTTCTCCTACGCTCAGCAGAGAAGCAGGAAATCCTATCTGTCTCAGTTCCCAGCAGCCGTAAAAGGCTTCATCTCTGATGGTTAGCAGCGAAGTAGGCAACTTGATGCGCTGTATCCATCCGCATTCTTTGAATGTGCGGCAGCCTATGTGCTCTACCGAGTCCGGCAAGAAAATCTTGTCCAGGAAAGAAACTCTCGCGTCTTCAGGTATTTCACTGCCGACGGGGTAGTCTTCAGCCATATATTCTTTGAAGGAAAAGACGTCGTCGCAAATTATTTTCGTCTGCTCCCGAACTTTAACCGTGTCGGGAAAGTTTTCGGCGTCAAGTAGTTTGCTTCCGTCTGCGCTGTAACTGCAATTGAACTCGCTGTCCCAGTCGTCTGTGCTGAGGTCTGTATCCGTAGCGGCTGTGCTTACAGACATTGCATCGCGCAAATCTTCAGGAAATAATGTCATTTCTTCTTCTGTTATCGGTATGGCTTTTGTGCGGACAAAGATATGTTATAATTTTGTGATTCGGTATGAATGGCCGGAACACTTTTACTAATTTTGAAAGTCGGTTTCTGAACTTTAGCGATAATTTGATGCCCGTCACGTCCAGAATATACATATCCGTGATACTTCCTCTCCGGTTGGAGTGGAAGCCGGTTTATTATGTCGATGTGACAAAGGATGCTTATCCAGTGGTCGGGCAGAGGGTGTCAGTGCAGTTCGCGCACAAAGATTATATCGGCGTAATAGACGCAGTCTCCGTGAATCCGGATGTGGATGAAAGCAAAATACTGCAGATAAACACCATTATCGTAGATATCCCTCCGGTGACTATGCAGGAGCTTGAGCTATGGCATTTTGTGGCAGATTATTATCTCTGTACTTTGGGCGAAGTTTATAAGGCGGCTTATCCGGCGTTGAAAATAGACAAGGAACTGACGGACGCAAGACGAAAGGAACGCAGTATGCTCTGCCTGGAGCGCAAGATTGCAGCATTGACGGCAAGAATCGAGAGGGCGAGGCTGAAAACGGAACGCAATATGGAGCTTGCGTCGCGAGCAAGAAAAAGTGAGACTAAAGAAAAATATCTGTCAATTGCGGAATCTGCAAAACAGCAGATGGAAGCGGCAAGAGCAGAGATGACTGCGTTGTCAGTGGCGGACAATACTGGCGCAGAGGACGATATGGTAGGGGATATATCGCTCAGTTCTGCACAAACAGACGCGTATAACAAGATAACAGGATACTTCGGACAGCATAAACCTGTTCTTCTTCACGGAGTTACAGGCTCCGGCAAGACGGAAATCTATTTGGAACTTGCCAAATCTGTGCTCGAAACCGGTCGCAATGTTCTGTATCTTGTCCCTGAAATAGCCATAAGCAGGCAGCTTGAAGAAAGGCTCGGTAAAGTTTTCGGACAAAAGTTGCTGATTTTCCATTCAAAAGTCACCGCGGCCGGGCGTCAGGCAATATCGGACTGTATCCGTTCCGGAGAATATATCGTGTTGGGTACCAGGTCGGCATTGTTCCTTCCTCATCACGATCTCGGGCTTGTCATCGTGGATGAGGAACACGATACCTCATACAAACAGGATGCGCCGGCTCCGCGCTACAACGGCAGAGATACGGCGATGATGCTTGCACGCATTCACGGGGCGGAGATTGTGATGGGTTCCGCCACTCCGTCTCTTGAGTCGATATACAACTGCCGCTCGGGGCGTGTCGGATATGTGGAGCTGTCTGAACGGTATTTCGGTACGGGCAAGTCTGAGATTCAGATTATCAGCACGGTGGACGAACGCCATAAACACGGTATGTCGGGCAGTTTTTCATACAAATTGATAGAGCGTATCAATCAAACCTTGTCCAAGTCGGGGCAGATTCTCATTCTCCGTGCCCGCCGTGCATATTCGCCTGCTGTCCAGTGTACGGAATGCGGGGAAATTCCGAAGTGTCCGCATTGCAATGTTCCGCTCAATTACCATAGCGACAGAAATATCCTTATGTGTCATTATTGCGGATGGCGCACGCCTTACACGGGAAAATGCACGAAATGCGGTTCGGATATGAAACCTATAGGCGCAGGGACTCAGAAGATAGAGGAAGAGGCTGCGGCATTGTTTCCTAAAGCAAGGATTGCCAGGCTTGACAGTGACGTGGCATCGTCGTCAGCACGCGAAACACAGATAATTAAGTCATTTGAACATAAGGAGATAGATATCCTCATAGGTACCCAGATTATAGCCAAAGGATTCGATTTCGGCGGCATTTCGCTGGTGGCAGTGTTGCAGGCGGACTCTTTTCTCGGACAGCAGGATTTCCGGGCAGATGAACGCGCTCTGCAGCTGCTTGAACAGTTCAAAGGACGTAGCGGCCGACGTGGAGATAAGGGGGTGTTCGTGATTCAGACATCTCAGCCTGCTCATCCGGTGTATTCTGTCTTTGAATCAGAAGAAGGTGAAACTGTGTCGGAAGATGCTTATAATAAGCTGATAGATAGTATGATGAATGAACGATATCAGTTTGGATATCCTCCATTCTCAAGGATAGTGAAGATTCTTTTCAAGGATGCGAACGAACGCAGGATTGAGAAAATGTCGCGCGAATTCGCTCCGTATGTGATGCGAAAATTGGGACTGAAATCCGCACCTATCCTGCAGACAGCGTCATCTCCGGTATCGGTGTTGGGGCCGTACGCTCCGGTTGTTGACCGTCAGATGAATCAATATCTGAGGAATATACGCATTTCACTGAAAAAAGATGCGAACCTGACTGAAAGGAAATCCATAATAGCTTCTGCTGTAAGAACATTCGAATCAGAATACTCGTATCCTGGACATATCGCGATTGACGTTGATCCTGTGTGATGGGGCTCAAAACGAAAAGTTATCAACAGGTCCGTATTTGAACGAATTATTTTGCTAAATTTGTGGAACATAGAAATGATTTATAGATGGGAAAAGTCATTGCAATAGCGAATCAGAAAGGCGGTGTCGGCAAGACCACGACTGCAATCAATCTTGCGGCCTCTTTGGCTGTGCTCGAGAAAAAGGTGCTTGTCATTGATGCGGACCCGCAGGCCAATACCACGTCAGGCTTGAATTTCTCGCCTGAGGACGACCGCAAGAGGACTTTATACGAAGTTCTTATCGGTGAAATTGGCATACGTGACGCCTTAATACAGACTGAGATAGCGAATCTTCAGATGGTTCCGTCGCATATTAATCTTGTAGGTGTGGAGATAGAGATGCTGGAAGCAGATGACCGCGAATCCATAATGAAGAAGGCGATTGCTCCCATCCGCAATGAATACGACTATATCATCATAGACTGCTCGCCGTCTCTCGGACTTATTACCGTAAATTCCCTCACGGCGTCAGATTCGGTTATAATTCCTGTGCAGCCTGAATTCTTCGCGCTTGAAGGACTGGGCAAACTGCTCCAGACCATAAGGCTTGTGCAGAATGGAGTGAACCCGTCTCTGACTATTGAAGGATTTGTGGTCACGATGTTCGACGGGCGAACCAAGGTACATACCCAGGTGCTCGGACAGTTGAGGGAACATTTCAAGGATATGGTGTTCAATACAATCATACAGAGGAATATCCGACTCAGCGAGGCGCCTTCTCACGGCAAGCCGATAATATTGTACGATGTGATGAGCAACGGAACTTCCAATTATCTCAATCTCGCGAAAGAGGTTCTTGAGAAGAATGAAAATTAGGACGGAAGATGAGTAAACAACAAAGAGGTTTGGGTAAGGGACTTAGCGCATTGCTTGGTGATGCAGGCAATCTTGATCAGCTCCGAAGCCCTGTCGGTTATGTGAATAAGGAGATTGTGGGCACCAGAGAGCCTCAGGATACCGCGGATATTTTGCGCGTGCCTGTGGATATGGTGGAGCCCAACCCGTTTCAGCCGAGAATGTCTTTTGACCAGGAAGCTCTTGAAGAACTGGCTGCATCTATAAAGACATTCGGACTTATACAACCGATTACAGTAAGAAAAAAGTCAGCGGACCGTTATCAGATAATCAGCGGAGAACGCAGATTCAAGGCGTGCAGGCTTGCCGGTATGGATATGATTCCGGCATATATCCGTGATGCCAATGATCAGGGTATGCTGGAGATGGCCATCGTGGAGAATATCCAGAGAGAGAATCTCGACCCGATCGAGGTTGCGATGAGTTATCAGAGGCTTATCGAGGAGTGTTGTCTGACACAAGAGCAGATGGCTGACCGTGTAGGCAAGAAGCGCGCTTCCGTGACGAATTATCTGAGACTCCTCAGATTGCCTGCGAAAGTTCAGCACGACCTGAAAGTCGGCCTGCTCAGTGTGGGACACGCTAAAGTGTTGTTGGGCGTGGATGATCCGGCGGTGCAGGAGCAACTCTGCGATATGGTCATAAAGAATAGTCTTTCTGTACGTCAGTTGGAGGATAAAGTTCATAGCCTGACCCAAAAAGCTGCCGGCAAAGTTGCTGAAGTCCAAGAATTTCCGGAGGAGTATAACAGAGTGCTCGAACACATCGGCAAATTCTTTGACAAGAGCATCAGTCTGAAGAGAACTGAATCCGGCAAAGGCTCGATTACCATACATTTCGATTCTGACGACGAAATCAAGAAGTTTCTCAAGGCTCTGGATGAGTCCAATATCTGACGTGTAACCGGATGTCAAGACATTTATATCATATAGTTCTGGCAGTTGCAGTCTGCATTCTGGGATTTTCTTTCAATGCCGAAGCTCAATTCAAAGAGGAGGCTTTCACCCAGAATTACAATGATGAGAACGATACGACAGCCAGGGATACTACCGATTCGGCCTTTACATTCAAGGAATTTTTCGGGGGAGTGCGGCATAAGCGTGATTGTCGCATAGGCGTGTTGTTCGCCGGCTCCACAGTTTTCGTCGGCACTCAGCAGATGTACAATAAGCAGTACTGGAAATTGCCTGTCATCTACGGAGGTATGGCAGCGACCGCAGGCGCGGGAATCTATTTCAGGCATAAATACAATGTTGACGGAGGTAAGGACAACCGCAATATCAGCAATCTGTGTTTTATAGGTACGGGTCTGATTTATTGGGGCGCATTGCTGGACGGTGTCGGGAATTACAAACGGGACGTGTATCCTCAGGCGGGAAAAGCTACCTTGTATTCGGCTCTGCTGCCGGGACTTGGACAGGCTTATAACGGAGAGTATTGGAAGATTCCGATATATTACACCGGACTTATGTGTTCTGCGCATTTCCTTGTTACGAACAATACCAATTATTTGAGATACAAGAGAATCTACAATCAGGCGACTGCCGAAAATTCGACTTATGACGGTCCTGTATCTGCTTCTACAGCAAAGTATTACAGGGATGTGTTCCGTAGATACAGGGATTATTCAGTGGTGGCATTGATGGGATTCTATCTGCTTCAGATAATTGATGCGAACGTGTTCTCATATATGCAGAATTTTGAGTTGGGGGATGACTTGTCTATGAGCGTTTCTCCGACCGTCATTTCTCCGGATATGGGGTATGCGATGAATTCAGGGAGTTATGTGGGCGGAAATTCCGCTTTGTCAACGACCGGCGGCAACGCATTCGGTCTCAGCGTAGGACTCAGGTTCTGACGCTGACCAGCTTATTAAATATGATTTCAGGGGTCTGTGCGAGCGGACTTCGGAAAAATGATTGTGAAAATGAACTTTTATAGAACGATATTGACAACAGCGGTTGCAGCCGCAACTACTTTGCTTGGAGGGCAGTTTTCGGAGGCGCAGAATCGTACATCTTTGAAGGATAAGCTTTTCCATAATAAGAAACAATCCAGGGCTGAGCTGATTGAGGAAAATCAGCGTATGCGTTCAATGTTGGATTCGCTTCTTCAGGAGCTTGAAGCGTTGAAAGACACGGCATACGTTGAGGAGGAATATGTTGACGGAAACAAGACGTTCTCGTTGCTGGACGGAATTTCGCCGGAAACTTATTCTCAGGAAGTCACTGACAGTCTGCTGAATATATGGTATCTGCATCGTCAGGCCAACAATATGCCGGAGGGAAACTACAATATGGATTCTGTGAGGTTCTCTTCCGATGTGCCTGACAAGGTCTATCTTGAGCGTCTTGCGAGAATCAATTCTTTCGTTACCCTGCCTTACAATGAGACTGTGCGGAATTATATAATCCTGTATGCCGAGAAGATGCCGGCGAAAATGTCCAAGATGCTGGCGCTAGCAAGCTATTATTTCCCGATTTTCGAAGAAACTTTGTCGAAATATGGGATGCCGGAGGAACTCAAATATATGGCGGTGATAGAGTCTGCATTGAATCCTGTTGCTGTTTCACGTGCCGGTGCAAAGGGTATGTGGCAGTTTATGTACACCACGGCAAAGAATTATGGGCTTGTGATAAATTCGTATGTGGACGAACGTCTGGATCCGTTCAAGGCGGCAGATGCGGCAGCAAGATATATGTACGATTCATATAAGATATTCGGTGACTGGAATCTGGCCATTTCTTCGTATAACTGCGGAGCCGGCAATGTGAACAAGGCGGTGCGCAGGTCGGGCGGTTCAAAAGATTTCTGGTCGATTTATGAGTATCTCCCGCGCGAGACCAGAGGTTATGTTCCGGCATTCGTGGGTGCGATGTATGCGTTCACTTTCTATAAGGAACACGGAATTGTTCCGGACAAAATCCAGATGCCCGCGCATCTTGACACATTCCAGATTCATAGGATGCTGCATTTTCAGCAAGTCAGCGATTTGACCGGAATTTCTTTGCAGGAGTTGAGGGATCTCAACCCACAGTATGTTCACGACATCATACCAGGCAACGAGAGGGAGTATATCCTGCGTCTGCCGCTCAAGTATTCAGGCAAGTTCATCGAAGTTGAGGATTCTGTATATACGTACAAGGCCAAGGACCTCTTCAATCCTACCACGTTGCAGAATATAGCCTCTTCAGGCAATGGCAACCGCATAACTTACAAGGTCAAGAGCGGTGACTATCTGGGACGTATCGCTTCTAAATATCACGTCACTGTCGCACAGTTGAAGAAGTGGAATCATCTTCGTAACAATAATCTGCGCGTAGGGCAGGTTCTAGTGATATATGGAAAGGGTAATGGACCTGTAAGCACATCGTCAAGTGCTTCTTCCAAGTCGTCGGCTAAGGCGGCCTCACAAACCGGCTCGACAGCAAAGACAGCAACTACAAATTCGTCTTCCTCTTCTTCAGCGTCCGGAAGTGCGGCACTAGAGAAATCGGCTGCCACGGAAAAATCGGCAGAGGTCGGCAATTCATCGGCAAGTAATGCTTCCGGTGCTGTTTCCGGCAGCAATTCAGGTGAATCTGCGCAGGGATATACAATATATGTGGTGAAGAAGGGTGATACTTTGTATAGCATAGCAAAGCTTTATCCGGGCGTAAGTGCCAATGACATAATGAAATTCAATGGGATCTCCGCTAATATCAAACCCGGTATGAAGTTGAAAATACCAAAAAAGTAGAAAAAAGTGGTCGAAAAATTTGCATAGTCAGGAAAAATTCCTACCTTTGTAATCCCAAACGAAAGAATGGTGCCATAGCTCAGTTGGTAGAGCAAAGGACTGAAAATCCTTGTGTCCCTAGTTCGATTCTCGGTGGCACCACAAAAAAAGAGGCTAAGTATCTTTAGCCTCTTTTTTTTTGTATGGCGTGGCGCCTTTCTGCCACCTCGTGACAGGATGGTGCACGCACCATCCTAAGGCTCTCCCAACCTCTGCAGTCTAGCGCCTGCCGTCCCTAGGGACAATTTCGCACCTCCGGTGCGGTGGAGTTTAGTGTGACATAGTTGTCGGAAGGCTGTGACAGAGTTTCGCTTAGCTACATCCACCCTCCGGAACTTCGTTCCTTCGGGAGCCGCTCACGAGGCCGCGGCCGGCCACGCTCTGTCACTGACTTCCGACTACTTCGTGACAAGATGGGTGACGCACCAAACTCGATATCACTTTTTGTATAGTTTCGCTCCCTACTCAAGAATAATGTTTTCAATGCTTCAATGCGGATTTCGTCAAGGAGAACGACGCCCTGTGCGCCAGTTTTAGTCAGCTGCCTTGGTACTGCAAAAATGGAGACCAAGCATAGTGAGGGCGGCGTTGAGAATGAGAATCTCGTAGCTGAATTTGTAGCCGCCGAACCACCTTTCCGAATTGAGCTGCAGAACAAGGCAAATAGCAGGTGCAATGATGCTTACAATCGGAACGCATCTGTCTTTGACCTGTCGCCTGGTCAGAATACCGAATGCGAACATTCCCAGAATCGGCCCGTATGTGTAGCTAGCCAGTTTGTAGACGGCATCGATTGCGCTCGTGTTGTTCAATAAATTGAAAACGAGAATTGTCAACCCCATACACAGCGCCATAACGATATGCACACGCTCGCGAGTCGATTTGACAGTATTCTCATCCTTACCTTTAATGCCCAGAATATCGACGGTAAATGATGTCGTCAATGCAGTAAGCGCGGATCCTCCCGCTGCGTACGAACAAGATACGAGACCGACAATGAAGAGGACTCCAGTAGCGATCGGCAGCAGTCCGCTTGTCGCCACTGCAGGGAAAAGTTTGTCTCCGGTCGCTGAAATGCCGTTCTTTCCCGCAAAAAGGTACAGAAGCACTCCAAGTACAAGGAAAAGAAAGATGACTACTGTCTGGAGAATTGCGCTTGTGATAATGTTCTTCTGTGAATCTCTGGCGCTGCGGCAGGCCAACGATCTCTGCATCATATCCTGATCCAGTCCGGTCATCGCAATCAATGTGAACATTCCGCCGAAAAACTGCTTGAAGAAATACTGCGGATTGTTCGGGTCGTCAAAGAAGAATATGCGTGACATATCGTTATCAGCCACAGCTTTGCACATAGACCCGAAAGTGAATCCTAAAGCCTTGCTGATGAATATTGTACAAAGTATGATGGCGGTAAGCATACAGAATGTCTTAAGGAAGTCTATCCAGATTACAGCCTTTACGCCTCCACGGTAAGTGTAAGCAAGCAGTATGAGTATAGTTACCAAGACATTGACTGCGAACGGAAGTCCGAGCGGACCGAATACCAGCAGCTGCAATGCGATGCACACGAGATACAGCCTTACCGATGCGCCAAGAATCTTGGAAATGAAGAAGAACCAGGCTCCTGTCTTGTAGGATGATATGCCGAATCTGTTTTCAAGATAGCCATATATCGATACCAGATTCATCTTGTAGAAAAGAGGTATCAATACGAATGCTATTACAAGTTGTCCGGCGATAAAGCCTAAAGCCATCTGCATATATCCGAATCCGGAATTGGCGACCATACCCGGGACAGATACGAATGTGACACCTGACATTGCCGACCCTATCATTGCGAAAGCAACTACCGGCCAAGGCTGTTTCCTGTTGCCGGTGAAGAATCCCGCGTTGTCGGAATGTCTTCCGGTAAACCAGGAAATCAGAATGATTACTGCGAAGTAGGCGAGAATGGTAAGAATGATTGCAGTTGGCGTCATAACTGTCAGGTTTTCTATAGTCTATAGTTAAAGTCCTTGCCTGGAGGTCGGTCATTTATACTAAGGCATATCATTTTCGAGGCCGTGGCCTGTCATTGTCTTCATATCGGACAACATCGGTTACGATTACTTTGTCGTCTTCGACTCTGAACTTGATGTCGCATCCCATATAAGGCATTCCGAATATCTTGCCTGATGAATGAATATATTGAGGCACAGGACGTTGCGCAAGTGCCTTTGTCAATGCTGCGATGAGTTTTGCTTCTTGCTTCAAGCCGGCTTCCGTGGCGATTTGTCCGTCATTCTCGCTGCTGCGACTCTTGTCGGCCTCCGCATTTGTAATGCACGGTGTCGATTTTTTAGTGGCGCTTTCATTTCTGATGTTTGCCTGTCGATCAGTCACTCCGGAGCAATGCGCTCTGTCGCAATATGCCATTTCCAGAAATTTGCGTTGCAGGTCCTCTGGAAATTCCACCTCCGATTCTTTCCACTGAGTAGTGTCTGTAAATCCAGCACGCGCACCAGGATGCGAATCGGTATAAGGAATATAGGGTTTTATGTCGTATATTGGCGTTCCGTCCATAAGATCCGCACCGCTTACGACAATCTCATTGTTCTCAATCTTGATTATTCTGGCGGAAGACAAGCCCATTCCGTTTGGTCTGAACGGCGATCTGGATGCGAAAACTCCTACATTTCTGTTGCCTCCAAGTCTGGGCGGGCGTACCGTCAGACTCCATTTGCCGTCATTGCCTGAAAATCCCCACAGTATCCAGACGTATTCGAAATCTTCAAGTCCGCGGATAGCCTCCTCTCTGGCGAATTCCGGAAGAAATGATATCCTGCCTTCAATCTCTTCGACAACTCCGCTCTGTCTTGGAATTCCGAATTTGGAGGGGAATGGCGATTTGAAAATGGCTACAGGAGTGATTTCTTTTGCATTGTCCATATCTGCAGGAATGTTTGGAAGATGTTTTGAAAGGCTGCTAGAAATTCAGTTCAAGACCTATGTTCACCACGAAGCAGTTCGGGGATTTCTTGACCGTTCCGTCAGGCAGATTCACATACCGGTGCGTAAGTCTCCAGAAAGTATCTACTCGCAAGAGTCTCAATATGTTAGTTATGCCCGCGCCAACTTCCACGTAAGGCGTGTTCAGCGAACGCATACCGGTAGGGAACAGCATCGGTGCATCATTGGAATATCTGCTTCCGAGAATGCCGTTGTTTTTGTCAGATAAAGTTCCGTATGCGGCTTTGAGCGTGAATATTTCCCTGAGCTGCAACTTCTTGACGTAAGGAATCTTGCCGAGGAAAAAGCCCCCGAAATTATGCTCGAGAGTGAACGTGGTCCACGTGTCCGATGCGAATTCGTAGAATGCCATACAGGAGAATGAACTCTTGTCAAGGATATATGTGCCGTTGCCTTCGTGCAGTTTGAGCATAGGATACGGCACTGTGCCTATGATTTTTCCGGCGGTGAACTGTATATCGGAGACTCCCACCGGAGGAATCCTCAGTTTGTAATCGACGTTCAGTTCAGTCCTGAAGTAACTGTATTCGTTACGCCCGATTCCTTTCAGAGAACCCAGTACGTCCAATGTGACAATCGGATATGCCGAATGTAGGTAACTCTTGTCGAATGTCCCCCTTGATACTGTCTCGTCCTTGGAAAATCTTGCCACGAACCGCAAAGCGTTTGCGCCTACTGAGTTGACGGATATGGTATCTTGCAGCGTCGGCATTCCCGGTGTGTCCGATTGGATGACCCGTAACATCGGGACAAAATGGTTGGAATATATTCGGTTGAATTCCAATGATGTACTGGTGTTCAGCCAAGGCGTTATCTCCCATTCGAATTTCGTGAAATACTCATTTACCAGACTACGTTTGGCACTGCCTTTCTTGCTGAGCAGAGACGACATTATGTTGGACTCGTTGAATGCTTTGTTGCCTTTTCCGAGCTGGACAATGTCGTGTTTCGCGCTGAAGGTCAGTTTTCTTGTAGGCTGTTTGCTGAACATCCATTCGAATGTGGTGCCTCCCTTGAATTCCTTGTCTTTGAATCCGTATGCAAGGTATGCCCCGACTCTGAACTTCTTGCTCAATTCAGATGTGGTCCTGACGCCAAGCTGGACTCTGTTGCCTTCGAGATTGTTGAAACTGTACAGCCTTGAATATGGTCCGAATCCTATATATTTCGTCTCAAGATAGCCGAACAGGGCGGTGTTCACGATGTTGTAGATGGTGTTGTAAAGCGGAGCATTCTTGATGGAGTCCACCATTACGTATATATTCTGCTCTTTTTCGGACAACGCATACGGACGCGCGTTCGCCCACCAGTCGTCATCGTGGGCGCCGGCATCTTTGGCCACCTGCACAAGTGTATTGGTCTTAAGAACGTCATTCCGGACCTTGTCGCCCACAACAGGATTCATATAGTCGATCTGACGGTTGCCCAAAAAAGACATAAACTTGGAGGAGTCATTCATCGTCACGGAGAAATCCACATACAGTTTGTCCTGTTTGTAAAACCATAACGAGTCTCCTAATCGCTGGTCAGTCCTGTCTATCATCATATCCCTGACCCAGTTGATGTTTGAGCCTTTCTTCAGCTTGGCGTGAATCTCGCGAAGTCCGAAATCCTCCGCGTCAATCGCCATCTCACCGTCAAATGCAGGTGAAGATATCGTCTTTACCGGATGAAACCTTATTTTCCAAGTCTTTCTGCCGTCAACTTGAAGACTGTCAATCAGATAGTAATTGTAGTAAACGTTTCCGTTGGACGACAGTGGAGATGGAATCTCAATGTTGAAGGCGTTTATGAAATTGTTGTAGAAATTGGTCTTGAGGTGCATACTTCCGGTGAACTGCGAAGCTGCGTTGTCTTCATTCAGGCCGGAAATCCTTGAGGCTTCGATGATTTCCTTGTTGATCGTAGGAGAAGTGCTGTGATACCTTTTGGCGCGAGTCTCCGATATCATCACTGGAAGGTATGACTGTCCGGACACCACGGATGTGTCCATATAATCGTATATGAAGCCGAAATTCTTACGTATCAGTTTGTTTTTCAGATATGTAGCGGCATTAGACAGGTCCAGTTCCATCTTTGTGTAGGTGTCGCAGATATAGCTTCCGCGCCTTTCCGGGTCGTTTTTGACTTTGCAGGAATCTATCTGAGACAGAATCCATTTCATATAATGGTTGTCCGGCTTCACGACTGCCGCGTTCAGTGACGATGTCACGAGTCTGAGCCTGAAATCCACTTCGCTGAATGCTCCCCGGCTGATCTTTATAGCCTGCGTTTCGTATCCGAGCAGAGCGGCACACAGAATGCTTGCGCTGGTGTCCCTGGTTTCCATAAGATAGCATCCGTCCATATCTGTGGAAACGCCTATTGTCGTACCTTCAAAGTATATTGCGGCAAAAGGGATAGGCTCTCCGCTGGTGGCGTCGGTCACGCGGCCTTTTACTTTGGTCGTCTGCGCTGACAGTTGAAATGCAGTTGCGAATGTTACAATGAATCCAAGCAATAGAGTTGCGAAGGGGGCTTTGAGGAACGACTGGCAATTGCGGCTATTCGTTTCGCGACAAGAATGTTCGTCAAGGTCTCTTTCGAGGGCAGGCAGGAGACAGGGCGTCCTCCTTCCGGAAAATGCTTTACTGATAATCCGGCCGATGAACTTACTTATGAACACTCTGAATTTCATTCAGTTTTTGTTGCTACAAATCTCGCAAAGATAGCCATTTTAATGAAATGGTGTTATCTTTGTCAAAACAAACAGACTCGTTATGACCAATGTTGCCATCTTTGTCTCCGGCAGCGGGACTAACTGCGAAGCGATTATCAAGCATTTCGCAGATTCAAAAGAAGTGAAAATCTCCCTTGTGCTCAGCAATAAACCTGACGCATACGCGCTTGTACGTGCGCAGAATTTGGGAATTCCAACAGTTGTTCTCCCGAAGAAGGATTTCAATGACGAGAGTAAGGTGATGCCGTTGCTGAAAGAGTTCGGCATCAGTTTCATTGTGCTTGCGGGTTTTCTGCTTGTCGTTCCGGATTTTCTCATCGATGCTTTTCCACGCAAGATGATCAATCTGCATCCTGCTCTATTGCCGAAGTTCGGTGGCATAGGAATGTACGGGCATCACGTGCACGAAGCTGTGAAGGCTGCAGGGGAAACGGAGACCGGTATGACTGTGCATTATGTCAGCAACAAAGTTGACGGTGGCGAAATTATCGCGCAGTTCTCCACACCGATTTCTCCTGACGATACTCCTGACGACATCGCTGCCAAGGAACACGTGCTGGAAATGGAGCATTTTGCTCAGGTAGTAGAAGATGTAATCAGAAGGATGTAATCTGTAGTTGCGGAGCCATTCGCTCAAAAACGCGGGAAAGATTCTCAGTCATTTTTAGTCAAGCGAAATTTTTTATCCGACCAATAGAACATTTTAGCCACTCTTGCCAAAATTCGGCACGAGTGGCTTTTAATTGTACTATAATCGATATTTTTGGGTTGATTAAACAGTAAGCTAGCCCCTGAAGCGCAGAGGGCGTGGGGGGGGTGAACCTAAAGGCACTTTTTTAGATATTCTGTACCGCATATTTTGAATAAATATAATTGCAAAACCGATTTATTAAATGTATATTTGTGGTGCTTTAGAAAATTAAGGAAAGGTAATTCCTCTTTTGAGGAAATTTAGAACTGATATAAATTAGGTATGTGGTCTAATATGAGGCGGCTTTATGTGGTCGTTGCTCTATTGGTATCGGCTCTGACTTCGGGATTCACTGCTATGGCGCAGGAATCTGCTGACGCGGGTTCGGAGAAAAATACACCAGCAAGATCGGTAGCGCGTAAATTCGCTATCTATTACTGGCTCGACAGAGTCGATATCGATGAGCAATATCTTGATAATGAATGGCAGATCTCGCAAATCCGCAAGTATCTGCTCATTTCTCCAAAGATAGATAGCATCACTATTTGTTCGTACGCATCCCCTGAGGGTGTGTATGAGCGTAATGTTTGGCTTGCTCGCAAGAGAGCTGAGGCTGCACGCCGTTTCATTGTAAACAATATTCCCGAAGGTTCATCTCTTAACGGTGACAAGATCAAGTTGCAGCCGGTGGCTGAGAACTGGGAAGGTCTCAAACAGGAAATCGAGGCAAATTATACTCTTCAGAACAAGGACAGAGTTCTCCGCATTCTCAATTCCAACGTAGGAAACGACACCAAGAAATGGCGTATCCGCAATCTGGATAACGGATATACTTGGCACTACATCATAGTGAATCATATGCCAAGGTTGAGGCTTGCTACCTGGATCTGCGTCTGGGTTGATCCTGAAGTTCCTGTACTTGAAGCTATGCGTCCTGCAGAGCCCGCAAAACCTCTTGTGCTAGCGACAATTCCGCAACAGACATTCAAAGACTATACTCCGGTTTCACAGCCTTCTTCTCAGTCAACATCAAATCCTGAATACGAAAGGCAGATGATTCTGGCCGGCAGAACAAATCTGCTTGTTCCGGGATTGAATGCAGGTGTTGAGATTCCGATTGGACGCCACGTATCGATTGGCGCAGATTATTGGTATCCTTGGTGGCTCGCCAAGAGCAACAAGTACTGCGGAGAAATGTTGGGCGCGTTTGTGGATGCAAAATACTGGTTTACAGGGCGTAACGGAAAATATGCCTGGACTCGCGCAGATAAGCTGAAAGGCCACGCACTTGGAGTATATGCCGGTGCCGGATATTATGATTATCAGAGACTTAAGAGCGGTTATCAGGGCGAGTATATAGATGTGGGTGTGGATTACACATTCGGACTCCCTATAGGCAGAAGAGACCACAAGTGGATGAGAATGGAATTCAATATCGGCGTGGGCTATATTTGGACTCAGGCACGCCACTATACTCCTACTTCGGATTACTCCGATTTGATCAAGGACCCTGGAATCAAGCAGAAATATTATTCCTTCTTCGGTCCTACAAGAGCCGGGGTGTCATTCGTACTGCCGATAATTGTCAAACATAAGGTCAGAGGAGGTGCGCGATGAGAAAGATAACAGTAATATTGCTTGCCTGCACTTTGATTCTCGGTGCATCTTCTTGCAAGAGACGTCCGCTCAACAATGCGGATTACAATGTGAATGTCGTGCTGAATATCGACAAGGAGATAGTCAACTACCGCTATCCGGGTGACCCTGAAGCTATGCGTGTGGCATTTTTCAATCATAAGACCGGACGTCTTGTGACTCACGCGTTCCTTCCTGCGACTGGAGGTCAGGTCAGCGTCCTGCCGGGCGAGAGTTATGATGTGATTGCATATAACTTTGATACTCAGGTGACATTGATAAAGGACGAAAACGACTTCAACAAGATTCTTGCAACAACCAATATCATTTCAGACTCATTCAAGAGTAAGCTGAAGAGCCGCGGAACCAAGAGCGTCACCAAGGAAGATGATGAGGTGATTGTTTATGATCCTGACCATCTATATGTGGGTCGCCTGGAGAATGTCAATCTTCCTGCACGTTCAGCAGATTCTCCTGAGGTAACGCTTACAATCGACTGCAAGACGGTTGTTCAGAGCTGGATTCTGGAAGTTGATAAGATTCAGGGGGCCGAATATGTGGGCTCCATATCAGCGGTGATTACCGGACTGTCGAAGTACAACAGTATTGCCAAAGGCCAGAAATCCAAGGATTTCGCTACGGTGTTCTTTGAAGTGGCGACGTTGGGCAGTGACGGTATGCTATTCACGAAGTTTAATACTTTCGGACAGAATCCGGAATCCCCGGAGAAGCAGATACTGTCGCTGGTGATAACTGATACTGGAGGTAAGAACTGGATTTTCAATGTGGATGTGTCGGATCAATTTCCGAACAATGCGGAGCAGATTATCCGTGTGAAGACTGACGAGATTGTGATCCCTGAGCCGGAAAAGAAGGGTGGAGGCGGAATCGCTCCGGATGTGGACGAATGGAAAGATATTATATCTAAAATCGTGATATAGAGTAGATTAATCATTAACTATTATTGTTTTATATTATGAAAAAATCGATTGCAATTGTACTTGGGCTCACCTCATTGGTGGCTTGTACAAAGTCTTCTGTCTCTTACGAGCAGACGGATCAGATTTCTTTTGCGCCTATCGCCAATGTCAACAAGACAAAGGCTGCGATTGATGGAACGACGTTCCCTGAAACCAACCTGATGGGCGTGTATGCGTATTACAAAGATGTAGCTGCTGGGTCTGCAAATACTACCTTTGTGACACCTGATACCTACCTCTCTAAGGCGGACTTCAAAAAGAACGGTACAACGTGGGCCGGTTGGGATACCAAGACCGATACTCATAATCCTTACTATTGGCCAAAGACAGGTTCTTTGATTTTTGCAGCTTATTCACCTGAAACGGCTGAATTGACTCACACTTTTTCAGTTGCAAACGGTGTGATTACTGATAAGTTCTCCAAAGATGATTATGTTCAGTCAAGTGATTTGTCAAAGACTGTTGACCTGCTCTGGAGTCCTGTCACCGGAGTTTCGTATGACAAAACTTCAGGAAAAGACGGCGTGCCTATGACTTTCTATCACGCGATGTCTTGGGTGACGATTAATGCTGTTGCTGCAAATGCTCAGTCGGAGAATAAATTTGCAATCAAGTCTTTGAAACTTATGAAAGTTACAGGTAAAGGCAGTTTCTATACTAACAAAGATGCTATTACCTGGAGTCCTTCTGTGGTGGCTGCCGACAAGAATACCCTTGCAGTATATTCTGTTGAAGAGGCAACAAAAGTGACAACTACCGCGCAAGTTCTCGAGAAGGTGGCTCAAGGAACAGTTGTAATTCCTCAGAATCTCGATGAAGTGGAATTGGAAATTACTTTCATTCAGGCGACCGGAAATACTGGAGCTTGGACAGCAGACCAGACTATTACTGTTCCACTCAAAGACTGCAAGAGCGGTACTGAGACAATCTCGGCTTGGGGTAGTGGAAAACACTATATCTATACTTTGGCATTCAATTACGATTCTGACGAAATTACAATCGCACCTGATGTGAAGGATTGGAAAGACGTTACCGTTGACAAAATCAGTGTCAACTAATTGTTAAGAGCAACTTTTAAATTTTTGATAGTATGAAACACTTTTCCAGAATACTCGTGCTGATGCTTTCGGCGGGGCTTTTATCCGGCTGTCTCGCTTCCACGAAGTATGACAAGAATACCGGTGATATCAGGTTACGTCCTGTCGTCGGCCTCGGCACGAGGGCTGGAGAAGATTTCGTACCTTTTCCAGAGGACCGCGAGTTCCGTCTGTGGGCAGTCTCGCAGGAATCCGGGAATAAAATTCTGGACAATGTCCTTGTATCTTCGGCAGGCAGCAAAGGCTGGATTCCGGCAAGCAGTCCGAAATGGCCTTATGGGCAGGCTTTGAAGTTCGCAGGATATTATCCGTCAGATCTGCAGATGACCTGCGATTCTGATTGCAGGTTGAAAATGGGTTCGTACAGCGTGGAAGGCAGAGGAACAGATATTCTGATTTCAGAGCCGTCACGTTCCTTCAATCAGAACGACAGCATTGTCGGCCTTCCGTTCTATCACGCGCTCGCCAAGGTTGATTTCAGAGCGAAACACGCATTGAACAGCAATACCAGTGTGAGGATAGAGAAAATCGAAGTGGAAGGGCTTTGTGTCAAAGGCGGATTTGATTCTTCTACAGATCTCAAATGGAGCGTCTCCGGGGATAAGACCACACTTGCAGTGTATGAGTCTGACGGAGAGGGGACTGAGATATATTCGGCTCCAACATATATGGGTGGCAGTTGGTATGTTCTGCCTCAGAACAGCAACGCATCCATCAAAGTTACCTTCGCTTTCAAGACAGGCGGGAGCGGATGGCTTAGAGGACAGGAATTGTCCACGCCTGCAGTTATCAAGGAATGGTTGCCTGACAGGCACTATACCTACACATTGACAATACAGGAGCCCGGAGTCGAAGATCCGGCCGACGTGTCATTTGTGTTGAAGTACACCACTGGTATCAGCAGTTGGGATGAACAGCTATCTGAATAGAAATGGTGATGAAAACTGATATAAACATATTTATTTTGGCAATTTGCTGTATGGCCGTGTCCTGCACGAGTTCTCGTGTGGTGCCTGACGATGTGCCGCAGACTCTGGGCGATGAGATATTGTTCTCCGCCAGACAGTCCGCATCCGGCACTAAGTCGATGATAGACAAGGACGGCTTTGCGACTGAAGGAAATTGCCTGAAAATATATGACGCATATACCCCTACAACCTGGAGCAATGCAGATTTCTATATAAAGGACGCTTTTGCTGTCAGCAACGGAGATAACGGGATATGGCCTTTCCGGGCGACTGAATCGGTATCTTCTGCTCAGGAACATTATTATTGGACCAAAACCGGCAAGCATCGTTTCTACAGTGTGCTGAACAATGAAGCTGTGAGCGGAATTTCAACACCTTCAGACTGGAAATTCGATGATGATTGTAAAGTGTTCAAAGTTCCTGCTACAGGTACTTATACCTTGGGACTTGATGCTGCTCAATATGATTTTCTATATTCAAATATAATAGAGCGCGACTTGGACAAAGACGGAGACAAATCTTCGGTCGGACTGGAATTCAGCCACCTGTTCTCCGCTTATGCGTTCACGCTTCTCAACGACAGCCCGACAGCATTCAAGATAACAGATATAAAGCTCAAGGCTGACAATGTCGGCAGTGCAAGTGTGGATTACAGTTCCGCTTGGCAGGATGTCGTCTATGACGGCTCGAAGGCTTCTCCTGAAGTGACATATTCTTCACTGTCAATGTCTCCGGCGACAGGAATTCAGGGCGTGGCAACTGTAACATCGCCTGTAACAGTGGCGTCTGAGAGAATCATAAATCTATTCTTGAACAAGTCAGATACTTCCGATTCGGATGTGCAGCCAGACGATTACAGGCTTATCTGGCCTCAGAACCTCAAAGATAAGGTGTTGGAGATTACGTATGAATATGAGGAGACTGAAACGTGGACAACCACGGAGAAAGTGGATTATTATGTATATTCAAATGGAAATGGTCAATATAAGGTTACTTTTACTGATGAGGGGACAGGCTCTAAGGATTACACTAAAGAATCAGATTATAAATATGTGTATGTATCCAAAGGGGGTGGTCAATATGCGGTAGATAAGGCTGAAGAAAGTAAAAGGTGGGGAAAATATAACGGAAACTATAATAAAGCCACTAAATCAGAAGTGATTTCCCACTCTGAAACCGTAACCAAGACAAAGACCTTGACAGTGCGGCTCTCAAACATTACGCAAGGGGCTGAGTGGATTGCAGGAAACCGTTACCTCTATGCTCTTACCTACAGCAATAATCAGATTGACCTGAAAGTGACTGTGATGCAGTGGGAGACAGACAAAGGCGGCAACGCGATATTTGAATAATCGGAAGAATATGAAACCGGGAATGAAAATTCTGGAAAGTATGGGATTGAAAATAAGACATATAGCATACGCATTTGCGACAGTATTGACCTTCGTGGCAGGAACTTCTTGTATGAAGGAAAATGCTGGCGTCGATACCCCTAAGTATGGTGAAAAGGCTTTTCTGTCACTTAATGCGTTGACTGGCAATCTTGACAAAGTCATTGTCAAAAGCTGGTATCCGAACGATGAAAACGAGCGCTTTGTAAATAACCTGCGAGTGTATGTCTTTTCGGAGAGCGGAAGTCTTGTGGGCTATAAATATTTTTCAAAAGACAACTTGTCGTTTAAAGAGGATAGAGATTCCAACACAGGCTATGATTATACTTCAGATTTGAAAGGTATTCCTGTCACTACCGGAAGAGTATATATATATGGTATTGCGAATGCTGTGACTACACAGTATTATGTTGAAGACGAAAAGATTCTGAACGGTGATGCTTCTCTTACACTGGAAGAATTTCTGCAGGCTACCTGCACACGACAAAAGTCGTCATACAATCCTCAGGACAATACGTTCGTGATGTGCGGTGCTGTCAATGACGGCAATGCTGTCATTGTTGAGCGTGTAGCCGGAACCGTCAGTGCCAAGATAAGTTCGCCGACAGATGACGACCGCCAGCGTCTGAAACTCTATAAGGTCATTTCCAAGAATAAATTTACAATAACAACAGCAGACGGGATTAAGTTTGAACCGGATTATGTCGAGATTCACAATGTTCCCCAGAAGTTCGGACTGACAAAAAACTCCAATGCGTCGGCTTCAGATTTAGAGAATTTCGACCGTATAGTAGTGGACGAGAGTACATTTTCATTTTATCTTCCTGAAAATCTCCAGACTTCAGATGCGACCATATCGTCGTTCAATGACAGGGAGAAGAATGCCTACGATTCTGATGACAACAAATCCTTTGTCAATGCTCCTGCGAATGCTACGTATATGGTGATTCACGGCAATTACACTGCCGGAGACTATTCTGGCAATCTTTCATATACAGTGCATCTGGGCGACTTCTCGCACGACATTTCGGATTTCTCGGTCTCAAGAAATTGTAATTACGAATATACATTGACTATCAAGGGAGTGAATAATTTCATCGCAGAATCCAAAAAGGATGGCAATGCGGATGATCCTGGATCTGAAGGCATTCTCATCAACTCTTCGTCAAGCCAGTTGTTGGAGGTTGACAGCCATTATGAGTCGAGGGTGTTGCAATTCACTATGGATGAGGTGTATAAACTTGTGGTGACAGACAAATTCGGATACATTCTCAAGATAAAGACTCCTTTCTGCGAAACTGTCCGTATGCTGATTGACGGTGACGGTAATATATATGAAGCGGCAGACTATAAAGCCAATTCGAATCCTACCGTGCTTACGACATTGAATGCAGATGGCTTGCCTTCTGAACCAAGTAAGATTCTTGTGAACGGAGAGGCGGACTATTCTTGGGTGCATTTCGTGAAAAATACTTCAGATTATAAGTATCCTTGCGCATATCCCGGTACAACATCGACAAAGTTGCTGACTGTTTTTGAGTTGCTCAGAGATATGTTCAAAGCCGGAAAGAATAAGGATACCGGCTTCTTTAATAACAGTAATACGGCTTACCTTACCTGCTTTATTGACGAGAATTATTATGCGAAAAAGAATTGGACAGAATATGTCAATCAGACTGAGGATAGAAAGGTATATTTTGCCAATGAATTTTATACCAGCGAGGATAAGCATAGTTCTTATGCTGAGGCTAAGTATCTGATTTCGCAGAAATCAATCTGGACTTTCTATGCAAATGATGCGACTCTGAGCCCTTATGGTACCGAGAGTATTTCGGAGGAGACTGGAAAGACTGTATCAGCCGGAACTAATTCCTCGACACAAGAATGGAATGCAAGAGCATCGGCTCTAAGCAATAATCCGGTGAGTAAAAAATATAGCAGTTATACTGCGACCAAGATAGAAGGCAAACAGAGCCTATATCTGTCATCGGCCTATCAGGCTTGTATGAGCCGTAACAGAGATGAAGATGGTGACGGTTATGTAGATGCGGATGAGGTTAAGTGGTATCTAGCCAGTGTTGACCAATACAGAGGCCTTTGGATAGGGGAGAAGGTTTTGCCTACCGATATTAAACTTTTCCAGCCTACTCAAGAAAATTGGGATAAACTTAAAACTGATTATCAAAGCGGTGGGGATAATGGGCTTGGCGCTTGGCATTATTTTACAGCCTCATCGCAAAATACTTTCTGGGCAGAAGAAGGATGCTCTACTAGTGCCAATAGCCAAGCACAAAAGGTTAGGTGTGTGCGTACTCTGGAATCTGGTGGAAATGGGTTGAAAGAAGCTGATGCTTTCTATACGACAACTGCGAATAGTGACAATACTACAGATATTACGTTGAGGATTTCTGATGATGTAAAACGTGGTTATCAGAGCGGACCGATGTCACCAAGTTACGAGAGAGGCGAAGAAACCACGAACAATGTTTATACGAAATTCAAGGTAGCCGCGTCCAATTTGTCGAGTGCATATACGAGAAGTTCTATAATAAACTCCACTAACGGAGGGGCTTTCATCAATTCCTCTGCAGATGTTTGTAATACAAATTCCTCTTACGGCGGTGCCTGGCGAGTGCCTAATCAGAAAGAAATTTCCGTAATGTATCTTGCCGGCATTCGTCCGGGGACAATATGGAGCAACACATCATTTACCGGTATGAATACCGGCTATTACAAGAATGGACAGAATAATGCAATAGGATTTACGCTTACAGGTGGCGGTATGATGTCGATTGCGCAGAGCGGTGATATCTATGTCCGCTGCGTGATGGATGTTAAAGATTGACAAGAGAGATCGTTTACCAACGATTATTATATACTATTTTTGTGGGACCCGCTTTCGAAGTGATTCGCAGGCGGGTTTTTATTCGTTTTAGAGTGAATAACGGATGAATT
>CAVENC010000003.1:0-1798 GCA_963617065.1 Butyricicoccaceae bacterium
CGCAGTAGCCCGCTTTTTATTCAAGCACTCGCCCTAAATGAGAGGCTCAGCATCCATATCCGCAGGCTGAGCTATTCCCATAAGTTTGAGAATGGTCGGAGCGACATTGCACAAAGCACCGTCCTTCACAGTCTTAACTTCATCACCGGCATTTACGACGATAAACTGAACCGGATTGAGAGAGTGTGCGGTATTAGGTGTGCCGTCATCATTGACTGCATAGTCGGCATTACCGTGATCCGCAGTGACGAGGACAACATAATTATGCTTGATTGCTTCGGTAACCACCTGCTCAACGCAGTTGTCAATACATTTTACAGCCTTGCAGATAGCATCATACACACCTGTGTGTCCGAGCATATCTCCGTTGGCATAATTGAGGATAATGAGATCCTCCTTGTCGCTGTCGATAGCTGCGAGCAGTTTTTCGGTAACGATAGGCGCGCTCATCTCCGGCTGAAGGTCATAAGTGGCCACCTTCGGAGAAGGAACAAGAATTCTGTCCTCATTCTCGAAAGGTTCCTCACGTCCGCCGTTGAAGAAGAAAGTAACGTGCGCATATTTCTCGGTTTCGGCAATACGCAACTGATGCTTGCCGGCCTTCGCAACTATCTCGCCGAGAGTATCTTTCACGAGCTCTTTGTTGAAAAGGATGTGAACTCCTTTGAAATCAGCATCATACGGAGTCATACAGCAGAAATACAAACCCGGTACGGTATGCATTCCTTCCTCAGGCATATCCTGCTGTGTGAGAACCATTGTAATCTCACGCGCGCGGTCGTTACGGAAGTTCATAAAGATGATTGCATCACCTTCTTCAACTTTTGCAAGCGGTTCACCTGCGGCATCCGTAATCACGATAGGTTTTATGAACTCATCGGTAACGTCAGCGTCGTATGAAGCCTGCACGCCCTCAACGGCTGATGTAAACGCAGCACCCTGTCCGTTCACCAGAAGATCATAAGCTTCTTTGACACGGTTCCATCTCTTGTCCCTGTCCATTGCATAGAAACGTCCGCAGACAGATGCGATTTTGCCAGTGCTTTCTGCCATATGTTTTTCGACATCAGCTACAAAACCTTTTCCGCTATGAGGATCGGTGTCACGGCCGTCCATAAAGCAATGAACGAATACCTTGTCCAAGCCATATTCTTTGGCAACATTCAGGAATTCATAGAAATGATCCAATGAACTGTGAACACCACCGGTAGAACACAAGCCCATAAGATGAAGCTTCTTACCTGAATTCTTGACATAATCATACACCGCCTTAACCTCAGGACGCTCCAGAAGTTTATGCTCTCTGCAAGCCTTGTTTATCTTCATAAGGTCCTGATATACAGTACGGCCCGCTCCAAGGTTCATATGTCCGACCTCGGAATTTCCCATCTGACCGTCAGGCAGTCCGACATATTCGCCACAAGCCTGAAGATGGCTCATAGGATATTTTGCCCTGAGGGAATCAATGAATGGCGCACCTGCTGTGTAAATAGCATTGGAGTGGTCGTGTCTGCCCTCTCCCCAGCCATCAAGAATCATTAGTAGAACTTTTCTGTCCATATAGTTTGATTTTAAATTGTCTGTTTCTTCCTTAATAAATTCGCGCGCAAAGTTAATGAAAGTTTGAGACTTCGTGTAAAAGGTCGCACTGAAATTTCCACATATATTCAGACTAGCCGATTGCTTCAAGTCCAGAAGAATCAGAGCAATCCACCTTTTATATTGTAATCAGTTTTAGGCAAATTTATTCGCAATTATCACGGATTTCAATTTACACAAATGCAGATTACCCTTATTC
>CAVENC010000003.1:1808-16913 GCA_963617065.1 Butyricicoccaceae bacterium
TTGCGATGAAAGGTTGCAAATAGTATTTATGTGATCTACTATCAACCAATCATATTTGTTGTGAGGACGGGAACCGCTGCGAAGTGGTGACCGTCTTTTTTTACCGCTTTTTATCTTTTACGCGTTGGAGAGGAGAGGGACGCAGTAGACCGCTTTTTATCTTTTACGCGTTGGAGAGGGGCTGAATAAAAAGATGGGATACAAGGCTCTCGACGAGCACAATACCGGAGGAGCAAAGCTCCTCTTTTTTCCATCAGCCACTTCGTGGCAGCTCCCAGGAGCACGGGGAAAGGATTCCCCGAAACCCCTTCGGTCGCGTAGCTCCGAATATGTTTCCTATTATTCATCTGCAGGGTAACCAAAAGAGGCAGATGCCTGGAGCGAATTTTTCCTACGTTTTTGAGCGAAGGGCGCTGTCTCTTTTTGATTCTTTGGGCAAGGAGAGGAACGCAGTAGACCGCTTTTTAGTCAGTCCCTAGAACAGGAATACCAAATAGCCGAACCCATACAGCAGCGACAAAATAAATGTCGAAATCACCAGCAGCGGAAGCATCGGATCGAGTTCCCTGTCGGTAAGAGTCCAGACACCGATAAGATGCTTGACAAAAAGCGGAAGCGTGATTACGAACAGCCAATGCCACATATCCTGAAAACGCATAAGATTGAACGCTATCAGACAAAGCCAGCCCACAGTTATAAGGACAGTCTGATATATGCGCGCACGTTTAAGACCGACTTTCAACGGTGTGGTGACACGTATCCCAGCATCTGTTTTCATATCTCTTATATTGTTGACATTCAGCACCGCCACACTGAAACAGCCGATCGCTACAGCAGGAAGCGCGATTATCCAGGACAATATCGTATGCGCAGCCACGAAATATGCGCCCATTACAGACACCAGTCCGAAGAAAATAAACACTGATATATCTCCCAACCCCCTGTAGCCGTAAGGATTCTTGCCCAACGTATATTTTATCGCACCTCCGATAGCCGCGGCGCCCAAAGCTATAAGGCAGAGCGGTTCAATGGCGAACAATGTACCGAACGACGCCTGCAACATCAGCAGTCCCGACAATGCGCAAGCCACAGCCATTACGGCGATGAATCCCTTCATCTCGCTGACAGTGAGCCCGCCTTCACCCAAAGAATACTGAGGGCCGTTGCGGTCTTCTCCGTCCACGCCGCTTAAAGTATCCCCCAACTCATTAGACACATTTGAAAGAACCTGCAGACAGATTGTGGTAAGCATTATCAGAAGAGCCACTTTCCAATCTATGCGATAGTCCGCCAACGCAAGCATTATTCCAAGACACACTCCTGCAAGAGACAGAGGCAACGTCCTGAGCCTCATTGATTTGATATAGTACGATATTTTCGCCATTGTTTTCTGATATTATTCTAAGAAGATATAATGATATAATTCTAATAGTCCTATGCAAGCCCGAAAAAGGCAACAGAAAGCACCCTACATAGAAACTCGCAAATCAGCCCTCCGAAAAAGTCAGAAGGACCTCTCCGCAACACCGGAATCAACAGGCGTTACTGATTAACTGAGTTTTTTGAGCTTTTAGGGAAAAAGACCTTGACAGCCACAGACAATCCGTGGAGCACAGCAAACACAATACCCCTGCAACGACAATCGTAGCGGAACTGTTCGCGTGGCGGACGACCCTTTGGACTATGTAAATAGGATATTCTTTCCCTCAACGGAACAGATCTGTCGCGCCATTTCGGCACACCAGGATTCCTGTCACACTGACACAAGATACCAGGAGCGACTACACGGACAAGATTCGCTTTGTATGCCCTGACGCCATAATCATAGTCTCCGAAGCTATGATGGTAATGCTCATCCAACATTCCCAATATCCTGTACACATAGGAAGGGACAAGCACCAGATTGCCGTTGAAAGTATAACACGGCACCGGAATGACAGGGTCAGGTTGCACCAGACGGCCGGTCTTTGTCCTTCCGCCGTAGCTCAATACACCTTTTGCATTCACTGCAGAACCGACTACAATAGCCTTGTGTCTCAAGAAGGCAGACGTTTCCATCACAGTGGCAAGCGCCCCCTCATTCAATATCGTATCGTCATTGAGCCAAAGATAAAAGTCCTGTCCATCCGCAGCTGCCACAGTCCAGGCTGCACGCATTCCCTGATTCCAGAACAGCGAGCCGTCCCCCCTTATTATATGTGTCTGCGGATACGATTCCGAGACCGTTTCAGGAGTTCCGTCCGTGCATCCGTCATTGACCAGATATACGGCAAACTCATAAGAGCCATCTCCCTTCATCGAGTCTATCTGCTGATAGCAGTTCTGAAGGCACTCGAGGGTCTTTTCACGTCTGTTGTGAACAGTAAGCAGGACAGCGACTTTCAACATCAGGAATCAAGTTTAAGAACAGCCATAAATGCACTCTGAGGCACTTGGACCGTACCGATTTGACGCATTCTCTTCTTTCCTTCCTTCTGTTTCTCAAGAAGCTTTCTCTTACGGGTGACGTCACCGCCATAACATTTGGCAGTCACATCCTTACGGACCTGGCGCACGGTTTCGCGGGCGATAATCTTCGCACCTATCGCAGCCTGTATCGCAATATCGAATTGCTGTCTCGGAATCAAGTCTTTAAGCTTCAGACAAATCTTTCTTCCGAAATCATAAGCCCTGTCTTCGTGTATGAGGGTAGAGAGCGCATCCGCCGGATCTCCATTCAGGAGAATATCCAACTTCACCAGTTTCGCAGGTCTGTAACCCTTTATATGATAATCGAATGAAGCATATCCCTTGGAGATTGTCTTCAATTTGTCGTAGAAATCAAACACTATCTCAGAGAGAGGCATCTCGTAAGTCAGCTCAACTCGGTCTGCAGTCACATAATGTTCTCCGGTCAACGTACCGCGCTTGTCAATGCAAAGCTTCATTATAGGGCCGTAGAATTCCGTGTTTGTGATAATCTGTGCCCTTATATATGGTTCTTCGATATGGTCTATCAATGTCGGAGCCGGCAGTCCTGACGGGTTATGCACATCGATGCATTCCCCTTTTGTCGTATAAACCTTGTACGAGACGTTAGGAACGGTCGTTATGACATCCATATTGAACTCACGGAAAAGCCTCTCCTGCACTATCTCAAGATGCAACAATCCAAGGAATCCGCATCTAAAACCGAATCCCAAAGCCATTGAGGACTCAGGCTCATAGACAAATGAGGCGTCATTCAGCTGGAATTTCTCCAAGGTTGAACGAAGTTCCTCATATTTGTCAGCCTGAACCGGATACATTCCGGCGAAAAGCATCGGCTTAACTTCCTCAAATCCAGCAATCGCTTCTTTACAAGGATTTTCCACGTGAGTAATGGTATCTCCCACCTTAACCTCGGCCGCAGTCTTGATTCCGGAGATAATGTATCCCACATTGCCGCATCCGACTTCCTGCGTAGGACTGAGTTTCATCTTAAGAACTCCGACTTCGTCCGCGACATATTCCTGTCCGGTATTGAAGAACTTGACCTTGTCACCGGTTCTGATGGAGCCGTTCTTAATCTTGTAATAAGCGATGATACCTCTGAAGGAATTGAATACAGAGTCGAAAATCAACGCCTGTAACGGTGCTTCAGGATCGCCCTGCGGGGCAGGAATTTTCTCCACTATGGCATCAAGCAGCGGCGGAACACCTTCGCCAGTTCTTGCTGAGACGTGATATACATCCTCCGGCTTGCATCCAAGCAGTTCGCAGACTTCATCGGTCACAACTTCAGGACGAGCCGCATCCATATCAATCTTATTCAGGACCGGTATGATTTCCAAGCCGTGCTCGATAGCTTGATATAGATTGGAAATAGTCTGAGCCTGAACACCTTGCGTAGCGTCAACAACAAGCAGCGCACCTTCGCAGGACGCAATGGACCTTGACACTTCATACGAGAAATCGACGTGTCCCGGAGTATCAATCAGATTGAGCACATAAGGTTCTCCCTTGTAGTTGTACTCCATCTGGATTGCGTGACTTTTGATTGTGATGCCCTTCTCCTTCTCTAGATCCATATCGTCCAGGACCTGATTTTCCATCTCCCTGGCGCCCAATGTTTTGGTAAGTTCAATAAGCCTGTCGGCAAGTGTACTCTTGCCGTGATCGATATGAGCTATTATGCAGAAATTCCTTATTCTCTTCATTCAGCCTCCTTTACTATAGAGTCATCTGCCGCTGACGCGCTATCTGATTCATTGGAGAGGTCGTCTCGAAGTTCATCTTCAAAACCGGTTGACCCTGCCTGAAGTATGGAAAGAAGATTCCGTTTCAGTTCGACAGTCTCCTTCTTGGCTCCGCCCGCATCCATCTCATCGATAAGGTAATACAGGAATTGGCAGCAGGTGTCGAAGTCCGAACTTGCAACATCATAGAACTCCATATAGAACGTAATGGATTTGAGCAACTCATTACCGAGTTTCATTCCCAGTTCAGTCGCCTTGTCCGGAGCTCCGGCAGCATAATAATCACTCACCATATTTACTACCATATAGTCATTGGTAGTAAAACCGAGAGGAATGGATTCCAAAGGCCAAACATTGTCCGGCATAGATTCCTGGCATTTGTCAAGCACCTTCAACGCGCGCTCCTTGTCTCCAGCCCGGAGAAGTGCATTTGCCGTCGAAACGAACAACTCGCGCTGAGGAAGAACTCCGAGGAATGTATAATAGTTCTGATAATCAACATCGTAATCATCCCTGCGTATATCATTCCAAGTATATACGTTCATCATCTTGTCATACAGTTCGTCAACATCCACGAGTCCAGGATCCGACGCGCTGATCTTGTTCTTGAACGGAACGAGTTTGCTTGAATACCCCTCGAACATCAGATAATCTTTGATGCCGATATTTATGTCACCGCCCTGGCTGAGCATATTTATAGGTCTGTCCCACTTGTAATTGGAGAGAAGATCCAACATAAACAACTCCGGCTTGGAGATGAAGCTCTTGCCTTTAGGAATCTCCAGGACAATCTGATCAGGAATCATATCCGCGAACTTCGGACTGACGATTCCGGACTTGAGCGCATTCTCCTTATTGACAGGAACGCTGATCTTCCTGGACATAATATAATCCACAGTCTTGCCGCTCTCGAGGACAAGTTTTGCATCCGGATGCTTGAACACTGCCATAACATCGGAAATCGGAATTACCTGATTCCTGCTGTCGGATATGTAGATATAATCATTCGTTCCATACAGATACTGCTCCTCGCCGACTGACAGAGGCAACGGCTTGGACTCATTGCAAGCCCATTTCATCTGGCCGATATGCCAGTCAGTACCCAACAGAGAGGTATTGCATATACGGACATCCGTACGGACATTTTCAACCTCCTGAGCATACCAGAGAGGGAAAGTATCATTGTCTCCGTGAGTAATCAGGATACCCTGCTCCCCTACCGAGTTCAGATAATTCTTTGCCATCTCAACTGCAGTGCGACGGTTGCTTCTGTCGTGGTCATCCCAGTTCTGCTGAGCCATAAGCGCAGGAACAAACAGGCTCGCCACAGTCAGCACAGATGCTGTTGCAACTGAATATTTGCGTTTCATAGCACCGCCTATCCAGTGATACAACGCCATAGCTCCGAAGCCAACCCATATAGAGAACGCATAGAATGAACCCGCATAGGCGTAGTCACGTTCACGAACCTGATATGGAGGCTGATTCAGATATAGCACAATCGCGATACCCGTCATAAAGAACAGAAGGAAGGTCAGCCAGCATCCGCGCTTGTCACGTTCATACTGGAAGAACAGGCCGAATATACCTAACAGAAGAGGCAGAAGGTAATAATGGTTCTTGCCCTTGTTGTTTTTAAGCACATCCGGAGCATCGCTCTGATCACCAAGACGCAACTCGTCGATAGGCTTGATGCCGCATTCCCAGTTGCCATAGAACATCTCTCCAGGACTCGGACTGTGTATGTCATTCTGCCTTCCGGCGAAATTCCACATAAAATATCTCCAATACATCCAGTTCATCTGGAAGTCCCAGAAGAACCAGAGATTGGCACCGAATGTAGGCTTCTTGTAGTCAGCACCAGGGATAACGCGTCCCTTGCCGCCTGTATATGATTCGTAGAACTTGATATACTTCGAATCGCTGTTCCACATTCTCGGGAACAACATCTTGCCTGAAGCGTCATATACCGGATCCACAGGGGAATCCACGTGCTTGTATTTTCCGTTGATCGGAGCCCAATATTTATTCGTTACGAGCTTGTACGGCGCACCGTAATACTGTCCATATACCAGAGGTGTCGTTCCATACTGCTCGCGGGAGAGGTAACGAACCAGCGTGAAGGCATTGTCCGGCTGATATTCATTGGTCGGAGGCATCACATTGGAACGGATTATCACGATCGCGAATACAGAGAATCCGATTACAATAGTAGTGAAACTGAGAATGACGGTGTTCCAGAACGCCTTACCCTGCTTGTATGTCCAGAATGCGCCATAGAAACAGAGAGCGAGCAACGCCACCATAAAGAAGGCTGCACCGGAATTATACGGAAGGCCGAATACATTGACAAACAGCAAGTCAGAGTATGCCGCCCATTTCGGGAGATAAGGAATTATCACAAAGAACAGCAGTCCGAGAATGACCACTGAAAGTGCCATAATCCCGACATACTGCCAGAATGTATAATGTCCCTCTTCGCGTTTCCTGTAGAAAAATAGGAAAACCATAAACGGAATTGTCAACAGGTTCAGCAGGTGGACACCTATCGAGAGTCCCATAAGGAACGAAATCAGGAGAATCCATCTGTTGGCATAAGGCTGGTCAGCCTGTTCATACCATTTGGTCATCGCCCACACTACCAGAGCCGTAAACAGCGAGGACATCGCATAGACTTCGCCCTCGACCGCAGAAAACCAGAATGTGTCTGAGAAGCAGTAAACCAAGGCTCCCAGCGCACCGCTGCCACAAATAAGTATTATCTGGCTCAAACTCCAGCCATCTTCGCCCTCAGGCTTTCCGGCAAGTCTCTTCGCAAAGAATACAATAGTCAGATAGAGCAGGAATATCGTCGCTGCGGAACACAATGCACTCATCGCATTGACCGCCACGGCAGCGTGAGCCCCGTCCGTAAACATTGTGAAAAATCTCGCTATAAGCTGAAAGACAGGGTTTCCTGGAGGGTGTCCCACTTCCAGTTTGTATGACGATGCGATAAACTCGCCACAGTCCCAAAATGAGGCAGTTGACTCTATGGTGGACAGGTATGTAAAAGCAGCAATGACAAACACGACTGCCGAGGTGATACCGTTCCAGAGCCTGAACTTCTTATTATCCATAAAAATCTAAGTACTTTCCGAACTAACAAAGTTAAAACAGATTAACTATCTTTGCAAAAAAGAAATCGGCATTATGGCAGACAACGACTGGAAGCAGCGTCTCGGTGTGGTATATTCGACAAACCCGGACTTCAAATACGAGCAAGGAAACGATGCGGAGGAGGAGACTCTTCCGCCTGAAAAGCAGAGGTTGACAGTCACAATAGACAGGCGTTGCCGGGCAGGAAAGCAGGTCACGCTTGTGAGCGGGTTCGTCGGAAGCGAATCGGATTTGAAGGAGCTCGGCAAGACATTGAAGGTCAAATGCGGAGTCGGAGGGACAGCCAAGGACGGCGAAATCACAATACAGGGAGACTTGAGAGACAAGGTGACGTTGTTGCTGACGGGTATGGGATATAAGGCAAAGAGAGGAAATTAGCAATGCCCACCATATCATCGGAAATAACGTCAGTTGATACGCTGCAGATAAAACCTGCGGCAGAGGCTTTTGCGGGCGGGCATCTGAGCGCAACCGAATTGGTTTCAGACACTCCTGCGGTGACCGGAGATGCTTGGGAGATGTCCCAACTCAACTGGGGAGCAATGGCGTTGTGCATCATCCTCGGACTGCTGTTTATGCGTCGATACATCTCAGTATTTCCATATATTTCAGGCGGATTCTTCCGCTGGAAAGAAATCCTGAATATGGAAAACAATATGCGTCTGAGCCGTGAACGCAATTCCGTGGCGTTCGCTTCAGTGCCGATTTGCATCATCTGCATTTCACGTCTGAACGTCATAAACGCAGAGTTTATATCTGTGCTTACTCCCGGAATGAGAACTCTGGCAATCTTTGGCATCCTGCTGTCCTTCCTTGCCGTCAGATGGTTTTTCGGACTCACCGTCCCCACTAGACGTATGAGAGGCGACACATCACGTGCAGCCGAGGGTGCCTGGCGAAATTTCTGCATTGCATTATCCTCCATACTGCTTCTATTGACGATAATCCACTCTATTTCAAGCAGCTGCGCACACATAGCAGAATCTGCATCCGTTTACGCGATTATCATTCTCTGGGTAATATTTCTGCTCAGAAAATACCAGATAATGGCTTATGATTGTGGTCAATTCAAGTCATTTTTGTATCTTTGCGCCGTTGAAATTTTACCGGCCGCGATGTTGGTTGCTTCAATCTTGTATTTGTAAGAAACAACTGCCCCGTATGAACTGATATGACGGCAGATGTGATGAGGAGTGAAAACGAATTATGACAATTAAGAAGATTTTGATCTCTCAGGAGTCTCCGATGAATATGGCTCCGTATGAGACGCTCAAAGAAAAATATGGTGTCCAGATAGATTTTATGCCATTTTTCCTGATTGAACCTCTTACTTCGAGGGAATTCAGAACTCAAAGGCTTAACGTATTGGATTACACGGCAATAGTCTTCTCTGCCAGACACACGATAGATGCATTTTTCCAGATCTGCGAAGAATTGCGAATAAAAGTTCCTGAAACAATGAAGTATTTCTGCACCACGGAAGCGGTTGCTATGTATCTTCAGAAGCACATCGTTTTCAGGAAGCGCAAGATTTTCTATGGCAACGGAACTCCGACATCTGTTCTCGAGCAGATCGGAACCAGGCACAGCGGAGAGAAATTTCTCATCACGACATCTGACTCAAGCAGTAACGATGCGCTGAAAGCATTGTTCAGCAGCAAGAAGTTGGATTATAACACGGCTGTATTCGTCAAATCAGTACCTCAGGATTTGAAAGGCGTTGATTTGGAATCTTATGATATGGCTGTCGTATACAACCCTGCGGATGTCAAATCTCTTTTTGAGAATTATCCTGAATACAAACCGGTCAACACCAAGTTCGTCACTTTCGGCAAGCTGATCGTGAAGGCTATGGAGGAAGCAGGTTTGCCTATTGAGATACAGGCTCCTACACCTGAGGCTCCGTCCGTGGCGCGCGCTCTTGAACTTTACCTTGAGGCGCACAAGAACGGATAACGAATAAACCGGAATGGAATCTTATGTCCGCAATACACTGACAAAGAAGGAGAGGCTGTCAAACGCAAAAGGTCTCGCCTCCTTGTTTGCAGAGGGACGTTACGGACACGCGGAAGGATTACGCTATTGTTGGAAAACAGGCAACGCATTGCCATTCAACCGCATAGTGGTCTCCGTTCCGAAAAAATGCTTCAAGCGAGCCGTAAAAAGGAATCTTCTGAAAAGGCGGATACGCGAGTCATACAGACTGAACAAATTTCTTCTGCCGGTGATGCCGGAAAACGGCGGCACTGATATATTGTTCATATACAACACATCAGAGATATTGGATTTCGGCACTATTTCGACATCCGTCAAGGGCATTCTCACTTCGATAGCCGGCAAATTGCATCCGAAGCCTGTTGTCGAGAAAGGCACAAGTGACGTCAAGTAGAATGGCTGAACCACAAAATAACGGAAGCAAGCTTGCCAAAGCCAAAGAGATCGTGAAGCGCATCGCGATATTCCCTTTCATTGTGCTGATAAAATTCTACAAGGTCTGCATATCACCATACACCCCGGCATCCTGCAGGTTCACGCCTACGTGTTCAGAATATGCTCTCCAGGCTTTCCGCAAATGGGGGCCGTTCAAGGGGTTATACCTGACCATACGCAGACTGCTCAGATGTCATCCGTGGGGTGGCAGCGGCTACGATCCGGTACCTTAGCCAAGCCTCAGTTCACCCGGAGCCTAAATTATCGTCACTAAGTTATCTTGCTCTCGAGCCTGCATCCTTCGTTGCCGGCTACTGAAATCAAGGTAAAAAGTGTATCTTTGCACTCTGATATCACGAAAAAATTTATGACAGACATATTACTGGAAATCAAAGGGCTTCACGCATCCGTAGGAGACAAGGAGATTCTCAAAGGCATTGACCTTACGATACGCAAAGGTGAAATTCACGCCGTTATGGGTCCGAACGGAGCCGGCAAGAGTACACTGTCCTCCGTACTTACCGGAAAGCCGGCCTATACAGTCACTGAAGGCAGCATCACATTTATGGGCAAGGATTTGCTCGCAATGTCTCCGGAGGAACGCTCGTGGGCCGGAATTTTTATGTCATTCCAATATCCGATCGAATTGCCCGGCGTCTCCATCACAAACTTTATGAAGACAGCCATAAACGCCAAAAGAAAGGCTGAAGGTCTAGAGCCAATGAAAGCTGGGGATTTTCTAAAACTGATGAAAGAGAAAATGGCGTTCGTGCAGATGCGCTCCGAGTTCTCTAAACGCGATGTAAATGTCGGATTCTCAGGCGGAGAGAAGAAGCGCAACGAGATTTTCCAGATGGCGATGCTGGACCCTACTCTGTCAATTCTTGACGAGACAGACAGCGGTCTTGACGTTGATGCACTGAGGATTGTAGCGGAGGGCGTACGTTCCCTGCATACTCCGGAGAAATCAGCAATAGTCATCACTCACTACAAGCGTCTGCTGGACTACATCGTACCTGATATTGTACACGTCCTTAAAGCCGGAAAAATCGTAACGACCGGCGGTCGCGAACTCGTGGACAAGATTGAAGACAACGGTTATGACATCTTCTAGGCTATGAGCAATATCAGTCAAATGTCAAAGGAGGTCGATGCCGGACATTATATCGACTCGCCTGTCATAATCAATCCTGACACTTTGGAAATTCCTGAAAAAGCTTCTTTCAGTGAAGTTTATGTTCTTTCCGGGACGCAGAAACTGCCGTTCGGCAATATCGTGGTGAATGCAGGAGCAAAAGTCCGGATAACCGTGCTGATACTCGCCGGCTATGAGAATGACGCACCCATAAACGTAGATATCATAGGAGAAGGTGCAGATGTCAATATTTCCGGTTTATATCTTTGCAACGGCAACGAGAAGCTCGTGATACGCACTGATGTGCGTCACAGAAAGCCAAACTGCACATCTTACCAGATATTCAACGGAATCGCCGCAGGAAAATCAGACGTAAAGTTCTACGGAAAAATTATCGTTTCTCCGGATGCCCAGAAAACTGAAGCATATCAGACCAATCACAACTTGGTGTTGTCCGAAGGGGCTCACGCCGAGTCCAAGCCTCAACTTGAAATCTATGCCGACGATGTGAAATGCTCACACGGCGCCACTGTAGGCCAACTCAATGAGGACGAACAGTTCTATATGCGTTCTCGAGGCATCCCCGAGTCCGAAGCTAAGGTTCTCCAGATGATTTCTTTCATTGCTCCTGTTCTTGCAAATATCGAGGACGAGACATTGCGCGACAAGATGAAGGAAACCGTCGAGGCTGCCATACGCGGTTTGTGATACAGAGTTGAATAAACGAAAAAGGGGTGACTAAAAAGTCGAAAGACCGATTAGTCACCTTCTTTTTAATATTATTCGGGCGGAAGGATGATAAGGATTGAGGAGGCGTGTCCACCCGCGGACACGAGTAGCGGGAGGGCGCCCGACGTAGACAAGTGGTCATCGAAGACCACGCAGGAAACGTTGGGAGGGTTCGAAGTGAGCAACGCGAACGGAGTCCTCCTCAATCCCTATCATCATTCAGATACAATATCTTATAACTAAAAAAGAGAGACTGCTCAGAAAAGTCAGCCTCTCTTTTTATAGTCAGTTCAGTTTGGATTATTTGCTAGCGCTAATCCATTTCTGAGCATATATATTCAACTGCTTGTTAGTCTTATACATTGTAGGGATACATACTACATCCACTGTGCTACCTTCAGCTGCCTGAACATAGTAGTATATCTTGTTACCGTTGAATTTGCCGGTGCTCTGATGATTCAGGTTAAATGTGTTGGTTCCGTCAGTAACAGCGCCTTTGCTGTTGACAGCCTCATAATCAACATCAATTGCAGTACCTACTGTAACACCTTTAATTTTTACATAACGGCTTAAATAGCTGTCATAATCCGCAGCGAGATCAGCAAGAGTAACCTCGGTAGGTACAACCTCTGAATCCGAGGTGGTTACAGTCGCGAACTGAAGATTGAAAGATGTAGCCTCAGGAAGATTGTTGTAAGCATATCCACTACCCCAAACACGGCCGTTGATAACCTGACCTACTTTGAGACTGAGCGCGCTGCTATAGACGAGAAGTCCGCCTTTTTCATCCTCAATGAAATAATTGCTACCGTTTATGTAAGTAACCTTTGCATTCTTGAGATTGACATCGAAACTTCTAGGCGCCTTGCTTGTACCGTTAAGGAGAGTCTTGCTGATTTCAAGGAGGTTTGAGTCAATCGGCTTGGTAGGCAACTGTGTTACAGTTACAGGAAGCTCGGTTGATTCGCTGCCCTTTGTGCTCTTGAATACAAGAGTACCGGTTCTTGCGACACCAGTCTCATTTTCCTCTGCCTTGATAGTGAAGGTAAGATTTCCGTTGCCGTCAGAAGTATAGCCGTTGCCTTCGAAAGAAAGCCAGTCAGCTTCAGACTCAAAAGAAATTCCAGTTCCTTTCTGGGACAATTTAAGAGTAAATGTGTCAGCATCCTTTGAAATATACTTCTCTACATCATCACAAGCGATAAGCGCTTTCTTTACGGAGATGAAAGTAGCGTCCTTAAGTTCAATGGTTCCGCTATATACGACCATGATACCTTCTACAGTAACCTCGTCACCGAGAGCGATGTTGAATTTGCTCCAGTTATATGAACCGGAAGCGTCAACAGTACCATAGATGTAGAGACTGTTGCCCTCATCATCAGTCATATACCAGTTACCATAAGTAGTGTTGGAAATCACTGAGCAAGTACCCTTAACGCGATAGGTTTTACCTTCTGTGCCGGACAACACTTCAGCAAGCGGAGTTACAGCGACTTCGGTTGTTGCGACTTTCTGTGAAACGACGAGATTCTGAACCTTGTCGCCTGCCTTGATGACGATATTGGAAGATCTTGAAGCTGTAGTAGCCTCAGCAGAGAACTTGACAGTGGTCTTGCCTTTTTCGCCTGAGCGAACGGAAGCAGTAAACCAAGAGTTGCCGTCAGTGTCAAGCTGTTTTACCTGAGTGGTATCATTTACGATACCCTTCACTTTATCAAGTTTCGATCCGATTACATCGACATCGAAATCCATAGTCCAAGCCTCAGTAGCTGTGACATCGATAGAGAAATCACCGCCTTCTGCGCTGATTGCAATGTATGAACTTGACACCTGAAGATTGTCGAGATAAAGATTCTCTTTCTCAGAGCAGCTTGCAAACATTGCAACAGCAGCTAAGACTGCAGGAAAAATATATCTAGATTTCATATTCGTGCTGCAAATGTATTAGTTGAACATATATTTGATACCGATAGATGCATACCAGCACTGACCGATGGCGTGGTTAGCCGTGAAAGTCTTGGTTGAACCGCTGATTGCTGACGGAGTTGAGAATGTTGCATAACCGTCTGCATCTACACCTTCATATTTAAGGATTCTCGCTTCTGAACCGATCTCAGGATTGATGATCTTCATCACGCCCCAGTTGGAGTTGAAGAGGTTCATAAGGTTCTTGATGTCGAAACCGAGCTGAAGGATGTTTGTAGTCTTGCCTACTTTAACCTTGAAGTCGTGCTTGTAGCTGAAGTCGAATCTGTGAACCCAAGGAGAATATACGCTGTATGCTTCTGCATACTCACCCTGATGTTTGCTGAGGTATTTGTCCTTGTGAACGAATGCCATAAATCTGTCACGGTCATTGTCTGACACGAAACGGAATTCATTGTTGGCTACCTGAGCGTCTGTAGGGATATAAATTGCGTCATAAGCATATCCGTCACCGTTCATATCGTTAGTAGTCATAAACGAGTAGTTGCTTGAGCCTTTCCAAGTCTCGTAAATGAGGCTGAAGTGGTTGCCGCAATGGTCGTTGTGAGTTACAGAAGCGACGAATCTGTCAGGAATGACGTTGATTGAGTTGTGAAGTTTGATATTGTTAGGACCTGCATAAGTAGGAACGTATGTGAACGCTGACTCAGCTGCAGAACCAGGCATACTTGTGATTTCCTTTGATACGGTGTGGGTGTAAGCCGCCATAATGTTCAACTCCGGAATCGGGGTCATATTTACGGTAGCACTTGCAGAGTAGCCATATCCTTTGTTTGTATTCTCAAGGACGAATGCCTTGGTGCCGTTACGGAAATCATCTGGATAGATAGGACGGTTGTCAACGCCGTTGAATTTGGCGAAGCCGCGTACATCCTTGATGCTCCAGTCTGAAATCATCACACCATTGATGGTCTTGTTGTAGATACCCTCAACAGACATTGAGAATGGGAATGATGTAGGGAATGAATAGTCAACTGCGAGAGAAGTCTTCCAAACCTGAGGCATTTTGAACTTGCTGTCAACCGCACTGATTGATGACGGAACAGTGCCGTCCTTTGATGTGTAGTTTGCAGGATATCCAAGACCGATGAGCTTATTGTACAAAGCATCAACAGTAGCTTTGCCCTTTGAGTCTGTAACAAGACCACCGGCGAACTCTGACATTGAGAAGCCTTTCTTGGCAGCATTTGAAGCGTTGATCTGTGCCTGATACTGTACAGAACCGCTGTTTGTAGGCATATTGGTGAAGAATACGAGAGGCAGACGCCCTACGAAAAGACCGGTACCACCGCGTACTTTAAGATCCTTGTTGCCCAATACGTCCCAAGTGAAACCTACACGAGGAGAAATGGAAACCTGAGTGTTTGGCCATTTACCTGTGTCGATATGTTTAGCTTTGAAATCATAAGCCTTTGGATAGTAGGTAAGAGCTTTGATGGCGTTGTTGGT
>CAVENC010000003.1:16923-115888 GCA_963617065.1 Butyricicoccaceae bacterium
ACTGTAGCGGCAGGATTCTTATCGCCGTTGTAACCATAAGTAAGGTTAACGATCTCAGGCTCAGCTCCGTTGAGGAAATCATCGAGAGTCCTGTAACGGTAGTATCCTGAACCGTTTCTCATATATGCGTTGTCTGCCAACTGATATTCGTAGCGCAGACCTCCTGTAATCTTGTGGTTTCCGAGATACCAGGTAATGTCATCTCTTACATTGGCAACAGTGTTGTGCACGGCGTTGTTCCAAGTGAAGAGCTCGTAACCGAGAGCAATGTAGTTCTGTCCTGCACCGTCAAGGATATCGATGAATGGGAACTCGCTTGAGTGAGTGTCGCGGACATCATCGAGTTTTGAGAATGTAGCGAGGAACTGATTTGAAAGTTTGTCGTTGATACGGCTGTTCAAATCAACTGAAACTGAATGTACAAGGTTGTCAATTGCGTACATTGAGTTTGCGTAAGACATTGAATACTGTGAAGTACGGTATCCTGAAGCTCTGGTACCACCGTCCATAGATGTTCCGTTAGGAGCGTTCCAACCTTTGTTCAATGTATAGTTGTATCTTACTGCGAGATGATTCTTCTCGTTGATGTTCCAGTCGATACGGGCAAGAATCTTCATATTGCTCTCATCTGCAGGGAAGTTGCTCCAAGAGCCGGTGTCATAACCGTATTTCTGTTTAACGAATTCTGAAACTTTCTGAAGATCAGAGAGTTTTGTACGTGAGATATAGTTATTGGCATCAGCTACGCCATCCTCTGAACCTCTCCACCTATTTGCGATGGTAGGAGTCTTCACATACTCGAAGTTGACGAAGAAGAAGAGTTTGTTCTTTACGATAGGTCCGCCGAGTGTGAAGCCATAAGTAGTCGTACGGTCTTTTGCTCGTGCGCCTGAGATCTGCTCGCCTCCGATGGTGTCACCGCGGAGATTCTCATTCTTGTGGAATACATAAGCTGTTCCCTTGAATGTGTTGGTACCTGACTTGGTGATTGCGTTCACACCACCTCCGATGAAGTTTGTCTGACGAACGTCAAATGGAGAAATAACCACCTGGAGTTCCTCGATTGCATCAATGGAGATAGGGCTGCCGCCACCAGGAAGGTTGGAACTCAAACCGAAGTTGTTGTTGAAGTTCGCACCGTCAACGGTGAAGTTGGCTGTACGTCCGTCAGCACCGGCAAATGACATTCCGTTTCCGCCATAAGGTGAAAGCCTTGTCACGTCAGTGATGCTTCTGCTTACAGTAGGCAGAGATGAAATCTGTGAATTATTGATGTTGGTTGCCGCACCAGTCTTTTCATTGCTGAATTTGGACTTTGCAGAACCGATCACCACTACCTGCTCCAGGAACTCTGTCGATTCCTTGAGGGTCGCGTTAAGATTGTAAGTTTCAGCGAGCTGAAGTGTTACATCTTTGAAGACAATAGTGTTGTAACCCAATGAGGAAACCTCAACTTTGTAAGGACCTCCTGAACGCATACCGTTGATGGTATACTGACCGTTCTGGTTAACAACCACTCCGTAAACAGTACCTGAAGGCTCGTGAGTTGCTACAACAGCGGCTCCGGTCATCGGTACTCCTTTTTCATCAGTGATACGTCCGTTCATTGACGACGTAGTCACCTGAGCATAGGCTAGCGTGCCTGCCAACATTGCAATGCCAGCAAGCAACAGATGCTTTAAAGAATAATTCATAGAGATTGTTATTATTTTGCCGCAAATTTAGGATTTTAATTACAATTCCAAAAACATAAAACCATTAAAGTTTAATTGGAACTTTCCTATGACTTAATGTTTTATAAATTTTAAATGCTTAAAATAGCATTGTAGTGCGTTATGACCGATTTAAATGGTGACGAGCAATTCCGCAATGTTTTTTTGCACGAAAAATTTATTTGCCAATATAGATAAAGGTACTTACCTTTGCGGTCAACAATGTGGAGAGATTTGTCTGCTTGCAACCACGTAAAAAAATGCTAAAATGTTGACTTCGGCAGCTGTGCAAGCCGCCACTTTTCATATCAATGTTTTGTGTTTTTGTTTACGTCTCCACATCTGTGGGACGTTTTTTTATGCCTTGAAGATGCAGCTTCAGCACACATTGAATCAGTAAAATATTGAATATGAATTATTTGTTCACATCAGAGTCGGTCTCCGAAGGACATCCGGACAAAGTTGCCGACCAGATTTCGGACGCAGTCCTCGACGAGTTCCTCCGTCAGGATTCTGAATCAAAAGTAGCTTGCGAAACTTTCTGCAGCACTGGTCTTGTAGTTGTAGGCGGTGAGGTTCGCGCGGAAAACGCATACGTTGACATACAGGGAACAGTCCGCAGAGTCATCAACAAGATAGGCTACAACAAGGCTGATTATATGTTTGACGGGAATTCCTGCGGAGTGCTTTCCGCCATCCACGAGCAGAGCGCGGATATAAATAGAGGTGTAGTGCGCTCTGAGCCGGAGGAGCAGGGAGCCGGTGACCAGGGAATGATGTTCGGATATGCCTGCCGCGACACTGAGGAATATATGCCTCTTCCGCTGGCGCTTTCACATCTTACACTTCAGATTCTTGCCGACATCCGCAAGAACAGCCTCGAACTTATGCCTTATCTCAGGCCTGACGCAAAATCACAGTTCACCATCGAATACGATGAGCAGAATCATCCCGTGCGCGTACATACTATAGTAGTATCCACGCAGCACGATGAATTCGTGTCACCGGAGCTCGGAAATATGAGTTATTCCGAGGCGGTACGCCAGTTCGGCCAGGAGAGAGTTGACAAGGCGATGCACGATAAAATAGAGAATGATGTCAGGACGATTCTTCTGCCGAAGGTAATCGCTTCCTTGCCGGAAAAGACTGCAATCCTTTTCAAGAATGACTTTATCCTCCACGTGAATCCGACAGGAAAATTCGTCATAGGAGGCCCTCACGGAGACACAGGACTCACCGGACGCAAGATAATAGTTGACACTTACGGCGGACGTGGTGCTCATGGTGGCGGAGCATTCTCCGGAAAGGACCCTTCAAAGGTTGACAGATCAGCAGCTTATGCGGCCAGATATATCGCCAAGAATCTTGTAGCCGCCGGAGTGGCGGACGAGGTGCTCGTGCAGCTTGCTTACGCTATCGGTGTGGCCAAGCCTGTCAGCATATTCGTAAACACTTATGGCACTGCAAAGAAGGGATTGAGCGATGCATTCATTGCTGAGAAAGTAGGCGAAATCTTCGATCTTAGACCGGCAAAGATTATCGAGAAGTTCCAGTTGAAGAATCCTATCTACGAACCGACCGCCAGCTACGGACACGTAGGACGCAAGCCGTACACTAAATCCGTTAAGGTTATACGCGAAGGAAAAGAGGTGGAGAAAGTGCTGCAGTTCTTCGGTTGGGAGCTCTTGGACTCAGTCGACAAAGTCAAGAAAACCTTCGAGTTGTAGAAATCCTGAGCAGATTTGTGCAAGTTTGCATCTAACCCTCAGTCTCTTCGAGACAGGATGGCGCTAGCACCATCCTATTGATTCTTAGACTCTGCAGGCTAGCGCCTGCTATCCCGAGGGACTATTTCGCACCTCCGGTGCGGTTGAAGTTTTACCGGGGAAAGGATTCCCCGAGACCCCTTCGGTCGCGTTGCTCCGAATAACTTTCCTGTTATACTCATCTGTAATGCCTCAAAAAGAGGTAGATGGCCGGAGCGAATTTTTCCTGCGATTTTGAGCGGAGGGCGCTACCTCTTTTTGAGATTCGTTCAAGGAGAGAGGCTGAATAAAAAGATGGGATAGGAACGCAGTAGACCGCTTTTTAGTCAGACTCTACTCGCCACGCTCCATAGCGCGCCGTATATCCTTCTCCTTTATCGACTCCCGCTTGTCGTACTGCTTCTTACCGCGCGCCAAAGCTATGAAGAGCTTGGCATAACCGTTATCTGCTATATAGAGCCTTACCGCTACAATGGTGAGGCCCTTTTCTTTTACTTTCTGCTGAAGATGCCTCAACTCACGCTTCTGCAAAAGCAGTTTCCTGTCCCTCAACGGAGCGTGCTGCCCCCAAGAGCCCCAAGTGTACAAGGCGATATTGATGCCGCGCACATAGAGTTGACCTTTATCGAAATAACAGAAAGCGTCCGACATAGAAGCCTTGCCGGCACGAATAGATTTTATCTCCGTTCCACACAACACAATGCCCGCCTGATAAGTTTCCAAAAACTCATAGTCAAACGATGCACGTTTGTTGTTGATATTGACTCTATTCTTGACTTTCTCTTTCCTCATAATCTAGAAGATTTTCTCCCGGCATTCTCCGTCGTATTCCGAAACGCCTGCCGTATATGTCTGAAATGAAATTTATTCTTGACATATCGCCTGAGCAAGCATAGGCCACAAAGATAATGAATGCCCAGATAAGAAATGGAAATTTCTTTATAATTTTGTCAAAAATCCGTTGCGCCTGAGCACAGGCAAGCACCAAATCATTGAACTGAGAAATGCCGACAAAGAACCCCTACAGCAATACGTACATCGCAGATTTGCCCACACCTGAGACTGTCGATGCGGAGAATCTTCTCCGAAAAATAAAAAACAAGGAAATCGATCTCATCTGCGTACTCGGCCCCACCGCATCAGGCAAGACCAGATATGCGGTTGAGCTCGCAAGGAAACTCAACAGGCTAGCAGGACTAGAAAATGACAGGGAACCTGGTTGCGCTGAAATTCTTTCCGGGGACTCCAGGCAGGTGTATCGCGGTATGGACATCGGCACGGGCAAGGACATAGGGGAATACGGAGATGTACCATATCATCTCATAGACATAGTTGACGCAGGGACCAAGTTTGACCTGTATAAATTTCAGAAGGCTTTTGAAGAGGCTTACAAGGGAATAACCGAAAGAAAAGGTATTCCTATATTATGCGGAGGCTCAGGACTTTATCTTGAAGCCGCTACCTGCGGATATTCAATACCTGACGTGCAGGCTTCTCCAGAACTGCGTGCAAGTCTCGAGGACAAATCGCTCGAAGAACTCACGGAAATGCTGGGCAAACTCAAGCCGCTGCACAACAAAACAGACATTGACACAAAGAAAAGGGCAATCCGGGCTATCGAGATTGCGCTCTGGAGTCAAGAGCATCCAGTAGAGAGCACCTGCTACCTGCCGAAAAACACCTATTATATAGGCACGCTAGTATCTAGAGAGGAACGGAACCGCAGAATCGACGCGAGACTGGAATCAAGAATACAGGAAGGTATGGCTGATGAAGTGAGAAGGCTCCTTGACAGCGGTATTCCTGCGGAAGATCTAACCTACTATGGGCTTGAGTATAAATTCGTTACGCAGTACGTACTGGGAATTATCAATCTCAACGAGATGAAGACTCTGCTCGGCAATGCAATCCATCAATTCGCGAAACGTCAGATGACGTGGTTCCGGGGAATGGAGCGCAAAGGCATCAAAATCCACTGGGTAGAGCCCTAAGCGGGAAACTGTTTTGAAACAGGCTTCTACGGCCGTCCGCTTCCCGGCAGGAAACGCGGAGCCTCAACGGAACGCCAATACGCCGCATCGAAATCAGGATACACAAACGCACCGTCTTTGTCGATGACAAACGAGCAATAGTTTATCTTGAACCCTTGAGACAGGAAATTCTGCTCATAGAATGTCTGCACCTCAAACAGCGCATCCACCGCCGCTTTGCCGCAAACAGAAGAAAGTTCCGAATTGTCTAAAGAACTGCCGTACAGGTCAGCAGTAGAAGCAAGAACCTTCAGATCATTCGCTTTACATACCGACATCGTATATTCATAAAGGAACGTGCTGTCAGTCTTAAGATGAATGATTCCCCCGGGCTTCAGAAAATGCCTGTACCTTTCCAAAAACATCGGGCTTGTAAGCCTGCTGTTTTCGCTCTTCATCTGCGGATCCGAGAACGTCAACCAGATTTCCGATATTTCTCCGGGAGCAAAGAACGCCTCAATGAATTCTATTCTGGTTCTCAGGAACGCCACATTCGGCAAAGCCTTCTCCGTGGCATACTTCGCGCCTTTCCACATTCTTGCGCCCTTGATATCCACACCTATATAATTGATATCAGGATTGCGCTCCGCCAACGCCGTTGTATATTCTCCCTTTCCGCAACCGAGTTCCACCACGATAGGACAGTTCCTGCCGTGAAACATAACTTCGTTCCAATGCCCTTTTATCGGATGATCCTTCAAATCCAGCGGAGACCAGGATTTCCCCTCCTCCTTGTTCAGAACCTCTTCCGAGGACGGCTGAAGCAAACAGGTGAATGTCGAGTTTTCGCTGAATTTCTTTAATTTACCGTGTCCCATTATTTTCTTTTCTGACTATAAGGCCAATACCCGTCAGGCCGTATCTTTTCAATGAATCTTCCGGGGTCTTGACATAAAGTTTCCATTCTCCGTATTGCGACGGCACAAGTCTTTCACCTACAGGCGCTTCGAAACTTTTTTCATAATATGAGGAATCGCACATCGACGCTCTGGTCAGCGACATATTCCCTTCGTACGTCTGACCTGCCGGGGACTCCCACAACAGAGTAAGAGGCAACGACTTGAATGCAGAGAAAGTCCTGTCCACACAGGAGAACGAAGCGACCATATCGAGATTGTACACAGACAGCGAATCCCGCATATCGATGTCGAAGACATATCTTCCATAGGCATCTCTTGCCACTGTCTTGACAAACTGGCTGCTGCTTGCCGGCTCAGTACAAGCGAAAAGCAACGGCAGCATTGCAAGAATTGAGATTCGTGACAATAGCTTACTCATCTTTTGACGTCTGTCCGCCGGATGTCTGCGCTTGCTGACGTCCTCCGTTTCTGCGCTGCCCTCTCTGTCTGTCGAACTGACGGGGACCTCGTTGTGAGTCATTGCGGCGCTGCCCGGCATTCTGCTCAGGGTTATTCTGCTGACGAGGTTCATTATTCCTGTTGTCCTGACGAGATCTCTGATCTCTGCGCGAATGAGATGAACGTTTACCTTTCTTAGGAGCATCGAAACGTGTAATGCTGTCGTCGCCGACCGCCGTAATGAACTCAGGAGCTTCCGGTTCCGGCTCTGTCTTCAAAGATTCAGGCTTAACCCCGTTACGGTTCATCTTGATGATTTCTCTGACTTCGGATGCCGCAAGAGGGAACAGGCTCGCCATTGACCCCTTGTCATAAGAAAAATACATTATTTCCTTAAGGATATCCGTTTTCATCAGGTAAGCCAGACCATCCTGGAATTCCAAAGGTTCAGAAACTCTAGGAATCCTGGAATGTGCATCCAGATATGTAGCCACCTCATAATTGAGACAGCATTTGAGCTTACCGCATTGGCCGGCAAGTTTCTGAGGATTCAAAGACAAATCCTGACAACGTGCGGCCGCAGTAGTTATTGACTTGAAATTGGTGATATAATTGGCGCAGCAGAGTTCTCTTCCGCATATTCCCAAACCTCCGATAAGACCGGCCTCCTGACGTGCGCCGATCTGCTTCATCTCAATTCTTATGTGAAATTCTTCCGCAAAGACCTTGATAAGCTGACGGAAATCCACGCGGCCGTCAGCAATGTAATAGAATATCGCCTTGGTCCCGTCTCCCTGAAATTCAACATCGCCGATTTTCATATCCAATCCGAGTTCCACAGCTATCTGGCGTGAGCGGATCATAGTTTCCTGCTCCCTTGAAATCGCCTCCTGCCATTTCTCTATATCAAGCGGCTTAGCCTTGCGGTATATCTTCTTGAATTCCGTGTCTTCTCCAATGCCTTTGCACTTCATCTGACGCCCTACAATCGGGCCTTCCAATGTCACAATGCCAAGGTCGTGGCCGCTCTGAGCCTCGACGATAACCATATCGCCCATCTTTATACTCTGCCCGGAAGCATTGATATACACACCTTTACGGGTATTCTTGAATCTCACCTCGAACAAATCCGAATATTGCCCCTGTGAGATGCCTTTCAGCCAGTTATAATCTTCCAGTTTGCAGCATCCGCGTCTGTAGGTGCAGTTGAGCTCGTCGTTGCTGTCTCTGGTGACCATACAACCGCGATTGCAGTCGAACTGTATATTTTCGTTATTATCCATATATCTATATATTAACTCACGAACAAGCGATCAACCAAGTTCGTGAAGACTATTTTCTGGTTTACATTGCGGGCAATCATCATATTAGCCCGGCTTACTGCAGACAATGCCCTGCGACAAAATGCAGGTCCGCATTTTTTTGCGGCATTTGTATAGAAATCCTTATCCTCCGGTCTGATTCCGGCGATAGACTGCAGATTCTGTTGCAGCATATATATCTTGCGGATTCCCTCGCTTGCAAATTTACAAAAAGCTTTCTGTTTTTCCCTTGACTCGAATGCAGCCATAGCCTCCCCCGCTTCCAGCACTGACTGGAAATCACGTGCTACAATGCCGTCCATCAGTTTCATAAAGACGTCCATCATCTCCACATTCTCGTCCCTCTCAGCAAGACTTCTTATCGCCACACCTATGCTTCCCGATGCGAACTCCGCAGCATATTCAGCAGCCTCGGCATCGATTCCGGTCCACCGGGGCAACGCTCCTGCAATCTCCTCTTTGGAAGAAGGCAGCACCCTGATCAACTGACATCTCGACCGTATGGTTTTCAGAACTTTCTCCGGCTGATGGGTCACGAAAAAGAACAATGTCCTTTCAGACGGTTCCTCCACTATTTTAAGAAGCCTGTTGGAAGCCTCCTGATTCATTTTCTCCGGAAGCCATATCACTACGCCGCGATATCCGTCAGAGAATGAGGACAACGAGAGTTCATTCAATATGCTCTTGGCATCCGCAACCGAGATGGAAGAAGACTTTTTCTCTATATCCAGAGTCTCATACAGCTCATTCTCCAGGAAGAAAGGGTTTCTAACAAAGAGTTCACGCCACTTCTGGATATATGTCTGTGAGGTAACTTTCTCTCCTGCAACAGGATACACAAAATACAAATCCGGGTATATCAGTTTTGATATCTGGTTGCAGGTAGCACATACTCCGCAGGAATCCCCATTTTTGTCCGCCTTGCAGTTCAGATACTGCATAAACGCCACGATAAGCGCCAACGCTCCGCAGCCCTCATTTTCTTGAAACATCATTGCGTGCGGAATACGTCCGCTGTCAGCCATTTTGACCAACGCAGCCTTAACCTCCGCATTACCTATGATGTCCGAAAATTTCATACTTCTCTTTCTGCCGTAAATTCCGCAATATCAGCCAACATCGACACATCCTCGGACGAACCGAGCTGACGCAATGCGATTTTGGCCTTGTCAACATATTCCCGAAGTCTTCTGCGCGCATATCCAACACCGCCATTAGACTTCACGAAAGACAATATCTGCGACTGGTATTCAGGATGCTCATCTATGCCACATACCATTCTACGCACCCTTGACGCCTGCTCCGCGTCTACTTGTACCAACGCCCCTAGAAGCGGCAATGTGATCTTTCTTTCCTTCAAATCCATTCCTGCAGGCTTTCCTGTCGATGCATTCTCCTGATAGTCAAATATGTCGTCGCGTATCTGGAATGCCAGTCCAAGACATTTGGCAAACTCCTTCACCGCCTTCACTTTTTCTTCAGACGCGCCTACGGACAATGCCGCAGATACGGCTGAAGCGACGAATAAAGATGCCGTCTTGTTGTATATAATCTTATAATAATCAGTCTCTTGAGTATCACCGCTATCAGCTTTCTGAAGTTGCAGAAGTTCGCCTTCCGCAAGATCTGAAAGTGTCGAAGCGAATATCCTCATAACCTTGTTAGCGGAATTACCTCCGGCCAGAATCGAATCCATCGCCTTCACCAGCCAGAAATCTCCAAGAAGAACTGATGCTCTGCCGCCAAGAAGAGACATAATTGTGGGCTCTCCCCTGCGCATAGGGCTATTGTCAGCCACGTCATCGTGCAACAATGTAGCATTGTGCAGAAGCTCGCTTGTCGCGGCATAATTCAAAGTATCCTTTGACGTGAAACCTCCGGAACAGGCTTTTGCAGTCAGCAGGCCCAACACCGGACGTATCTGCTTGCCGGAACGGGACATAAGCATCCTGTTGGTAGAATCCAGCAAAGAAATCTCGCTCGACAGAGCAGAAGCCATAATGGAATTCACCTTATCCAGGTCTTCCCTCAAATACTCCTTTATTCCGTTAAAATCCATACGCTATAACTGTTCCACCAACTCGTCCACTGATTTCGGGAAAGCTATCATTTTCCGGGCTTCCGGTTCAAGCATATTTACACTCACATAGAAATCAAGCAGTTCTGCGAGTTTATCGTAAAATCCACCGATACTCAGCGCAAAGATTTTACCTTCATATTTATGCAATTTAGCCAGGGTAAGCGTCTCTATCAGCTCATCCAAAGTCCCGATACCACCCGGCAATGCCACCGCAGCACAAGTACCCTCACGCATCTTCTCCTTCCTCTCGGACATTGTATCCGTCCAATGAACTTCAGTGAGATTCTTTGCGACCACTTCATTCATAAAGCGCGGGATAATGCCGATATGACGTCCTCCGCAATCGGATACCGCATTGGAGACAACTCCCATCATACCTTTGACCGTACCTCCCGACACAATCGTATATCCTTTCGAAACGGCCTTGCGGACAAACTCATCCGCAGCACGATTATATTCGGGAGCAATTCCGCTCAAGCTTGCGGAGCAATATATGACTAATTTTTTTTCTTCTGCCATATCTGAGGCTTTTCTACGAAGTTGTTTTAAAACATAAACGCCAACGAGAACGATATCCCGTTGAAATTGCGTCCGTCCTTGAATGCGGCTTTGACTTGCTGACCGACATTGGCCATCTTTCCGCTTTCAGAATAGAGCGAACCGAAATTCCAGTAGTATTTCACGGAGAACTGGATTTTCCACACTTCAATGCCGGCACCGAGTCCAAGTCCATATTCCCATCTGGATATGCCAGCCTTGGAAAATGAATTGACATCAACGTCAGCACCGTCCAAAGTCCCCTCTGAAGATGTATGCAGGCCGTAACCTATGAACGGTTCTCCGAAAATATATGGTCTGAATGCCACAAGATCCGGTCCCCACTGTATCTGCACGGGAACTTCAAGATAGCCGACCTTTGTATCCAACTTGAAATTATGAATTGTGGCATCACTCAGTCTTGTACCTTTTGTCTGATACAGCACAGAAGGCTGAACTGCAAAGCCATAGGCAATCGGCAACTCAAATGTAACGCCCGCGTGATAACGCGCAATTGCACTCGCATCGATATGCTTCGCATTGGACGATGAAGACGTAAAACCCGCCACAATACCGAAACGGGCGTCGTCCCAATCCCTGGCCTCGGAAACGATCGGACTAAGAACCGCTGCAATCAGCGCAATCGCCAGAGCAACTTTCTTTTTCATATCCGGGAAAAATTAAAGCAAAGAGTCAAGCTTTGCCGTGATCTCAGATTTAGGAACTGCTCCGACAAGCCTGTCAACAAGTTTACCATCTTTATAGAAAAGCAGTGTAGGGATGTTTCTGATACCGCATTTTGCCGCAACTTCTTCGCAATCATCTACATTGCATTTTACAACTTCAGCTTTGCCCTCATATTCTGAAGCTACTTCCTCCACGATCGGGGAAATCGCGCGGCACGGACCGCACCAAGTAGCCCAAAAATCAATAACTACCGGAAGTGAGCCGGAAATAATATCTGAGAAATTCTCGTCTGTAACAACTTTTGCCATAATTATTAACTCGTATTTAATTGTAATTTACAAATTCAACTTCGTAAGCATTCAAAGTTAACTTACAAATATAATAATCCGGGGCAACTTTAACAAAAAACAATGGTAAGACTAAAAGGGCCTTAGTCTTACCATTGTTCAGTTATCAACTTTTGGAACTTTGCACTAGCCTGGCGCACCGAGGGACAATTTCGCACCTCCGGTGCGGTAGAAGTTTAACTGGGGAAAGTATTCCCCAGACCCCTTCGGTCGCGTTGCGCTTCGCGCTAGAAGGCTTGCTGCGCGTCCCAGACGAAGGCACGGAGTCCCAAGTCTTTGGTCTGCTCATCCTTCGCCTTGAGATCAGCTAGTATGCCGGACACCTTGTCATCCTCGACAAAAGTAAGGATGGCGTGATTCTGCACCGGCCAGGCGTGATTTCCGTAATGAGGTTCACCATCTACAGAGCCCCTTCCGTCAATATCCTGCCAGCGGGTGAACCCTCTCTGAGAATGAGCATCCAGGACATCTACAATTTCCTCATTGTAGGCCTGATTGTATGATATAAATATCGCTTTCATCTTTTTTGATTTTTCATAAAGTTACGCAAGTGCGAAATCCCTCTCTGAGTTATCGGATTAGGATTTCAACGCAGCAGCCGCAGCTTTCTTCGCCAACTTCTTCTGCTTGTGCTTTTCCTGTCTGGTAGCGAATACGCAGTAAATGGTAGGGATGAGCACCAAAGTAACGACTGTCGAAATGGTAAGACCCCAAGCGACCGTGATACCGAGCGATCTCCACATCTCCGAGCCCTCACCCGTACCGATTGCCATAGGCACCATACCGAGCACAGTGGTAAGCGTAGTCATAAGGATAGGACGGAGACGGCTTCTGGCGGCACCTACCGCAGCATCAAGGATACCCATACCCCTTTCACGGAGAAGGATGAGGTAGTCAATAAGCACAATACCGTTCTTCACTACAATACCAATAAGAATCAGAATACCGATCATCGCCATCACACCCAAAGCAGTGTTGCTTGCCCATAGTCCTAGAACCACACCGACAAACGCGAACGGCACTGAGAACATAATCACGAACGGGCTCATAAACGACTCGAACTGAGATGCCATTACCATATACACAAGGATGATAATCAGTATCATAAGGGTTATGAGGTCACTGAACATATCCTTCTGGTCTTCATAGTCACCGGCAATCTTCACGCTCAACTCCGAAGGGATATCAACAGCGTTTATCGCACGTCCTGCAGCCTCTACGCCTTCACTCATCGCGTGAGAACCTGCGATGACACCTGACACAGTTATCATACGCTGCCTGTTCTTACGCTCGATGGTAGGAGGCACCTCTGTCTCAACGACTTTGCCGAGGTCCTTGATTCTGATGGCATTACCCGCAGGGTTGTAGATTATGATATTCTCAATATCTTCAATGCTTGTTCTGAAGCCTTTGGCATAACGGACTCTGATATCATACTCCTCACCGTCTTCCCTGTAGTAAGAGCCGACCGAACCGCTCATCGCAGCGCTCACCGCAGCAGCCGCAGTCGTAGTGTTAAGTCCGTTTGCAGCCAGTTTAACCCTGTCGAAATCCACCTGATATTCAGGAGTATACTGGTCTCGGCTAAGCGTAACCTGGGCGAAAGCAGGCTCGGCAAGAAGCTTCTCCCTGATTTCATTGGCAACCTGGTCAGTAGTTTGGAAATCATAGCCATAGATTTCGACATCTACTGAAGCGGCGCCTCCCATACCGCCCATACCTTCAGTCACGGTTCCTTTATGAACTTCAGGATATTCTGCCAAGTCAGCTCGTATCACATCTGCAATGTCACTGGCTGAACGCTCACGGAGTTCCATACTTCCGAGGTTGATATTCATCGAAATGATGTTGGAACCGTTAGTCTGCATACTTGCGAACGCGTTGTCCGAGTCAGCCTGACCGAAAGTATAACTGCAAATCTTAATCTCAGGTATCTCCTCGCAGATTCTGTTGTAGAAATTACGTGCAAATTCACCTGTAACCTCCTGAGACGTACCCGCATTCAACTCGATGGACACAGTCAAACGGCCCTGGTCGGCGTGAGGGAAGTACTCGGTCTTGATCTTTGGACCAAGAAGAGCCAGAACCACCACGAATATTCCGAATGCGCCGAAGATGACAGTCTTTCTATGCCGCACAGCCCAGTTGATAATCCACGCATATCCGTCTGATATGGCATTGAGGCTCTTGTCAATAGGTGTGAACAGGATATCGTGAAGTTTGCTCTTCTTCCTGTCTGCACGGAGCATCTTTGAGCACAACATCGGCACAAGACAAAGCGCACCGAGAGTGGACACAATCATAATGATGCTGACGATCCAACCCAGCTGACGGAACATAATTCCGGACATTCCGGAGATGAGGGTAAGCGGAAGGAACACGCAGAGCATTGTCAGAGTGGAAGCGATAATGGAAATACCCACCTCTTCAGTTCCGTGCACAGCGGCCTCCTTAGGTTTCTCTCCCCGCTCAATATGCGTGGTGATGTTCTCCAATGCCACAATCGAGTCGTCCACGACCATACCTATCGCAATGGACAGCGCAGACATCGATATCACGTTCAACGTATTTCCTGTCGCGAACAGATATACGAGAGATGCCATCAGGGAAATAGGGATGGAAAGTATGATGATGAATGTCGCTCTCCATCTTCCGAGGAACACATACACCACAAGCATAACGACGATGAAAGTGATGATGATGGTCTCCTTCAGTGAGTTAATACTATTCTCGATATTGCTTGAACTGTCGGTAACAGTCTCAATGTGAATGTCGGCAGGCAATGTCTGCGCAATACTCTGCAACTCTTTCTTGACGCCGTTGATGACGTTCACGGTATTGGCGCCAGTCTGCTTCTGTATGACAATCTGCGCTGACTGAATTCCGTTTGTAAATGCCTGCTGCTCTTTCTCTTCCTGTCCATCCTTTACGGTAGCGACATCTCTCAGATATACAGCATCCCCATTTTTGTAGGAAAGTACGATATCCAATATCTCTGAAGGATCGGTGAACTCTTTCTGAATACGCAGAGAGTAAGTTTCAGAACCGACATCGATATTTCCGGAAGGCACATTCCTGTTTTCAGCGGAGATAATGCTTGACACTGTGGAAATTGACAATCCATAAGCCTGCAACTTGTTAGGATCGCAATAAACCTGGATCTCACGGGTCGGTGCACCGGTAACAGACACAGTACCGACACCTTTCACCCTGGAAAGAGGTGTGGTCACCTTATCATCCAGAATCTTGTCAAGTCCCGGAAGACTCTCGTTTGCAGTTGCCGCCAAAATAAGGATAGGCAGGTCATCTGCACTGAATTTGAAAATGACAGGAGTCGTGGCCTGATCCGGCAGAGAAGAGTTAACCATATCCAACTTATCGCGGACATTGTTCGTAGCCTCCTCTATATCAACACCATAGTTAAATTCCAAAGTAATGATGGATATGTTTTCCTTTGATTTGGATGTCATATCCTTCAAGTCACTCACACCGTTAAGTCCGTTTTCTAGGACCTTGGTGAGGTTCGTTTCAATATCCGCAGCACTCGCTCCAGGGTACGATGACATCACAAGGATGACATTCGCATCGAAATCCGGATAGAGGGCTATAGATGTTTTCATAAACGAGAATATACCGAAGATCGCAAAGGCAATGAAGACCAATGCAGTCGTTACCGGTTTATTCACCGCTGATCTATATAGACTCATATTTATTTACAATTAAGCGATTTGACGGTGATTATTCCTGAACATTGACCTTCGCCCCGTTCTTAAGACTGGCCTGTCCCTTTATTACGACTTTGTCACCCTCGGATATGCCGGAAAGAATCTCGTATTCCGTTCCGAAATGACGGCCCAGAGTAACTACAGACTCTTTTACAGTACCGTTATCCTGAAGAATGAATACTGTTCTCACGCCTGAACCCTGCTGTTTGACTACGCAGTCATCAGGTACTGTAACATTGTGTCTTTCACCGAAATTGACTGTAACTCTCGCATACATTCCAGGTCTGAGCTGACGGTCTGTATTTGCAACATTCACCTCAACCGTAAAGGTGTGGGTAGCAGCGTCCATCGTAGGGAAAATTCTCGCGATACGTCCCTGGAAAGTCTTGCCCGGGATTGCGTCAACAGTCAATGTAACGATGTCATTCTTCTTCACCTTGGTATAATCAGACTCTGAAACGCCGACATACATTTTCACAGGAGTAATCTGAGCCACAACATAAATAGGAGATGCCGCATACATATCGCCTCTGTCATAGTTCCTTGCGGTAATCACTCCATTGATAGGTGAACGGAGCACCGTATTCTCAAGAAGGTTCTCATACTGACTGCGAGAAACATTGTATTTTAGTTCCATAGCATCATAGTCAGACTTTGACACGCCGCCCTGCTCATACAGGCTCTTGATACGGCTATACTCGAGAGAGTCATTTGTCATTGACAATTTAGACTGGTTGAGGCTAACCTCATCCATCTTTGCTACGATCTGTCCCGCACGTACGAAATCGCCTACCTCAACATAAATTTTCTGGATTCTGGACGGGCTCTGCGGAGCGATATTGTTAGTCGCATAAGCCTGCACCGTAGATGTATATATTTCATTCTGAGGAACATCCTTAGCCGACACGGACATCACCTTTACGTTGGATACTTTTTCTACCTGAGCAACAGACTGGTCACTGCTTTTTCCTGTGCTGCCATTTGCGCAACCGGTCGCCATCACGACAACCGAAGCATAGAGAATGGATCTTAATTTCATATTTTTCATTGTCTTATTATCTATTTGTTTTCAAGGTCGACGTTGCCGTCTTCATCAATGAAGTCGTGTCCGAGCACCTGTTCGAGATTGGATTTTGCCACGACATAATTATAAATGCTCTGAGATACGCTCAGCCTAGCCTGCGTCAGCGCCAACTGTGCATCATTCAGTTCCGTAATGGTGCTGCGACCGACATTATATGACTTTTCAGCGATATCGTATGCTTTCTGAGCGGTCTCGACTGCTTCCTCTGCAGCCGCGTGACTCTTCATCTGAGTTTCCATCGTATTCAGATACTGACGGATGGAAATCTTCAGCTTACGCTCCGTGTCACCAACCTGAAGTGCAAGCTCGGATGCCTGTACTTTCGCCTGACGAACATCGTTATACCGCTTTCCGCCGGAGAATATCGGAATGCTCAGACTTAGACCCACGTAAGAATATGGAGTCCATTTGTAGTCGCTGAATTTGAAATCATTGGTCATCGCATTCAGACTGTAGGAGAATGTCAGAGCCAACGTCGGAAGATAGGCATACTTCTGAAGGCGTACAGTTTCCGCAAGCTGATTTGCCTGAATGGCAAGCTGGCGCATTGTAGTGTTGTAATCCAGATTCAGAGATTCCGAATTGTATTCGTCAGAAGTCACTATTCCGGAGTAATCATCGAGATTGCCCGCAACATCTATATTTTGGTCGAGTTCAACGCCCATCACGGCCTTGAGCTGCCATAATGCCAGAATAACGGAACTTTCAGCATTGTAAACATTCGGCACAGCGCTGGCGACAGTTGATTTCGCTCTTGTAAAATCCAACTCGGACGCTTTCTGCGCGTTATAGCGCATCTTCGTCTGCTCGAAATTCTTCACAGCGTTGTCATAGACGTCTTTATAGACATTGAGAGCCTCCTTTGCAAGAAGCACTGCATAGAAAGCCTGCTTCACCTGCGTAACCATCTCAAGTCTTGAAGACCTTGCCTTCTCGACTGAGAGTTCCACGTCCATTCCTGATATTTTGATACTTTTCCACAACTGGGCATTCACCAATGGCATTGATGCGGAGATTCCGGCATTATAGGTGTTCCATCGGCCGACCTCAATTCCGCCTCCGCTGGACATTGCAGAAGATCCTGAGTCTGTTCCGGTATCCGAGCCTGTTCCATCTTCACCGCCGCCACCCATAAAACTGCTCATATCCATATCCATATCCATATACATCACCTGCTTCTTGATGGTTCTCATAAATGAACCGGTAAGATCTATCTGCGGGAACAACGATGCATAGGTGCCTTTCTTGGCATATCCGCTTCGCTCAATCTCCTTATCTGCAACTCTGACCGAGACATTCTCGCTCAGCGCAATTTTCAAGGCGTCATCCAGAGTGATAACTGTAGCGGTTGTAGTAGTGTCAATCTCCTGCGCTCTCGCGCTGAATGACATCATTACCGAGGCTGTAACCAACAGCAAACCCGGAAGTCTGTTTCTCATAATTTGTTTTAATTTCACGTTATATATTTCTAACTGTAACCAACGGCGGTGCAAAAGTGCAAAAAATGCACCGCGAAATGTCCATTTTTGGCGACATTAGGACTATTTTACGTTCTAAAGGTTCAAATTTCCCAGCACTTTGCGTTCTTTATGGACACTTCCTGCAAGTTTTCGCCGCCCATTTCCGGAAACCTTCAGTTTCTTCTCGCGTCAAACTACGCTTACGCTCCCCCTCTTATAGCCAGTCTGAGTAAAATTCCCGAATTTTATTGTGGGGATCTTCTAAACAGCTTCGAGTTCGGAGGAGGGTGTATAGACGTAGCTACGCGACCTATGACGATGATGAAAATGGCCGGATGGTATTCGCACCGTCGTACGGACTGTCCTGCCATTGCAGGCAATCGACTGCTTTCGGTCAGACCTTATTTCTTATGATTTGAGACGCTCGGCTGAACTATCGCCGCAGGTTGTTTCTTGATATATGCATATATCAGGAATCCGATGCCGAGAAGCACAAACGGGATACTCAGCAACTGTCCCATATTCAGGACCATATCATTCTCGAATGCCACCTGCGGTTCCTTGATGAACTCGATAAGGAAACGCATTCCGAAACATACGATGAAGAAAATGCCTATGAACGTACCACGATAGAGTTTATTCAACTTGTACTTGTACATACTTATCAGCACAAAACCCAAGATAAGATACGTCAAAGCTTCATAAATCTGAGTAGGATGCTTCGGCTCGGTCTCGTGTCTCAGGTCGAAGATGAATCCCCAAGGAAGCGTCGTTACATCGCCATAAATCTCCGAATTCATAAGATTACCGAGACGTATGAATGTCGCCGCGAATGCTACAGCGATGCACAGCCTGTCTAACAGCCAGACGAAATCGAAATTATTTTTCTTCCCGTAATGATGTGCATACCAAAGCATCGCAATAAGCAGGGCGATAGTACCGCCGTGGCTTGCCAAGCCGCCTTTCCAAGGCATAAATATTTCCAGAAAGCCCTGCCAACTGCCGAAATAGTAATCCGGCTGATAGAAAATGCAATGTCCCAATCTCGCGCCAACGATAGTCGCAATCAGAAGGGTATAAAGCAAAGAGTCCAACAATGTTTCAGACACGCCTTCTCTTCTGAAGAACCATCTGAAGATGAACCATCCGAGTATAAAGCCCGAAATGAAAAGTAATGAATACCACCTTAGCCCAAAGCCCCCGAGATGGAAAATCACAGGATCAACGTGCCAATGAACGAACAATAACTCGAACATAAATCAGAATTTGCTTTAACCGTGCAAATTTATGGAATAAAATCAGTTTTCCCTAGAGTCAGGCAATACAACAAATTAAAAGAGGCAGAGCCCAAAGCGAATTATTCCGCGTTTTTGAGCGGAGGGCACTACCTCCTTTTGTAAGAAGAGCAATGCAATAGCCAGTTTTATTCAGCGATCTCTATCTTGAGAGGATGATTAAGAGCATACGCCTGAGACTTCATATAAGAATTCCAGGCATCAGGGCTCTCCACCCCGCCTTTATCCCAACCGGAAGCAGTCCAGTAATCTATGGTCTGACCGCAGGCAAGTCTTAAGCGGAAGCCGGCGTGTCCGTCGATAACGACAGGCTCACCCTTGAATTTACCGGAAAGCACAACACCGATGCTGATCTGTCCATCAAGGTGCGGGTCATCGAGCTGGCTGTCAGAGGCCCATTCGGTGAATGACACGTAGTTTTTCCCGAGCTCAAAGGAAACAGTGTCGTGAACAACTGCGCCGACAAAAACATCCATAGAATCAACGCCTTCTGCCTCAAAGGAGGTTATCCAATGGACAAACCTTGTATTGGCATCAAGTGATAGTGTTCTGAATGTTTTCACTCCAACACCGTTAACATCGATGGTAGGATAGGTGAACTCAGCCTCTGTCCTCAACGGACCGTTGGACAACCTTTTCCATTCAACATAGTTGTCTCCGGCGAGAACTTTCTCTCCCACAATCGGAGCGCACGCACCGCCGCCCAAGGCATTTCCTACCATATAGCAATCCATTCCTTCACCGTGATTCCGATGGAAGTCTCCGCGGACAAGCCAGTCATCAAATACGAAACGTGATGTATTCTTAATCCACACGTCAGGTCCGAAAGTTCTTGGACTTTGAAGGGCATTGCCATAGATGCGTCCTACAATGACATTGTTTTCATAGGCATAATCATCCTTTCTTTCCGGAACATAACGGCTGCGGGCAAGAGTGTCATATACCTCCGGAACACCCTTTGAAACAGTAAACGCCGCAGACTCGCAAGCCTTCACATCTGCCTGAAAGATAAGGCTCTGCATCCCATTTGCATCAGAAACAGTCTGACTTGGAATTTCAATGCCGTCCGAGTTCTTCACTACAGCATTGTCGGCAGAAAGGCCGCTGATGCCAATGGAAGAAAATGGGACTGAAACCGTCTCATTCTGCCTATCCACCAATGTATCGTTGGATATATAAACAGTCCTGTCCTGCACTCCGCAGGCGCAGAGAAGGCAGGACAGAAGAGAAATTGTGATAAATCCGTATTTCATTACTTAGGCTGTTTTCCGATGTAGGCGAGGATACCGCCGTCAACATAGAGCACGTGGCCGTTCACGAAATCAGAAGCAGGTGATGCAAGGAAGAGTGCAGGTCCCTTGAGGTCTTCAGTTGTACCCCAACGTGCAGCCGGAGTCTTCGCTACGATGAAGGCGTCGAAAGGATGGCGAGAGCCGTCTGCCTGGCGCTCACGAAGAGGCGCTGTCTGCGGAGTTGCGATGTAGCCTGGTCCGATACCGTTGCACTGGATATTGTATTCACCGTACTCTGAAGCGATGTTGCGGGTAAGCATCTTGAGACCACCCTTTGCAGCTGCATAAGCTGAAACTGTCTCACGACCAAGTTCTGACATCATAGAGCAGATGTTGATAATCTTTCCGCCGCCCTGCTTGATCATAGAAGGAATCACAGCCTTGGATACGATGAAAGGCGCATTGAGGTCAACGTCGATAACCTGACGGAACTCTTCAGCCTTCATCTCGCACATTGGGATACGCTTGATGATACCAGCATTATTCACAAGGATATTGATTGGGCCTAGATCATTCTCCACCTTCTTTACAAGTTCCTGAACCTGATCCTCTTTGGTTACGTCACATACATATCCCTTGGCGTCAATTCCAAGTTCCTTGTAAGAAGCGATGCCTTTGTCAACAAGTTCCTGCTTGATGTCGTTGAAAGCGATCTTGGCTCCTGCCTCAGCAAATGCTGTAGCAATAGCGAAACCGATACCGTATGATGCACCCGTTACGAGCGCAACCTTTCCTTCGAGTGAAAAACTTACCATAATGATTAAATTCTTAAATTGTTATATTTCTGTATATTAGTATTCTATATTATCTAGCGCGGAATCCGTAGACATTAATGTCTGACCAATTTTATTATACGGAATTCTCTGTTTCTATCGCATATCGAGATAAGAAATCTCGTCCTTGTCGCCATAGTTGAGGTTCTCGCCCGCCATTCCCCAGATGAAGGTATAGTTGCGGGTGCCGGCAGCCGCGTGAATCGACCACTCCGGAGACGTCACAGCCTGCTCGTTATGGAGCCAGATGAGTCTCTCTTCCTGAGGTTGTCCCATAAGGTGACAAATTGCATTTCCTTCAGCCACATTGAAGTAGAAATATGCCTCCATACGACGTGTATGCGTGTGAGCCGGCATAGTGTTCCATACTGAGCCGGGAGCAAGTTCGGTCAAGCCCATCTGAAGCTGGTTGGTTCCGCCGCCCTTCACTCTGCTGAGCACAGGCCATACGATAAGTTGATTCACAACTCTGTCGTTGGAGTCTTCCATCTTTCCGTAATGATCGGAAATTGCAAAGGCATATTTCTTCGGATCCGCATTCTTGTCCGTGGTAATAAGCTGAGTCACATACTCTTTGTATGCCGGAGCCGAATTGATATAGAACTTGGCAGGATTCTTTGGATCGACGCTCCTGAATGTAACTTCTTTCTTTCCGCAGCCGACATACAACGCCTCCTTATATTTGAGGGCATATTCCTTACCGTCAACCGTTACTATTCCGTCACCCGCGACATTGACCACTCCGAGTTCTCTGCGGTCAAGGAAATGCTCTGCCTTGAGCTCATCGAAAGTTTCGAGCACAAGAGTCTTGTTCACAGGCATAACTCCACCGTAGATAAGGCGGTCGTAGAGAGTGTAAGTGACATTGATTTCATCAGGAGCCATCACCTTCTCCATCACAAACGCGCTGCGCAGGCGCTGTGTGTCATAGTGTTTTACATCGTCCGGATGGCAGGCTGTCTGAACCTTGTAGTTCACCTGTCCGAAAGCCGCGAGTCCCATCATAGACCCGAGAGCCATTGTAAGTATCAACTTTTTCATATTCCTATTCTGATTTTTAATGTATTATCATTCAGTTTCACAATTTGCCGCTCAATTTTTGGCCTCATTGTCTTCAGCCGATGCCATCTTCTCAGATTCAGCAGAACCTGATGCGATGACTGTGGCCTTCTGTCCCTTGACAATCTTAACCCTGTTCCATGCGACAAGACCGCCGGTGCAAAGAACAAGCGCCACAATGCCAATCCATTTGCAACTGTGGGTTAGATGGAAAATCACCCAGGCAAGAGGGCTTGATGCGAAGTCAAGTGAACCGCCCTGGAAACCTTCAGGAATAGCCACTGCGGCATCCCCGGTCTGTGCGTACACATCTTGTGCCGCAAGTGTGAAATATGGAGACAGATTCGTCACGAAATAGAGGCCTATAAGTATCACCACGAGTCCGATGATGAAAGTCTTAACCACATTGCCTTTCGTAATCGGGAGGACCATCGGGAAAATATAGAACATTCCTGCAAGCGATGCCAGCGGAAGGAATTCATTACCCGGAAGCACGACTGCAAGAATCAGCGTAACCGGAATGAGAAGCAGGGACACCACAAGCGTAGTCGGATGCCCGATGACAAGTGCGGGGCTCATTCCGATATTGACTCCTGACGCACCCTTGAACTTGCGGTCAATCAGGCTCTTGGTTGCCTCTGAGATTGGTTTCAAGCCTTCGATGAACAGTGACGTGATTCTTGGAATAAGCTCCATTACAGCACCTATCTTGATGCCGAGTCCGAGGATATATGGAATCTTTTCAACAATCTCGCTCCAGCTTGAGCAGGAAAGACATCCTATGAGGATTCCGATGATAACACCAAGGAAAAGCGGCTCTCCGAAAAGTCCGAACTTCTTTTTCATTCCGTCGGCATCGATATTTACCTTGTCAAAGCCGGGAATCTTGTCCAGTCCGGCATTGATTGCCTCGGCAAACGGAACGAAACCCTGGCAGAAAGGCTGAGGGATGGATATTCCTTCCATTCCGTCATAGAACCCCTGGAATTTCGATGCTGTCCTGTCGGCAAGGACGAGTGTGATGATGTAACATACGATTGCGGCAAAGAAACCCCACAAGATGCTGTCCATCGCAAAATAGACCATTGCACCGATAAATGCGAAATGCCAATAGTTCCAAAGGTCGATATTGACTGTCCTGGTAGTCTTTGTGAGCAACATCAGAAGATTCACTCCAAGACATACAGGGATGATAAGCGCACCAACGGCCGTGTTGTAGGCCACCGACGCCGCAGCAGGCCAGCCCATATCGAAGACTTTGAGCTGAAGGCCGTAGATTTCCACAACTTTTGACAGGGCCGGACCTAGCGCACTCGTGAGAAGTCCGGTCACGACAGAAAGCCCGACAAATCCGACACCTACGAGAAGACCGCTTTTAAGAGCCTTACCAGGCTTGATACCGATGCAGATACCCAGAATGGTGAATATCACCGGCATCATCACTGCCGCTCCGAGACCTATTATATATCCGAAAACTTTTTCCATATTATCATAAAACTTGTCAAACATAGTGCATTACCGCACGAGATTCTTCATATTACCGATGAGGACAGAGCATTTCCGACCTCATTCTTTCTGACATCCGACTTTCACGTTCCAAGACTGGATAATATAAAAGTAACGCAGAGAACAACCGAAAAGAGATATTTTTTCAATTCCATTTGTATGCTGGATGCTTTAGTGTGTATTCTGTGGGGTCCGGGGAATCCTTCGACTCCATTACGTAAAGTTAGCAAAAATTAAGGCCTGCCACATATTAGGATTTGACTAAAAATGTTAGATTTTTGTCAAAAGATGCTAATATTTAGTATTTCAATGCAAGAAAAACACATCTGTTTCGCCACACAGCGCAAGTAGGGCGCCAAAGGAGGCGATCAGTCTCGCTGTGGCGTTGCATAAATCAAAAAAAGGAGGGCAACCAAAAAGTGATTTTTGGTTGCCCTCTCTCTTATCCTGTTCAGTCCTTACAGATTTGCGTTATCGTTTTTCCAATCAGCTACTGCAGGAACGATACCGAGCTCTACAATCTCGTCACGCATTTTGCAGAGGTGAGCATAAGAAGCGTCAAGCGCAGCAAGCTCTTCTGCTGTTCCCTGAGGAAGCACATAGTGACATCCGGTAGCGTCGATCTTTGTAGGCATAGCCATCATCACGTTCTTGTACTTGTCTGTGTTGACATAAGTACCTGCAGGAAGTGTGAAAGGTTCTCCGCCCATAGCAGCCTCAATCATCTTGACTGCATTGTAAGCCGGGCTCTGGAATGAAGAACGTCCACGGAGTTTGATGATAGCAGAACCGCCCTGGATTGTCTCCTGTTTGATTTCTGCCATTCTCTCTGCTGAAAGACCCATTTCAGAAAGAGGTTTGCCGTTAACTTTAACCTGAGATGCGAATACTGCCATCTGTTCGCCGTGTCCACCATAAGTATGAGCACCTGTTACTGAGCTCTGAGGAACACCGAACTCTTTTGCAAGATTGCTCTGGAGACGTGTTGAATCGAGAGCTGCGAGAGATGTAAGCTGCTCCGGCTTCAAACCTGAGTGAATCAAAGCGGTAAGCGCTGTAACGTCAGCAGGGTTGAAAATAACTACAACGTGCTTAACGTCAGGGCAATATTTCTTGATATAGTCACCGAACTGAGCGGCGATCTGGCAGTTGCCTTTGAGAAGATCCTCACGGGTCATACCCTCTTTACGAGGAGCTCCGCCTGAAGAAATGATGAATTTAGCATCCTTGAATGCAACCTCAGGATCAACTGTCCAAGTAATGTTTGCACCCTCGAAACCGCAGTGATACATTTCTTCCGCTACACCATGTACGCCTGGCTCGAAAATATCGTAAAGGCAGATGTTAGGTGTAAGACCAAGCATAAGAGCTGTCTGTGCCATATTGGAACCGATCATTCCGCCGGCACCAACGATGGTCAACTTCTCATTAGTCAAATACTTCATAATTATACTGAAATTTATTTAGTTGTACTTTCTTTCCAAGTCGCCGCAAAGATAGCAATTTCTATGAGATAACGGATTTAACTCCACGGCTTTTTCCAATAATTTGCTGCAAAATCCCGGCCGTCCTGCATCTTTCAATACAAAAGCGACAATATTTCAGACCGCAAGGCTAAGCATCTTTCTTGTAAAGCCGCGACCACGTGACGATGGACCAGAGTCCGTTTACGAGGTACAGTGCACATACTATCGGCATAAACACGTGACCTACAGAGATATGCATTGCAAGTTGAGCAATATTAACCAAAAGCCATACAATCCAGCAGTCCCATTTCTTCAACGATGACAAAGTCTGGGCGACCAGTATCAGGATTGTCGTGCACGCATCCAGATATGGAATCGGATCCGACGTGAATTTGCCCGGGAACACAACATTCCCGACCAGGCTTATCAGCCACCCCCACACACTTGCGGCCAAAAGCACTGCAACCAAGATGGCAATGCGCTGAGGCCAGGTCAACATAGAGACTTTCAAGGATTTGCCGTCATCTGAGCTCTCCTCCCCCGCCTTCGGGTGCGTCCAACGATAATGTCCCAATATATTGATTCCCAACGAAATCGGCTGAAGAAGCAGATTCGCGTACAGATTCTTGTTATAGAACATCAGCAGGAGCAGGAGCGAATACAGATAGCCAACCCAGAAGTTGTATTTACTGTTGCGTCCAGCCAGTATCACGCAGGTAAGTCCCGCCAACGACGTCAGCAAGTCTATCAAAATCACGGGATTATCTCCGCCGATAGTGAACAATGTATAATTTATCCAATCCATAATAAGTAAACAGATAAGGATATTCTAACCCACTGAACCTTCCAGAGACACCTGCAGAAGTTTCTGAGCCTCAACCGCAAATTCCATCGGAAGTTTGCTCAGCACCTCACGCGCATATCCGTTGACAATCAGCCCCACGGCATCCTCAGGACCGATTCCGCGCTGGTTGCAGTAGAACAACTGGTCTTCGCTTATCTTGGATGTAGTCGCTTCGTGCTCCACTACAGCCGTAGCATTGTCGCTGCGCACGTCAGGGAAAGTATGAGCTCCGCAAAGCGAGCCTATCAGAAGGCTGTCGCATTGCGAGAAATTCCTTGCTCCAGCAGCGCCTGGCAACATCCTTACAAGTCCACGATAACTGTTCTGGCTATGTCCTGCGGAGATTCCTTTGCTGACGATACGGCTCTTCGTGCCTTTGCCAACGTGTATCATCTTCGTGCCGGTATCTGCCTGCTGATAGTTGTTGGTCACCGCTACGGAATAAAATTCAGATGAAGAATAATCCCCTTTCAGAATCGTGCTTGGATATTTCCAGGTAATGGCCGATCCCGTCTCCACCTGTGTCCAGGAAAGATGTGCGCCTTCCATACAAATACCTCGTTTTGTCACAAGGTTCAGGATTCCACCCTTTCCGTTTTCATCTCCCGGATACCAGTTCTGGACCGTGCTGTATTTGACGTCAGCATCTTTCATAGCGACAATTTCAACAACTGCTGCGTGCAACTGGTTCTCATCTCGCATAGGTGCCGTACAACCTTCCATATAACTGAGTGTAGAACCCTCATCCGCGACAATCAAAGTTCTTTCGAACTGGCCGGTGCCTTTAGCATTGATACGGAAATAACTGGAGAGCTCCATAGGGCATTTAACCCCTTTAGGAATATAGCAGAACGAGCCGTCGCTGAATACCGCAGAGTTAAGCGCGGCAAAATAATTGTCACCTGAAGGCACTACCGTCGCCAGGTATTTGCGCACGAGATCCGGATGCTCTTTGACCGCCTCGCTGAAGGAACAGAATATGATTCCCCTGTCCGCCAATTCTTTACGGAACGTCGTAGCGACAGAAACCGAATCAAACACCGCATCGACTGCCGTAACTCCGGCCAGAGCCTTACGCTCCTTGATAGGAATGCCGAGCTTGTCGAATGTCTCTTCCAATTTCGGATCTATCTCCGTCGGCCTGTCCGAAGGTTTCTTAGGCGCCGCGTAGTATATGATGTCCTGATAATCAATATGAGGCATATCCAGATGTCCCCATTCGGGCATCTCCATCTTCTGCCATTTGCGATATGCGTCAAGGCGAAAGTCCAACAGCCACTGAGGCTCATTCTTCCTCTCGGAAATCAGCCTGACAATATCTTCATTCAGCCCTTTGGGAATGAATTCCTGATCTACATCAGTCACAAATCCCTCCTTATACTCGGACTTCGTGATATTGTCCAGCAGTTCTTTCTCTTCGTTAATATCCATCTCTCTATAATTCTTCAAGGCTCGCTAAAGAAACGCCGCACAGGCGCGAGACCTTCATTACATAATCTTCAATAAATCAGCCAATACAATCGCTGTCATCGCTTCCACTACCGGTGGCGTACGAAGTGCGAAACAAGCATCGTGACGACCCGGAATCTCAAGATCCGTCATTTCTCCTGTAGCAAAGTTGAACGTATGCTGAGACTTCCCTATGCTGGAGGTCGGCTTGAATGCTACACGGAAAACAATCGGATTGCCGTTCGTTATGCCGCCGTTGACTCCGCCGGCACCGTTCTTTGACGGATGACTCGTGTGGAAATCCTGCTGGTCAATGCTGTCGAATGGGTCGTTATGCTCCGAACCCTTCATTCTCGAAGCATTGAACCCGTCACCGAACTCAATGCCACGCACTCCTGGAATTGAAAATATGGCGTGCGAGATGAGCGACTCGACTGAATCGAAGAACGGTTCGCCAAGTCCTGCAGGAACTCCGGTAGCAGTACATTCTACAATGCCACCTATGGAATCTTTCTCCGCAATAGTCTGGTCAAGCACTTTCTTCCAGTCACCGTCCGTGCTGACCCCTCCGACTTCTATGAGTTTCGCGTGTATTTCACATACACACATTTTCTTTGCCACAACACCGGCAGCCACTATAGGCAGCGTCAGCCTTCCTGAAAAATGTCCACCGCCGCGCGGGTCATTGAAATCCAACCACTTGACACTTGCCGTATAATCCGCGTGACCAGGACGCGGCACTTCGTTGAACAACTTGTAGTCGCCCGGCTTCGTGTTGCGGTTTCTGAATATTATGGCAAGAGGGGCTCCGGTGGTGAATCCGTTGAACACTCCGCTTAGGATTTCCGGCTCGTCGGATTCTATGCGAGGAGTGGTACCCTTCGGTCCGCTCTTGCGTCTGAGAATATCGTCCACGAAATCCTCTGCCGCCAAAGGAAGTCCTGGCTGGACTCCGTCCAGTACCACACCTATTGCCGAGCCGTGTGACTCTCCGAATATCGAGACTCTGAATTTTCTGCCAAATGAATCCATAACGATTAATTTTTCACTACCTTTTCGAACAATTCCAAGAAAGTCGGAAATGACTTTGCCACACACTCCGTATCATCGATTTCTATAGGGCTGTCCGCCCCAAGTTCAGCCACTTTCAAAGCCATCAACATTCTGTGGTCGTGATATGAAGAATACTTGCCACCTTTCAACATATTGCCGGTCAGGCATCTCTGAGCAAGAGAATGTCCCTCGACAATCAGTCTGTCACCTTCGATTTTTGCTTTCACGCCCATCTGTGTAAGCATCAGGAGTATTGCCTTACCTCTGTCGCTTTCCTTATTTGCAAGCCTTCCGACTCCTGCAATCCGGCTTGTTCCCTGACAAAATGCCGCCAAGACTGATACTATCGGGAACAGGTCAGGACAGTTGCTTGCATCAATGTCAAACGCATTGAGAGGCGCACGTTGAACGTGTATGGCTCCGTGTGAGTCGTTATCCCCTGCCTGAGACAGGCTTGCACCCGCCTCCATAAGGATATCCATTATTGACAGATCCGCCTGGAGAGAACCGGTGTCAAGACCTTCAAGGTCCATCTTGCCGAAAACAGCCCCAGCTACAAGGAAATTCGCTGCGGAACTCCAGTCTCCTTCAATATCGATATCAACCGCCTTGTACCTTTGTCCGCCTTTTATATGCAGTACAATTTCGGAGCAGTCGTTCCAATCCTGACTTTCAGCAAAATCCTGTCCGCCTTCCATATCGCACCACACCTTCACTCCGAATGCCTTCATAACATCCATTGTAATAAAGAGATATGGAATACTCTTCGGTTCGGTTATTCTAATCACTGATTCATTGTCCGCCAATGCGAGAGACATCATCAGGCCTGAGATTATCTGTGAACCTCCGGCACCGGAAATAGTTGCGTTTCCGCCGTCCAGATGACCTTTTATACGAAGCGGAACACGGACATCCGCACCAGCTACCGACGCATCATCTCTTTGGCTGTCAATCTGTTCCAGCTCAATATCGAAAGCCCGCATAATCTCGCGCGCACCTTTCAACGGCCTTTTCACAAGCGTCCCTTCTCCGGAAATTTCCACGCCACTATTGCAGATTATTGCTGACAGCGGAATCATAAGTCTAGTGAGCAAGCCGGACTCCCCGACGTGCAGACTACTGATGTTCAACGATTCCGGAGCCGCTCCTATACCTTTTATTGTAATGGCGGAGCCGTCTTTGACTGGTTTTCCGTCGCGATAAGATATGCCAAGTCTCACATCCGCCCCAAGGGCTCTCGCTACCGAGATTGCCGATTCGTTATCTCCGCAGGCGGAATATCCCCTGAGAACAGATGTTCCCTCAGCCAAAGCCGCAGCAATTATCGCTCTTTGCGCAAAACTCTTGGAGGCGGGCATCTGCAAAGTAACTTCGTCTGAATCAGACGCTTTCCCGATGGTTGCATCAGCACAGACGGCAACCTGTTTGAACTTGGTAGGCTCTCCATAAACAAGCTTCTTCATCTCATACGCCGGAATCTGCCCAGGAGCTGCTGCCTCATCTTCAGAAAGTGCCGCATAAGTATATGGAGCACCCTTGGCAAGACACTCTATTCTTGAACTTCTGCCGTGCTCTCCCATAGCAAAGGCAATGAGTTTCGCAGGATCAAAAAATTCATATAGTTGCAGAACCCTGTCAGCATCCTTCTCCGAAGCTGTAGTGACAATCTTCGCTATGTCAGCTCCTATGCTGAAACATTTCTCAGTCAACGCTTTAAGGGCTTCCAACGAATCAGTCCCATTGAAATCGTGATATGAACGAATCAGAACAGTACCGCTCTCATTGGTTTCTCTGCGTATTCTTTTGGACATCATCGGAGGCGCTTCGATTTCAAGGTCAGCAAAGGCCGCCCCGGCGTGAATTGCCGCAGTGAGTCTGGATTCCGCTTCCTGAACCGCCCTCGTATCTATCTTTCTGGCGTCCGACGGTTTCGCGTCAGTGTTGCCGGAAAGCCTTGACTTTATTTCATTGATGCGGCAAGTCGCCACAAGAGGGACATCCGATGTGGAAAATAATTCTTCTATGTCGTCCGGAGTCAGCGGGCATTTGTCCAGCCTGATTTCGGCCATCTCAACGTCACCGCTATCGAGAATCGAGAAAATCTCCTCCAGTGTTTTATTTTGTATTGTAGTGCAAATCATCAGAAGCTGTTTTGAAATACTTCTTGGAAGCTGTCTCAAAACAACTTCTTAACCCGCAAAGATAATGAATGCGCGCCAAAATGGGAAATGTCCGACGGCTTGTTCTGTTTTGACTTTCCAAAACCGCTATGTAACTTTGCCCGGATTGCTTCGGCGTTTATGCTTTACGCGACACATCCGGAGCAATGCCGATAAAAATTTGAAGTTAATGGTACAATTCCCTGGAGAGTTCTGGAAAGACTATGAACTGGTCGATTCCGGAGATGGTGAGAAACTTGAGCGTTTCGGAAATTACTATATGGTCAGACCGGAGCCTAAGGCTTTGTGGACCAAATCTTTGTCTTCTGAGAACTGGCTAAATATGGCACACACCCGTTTTCGTCCCGGCGCCGGATTCTCCAAGGCCGGCAAGGAAGACAGCGGTACTTGGGAGCGACTGAAACGCACTGATGACCAATGGTATATAAAATATAAAGGAACGCAGAAAGGGCTTGATTTCAATTTGAGACTTGGACTTACCGCGTTCAAGCACGTCGGAGTATTTCCGGAACAGGCCCCTAACTGGGAATATATATACAGGGAAACTTCAAAGCTGGTGCAAGATGCCGAATCTAAAGGTCTTACTCAGCGTCCAAAGGTCCTGAATCTTTTCGCCTATACCGGTGCGGCATCTCTTGCGGCTAAAGCTGCCGGAGCGGATGTCACACATCTTGATTCAGTACGGCAGGTAGTCACCTGGGCTCACGGGAATATGGACAGCAGCCATCTGAAGGACATAAGATGGGTGGTCGAAGATGCTATGAAATTCGCCAAGCGCGAAGCGAAGAGAGGTAATGTGTATCAGGGCATTATCCTTGACCCTCCTGCTTATGGCCACGGCACGGACGGTGAAAAATGGAAACTGGACGAATGTCTTTTCGAGATGATGAAGACGGTCAATGCTATTCTTACTCCGAAGGACAGTTTTATGGTGCTCAACCTTTATTCCAACGGATTCTCACCGGTTCTCGGCGAGACAGTGGTGCGGGAAGCATTGGGACTTCAGGCATTGAAACCGGAGATGTATGATCTGGAATCGGGCGAACTCGCGCTCAAGGACAGATCCGGAAAAATCCTGCCGCTCAGCATTTTCGTAAGATTGAAGAGATAAGTATTTCAGCACAAGGAAGTTGTGCCGTTATAAATATTTGCGTATGCCTAAGAAAGAGAATATACAGGGAATGTTCAACAACATCGCTCCCGATTATGACAAATTGAACCATATAATGTCGCTGGACATAGACAGGACGTGGCGCAAAAGAGCATTGAAATGTATTTTCAAACCAGATGTGACTGAGCGCGCAATGGCCGCGGACGGAGACAGCGAAAATGGAGGCCTGCATATTTTGGATATCGCCTGCGGTACAGGTGATTTCTCGATTGCAATAGCAAAGGAGATGTTGAGACGCGCAGAGATGCAGCATTCTTCTGGAGAATCCGCAAGTCAAACAGTTGAGAAACAGGCCGAAAGAGAATCGGAAGAATCTGTGGACGGAGACAAGGACAATGGCGGCAACAATGGCGGACAGACCGGATTAAGTGTTCAAGATACAGCAAGCACTGGAGGTTATTGGCCAGGACACGTCACAGGCGTAGATCTCTCGGAAGGAATGCTCAAGATAATGGGGGAAAAAATAAAGTCCGAGAAGCTGGAGAAGCTTGTGTCATACGAGCAGGGCGACTGCGAAAAACTTCGCTTTGAGGATGGCGCATTTGACCGCGTCACGGTTGCATTCGGAGTGCGCAATTTCGAGAACAGGGAGGCTTGCCTGCGTGAAATCCTGAGAGTCCTGCGTCCGGGTGGCAAATTGGTAATCCTGGAATTGTCCGTACCTTCCAACGCATTGCTACGCTGGCTGTTCAAACTGTATTTCGTCAACATTTTGCCGATTATCGGAGGAAAAGTTTCCGGAGACAAGGCTGCATACAAATATCTCCCGGCTTCCGTGCTCAACTTCCCGGGCAAGAATGAGTTCCAGCACACATTGCTGTCCTGCGGTTACAGAAAAGTGCAGCATAAGGCTTTCACCTTGGGAATCTGCCGCATGTACACAGGTGAAAAATAATGTACGGCAGACCTTTTCGAAATTAATTGTTAAATTTGCAGAATGTTTGAAGACCTTGAAACGCCCGGACCGATCCGGTCTCTTCATAAGTCCTTCAGGCTCAAAATAGAATAGTTATAATTAACAATATTGTTTTTATTATGCAAAAGCACATTGATACTTACGATTTTACTGGCAAGAGAGCCATCGTGAGAGTTGATTTCAACGTTCCTCTAAACGAGAAGTTTGAGATTACAGATGATACCCGTATCAGAGCTGCGCTTCCTACACTCAAGCACGTGCTCGCAAAAGGCGGTTCACTCATCATTATGTCACACCTTGGACGTCCGAAGGGAGTAGATGCAAAATTCTCTCTCAAACACATTGTTGACCACGTTTCAGAATGCCTCGGAGTTCCTGTTCAGTTCGCTGATGACTGCATGAAGGCTGACGCACAGGCTGCCGCTCTCAAACCGGGCGAAGTACTTCTTCTCGAGAACCTCCGTTTCTACGCTGAGGAGGAAGGCAAACCTAGAGGATTGAAAGAAGACGCAACAGATGACGAGAAGGCTGCAGCAAAGAAAGCTGTAAAGGAGAGCCAGAAAGAGTTTGTTAAGCATCTCGCATCTTACGCTGACTGCTACATCAATGACGCTTTCGGTACAGCACACCGTGCACACGCATCCACAGCGCTCATCGCTAAATATTTCCCTGAGGACAAAATGTTCGGCTTCCTTATGGAAAAGGAAATCAAGGCTATCGACAATGTCCTGAAGAACGCAAAACGTCCTTTCACTGCAATTATCGGCGGTTCAAAGGTTTCATCAAAACTCGGTGTAATCAAGAACCTTCTCGGCAAGGTTGACAACCTCATCATCGGTGGCGGTATGGGTTATACCTTCATCAAGGCTCAGGGCGGAAAGATCGGTACTTCTCTTCACGAGGATGACCTTATCCCAGAGGCTCTCGAGGTTATGAAAGAGGCTAAAGAGAAAGGCGTAAATCTTTCTCTGTCAGTAGCTACCGTAGCTGCAAAGGAATTCAGCAACGATTCAGAGCACAAGGTTGTTGACATCTTCGACATTCCTGACGGATGGGAAGGAATGGATGCAGCACAGGAGTCTCTCGAGAACTGGAAGAAGATCATTCTTTCTTCAAAGACGGTTCTTTGGAACGGCCCTGTAGGCGTATTCGAGATGCCTACATTCGCAAAAGGTACTCTTCAGATCGCTGAATACCTCGCAGAGGCTACAAAGAACGGCGCTTACACTCTCGTTGGTGGCGGTGATTCAGTAGCAGCTGTTACAAAGATGGGCTATGCCGACAAGGTAAGCTACGTTTCTACCGGTGGCGGCGCAATGCTTGAGGCTATCGAAGGCAAAGTTCTTCCTGGCATCGCAGCTGTAGAGGAATAATTTTTTTATAGATAGATTATTTGTTTTTTTGTCCCCAGACCGTCGTGATGACGATCTGGGGATTTTTTCTTATCGCCTTCACAATCTCGTTTTTTGGTTTTCGGAAAAATTTGAATTAACTTTGCGCAGAATCAAATACGTTTAAGGTTTTATATGGAGCCTCCCAGTTCTGTAAATAAGGAACAAACATTGGCAGCAGGAACGCCGGTTGACGACCCCCTGTCGAAATTTTCTATCAACGAATCCTATCTTGTAGTTACAAGTTTTTCTGATGATTGTCAGGAAGGCAATTATGTTGTGTGTGGATATTCTCCGCGCACAGGTTTGTCGTATTTCGGCACTGCAAGGACTCTGTGGGAATCTTAACGCAATTACATTATGGCACTATATTTAAAGAAAGTACTTGACAATAAAGCAGAGATCGCCGTTTGGCAGATAACTGAGACAGAAGAAGAACTTAAAGCATTGACTTCCACCCCGAGCGACGAGATGGAGGAGATTTCGTGGATCAAGAGCGAATCAATGCGCAAACAGAGACTTGCAGTAAGAGCTCTCCTCAACGTCCTTTTCGACGAGAAAGTTTACCTTAGCCATCACGACAACGGGAAGCCTTTCCTCGAGAACAGAGTCACCAACATAAGCATCACTCATACAGACAAATACGTAGCAGTAATCCTGCACGAGACCGAAGATGTCGGCATTGACATCGAATCTCTGGACAGAGACTTTACCGCAGTTGAACTGAAAGCATTGTCAGAAGACGAGATTGACGACTTGGATGACGACAAGAGGAATGAGCAGCTGGCCATCTACTGGTGCGCCAAGGAGGCCATATTCAAGAGACTTTCACTCTACAACGTCAACTTCGCAGAGCAGATTGAAGTGGAAAGATTTCATCCAAAGGGAGAAGGCGAACTTGACGCTACATTCATCCACAAAGACGGATACGAGGAAGAGTTTGAGCTAGAATACATTACATTCGACAGACACGTATTGGTCTGGGAGGTTGGTTAATAGACACCTATTTCCGATTCAGGAACACTCCTGATTCAAACTCAAGACTTGCAGAAATAAATTTACGGGCTTCCTCTTCAGGGAGCTCGTTTTTTAATAGCTCCTCTATCATCGTGAATACCCTGATAATGCTCATATATATGACAAAATCAGGCACCTCAGTCACGATATTCATATCCGGATAAAGACGCGATAACTCTACAATACTGTCCCTGACTCCTGAAATATGTTCGCGCGCAAAGTCACTGGGAAAATTCTCCATCGCCGAGCCGTTTGCTCTCAGCAACAGAATTATAAGCGGAGTCCGGAAATTCTCTATCAATGTCAGATATTCTTCGACAACGACAGAAACACCTCCGGACTCGCCAAAAGCTTCCAAATAGTTCAGTTTATGTTCTTTGTGTGATAACGCAATCGCCTCCATAGCACCGGTGGCGGAAGACACTATCACTTTGAAAAGTTCATCCTTGTCCCGGTAATAGTTGTAGATATTACCGACGACAATGCCACATCTTCCGGCAATCTCCCTCATTGATGTTCCCAGAAAACCTTTTTCCAAGAACAACTCAGTTGCTGCCTTCAGTATTTTGGCGGATATTTCAACTTTTCTTGTCTGCATCTCAGCGAAATCTTGTCAAAGTTATCGCTGAAATGTCGGGCAGGCAATCCCCATTTATTGGGATTCTCGCTTGATTTATCCTTGTAGATAACATCCTTCATATACATCTCTTCGTTCTCGCAAGAGATGCTGTCGAAGAATGCAGACTGGACTTGCTTTACCCTATATAGCTGGTAAGAAGCTTCATTCCTTCTGACGGGGTGAATGTCACACCTTTCGATGTGGCCGGAATCAAGACAGTCTCGCCCTGATGCACAGTCAAAGTGTGATCTACATCCTCGTGATCAGTGAGGGTTCCTTTGCCTTCAAGACACATTACTACAAGGAACGAATCTATCGCAGACAAATCCTTGGTGAAAGGTTTGTCAAGATTGTATTCGCTTGTAGTGAAGTACTTGCACTCAACCAGGACGTTCTCGCTGTCCTTCTTTTCCGTGTATTCAGTCTTGTATTCAGGATATACGGTGTAGTCGATTGCATCTTTTGCTTGCTCCGTATGAAGTTCGCGAGGCTTGCCGTCCAGTCCGAGACGTCCGTAATCGTAGATTCTATATGTTATATCGGAAGTCTGCTGAATCTCGGCGATAAAGCATCCTGTACCGATTGCGTGAATACGGCCTGCAGGCAGGAAGAATACATCACCGGGTTTGACATCGAAATCGGTAAGTACGTCCGTAATAGTGTTGTTTTCAATCCTTTCCACATATTCTTCCGGGGTAATTTGCTTTGAAAGTCCGGAAAGAAGATGTGCGCCCTTGTCTGCGCCTACGACATACCACATCTCGGTCTTGCCCTTGGAATTGTGACGTTTGGCGGCAAGTTCGTCATTCGGATGAACCTGAATTGACAGGTCGCTTTTTGCGTCAATGAATTTTATGAGCAAAGGAAATTCGTTGCCTGTATTGGCATATACTTTTTCGCCTACAAGCTTGCCTTTGAGCTGTTCCACCAATTCAGTGATTGTCTTGCCTTCGAACTCACCGTTCGCGATTACGGATTCGTGGCCTTTCACTCCGGAAAGTTCCCAGCTCTCGCCTATATTATGCTGGTCTGTAACAACTTCCTTATAAGGTGCTATTTTTTCGCCTCCCCAGACAACAGTCTTGAGGATTGGCTTGAATTTTAAAGGATAATAATTCATTGTTTAATTTATTAAATGTCCGTTTGTGCGGTTGAAATTATACTGGGGACGGATTCCCCGGTACCCCTTCGGTCGCTACGCGCTTCGCGCAAGTTAACAGTTTACCCTCAGTCTCTTCGAGACAGCTCCCAGGAGCACGGGGAAAGTATTCCCCGAAACCCCTTCGGTCGCTACGCTCCGAATATGTTTCCTATTATTCATCCGCAGGATATCCAAAAGAGGCAGATGCCCGGAGCGAATTTCTCCTGCGTTTTTGAGCGAAGGGCGCTACCTCTTTTGGAGAACAACGCCGTAGACCGCTTTTTATTCAATCACACTACTTGTCGAGTTGATTGAGGGCAAATGTATATGCTCCGAGAGATATCGCCTTGCTGGCCCCGATTTTTGACTTCATCACACCGAGTCTCTTCTGCGGATCGTATGTAACAGTCTTTTCTGAGCCGTAAACCTTTATCTGCCTTGCATCTCCTTTCGCAAACGCCTTGAATTCCTCAGGATCATCAAGATTGTAAACCTTTGGCTGAACCTTTCCGATTGTATCGCCGGAAACAGTCTTTACTGTCGAACGCATTGATTCAAGAATACCAGGCATAATGTATTTCTCGCTATTCATCAGACCACCGCCGATGCAGATGATTCCGTCGAACAATGAAGCGGCAATAGCCATTCCGTCACCGGCTGCGGCGCCAAGATCGTGGAATGCCTTAAGAGCGGCTTTCTTGTCTCCCTCTCTCTCGCCGTTGCAGATTTCCGCAATCTCTTTCGGAGTAAGCCCGTGGTTCATATTCCCGCTTTCTTCGCCATAAACCCTAACTACCGCACGGATTGATGCGCTGTCCTCGAGTATATAGCCAGGCATCTTGAAATTAGGCAGGCAGTAGGTTTCTACACAGGAATTGTCACCCTGATTCAGTTGGCCGTTGAGGACAAAACCAACGCCGAGACCTGTCCCGAAAGTATATCCGATGAGATTATGGAACTGCTTGCTGCTGCCGGCCTCCTTCAATTTCTCATTCAAATATGGAAGAGAACCACCGATAGCCTCGCCGTAAGCATAGAGATCACCGTCATTGTTGATAAATACAGGAATGCCGAACTTATCCTGAAGGAACGGTCCCAGAGCCACACCGTCACGGAATGACGGGAAGTTCGGAAGGTATCCGCCTATAATTCCGTTAGGATAGTCAGCAGGGCCGGGGAATGCGAAACTTATCGCCACTGGTTTACTGTCAAGCTTTTCTATGATTGCGCTGAAGCCGTCAACCAAAGTCTTGAGACAAAGGTCAAGATCCTTCGCATTTGATGGAAGTGTGAGAGGTTCAACGATATACTCTCCGCCTTTCATAGCGCTGAACACCATATTGGTTCCGCCGGCGTCCAGAGTCAAAACAATTCTTGAGTCAGATTTATAGTCTGTCATAATATTTATGCTGTTAAAATTTCGATTAAATGAGAAGCCCGCTTCTCGCTACATATTTAGTACCATACTTTCGGTTCCGGGCCCATTTTGAGCACCAATTCACCTCCACGGTAAATGTCAGAGTAATCAATATAAGGGAGCTTATAGTCTTCCCCGTTGAGTTTTATGCTCTGAATATACTTATTGTCGGCACTCAAGCCGTCTGCAACCACTGTGAAAGCACCTCCGGATACCTTGACCTGAGCTTTGTCGAATGCAGGCTTGCCAAACCAGAAGTGTGGCACTGCAGGCTCCGGCTGATAGAATCCGAGACTTGACAGGATATACCAGGCAGACATCTGACCGACATCCTCATTGCCTGCAAGACCATTAGGATCATTGAAATAGAAGTCCTTGTATATCTTCTCGGCAAGGTCAGCGGTCTTCCACGGCTGATGCGCCATTGTGTAGAAGTAGATTATATGATGGCTTGGCTCATTGCCGTGAGCATATTGTCCGATCAAGCCGGAAATATCGCTGGATGTGTTCTCTCCTTCAATCTTGCTGTCAGCTGCGAACAGAGAATCAAGCCTCTCAACGAACTTTTCTTCTGAGCCATAGAGATTTACGAGCCCGTTGAAATCCTGCGGAGCAAGCCAGGTGTACTGCCAGGCATTACCTTCACAATACACGTCCGCCCTGTGCTCTGACTGATAAGGATTGAACGGTTCGATGAACTTGCCGTCGGCATTTTTGCCACGTATGAAGAGCGTAGTGCTGTCGAAATAGTTTCTGTACGAATGGCTGCGCTCAATGAAATAGTTGTAATCGTCTTCTTTGCCGAGATATTTGCAGGCCTGTGCCATAGCACCGTCGGCAATTGCATATTCCATATCGAATGCGACAGACTCCTCGAAGCTCTTGTCAGCCGGAATGAATCCGTATTTCATTCTCAAGTCCTGGCCTCTGTCCGGTCTCATCTCGGAATCCTTGAGAGCCTTGTATGCCAGTTCCTTGTCAAATCCATCAAACCCTTTGACGAGGATATCGGACAACGCAATCACTCCCGGGTTTCCGACCATACAGTCGGTTTCGTTGCCCCAGAGATGCCATACAGGCAATTTGCCCTGCTCCTTGTAGATATGCAGCATCGTGTTGGCGATGTCGTTGATTTTCTCAGGGTGAATGACAGTCATCAGCGGCATTGCCGCACGATAGGTGTCCCACAATGAGAATACAGTGTAATTGACAAAATCAGCTCCTTCGCGTACTTGGTCGTCAGATCCCCTGTAGTCCCTGTTCACGTCATTGAATACGCAAGGCTCTATCATTGAGTGATATAGCGCCGTATAGAACACCGTACGGGCATCTGAATCCATTGTGGTTATCTGAATCTTTGACAGCTCAGCATTCCAGGCTTTGCGTGCAGCTTCTGCTGTCGCCTCGAAATCCCATCCTGACAGTTCTGCTGACATATTAGCCTGCGCACCTTCAACACTTACAGGAGATATCGCCACTTTAACGAGTATCTGCTCGCCGTCGGTCGTACTGAAATCCGCTCTGCCATATTCTCCATCAACTTCGAACTTGTCGAAAGGCTTGCTGAACTGGGCGTAAAAGAACACCCTCTGGTTTTTTGCCCAACCGGTGGAATATCTGTATCCACGGATTGTAACACTGTCAACCTGCTCCACAGAGGTCTCGGTCGCCTTATCCCAGCATCCGCCGTTCTCCAAGTCAAAAATGATTGCAGAAGCATCGCTTGCAGGGAAAGTGTAACGGTGAAGACCGACTCTGCTTGTGGCTGTGAGTTCCGCGGTTATACCGTAACGGGTCAGCGGCACGCTGTAATATCCCGGACGAGTAATCTCCTTGGTCCTGTCCGCATAAGACCACAGTCCGCTTTGGATTGCCTCCTCAATCTGCTCAGGTGTGGCATTCTCAGCCGGCTCTACGCCCCTGGCATATTTAACATCACCGATAACAGGCATTACAGTCACATCGAAAAGGTCGCCGATGCCTGTTCCCTCAAGGTGAGTATGGGAGAAACCGATTACTGTCGAATCGCTGTCGTGATAGCCTGAGCACCAGTCCCAAGTCTGCGGTATGCTGGTCGGACCGAGCTGCACCATACCGAAGGGCACATTCGCCCCCACGAATACGTGTCCGTGTCCGCCTGTGCCGATCTTTGTGTTGACATACTGCGTATAGTCAAGTGTGTCAACGGTTTTCGCGCAATTTGTCATCAAGATGACAGGCAGCGCAAGTGCCAATGCTTTGTATTTCATATTCACTGTTTTGTGTCTGTTTGGGCGGAAATCATTTGCTGCGCGTGCAGTTGAACTTGATTTCCGAACCGGTCGTCAGTTCCTTGTGTGCTATACGATAGGCTTTGAAAGTCTTACCGTTAATTTTCATTGACTGTATCCTGTCATACATTCCGTCCTCTGACGAAGATTTCCCGGCGGAAACCGTCTTCTCGATCTCCAGTTTATCACGTCCGTCATACCATTTTGGATCGAGCGAAATGGTAATTTTGTCAAACGCAGGTGCCGTGAGCGTGTAATATGGCTCTCCAGGACAATCAGGATAGAACCCCATCATAGAGAAAACGGCCCACGCAGACATCGTTCCCGTATCGTCATTGCCCGGGATTCCGTCAGGCTTCGTAGTAAAATACTTGTTCAGCAACTGAGGAATCATTTTCTGGGTGCGCCATTCTGAGCCTTTGAACCGGCTGAAAAGATAAGCATACGCGATATCCGGCTCATTTGCAGGGTCATACAGACCTTCGTCAAACACTTTCTGCAACTTGTTCACAAAAGCATTGTTACCGCCCATAAGCTTCGCATACCCTTCCACATCGTGCGGGATGAAGAATGTATAATTCCAGGCGCTGCCTTCGTGAAATCCGGGAACTTCCTCGAAATTCTCTCCCTGACGCGGATTGAACGGAGTCAGGAATGTGCCGTCCATATTGAGAGGGCGCAGAGTTCCCGATTCTTTGCTGTAATAATGCCTATAATTCAGCGATCGGCTTCTGAACAATTCCGCATCTTCATTCTTCCCGAGATCCTTGGCCAATAGAGACAAGGCGTTGTCCGCAACGTAGTATTCCAATGCGTGTGAGACAGAATTATCACCGGAGAAGTCAGCGGAAAAATACCACAACGGAATATAGCCCAGCTTCACATACGGTTTATTGTCAGGACGCATCAAATTTCCCGCTGTCGTATCAGTGGCAGACTTGAGGAATGCTTCGTATGCGGTATTGATATCGAAGTCCCTGAGTCCTTTCAGCCAAGTGTCCGCAATTACAGGAATCGCAGGATCGCCTTCCATTGTAAATGTCTCTCTTCCATAAAGTTCCCATTTCGGCATCCAACCCCATTCCTGATACATTGACACCATAGACCTGACCATATCCAACTGCCTCTCGGGAAACAGCAGCGTCATCAGCTGATGGACATTGCGGTAAGTATCCCACAATGAAAACACAGTGTATCTGTTGTGACCCGGCTCGACCTTGCCTATACCACGCTTCCCGGTATCATATCTCGCCGTCGAGGTGTTTTTCGGAATCTCTACACCGCCGATGTACTCCATCATAGGATATTCCCCGTTCACATCGTTAAGTATGTTCGGATGAATGAGGGTATGATAAAGCGCTGTATAGAACACTTCCTTCTGCTTTTCAGAGCCACCCTCAACCTTAACCCGGGACAAGTCACTGTTCCATTTGGCGACAGCGTCATTGCGCACTTTATCAAAATCAAATCCGCTTTGCTCCGCATCCAGATTCATTCTGGCATTTTCGCAACTCACGAAAGAGACACCCAACTGCACCTCTATCTGCTCCCCTTCAGCTACATTGTCGAAGCTGTACCAGAATCCGACATCATCCCCTTCAATCTCTCGCGCATATCGGGTATAAAGTTTATATTTCCCCTGGTCCTTGTCCCAAGCCGCTTCAGCCGTCATCGGACGCTGCTTTTTCCAATATCCGGAACGCGACGGAGCCTTGCTGACACGCATTACGAAATAGATGGGGAACACCGCCTGCGAATTGTAGCAGAATGTCCCCAGCACTTTTGAGCCTTCAATTTCCGTCTCACTTACCTTTCTCACCATTGCTCCGGACTCATTGGTAAGTCCTTCTCCGAGGTTTATCAGAATGTTGGCCTGACCGGCCCTGAAAGTGTATCTTTCGATGCTTGTACGTTCAGTTGAGGTCACTTCAGTCTTGACGCCATAGCGCACAAGCGTGTTGGTATAATATCCCGGCGAAGCACTCTCCGCAGTATATTCCGAACCATATTTCCGGTAGTCGACTTCCAGAGCACCCGCTGTAGGCATAGTGAGAAGCGAACCCAATTCCGGACATCCGACACCGCTCAGATTTACGTGCGAAAACCCCGTAAAGAACTTGTTTTCATAGCAATACGGAGTGGACCACCATCTACTGTCCTTGTCCCATACATTCTCGTCCGACCCCATCACGTTGAATGGCGAAACGCTCATCATTCCGTTCGGGCATACAGCTCCTGGGTTTGTAGTCCCGAAGTTCGTAGTCCCGACAAACGGATTCACATAGTTGACTGGTGAGTCCTGCACATCGGACGCAAAAGATGAAACTCCTTGCCCAAGCGACAGTGCCAGAGCAAGGAGTGATATGGATAAATATCTTGCAGTCATACGATTACAAGATGTTTGTTCTCTTTGTAAACTCGATGATTTCCGGGATATATCCGAATGCCAAACCGGTCACGGTGTCCGCACATCCATAATAGACAGCTACGCGTCCGGTTTCAGGGTCGTGCAATGCGGCACAAGGGAATGTCACATCAGGCACATCTCCGGTCAGTTCATAGATTTCGCGAGGCGATATGAGGTACTGTCCGCTTCTCGCAATGACTTTCCAAGGCTGTTCCAGATCAAGAAGCGCGGAACCGAATGCATAGACATATCCGTTGCAGGAATGAAGCACTCCGTGATAGAATAGCAGCCAGCCCTCTGATGTCTCGATAGGCACAGGGCCAGCGCCGATTTTCATACATTGCCAAGCGCTTACCTCAAACGGAGCCGGAGCCATTACGTGACGGTGATGTCCCCAATACTCCATATCCGGAGATTCAGAATAGAATATATCACCGAATGCAGTATGGCCGGTGTCGCTAGGACGCGAGAGCAACGCGTATTTTCCGTTGATTTTCTTCGGGAAAAGCACTCCGTTCCTGTTGTATGGAAGGAATGCGTTCTCCATCTGATGGAATGTCTTGAAATCCGTAGTCCAGGCAACTCCGATGGTCGGGCCGTGATATCCGTTACACCAAGTCACATAATATTTATCTTCGATCTTAGCGACCCTCGGATCATATCCATAAACCCATTCTGCCACCTCAGGATCCGCTCCGGTAAATTTGATTGTATCCGGATTGATATCCCACTTGAAGCCGTCCTTGGAGAAACCTACGTGCAGAGTCATTCTGCGGTTCTTGTCATCGCAGCGGAACACTCCTGCAAATACACCTTCAAAAGGCACTACAGCCGAGTTGAAAATGCTATTTGAATCAGGCAATAAATCTCTGGGAATCACAGGGTTTGCAGAATATCTCCACAATGGGTCTGAGCATCCTGCAGGACGGTCCTGCCAAGGCAAATTAGGGAGAGCATTTCCTTGAATCTTGATGGAGGTCATAATCTTAATCGGTTTTTAGTTTTCATCCACGTACTTGCCGGCAAATCGCCCTTCAATTCTGATGGCAATTCCAAGCCCATCACAAGCGTGCAGACATTGTACAAATATACAAAACCTTTTGCACATAGAGGGCCATCCGAAATTCTTTGCTGAAGAAGATTTTTATTATCATCTTTGCGTTGTTTTTGCACAGTTTCTTAACAAGTAGGATATTATGAAAGTAGCAGTAGTGGGCGTCACCGGGTTGGTGGGCACAAGAATGATGGAAGTTTTGGAAGAACGCAATTTCCCGGTAACGGAGTTTCTTCCGGTAGCGTCTGAACGTTCTGTAGGGCGCAAGGTTACATTCAAAGGCAAAGAATATACGGTCATCAGTGCGGAACAGGCAATCGAAGCAAAGCCTGACGTAGCGATATTCTCAGCCGGAGGTGGTCCATCAAGAGAACTTGCACCGAAATTCGCTGAGGTCGGATGCTATGTCGTGGACAATTCTTCCTGCTGGAGAATGGACCCGACAAAAAAACTGGTCGTACCAGAAATCAATGCAGACGTACTGACTAAAGAGGACTATATCATAGCCAACCCTAACTGCTCGACTATCCAGATGCTGTTGCCACTGGCTCCTCTTCATAAGAAATATCATATAAAGAGAATCGTAGTATCTACATATCAGAGTGTTACGGGAGCCGGAAACAAGGCTGTCGCGCAGATGGAAGCTGAAAGAAACGGCGCCGCTTGGGGCGAATATCCTGCAAAATTCCCTTATCCGATAGACCAGAACATCATTCCACACATCGACGATTTCCTCGAAAACGGCTATACCAAAGAGGAGATGAAGATGGTTAACGAGACACATAAAATCCTGAATGACTACACGATAGGAGTATCCGCAACGACTGCGCGTGTGCCTGTTATCGGAGGCCATTCAGAATCGGTTAACCTGGAATTTGAAGAGGATTTCGAACTGGAAGACGTGCGCAAGATATGGAGCGAGACTCCGGGCGTAACCGTCCAGGACGACACCTCCAAAAACGTCTATCCTATGTGCCGTTACGCGCTCGGACACGATGATGTGTTCGTGGGACGTCTCCGCAGAGATTTCTCTGTCAAATCCGGCCTCAATTTCTGGTGCGTTTCCGACAATATCCGTAAAGGCGCGGCCACCAATGCCGTCCAGATTGCCGAAGTCCTTCTGCAGAAAGGATTTATCAAGTAAGTAACTGCGCTCCGGTCGCTACTTCACAGTCGCGGAGATATCCTTTTTCTCTGCGATAACATCCTTGTCCTGCTCATACATCGGGCTGTATTTTCCTCTCGGAATATCCCTGAAGATGTAGTAGTTGGCCGCACGTGCCGCAACGATATGATCGGTCACCGCCGTATTTACAGCCGAAACGACAAGGGAAATCAGCGAACTCATTCCGGAACTGCCTGAAGATACGGACAAGTCCAGATAGAGTTTGCAACTTCTGTCGAAGAGAATCTCTCCCGTGTATGCAGACTTTATGAAATAACGGATATCTGCCTGTATTCCAAAGCCTTTCTTAGCCCACTGATTGATTTCAGAGAACACCACAGCATCGCATCCGAAATAATTCTTAAACACAGTAAGCGGAGCATCCACGAAATTCTCCGAGTCATAAGCACTCTCACTCTTGAGAATATCTATTGCCAGAAGAGGAGAAATCACATAATATCCGGCCTCAGCCAATGGCTTACTGATGGATGTGTAAAGATAATCCTTCGCCTCAACATTCGACGTATTGTTGATAGGGGGCATTATCAGCAATGTGACCGGCTTCTCCTCATACATTTTGGCATATTGCTCGCCTCTAGTCAACTTGTTTGTAGGGCCACAGGAAATTGCAAGCAGCGCTACGGCCATCAGACCTATAAAACTCTTTCTCATAAGCTCTCCTTGAATTTTTTAATGAGTGGCAATATAAAAGTCTCTGCTTCAGGATAATATTCAATCTCCTTCTGCATCATCAGTTCTCCGCGCTCTCTGAAAGTTGACACCAAATCCAAACCTTCAAACACCTTCTTCTGTGCCGGTGTAGCGTGCTCCGCAAACGTAGCGGCTGTCTCCGGCTTGAGAAGCAGATAACCATACTCGGCGCAAATTCCCGGAGGCGGAACTTTCCTGGACCCGCCAGGATTCGTGACCATATTCTCGTAAGCAACCAAAAGCGCACAAGTCACCTCAGGAGTCTGCTTGTCAAAGGTTTTGTAAGCCAGGTTCTCATAGACTGTCGTTCCGTTGGTGTTGCCGCCCCAATAATAAAGCGGGACGTTGGTGCTGACACCGCACGAACACAGCATAAGGCACAAGGCCGAAGCTATCAAAATGTGTTTCATAGGCTAAAGATCTATAATTCTGTGCTCTGAAGTAGATATGAACAGAGTCTTGTTGTAAACTTCCTGTCCATTGCTGAGAACTCTCACGTTGTGCTTTCCAGGAGTGACCGTGATTGTATTATATGCGGTAGCCTTGATCTTGCGATCAGCTTTGTACGCTTTCTGCTTTACTGCATTCACGTTGTACTCCGCATCATCGACTACGACCACAATCGGAGTGGTTGCTGTTGCCGTGAATGAAAGCTGAGCCACATCTTCCTTGCCGGATGAAACCGAATAAGTGCCTACTCCGCAGCTGCACACTGCCATAACGGCAATAAGAAGTACAATAATCCTTTTCATAATGTTAGCCTATTTGTCAGATATGTAATAATCATTGAACGAATCCGTATTCAGCGGCTGGCCTGAATATGAGCAATAAGAAATCTCAGTCTCAGGTGTATCGCCTACTGACTGAAGCACTGTGACTGTGCCCAGCTTGGTTCCAGGAAGTTCTATCTTTGCTCCTGTCTGAGGATTCGTAACCATTTTGCCTTTCTTGTACACATTGAATGTGTCTCCTGCAGAAAGTCCCTGTGAAGCACCTCCGGAGATGATATAAGAACCTTCATCCTCGGCCAAGATATATGACTTCCAAGGCTGGTCCATACATTTGTTGATGATATTCTCGACAAGCTTACCTAAAGCGGCTGAAATAGCCTTGTCGCTGAGTGAAGCGTCATATCCTGCAGTACCGCCGAGCCCCATTGTCTGCTTTGCCGTAGTCTCTGCATATCCTTTGGCTTCGTCAGAATAGATTATCAGTCCTGTGGCAGCCTCTACGATACGTACACTCACACCGGCCTCGACTGTCTGAGTCTTGGTAGAGGAGAATACTTTCTGGTTGCCTTCGACTTTGCGACCGAATTCTGTTATGGAACCGAGAATGATATAATCAGCGCCAATCTTGTTCATCTCCGAGCCTGCTTCCTTGACAAGCACGTCCAAGTCCTCACGCTCTAGAAGTATGAATTTCCCGCTCGCAGCCAATTTGGAAGACAAGATATCCAGAGCCTGCTTTCTCATCGGATCATTTTCCTTGTCATAGAAAAGTCCCTTTCCATACTGTGTCTCATTGGAGAATCTGCCGATGGCGACCTTCCTCTTGATAGTTTTTCCTGTCTGCGCATACAGAGGCGACAGACACACAGCCGACAGCATTACAGCCGTGAATAATTTCAAAATTCTATTCATACGCAACCAGTTTTAGAATTACTTTCAATTATTACTCAAGTCCGCGGGCACGGATAAGCGCCTCCGGGTCAGGAGCGGCTCCGCGGAACTTATGATACAGAATCATAGGATCTTCGCTTCCTCCCTTTTCCAGGAATATGCGCCTGAACTGCTGAGCCATCTTAGGATTCCAAAGTCCGTTGCTCTCCCAGTACTCGAACGCATCCTTATCCAGGACCTCAGCCCAAAGATAACCATAATATCCGGCACTGTAACCTCCGCCGAACACGTGGTTGAAATAAGTGCTTCTATATCGAGGAATAATCTCGTCAATCAGCCCCATATCTTTGCAGACTTCCTTTTCAAATGCCTCAACATCAAGGCTTGACCAGTCTGTATCAGGTCCGAGCTCGTGCCATTTCATATCGAGAATAGCAGCGGCGCACAACTCAGTAGTCATAAAGCCCTGATTGAACTTGAGCGAATTGTTGATTTTGCTTACAAGAGAGTCAGGAATCGTCTCGCCTGTCTTGTAATGCTGCGCATATTTGGCAAGGACTTCAGGCTGGAACGCCCAGTTTTCGTTGAACTGAGAGAAAGTCTCCACGAAATCGCGTGCCACATTGGTACCGCTCACGTCCACGTAACGGCATTTTGAAAGCATACCGTGCAGAGCATGTCCGAACTCGTGGAATGCCGTCTGAACCTCATCTATGGTAAGGAGTTTCACAGTATCCTCCGGCTGTCCGAAGTTGCAGACATTTACGATGATTGGACGTACATCTTTTCCGGTAGCGTCCACATACTGCTCGCGGAAATTGGACATCCACGCGCCCGCACGCTTGGTGCTTCTAGGCAAGTAATCGGTGATGAACATTCCGAGTTTGCTTCCGTCAGCGTCTGTTACTTCAAACACCTCAGCCTCAGGGTTATACACAGGTAGACCTTTCACAGGCTCGAGTTTGATGCCGTACAACATCCCTGCAGCCTCGAAGACGCCTTTGCGGACATTCTCCAACTGGAAATATTGTCTCGTCTCGTCCTCGTTCAGGTCATACTGCGCCTTGCGCACTTTCTCGGCATAGTACCACCAGTCCCACGGCTGAATCTTCGAGCCTGCAGGAAGAACGCCAGCGGCAATATCCTTGTCCATAAATTTCTGCATCTGGACAATTTCATCCTTAGCTTTTGCGACAGCCTTGACCATTATCTTGTCAAGGAACACGTCAACAGTAGCGTGGTCGTGAGCCATCTTGTCGGAAAGAATCTGGTCGGCAGAGCAGGAATATCCGAGCAACTGGGCTTTCTCGGCTCTGAGACGTGCTATGTCAAGCAGCACCTGATTGTTGTCATACTCATTGCCGTGATTTCCTCTTGTCGAGTATGCCTTGAACGCAGCCTCACGCTTGGCCCTGTCTTCGCAGGAAGCCATAAACACAGGATAAGATGACACAGGAATGCCGATTTCAGCCTTGAAAGCATTGCTTTCAGCGAGCAAGTTGTTGCCGAACTTTTGGGTCAGACCTGCAAGTTCAGAATTTATCTCACGGAAACGCGCCTGGTCAGCCTCCTCCAATGCTACTCCGTTGTTAACGAAGCGGTTATAGAGTTTCTTGGTGACCATATATTGCTCACCGTCGAGAGCGAGCGAATCCGTCATCACTGCATTGACTCTCTCAAAGAAAGCCTTGTTCATAAAGATGTCATCGCTGCTTGCAGTAACAAGCGGAGTGATTTCATCCATTATCGCCTGCATCTCCGGAGTAGCATCGGATTCCGACACATTGTAGAGCACACCGAGGACACGTGCAAGCGCCTGTCCGGAAAGCTCGTATGCGGCTACTGTATTCTCGAATGTAGGCGCATCCTGATTCTCCACAATTTCCTTCACTTCAGCGGCCTGCATTTCTATTCCGGCCTTTACCGCCGGCACATAATCGGCGTTTTTGAATTTGTCAAACGGAGGGAAACCGTCATTAGTATTCCACTCTTTCAAAAACGGATTTCCGCTACAAGCAGACAACATCATAATACCTGCGCTAAAAATTATTGTCTTTTTCATAATCAATCATTGACTATTCTTCCACAATCTCTACACCGTCAAGGTCAATAAGCGTGAACTGAGAACTGCCGTTGTACACAGTGGCGATTCCTTTCAAATTAACCTTAGCTCCGCTCAAAATCCTCTTATCTATCTGCGTATCAGCAAATTTCGCATAACCGCTCGAACGCACCTGCACACTCTTTGAGCCCATCTTGAAATACTGGCTGACCGCGTATGCTGAAGCATTCTTTTTCAATGTCGCCTTCAATTCCTGGTCTGACACCTGCTTAGAATAGTCATTTAGCCAGGCATTGTCGAACTTATCATCATTCAAGTAGTTTATCATCCCCTGCTTAGACATAGCCCAAGTCGTTATTCCCCAGGTAGGGTCATCTACAGGCTGATAATTCTGTCCCGTGCTGGAAAGGAATATTCGGTTCGTATTGGCCTTCGTATCCTTATTGGGATCAACATAAATAAGACAGAATATCTCGTTACCGTAAGTCAGGCCGTCAAGCTCCACGTAGCATCCGAGATTCTCCTCTTTCAGAAGATCGTCGGCAGAGATTTTCTTAGCCTCTACAGGCGTATCGAGTTCTCCTCTGAATACGTGAGTATCAATAATATACTGCACATCCAGATAAGAGGTCTCATATTCACCTGTAGGGTCTTCGTAGCCGATCTGGAGCATTCCGTTGTATGCGCCCAGAGTAAGGCCGCTGCACTTCACATACACCCATTGGCCAAGTTTGTAGTCATTGTACAGACCGCTCTTTCCCAACTTAATTTCGATACCGCTGGTCGCATCCTGGATATACAGACTCTTGTAAACATTTCCGGAACGGTCTTCTGACACGACCTGTCCTTTTATGATAATGTCATCCTGAATCTTGAGCGGAGCCTTGTTATACATCGACTTAAGCTCAAGAATCGTCTTGTTGGCAGTCAAAGTTACAGGCTCATACACCTTTCCTTTGCCGTAATCGCCTGTGAACACCGGCTCCCACTCATCGCAGGAAACCAGAATAGACGCCGCCGTTGCAATAGCGCCAAGCGCATATAATATCTTGTTCATACTAGAATCTGAAATAAATGTTCAACATATAGTTGATTCCGCTCATATAGAAATACTTGGAATCGAACCTATAGTAGCGCTCCTTGCTGACGGTATTGTCCACAAGACGAGTCTGCTCGTATCCGCCCGTACGGACATCTTTCTTGTTGAGGATATTGTTGACCTGCAATGAGAAACCGAGCTGGTAATTGCTCTTTATATACCAGGATTTGCCGACGCTCGCATTGACGAGAACAGCGCCCTTGAACTTCTCCTGGGCTGCCATATACTCGATTTCCTGCGGAGTAACCACGCCGTCAGGTCCGCTGGTCGCCATATCTGTTCTATATAGAGGGTTCATATCGAGATATGCCCTGTCGAAATAATTCACATTAGCATCCACGAACCAGTAGTTCTTGTTCCACGCAAGACCGAGGCTGGCCGCAAACTGCGGAGTGCTTGGCACGTAATGTTCCTGATTGTGGTCAATCACATAATCGCCGTTGTCGTCTTTAGCATAAGAACCGTCAGCTTCCTTCTTATATACCGGATGGCTCTTCCAGTAAGGGATGGTCACGCCGTAAGTGTCTTCTACCACATTGGCGCTGTTGTCATAAGTCTGGTACATCACAGGATTGGAAGTATAGACATATTTTCCGTATGACAGCACGCCCTGAACTGAGAGGTTAGTGATCGGTGTAGGCACCTTGAATCCGAGTTCGAGACCTACGTGACGCTCATCGACGCCGCTCATTGCGAAGTTTGTGAATGAATTCTGCGCATCATCGTAGAAACTCATCACTTCAGACTGGTCTTTGATGGTGGTGTAGAAACCTGTCACGCGGACATCGTAACCGGAATTGCTGAATGCATAGTTGAGGTCTGCCGTGAAAGTCTTGGATGTCTTGAGGTCCGGGACAATTGAATTCCTTGTCCTTGGAGAAACAAATGCCTGATTGAATGTAGGCGCATCGGTGATGTAAGCCGCGTCAGCATAAACTCTGTGACCGCCTCTGAACACATAACTGAGGTTGACTTTGCCTGCTCCGGTGAGGAAATTTTTGGTTTCTGACTTTCCGAGAGAGGATATCACATCTCCGGTGACAGGGTCATAAGTCGTGATGATCTTTCCTTCGTAAGTCATCGGCTGTCCGTCTGTGCCGAGTCCAGGGAAAAGTCCTTTTCTCACAAGACCCTCTCTCCAGAATCTGGTATAACCGAGACGGCCGGAAACTGAGGCGTCAAGGCCTGCATACGTGAAACGTCCTGTAGCCCAAGCCTCTGCGCGACGGATGTTGGCATAATAGTCATATCCGTATTTGTCACCCTGCTTAAGAAGCTGAGCTTTATTATCGTGACTAAGGAAATAATCCAGGTCATTCTGATACATTGTAGCGGAAGACGCGTAGTCGCGCTCTGCGAACTGGTCGATATTCACGTAGTAGTCTCCGCCGAGGAGGTCATCGAGAATCTTATAGTACTCTGTCCTGTTCCATTTGTAGGACAATCCGCCGCTGAGCGTGAACCAACGATATGGAGTCCATTTCGCGTTAGTGGCGAAGTTTAAGTCGTTCTGATCTGTTCTGCGCTCCTCGATTACATACTTTGAACGGTTGCCGTCTGATGTAGAGTTCATCGCGTTTACAGAATAGAGCCTGTCCCAGTTGATGTGCGTGGTTGTTGACAAACCGCTCTCCCACGCCTCTTTAGCCCACATATATTTCGCATAATTCTGACGGTTGTAGTCAGTGTTGTCCATATAGAAATAGCTAGGCAAATTCCTGTAATAATCCGGACGCGGATCTGGAGCATCGTACCAGTCGAGAGCGGTATATCCGTTCTTTCCGAATCTGTAAAGGACTACTGCTGAGGCCTTAAGCTTCTGGGATTCAGGAGTGAAGTCATATTTGAGAATCGCGATAGGCTCGTGGGATTTCTTCACGCGCGCATTGCGGACTTTGCCGTTGTAGTAACCCCAGTTGGAGTTGTACATATTGTCCCCCATAAGGTCATACACTTCCTGGGTGGAACCGTTCTGGGCTCCCCTTTCACCCGGAGCCGCCATAAAGGTGAAGCCTACACGGTGAATGTCGTTGAAGTTCTTTTCAACAGAGCCATAGTATCCGAATGAACGATAATATACACCCTTGATCCAGTCATTGCCTCCGAGTCGGGCCGATGCGCTGAACGCATAAGACCAACCGTTGTCAAGTTCTCCGGAAGAATAGGTAAGCATCAGACGCAAGCGGTACAATGCACTGTTGGTCAGCACACTGCCTCGCCATCCGGTACGCACTTTTGATGCCATCGGATCGATATTGGTGAGACCGTTGTATCCGCCGAAACCATAATCGGAAACCTCTGCGCCATTCACTGTCTCCTTAGTACGGGTAGCCTCGTTCAGACCGCTCCACAATGAATACGGAGTGTAACCGGTAATGGCATCGTTCATTCTCACACCTGCGAGGTAAACGTCCTGAGACTCACTGGAATAACCGCGCACGCGGAAACGTACCGAACTGAAGTTGTATCCGGCGATATTGTTGAATACGTCATTCTGGCCGAAAAGGATAGTCGGACTGTCCTGATAGCCGGAATCATCCATATCGAACTCCGTGAAACTTGCGTCATCTACTTCGCCGACCTTGTGAGTCGGGGTCAATGACAGTTTGAACATATTCTTGATGTAACCGTCGTTGACTGTGACATTGACACGGGACTGAAGATAACTTGAATTTTCAATGACCAGGTCATACACTCCGTCTTTCAATTCCGGAATGTAGAATGTACCGTCCGGTCCGGTTTTCACTGTAGCGATTTCCTGCGAACCGGAATACAGTTTCAAGACTGCACCGTCAACGGCTGTCTTGGAAGACCTGTCCACCACGGTTCCTTTCACGCCTCCGGTCGGTGTCTGTGCTGACACGGCGAGGGAAAGAAGCAATGCCGAGATGGTCAGAAGCTGTTTTTTATTCATATCAAGAGAAATTTTTCAGATTTGGTAAATCTCTGCAAATATAAGATTATTTGTTACTTACGACAATATATGTAGGATAGTGGTCGCTATATCCGCCGATGAATGTTCCGTTGGAGAATGTACGGAAAGGTGTGCCTTTGTACTGCCCTTCCTGCTGCACCATAAACGGCTGATTGAACACGCGGCCATAGTACTGTTTCTTGACTATAGGCACGATGCGCAGCTGGCCTTTGTTCGCGTTGACAAGGCTTTCATTTACGAGAATTATGTCGTAGATGTTCCAGGAGCCTCTATATGCGAGCGAGCCGTAGCCTGCTTTGAGCATAGAGATGAACGGAGAGAAGAAATCGGTCTTGCCGACCTCAGAGGTAAACTCCTTGCCGTGCATATATTTAACCATACTCTCATCGGTAGGATTGTCGTTCATATCACCCATCACCATAATCTTGATTCCGGGATATTTCTTCATAAGCTCCATAGAGTGCTCATAAATAATCTCCGCGCCACGGCTTCTCAAGTCCTGGCCTTTACCGCCGATTCTGGAAGGAAGGTGGGCAACGAAGAATGCGAACATTTCACCGTCGAGTTTACCCCTTACCATCAGCAGATCACGGGTACGGAAATAATCCTGTTCCTCCTTGTTCATCGAGAACTCAATATCCCTACTGAGAAAGTCGAACGGAATTGACTGGCTCTCCTCAACTGTGAATTGATCAGGACGATACAGCAACGCAACATCGACGCCTCGTCTGTCCGGTCCGTCATAATGCACAATCTGGTAGTTGGCTGACTCGATTTCCGGCTGATTAACAAGATCTTCGAGAACGTGACGATTCTCAACCTCGCTGAGGCCCAGCACTGTATGGAAGGCTTTGTTCTCATCTGCCATAGCCTTTATGACTGTGGCGATGTTATGCAGTTTCTTCTCATATTTAGGCTCTGTCCACTTGTTCTTGCCGTCAGGAAGGAACTCATAGTCGTTCTTCCCCTCATCGTGATACGTATCGAAAAGATTTTCAACGTTATAGAATCCGAGGATATATCTTTTCGGAGTTCCTGCACAGGCCGTCATAGTGACGAGCAGCACCAGGAGGAATGAGTACAGTGTTTTTTTCATTATGTCGTTTTTTTGATGATTCATTTTCTACCACCACCAGCTGACTTTCTTAGGGTCCTGCGCCTCGACTTCTGCGGCCGCAGCTTCTCCTATGACGCTCGGCAGATTAACAAAGAGGTCGATTCCGAGCTTAGCCTCAAGTTCGTCAATGGACATCGAGTAAGAAGATGTGACACTCGCGTCATCATAATCCTTGTGGTCCATCCATATTGCGCAGGCCATATATCCTGAACGTCCCAAAGTAGTGTTGTGACTATATCTGAGGACTGCCTTGTAATAAGCCGTAGGAATTGTCACTTTCTTGTTGTAGTTGTCCAGACAATATCCTGTGCTGCCTTTTGTGACGCATCCGGTCACCACATAACACGTATCAGAGGAGTTCGCCCAAGAACGCACCTTGTTCTCCAAGTTCGCCCAAATTGTACCGTTGAATTTATCCTGACGCTGAGGGGTCATATTGGTGCCATAGAATGTCATATTGTTACAGCCACTTGCAAGACGGTCAGCTGAAGGTATCTGGTGTCCTCTCGCGTGCCATCCGGCGTTTCCAGCTGCAAATCCTTTGTACAACACCGGCTGCTTGCTTGCAGGGAGGAGCGGATCAAGCGCCCAGTCATTAGTTCTGCTGCCTGAGCCGATATTCCACTTGCTGAGCGGATATGCAACCCACTGAGCGACAAGGTTATCATAATCCCAGAGGAACGAGTAGTTTCTGGTTTGCACACCACCCAATTTCATACTGTGGGTAAAGAAGTCACAGTCTGTGTCAGCCAGTATTCCAGGAAGTTCCAGCCAACCGGCTGCAGGAGAAGGTGACGGATCAGGATCTGGCGATGGATCAGGGTCAGGATCCGGGCCCGGATCTGGCGATGGAGTATCTGAATTCGATTTCTGCTCAAGTATCAATGTCGTGGAAGTTCTTGACGCTGTGAGTCTGAGCTCTGCGATTCTGGCTGATTCTCCGGAGTTCGCGCTCACGGTCAGCACAACGCTTGAGCTGCTTCCGTTGCCTTTGGAGGGCTCTATCGTAAGCCAGTCAATTACTTCTCCGGTTTCCACATCTGTCGCGATTATGCTCCAGTCGCCTGAAGCCTGCACTGTAAGAAACTGCGAGCTCTTAGTTGCTTCCATAGGATTGACCTTCACGGCCAATTTCAAATCTACCTGTTCGTCCGCTTTGCTTTCGCAAGAAGAGACAATGGGCATTGACACCACCAGTGCCAATGCCCATCCTGCTATGTTATTCACTATATTAATCACTAAGTATCAATACATTAGCCGAGAAGACAAATACTCCTTCCCATTGTGTTTATTTAGACGGACAAAGGGCGCACCGCTATGCCGGGCTGCCCTTTCGTCCTGTTGAATTATCTTAATTGGATTATTTTACTATTTTGACCGCAAAAATCAAAGCACGTTTATTTGCAGATACTGTCACTTCTGTGTCAGCAGTAACTCCGGAAACTGGAATTGTATATTCATCCGTAGCGACGACATTAACCAACGAGTACGGAGAGTTATTATTACATCCACTGTTCGCAGTCAAAGCCTGGGTTCCTACAGTCTGCCCGCCTGCAGTAAATGTCAATGTAGCTGTTTTATCCTTCCAAGCATAGGCATAGAACTTGACAGCTGTCGTTCCGGCAGGAAGAGTCACAGTTGCGCTACCGCTCTTTGAACTTGTACCCAACTTTAACGCATAATACTCAGTTGCATCGCCATTAATTTTAACCTTTTCCGCATAGGACTTTTTATTATCCCCATCTACGACGAACTCCACATCGCTTGAATAATCCACTGAAGCCGCTCCGCTGTGGGTCAGTTCAATCTCGTAAGACTTCGTTTCCACTTCTTCTGTTGTAGATACCGTAATCCTCGCAATCTTGTCAACATCGGAGTTGTTGGCTGCAAATGTCACAGTCACAGTAGCAGAACCTTCTCCGGATGCAGGAGAGACAACATAGTCAGGATTGTCTGAAACTGCTGTCCATTGAACGTTACCGTTAACTTTGAAAGAAGCGGATGTATCAGTCTTCTTCGCAGTAAGGCTTGTGGAACTTACTGAAAGATATTTTGTCGTGGTATCCTCTACAAGCTCGGTCGTCATAGTGTTTATGTATTTATTACTTGAGATACCGACAAAGAATCCGGTAACCTTCACAACCTTTCCATCGAAAGATGAAGCATCGAAACTTGCAGGAATATATGTAAGACTTCCAGTATGGGTTGACGCACCTTCTACAGTCACATTAGTATAGTTTCCGGAAACAGCCAATGTGCCGGTATATGAGATATACTCAATCCTGTCTGAAGAATAAGCATCGAAAGCGGCAGCGTCAAGAACCTTAGGATCAGGAAGATTAAGGTCGTTATTCTGAGACACCACGGTCACGGCAGGACTGCCAACCTGAACAACATCATTATAAACAGCTGTTGTACCTGTCACAGTAACTTTATCCTTAACATCGGCAGCGCACTTGGACCCGTCATAAACGAGGAGATAATCAGTGCCGTCTGTTATGACGAAACCTCTGGTATAAGCACCGGCAACAATTCCTTCAACCTCAACGCTGGTACCGCTGGCGGCAGCAAGAACTTCTGCTATGGTCATCTTTGTGGATGGAGTATCTTCTCCGTCTTCGTATGACAGAATCTGAGCATCAACAACTTCGTGCTGTTTCTTGCCTTCGTAATACAAGTATTTACCCGCGATTTCAACAGTACCGCCATTCTTTATTTTGGACGAATACTCTGTCTTGGAAGCGTCTGTTACACTCCATACGGTTATTGAACCTGTCTCATCAGTGAGGTCAAAACTGCAATATGTAGAATTAAACCCGCTTACTTTGCCTTTCAACTTATAATATGTCGAAGTGTTGGCGGCTGCGATGAACTCGGCGACAGTCTTTGATTCTGCCTTGCTGTAATCATCATCGCTTGAGCCTCCGTCAAGTTCAGTACCTTTGGAGAAGTCGATAACAGTGCCGGAAGTTGATGCTGCAGAAAGAACCACGTCATCGAGACGATATGCACTTGCAACATCGGTTTTGAAGTAAAGGCTCAAAGTTGTAGTACCTTCAGGAACAGTGAATGTAGAAGACGCCTGATCCCATCTGCCGTCTTTATCACCGTTAGGGAACGTGTATTCCAGTTCCACCCATTTCTTGGCATCGTTGCTGACATAAACGTGGAACTCACTATGATTAAACGTGTTATCGCTATCCTGAACATATCTCTCAGAACCGAATGAAAGAGTATAGTTCACGCCTGCTGACAAAGTCAGATTCTGAACAGAGAAGTATGCCGAAGTTCCGAAGAACATATTGTTTGAGTCTGAGCCCTTATAATCAGAATAACTGCTGTTGGAAGTAGAATTGGCGCGTACTGACATTCCGCTGAAGGCATAGGTAACATTTGCGATGCCGCTTCCGGTCTCATTTTTCCAGCCTTCAAACTGGTCGAGATAAGGCCAAGATGAACTTGATGTGCCATAAGTCTTGGTAGCTTCTTCCTTGTCGAAATCGTTCTTATAGACAATGGCGTCATCTGCAGAACCTGAACCTTTCTGATTGATTGTCAATGTTTTCTCATCAAATCCGATAGTCACTTTAACTTCGGCGACACGGTCAAGTCCGGTATTCTCAAGAACTGTAACTTTAACGTCCTTGCCGTTTGTGGCCTTTCCGCTGGTAGGCTCGATTGACACCCAGTCAGGGAGCGTACCGTTCAGTTTCCAAGCTCTTGTCGCAACGACTTCAAAGGTCTGACTCGAAGATGCTTTTTCGAATGTAAGTACGGAAGGATTGAGTTCGATTGATGGTGCGCCTGACGGCTCATCATTGTTCTTACTGCAACTTGGCGCGAAAAGCACTGTGGCGAGCGCCAATGAGGATAGAAGAATGTTTCTTATTTTCATAATGAATACTTAATTGCCCGTATTTTCACGAATCTCGCAAAGATACGCATCTTAACCTGTATTTGCATAAATTTTTCAAGAAAATTTCCGACATTTGGCATTATTTTCATCTCCCGGCCATCTCATGAGCAAGAAACTGTATTTCAACACTTTCCGCAATTTTATGCGCATTGCGTTTGGCAATTTGGCCGTTTTTCACTTGGCAATTTGGCCGTTTTTCACTTGGCAATTTGGCTTGTAATGGGCCTGTCAAAGTGTACCCGCTTCCAAAAGTAGAGGTCCGGTAAAGACCGCCAATAGGGCGACCGTGGCCGCCCATCTATAAAATGTCATCATATTGATGCAACAATCTTATCTAGTGCTATTTAACGTAGATGTACGAAACTTTGCCAGCAACATCCTTTCCTGATGAGAAATCGTAAAAGGTTGCATCGTATGACAATATCGCTGTATCCTCATTAAAAAACACACTGGCATCCGAGTATTGCGAACAAACTTCCATTCCTGAATAGGATATCGACATTTCCGGATATCTATAACTTATGTTATGAGAATCGAGTATGTTATATTCTATCATTGTTGAATAGAAATTGACCTCAATAGATGATATTTTGTCGTCATACGTTCTGTTACAAAGTTGTATTGGAACACTAACAGAGAAAGCGCTATTATATAAACCAGGGTTATAGTTTAAGCCTAAGATTAATGTGTTTTTAACGAACACATAGCCAGATGCCGTTTTTATTTCATCCATCAAATCTGAAATCTTACCATCTCCGTTGAAGTCAAACGATTCACCTTCCCATATTATATCCATCAGGCAATATCTTCCACTCATATTTTTGAGAACTGCCTCTCGCGGATCTACCTTCTCGCAAGAAACAAAGAAACCAATCGCTGTGAGCAAAATCAGCCCACAAGCAATGCTGAGTTTTAATTTTTTTATGGACATCACTATTATTGTTTTTCGGCAAAGGTGATATCCATAAAATTTCCCCGCAAGCGAAAATCCGCGAACCGCCTAAATTGGCACGTGAACCGCCGAAATTCGCCTCTGAAACGACAGGACGTTTTAACGGTCAAGCCAATTTTTGAAAGAAATGGTCTTATCCTTACTCACAATTATTTCGTTGTCAGCACAGCCTTTAAGATGAATTTTCAATTTGGAACCGAGGAGCAGATTTATTCGCGAGATGGCATTGATATTGGCAATATACTGCCTGTTTATGCGAAAGAAAGTGCTCGGATCCAGTTCGTCCTCCAAATCCGACATTGACAACTGTATCGGGTATGGGCCACCTTCATCCGTAAATGCGTTTGTTGCATTGCCGTCCCTAATGATATAATTAATAGCGTTCACAGACAGAACTTTAAGCTCATCTCCCTTACCTACAAGAAATCTCTCCCGATATGAACGGGTTTCTTTTACCGCTTCTTCCAGTCGGGATGTATCCTTATGCCCTTTGAAGTATTCCAACTTGTCGAAAGCACCACGAAGTTCCTCAGCATCTATCGGCTTCATAAGGTAGTCCAGTCCGTTATTTTTTATGGCATCCATTGCATAGTCATCGTATGCAGTAGTGAAAACGACCAAGGAATCAGGCATTATTTTTCTGAATGCTTCGAACACGTCTCCGTCAACAAGACGTATGTCTGAGAATATGAGATCATAATCATTGTTCTCAGACAATTCATCTATGACTTCCGTCACGCTCTTCAAAGGCCCGTGAATCTCTAAGTTGCTGTCTATGTCGCGTATTAACTTCTCCAACCGCTTTGCGCTGAAGAGGTCATCTTCAATTATCAGGACCTTTCTCATACTGTTTGATTTCTTAAAATCGGCAATTTCACTTCAAATGAGTTCTCAGTTACACTGATTATCGGCTTTTCGCCACATTCCATCACATAGCGGCGTTCCAGATTACTGAGGCCTATACCATAAGATTCAATTTTCTGGTCATTTCGGCCGTGTGCGTACAATCTGTTGTTCCATATAGACAGGTAGCCCTTGTCTTTGCTTATCCGGATGCGTAATTTTTCGTTTCCGACAGGCGCATTGTGCTTTACGGCGTTTTCTATCAGCAACTGCAGACTCATTGACAAGATGCGTTCATTGCGTGTAGCGTTGCAATCACCGAGCTCTAATACAATATTGTTTTCATACCGCATATTGAGCATATCTATGTATGTTCTAGAAAAATCCAACGCTTCGCTTATTGTTATACAATCCTTCTCTATGTGATTCAACATCTTTCTGTAGATATGTGACAACTTTACCACGTACTCTTCCGCCATTTCCTGGTCAACCCCGATCATCCCGGCCAAGGAACTCAGACTGTTGAATACAAAATGCGGATTAAGCTGCAGCTTGAGATACTTATTCTGCAAGTCGAGATTTTCTCTGTTTCTCCGGATTACAACCTCGGAATAATGACTTAGCAGATGAATGAGTGTCAGTAAACTGCCGATGATTGCAAATATGTAGAAACTTCCCCACACATCTTCCAGAGCGTATCTTGGAAACGCCACATTGATAAAAAATTCGCAGATTCCTGCCAACATTGTATTGGCTGTCAGAATTATAACGCTTCCCGCGAGAAATTTTTTCCGGTTATTCTCCGCCTCCCGGAACAGGCGCGTTCTCAGTAGTCCGCCGGTAATCAGAAGGCTCACCAGCGAAAACAGCCCGCAATACAGCAAGTCCAACAGAATTCCTTTAATATATGTCTCGGTAAGGAATCGCTTGAAGGTGTCAATATCTATGACAGCCCAGATGACATCGTAAAGAAAGAAAAATATCAGAGTAAACGTTATCCACTCCAGCAGAGCGTTCTTTAGTTTCATTGTTATCGGTTTTGACGGCAAAGTTAATGAATAACCTGCAACTTGGTTGCACGGGAGTAAATGTAATTTTGCAACGGAATAAGTTTGAAAATTCAATACAATATGGAAACAGAGAAGCATATTCACGGAGAGCATCACGAGCACGAAGAGAGTCCTCGTAAAAAGATTACTCTGATTTTAATGGCGGCGGTTTTACTGGGAATTGCCGTTTTCATCGAAAAGCGTTTCGCGCTGGAAACTTGGCAACTGTTGCTGATATATCTTATTCCGTATCTGCTGGTAGGCTTTGATACCTTGAAAGAAGCGGCGGAAGGCGCATTGGAGGGCGACTTGTTCAATGAAGATTTCCTTATGACCATCGCAACTGTCGGGGCTCTGTGCATAGGATTTCTTCCGGGCGCTGAAACAGAGTTCCCTGAAGCTGTATTCGTGATGCTTTTCTTTCAAGTGGGAGAACTGTTTGAGGGATACGCCGAAGGGAAAAGCCGTGACAGTATCTCGCATCTTATGAACATAAGGCCTGATGTCGCTAACGTGGAACGGAACGGCGAAATCTCCGTTGTTTCACCGGAGGAAGTCAAAGTCGGAGAAACCATATTGGTGAAGCCAGGCGAGAAGATACCTCTGGACGGTACGGTCCTCGAAGGTACCTCGTCGCTCAACACGGTGGCATTGACCGGAGAAAGCGAGCCTAGGGATATTGCGGTCGGAGACGACGTTCTGTCCGGATGCGTAAATCTGTCCGGAGTTATCAAAGTCAAGACCTCCAGATGCTTCGGGGAGAGCACCGTATCCAAGATTATCAGCCTTGTGGAGAATGCTGACGAGAGCAAGTCGCGCAGTGAATCGTTCATTACGAAATTCGCTAGGGTATATACCCCGATAGTTGTCTTCGCTGCGCTCGTACTGGCGTTTGTGCCGCCGATATTCTCAAGTGCCGTATATTTGGACGCGTTTCCGATTTGGTTGCATCGAGCGCTCATTTTCCTTGTTGTGTCTTGTCCTTGCGCTCTCGTGATAAGCGTGCCTTTGACATTTTTCGGAGGTCTGGGCGGAGCTTCCCGCAAAGGAATCCTCATAAAAGGGAGCAATTTTATGGATGCTCTGGCGAATGTCGGAACAGTGGTGTTCGACAAGACCGGCACACTTACGCGCGGAGAATTCGCGGTGGAAGCAGTTCATCCTGACGGATTTGACGAAAAAGAACTGTTACACCTTGCCGCGCACGTGGAGCATTTCTCCACTCATCCTATAGGCGAGGCCTTGCGAGCCGCTTTTCCTGAGGAAGCGACAGACGGGTGCAAAGTCTCTGATGTAGAAGAGATTGCTGGTCACGGTATTAAGGCAACGGTCGGAGGTTATAGCGTATGTGTTGGCAATCCTAAGATGATGGAAGATTTAGGAATTACGTATCACGATTGCCATTGTGTGGGGACTATTATTCACGTTGCAATTGATGGTAAATATGCCGGGCATATAGTCATAAACGACAAAATCAAGGAGGACAGCGCAGAGGCGATTGCGTCTTTGAAACGTCTTGGGGTAGAAAATACCGTGATGCTTACCGGTGACAGAAAGGCTGTAGCACAGGATGTTGCAGGCAAACTCGGTTTGGATGAATTTCACGCTGAATTGTTGCCGACAGACAAAGTTGAGCACATGGAGGGGTTGCTTGCGTCCAAGCCGAAAGGAAAAACGCTTGCTTTTGTAGGTGATGGAATCAATGACGCTCCGGTGTTGAAGCGCGCAGACATAGGTATCGCGATGGGCGGACTCGGAAGTGATGCCGCGATAGAAGCCGCAGACGTGGTGCTAATGGATGACAAGCCGTCAAAGATTGCGACTGCGGTGAGCATTTCCCGCCGAACGATACGTATCGCCAGAGAGAATGTCTGGTTCGCCGTCGGCGTAAAAATAGCCATCCTGCTGTTGGCGACAGTAGGTCTGAGCACGATGTGGATGGCCGTGTTCGCTGACGTCGGTGTGACCGTGCTTGCCGTATTCAACGCAATGCGTGCGCTGTATTACCGGCCAAATTGCCAAGTGAAGGCCAGATGATCTTCCTGCCCCGATATTCCAAATGTATTGTTTTGCAAATTGCCAAGTAATTCATATATTCGCAAAGTTTACGGCCGTAAACTTTACCGCCGTAAACTTTCATAACTACTAAGAATATGAAATACTACGACAGAACATACGAATTGGGGTTGCTCAAGGATATCCAAAAGCGCTCTTTTGAAGAGTTTTCCAAGATGACTGTACTCAAAGGACGCCGAAGAATCGGTAAAACCACTCTCGGAAGCCTCTCTATGGAGGATACTGACTCTGTTTATCTCTTCGTTTCAAAAAAAGCGGAAGCAGATCTCTGCGCAGAATACTCTGAGGCCATTAGAAATGCACTGGGAGAATTCATTCCTCAGGGAATTTATCACTTCAAGGACATATTTGCACTTCTACTGAACATCGGGCGACACCGCAAGTTTAACCTATTCATTGACGAATTCCAGGACTTTCTATATGTCAATCCGACAATCTATTCGGACATTCAGGATGTGTGGGATCGGGAACGCCGGAACTCGAATGTAAATCTCGTGGTCAGCGGTTCAGTATTTACCCTTATGGAAAAAATCTTCAGGAATGAAAAACAGCCACTGTTCGGACGCGCCGACCTCAACATCACCCTTGAGCCATTCCGCACTGACGTAATGAAGGAGATTCTCGCAGACCACAAAGCTGATTACTCCAACGATGACCTTCTCGCACTATACTGCTTTACAGGCGGAGTCCCGAAATATATCGAGCTACTTCTCGATAACGGTTGTACGAATATGGAAAGTATGGTGGACTATATAACACGACCGGACTCGCAGTTTTTTGAAGAAGGCAAGAATATGCTGATACAGGAGTTTGGAAAAAACTACGGAACGTATTTCTCAATTCTCGGGCTCATCGCTTCTGGCGAAGCTTGCCTACCACAAATAGAGGGAATGCTCGGAGAAAAGAGTCTAGGCGGGCAAATGAGAACACTTGAGGAGGATTACGGGCTCATAAGCAAAAAAAGGCCAATAAGATCCTCAGAGACCTCGAAGTCCGTTCGATACGAAATAAATGACATCTTCCTGCGCTTTTGGTTCAGGTATTTCGACCGGTACCGTTCATTGATAGAGATAAAGAACTATTCCGCACTTGCCTCAATCATCAAGAACGAGTACACAACATACTCCGGAAGAATCTTGGAGAGATGGTTCCGCCAGAAAATGATGGAGTCACAGAAGTACCTTGAGATAGGTTCTTGGTGGCATCCGAAACGAGGCAGTACCGATTCGACTCAAGAGAATGAAATTGACATAGTCGCAGTTTCACTTGACGGTAAGACATATGCTTATGAGGTCAAGCGGAATAGGAAGAAATATTCTCCAACATTGATGTCTCAGAAAGTGGCCGACCTCAGCAAAAGCGCATTCGGCAAAAGTGAAGTTATCCCCGGCTGCCTGTCCCTCGAGGATATGTAATCGCACTCCAATAGACCCCAGAAAACTCACAAGTTTGGGAATTTCGGCCAAAAGGATAAGAAATCAGCCGAATTAGCCAATCAGTTCCAACGCATCGCGGACGGACATTTTCTCGATGCGGACGTCGCCGATGGAATGAATCAGCACGAAGTTGACCTTGCCGTCCTCCGCCTTCTTGTCTTTTGTCATTGCTCCGGCCATTGAATCCATAGTGAACGGGCAAACCACAGGCAAGCCACAAGATGCAAGATCTGCGGTAAGTTTGTCGGCTAGGCCCGACTGAGCATCTTTGTAATAAGATTCGGAAAGCCTAGCAGCCAGTACCATACCGATAGCGACAGCCTCACCGTGCGATATATTCTCCGTACTCGCAGACCTGGATTCCCATTCGATTGCGTGTGCGAAAGTGTGTCCCAGATTCAATTTCCTGCGTTCTCCGTGTTCGAACTCATCACGTTCCACTACGCCAGCCTTTATTTTTGCCGCCGCGCCTATAAGAGCTGTCAATTCTGAGATATTATCCTGAACCGCACCTGCAAAGTCCCGACTTTGGCATATTGTGGAAAACAGTTGCACCGCAGCTTCATAATTCCCTTCAGAATTGTCAATTATGAAAGTCTTCAGCAATTCCGCTTCGCCCGAAAGAAAATCCCTCTTGGAAAGAGACCCTAGCACTTCTGCGCAAATGAACGTGAATTCAGGCTGGCGGATGACACCAAGGATATTCTTGTAATTGTCGAAGTTCACCCCTGTTTTACCGCCTACAGCCGCATCCACTTGGGACAACAACGTAGTCGGAACGTAAGCGAAACGGATTCCTCTCTTGTAAATAGATGCCGCAAAACCGGCCATATCGGTCGTAATGCCCCCTCCGACAGCCAGCAGCATCGCTTTCCTATCTGCATTTTTCGACATAAGCCAACCGCATATATCCAATACAGTTGACATATTCTTGTTCAGTTCGGTGGCATCTATCTCCAGCACTCCTCTCACACCGTCAAGCGCAGACTCGATGGAGCGTGCAAACGATGAGACATTCCTGTCCGAAACGATAAAAACATCTTTATAACCTTTAAGGTATCCGGCAATATCAGTTAATTTATCACCGGTATAAACAGTGCAGAGAGGCATAAACGCACAAAATTAATTCGTTGCGAAGATAGCATTACCGAGTCTAATTTTGAAATAATGAGACAAATTTCTATCTTGCCAAGGTATGGAACGAACGAAGACACATATCATCAGACGCCTCGCATTGGCGCTTCTTTCAACACTTACGATCGCATTGTCATCTGTAACCGTAAGCGCACAACCTCAAGACAAAGTCACAGGCAAAGTGCTGGACGAGAACGGAGAGCCGCTCGCCGGCGCAAGCATTATGATACGCAACACCAAGACCGGAACCACAGCAGATATCGACGGACAGTACAGCATTGCCGCGCCGGGTTCTGGAGAAAGCTATGTGCTTGTATTCCAATATCTCGGAATGAAGTCCAAGGAGATTGCCGTAAGCACGCAGAGAGTCATCAACGTGAGACTTGAGCAGGACAATGAACTGGAAGGCTCCGTGATAGTCGGAGCTTATGGCACGAAGCAAAGACGCGAAGACCTGATCGGAAGTGCATACCAGGTCAACTCTGACCAGTTGAAAGACAAGCCAAAGACACGTATAGACAATCTTCTGCAGGGCCTCGTTCCGGGAATGACCATCGACCCGAACACCGATGCGGCAGGAACAACCAGGAGCAGATATGACACAAGAATACGTGGCGAAGCATCGTTGAGCGCATCAAATGAGCCACTTTGGGTCATTGACGGCGTGCCTATGTACACAGGCGGAAACACCAATCTCATCCCCGGAATGTCATACACGGTTTCTCCGCTTTCGTACCTCAACCCGGACGACATCGAATCTATCACAGTCCTTAAAGATGCGGACCAAGTGACCATCTACGGAGCGGACGGTTCTAACGGAGTTATCCTAGTCACCACCAAATCAGGTAACAAGAACAAGCCTCTGAGCGTATCTGCAAGGCTGAATTTTGGCGTGTCGAGCATCGATCGCAGCACAATGTTCAAGATGATGAATGCGGAGGAGTATATGACTGTGGCAAAGGAAGCTTGGACCAATGCCGGCAACAAAATGGAGTCATTCCCATATCAGGACAACGATTATAATTCATATTCCACAACCTCGACTTATTGGCCGGACGAATATCTCGGGATAGGCACGGACCTGTATGCCGACATATCCCTGACAAGCGGAACCAGCAAGACATCCAATTATCTGTCAGGCTCTTACTACCGTACAACAAACACCGTAAAAGGAGACAGCCAGCAGAGATTCTCATTGAGAACCAGGAATATCTATGACTTCACTCAATGGCTGAAATTCACGTCCCAGCTCTCGGCGTCATACAACGATAACGATCTGTTTCCTTTGTACAGATACTATATCGAGGCATTGCCGATTTTCGAACCATATCTAAGCGACGGGTCATTCAGACTGTACAACAAGGTTTACGACAGCGAATCAGGCTCTTGGGTAATGAAGAAATTTCATTCAAATCAGATTCCTGAACGCGAAGCGAGTACAAATTCGCAGCGTTCGGTAATGACATCCGCAAATTTCTCCGCAGAGGCAAAAATCATTGACGGACTTAAGTTTACGGCGCAATTTGCGATAGATTACACTCATAGCCACGAAGATATCTACTCCTCACGTCTGACATTGGACGGAATGGACTCCAACGGCGAGCCACAAGGAAGTTCAAGGCGTGGAGACGCTTCATATATGAACTGGACAAATGTGGAAAGGCTCAATTTCGACAGGAAGTTTGCCGACAAGCACAATGTCAGTGCATACGTGGGAATGGAGCTGAGGCAAATGAAGTACAAGACGCTTTATGCCACAGGTTCAGGATTTATGAATGACAATATCCAGGAAATAAATTACGCAACCGAGTCGTCCCGCAAAGGCGGAAGTTCATCAAGCATTGACCGCAAGATGTCATTCCTCGGGCGCGCAGTATATTCTTATGATTCAAGATATTACGTTTCATTTAACTTGAGGCGTGACGGCAATTCGGACTTCGGTGAATACTCCAGATGGTCGAACTTCTGGTCTGCCGGACTCTCTTGGAACATACATAAGGAGAAATTCTGGAACAGCGAGCTCATAAAAATGCTCAAGTTGAAGGCATCATACGGATTTACCGGAAACTCAAGGGTGGATGCTTCCGGGGCCGACGGCACATATCTGTACGGTAGCAGTTATTCCTACGCGGGAAATACCGGAGCAGTCATAGGTTCAATGCCAAATCCGGGACTTTCTTGGGAAAAGACCAGAATGATCAACACGGGAGTGCGCATCGAACTGAAGAAAATAATGGATATAGAGTTGGAATACTACGACAATGTCACGAGCGACCTGCTCAGCAAAATCTATGTATCCCGTGTGCTATCTTCTGACCGTATATCATCCAATATCGGAAAGCTCAGGAACAGAGGTATCGAGCTCAACCTCAGCAGCACAAACTTCGCCAAGAAGGATTTCACGTGGACCACGTCATTCAACATTGCGCACAATTCCAACAAAATCCTGAAACTGTACAACGGGGTGCCAACAAGCTTCGGTTCTTACGCCTGGATGGAGGGCTATGACTCCCAGACCTGGAATCTGGTACGCTGGGCCGGAGTCGATCCGTCAGACGGTTCTCCGATGTGGTACGACAAGGACGGCAACTTGACCAGGACATACAGTACGGCCAACAGAGTTCCGTACAAGACCAAGACCCCGCTCTTCAGTGGCGGACTCGTGAACAATCTAAGATGGAAAAACTGGAATCTGTCATTCCAAATCAATTATACCATAGGCGGTTACGCTCTGCCGACTTATGCTTCCGTCTATTTCAAGGACGGATATGACATAACCGGAGGCAACCAGGCCGTGGAGGTTTACAAATACAGATGGACCACTCCGGGAAAGGCAGCATCTTTCCCTAAAGTATCGCAGACTTCCACAAAGTCAGCTATGAATTCCACCCGTTTCCTCTACAACAGGACCAATTTCGACTTGACGAATGTAGCTTTGACCTACAACATTCCGACAAGAATAATTTCCAGACTCAGGCTGAAGGAAGCATCAGCATCACTGATTGCGGACAACCTGTACTTGTTCACTCCTGACCAGAAACGCGGGCTGAACTCCTACAAGACAATGATGTACGGATATCCGAGAACAAGAACTGTCACAATCGGATTGAACGTAGGGTTCTGATTGTCGCAGACGGCGATTGGCCCCGAATTGACAATAAGCTGATACACAGAAATATATGAAGAAATACAATATAATATTCATCGCAGTTATAATTCCTCTGCTCGCATCCTGCCATTTTCTGGAAGTTGAGCAGACCGGAAAGACGTCCATAAAGGCGTTCTTTTCAGATGTTTACGCGCTTGATGCCGCCGTAAATGGAGCATACAGGCTTACATATACATATTATGACTCGTATATGGTATTGTACCCGGAAGTGACCGGAGACCTTGTCCGGCTCGCATCGGGGACATCCACCTGGAGACAGCAGTTCGACTATATTTCAGATGAGAGCGAAGAGACAACAGCGGTAGGATACATCTGGAAGAACGGCTATGAGATTGTGTCCAACACGAATGAAATCATAAAATATGGACCGGATGTGGCAGACAGGTATCCAACTCAGAAAGCTACTGTCAACAATGCACTCGCACAAGCCTATTTCTTGCGCGCATTGGCACATCTCAATCTTTGCCTCGCATACGGACAGACATATACCTATTCCGATGACGCATCACACCTGGGAGTTGCCATAATGACTACCGTTCCGGATGTCAAGTCCAAGATTTCCCGCAGCAGTTGCAATGCGACTTATGCCCAGATTGTCAGGGATTTGAACACCGCATTGGACCTGTTCTCCGGTGGCTCGTCATTTGACCCGTCCAAAGCCTCCGTTGTAGCCTGCAAGGCATTGCTGTCCAGAGTGATGCTGTATATGGGCAAATACTCGGAAGCTGCAGAGACCGCTCAATCCGTCATAGATGACTATGGACTTTCGCTGACACCGCGTGATTCTTATGTGGATATGTTCTGCAAAAGGACTTCTGGCGAAGAAGCTATTTTCCGCGTCAACGGATATTCTGCCGGAACAAATCTGCGCTCAACTTTTGATTATCGCGAGCCGAAGATGTATCCTTCCGCAAAATTGCTTGACATCTTCTCTGAAGACTCCGCAACTTGGCCGGGTACCGACATCAGACAGAGCCTGCTTAGTTACAATTACGGAGGTGTTGACTATTCCGGTGTGTGTATGAAATTCATTGATACGGAAGACATTACCGAATCGGAAAAACATTACGACCCGTTCGTGCTCAGGCTATCGGAGATGTACCTGATTCACGCTGAGGCGTCCTGCAAACTTGGAAATCTTGACGTAGCGGCAAAAGATATCGCCACGCTTGAGGCAAGGGCGAGAGGAGTGGCAGTTTCAGATATCAACCTATCATATTCCGATGCGTCCGCACTTGACCAACTCATTGAGCGTGAACGGATAAAGGAGCTTTTCCTTGAAGGCCATAGGATGTATGACATTACCAGAAGGCACGAAACGCTGACAAGAGACAGCGGATGCGGTTCTACATTACTGGAGCTTTCTTATCCTGACGACAGATTCATACTGCCGATTCCGCTAGTGGAACTGGATGCCAACAAGAATATGCAGTCAAACCCTATCAACAGCACAAAACAATGAAGCACAATATAATCCGCTGGATACAGGCACTTTGCATTATGGCCATAGCGTCATCATGCAACAAATACGTTCTGTTTACAGATTCATTCGTAGCATTTGACACGTCCAAATCATCGGTCGTATCCGTAGATGCGGAGGGCGAATTTACAGGTTCATATACCGTACATCTGACCGGCGAGAAACCTTCATCGCCCGTAACAGTCAAATTTGAAGTCACTTGCGGAGATGGGCTGAAGGAAGGTGTTGACTACAAGGTTGCAACGTCCGGAAACAGCATCACATTTCTTCCGGGCATATATGACAACACTATCAAGATTGACTGGCTGCCTCACAACATTGACACTTCCAAGGACAACACTGTCACTATCAACCTCATAGATGCCGGTGGCGTATGCCTCGGGATGCCTGGGCCAGACAAATCAATGAAGAGCATAACAATCCGCAAATACTCAACGAAATAGAATATAATCATCAATTCAAACTGTATTAATTATGTTAAAACGAACATTATTGGCGGTCCTCGCCGGAGCAGCGCTCCTCACCGCCTGCAAAAAGGAAAAAGGGAATGATGTTATCCCCGTGTCTTTCAGTTCATTCGGCTTCACTGCCGTTGCCAACGCGAACTATCTCAAGACTGACAATATTATTGAGAATCCGACTTCAGAAGCACTCAGCTTCACATTGCCTTACGGAACAGATCCGGATGCAGTGTCAAAACTGGTTCCATCTTTTGTCGCTACTGAGGGCGCATCTGTAAGCGTGGGAGATGCAGAAGTAGTCAGCGGAGAGACTGTAGTTGACTTCTCTTCCGAGGTTCAGTTTGTCATCTCGCTCAAGAACAATTATAAGGCGTACACGGTTTCCGTTAAGATTGCAGAGCCGGCAAAATGGGCTCAGGTTGCAGAGTCCGATAATGGCGCAGCGGGAGATCCTGCACTGACAATCAATCCGAAAGACGGAGTGCCATACGTAATGGGCGCTATGACTTACTCTTATGAAGATGAGACCGGAGCAACGAAATCAAGAAAAGAGCCTCATTTGTTCAAATTTGAAAGTGTCACGCTTATGGATATGGCCGGCGCTCTTGCCGAAGTCGATTCTAAGTGTTTTGCTGTTGATTTCAATCCGGAAGGTGTTCCTTACGTTTCTTTCTATGACGGTACTCTTGCAAAACAATCCGTAATGAAAGTTACTGGTGTCGGTGAAGCTTCATACGTGGGAGAAGCAGGTCAGATGTTCAAGACCGGCACAGGTGCAAACTCTTCCGTTGCTGTATTCCCAATTTCAGACAATGACGTATGGTGTGCACAACGCAATGACGACAGAAACGTTGTTGTTGCACGTCGCTCCCTTAATCTGGCCCATTTCGACGGTTCTGCCTGGACAAACAACAACCAGATTACAGGACGTACTGCAGCTGATTACGCATACTGTGTACTTGGACGAATAATCTCCGGCGTTCCTTATATGTACGTATATAATCAGAACAGCCAGAGTATTTCCATCTACAAATATTCAGACAACGCCTGGACTACAATGTTTGAAAGCCTGAAAATCAAGCAGGCTGATGGACAGACCGATGCGACACTTGATTTGTATGCTATGGATTTCGACATCGCATCAGACGGAAGCGTATATGTTATGACAGGTGCCGATTATTCAACCACAAAAGTTTACAATATCGGTGTCGTACGAATCTCAGCTGACGGCTCAAGCCAGCAGATTATAGGCGGAGAAATGACTGAAGTAAACATCGACAAATATCGCAACGCCTCTATGAGTCTTGACGCGAACGACGTTCCATACGTAGTCTACACAAAGCCTGACGCGGAAGGTTCCAGCAAGCACTTGTTCATCACTTATATAGATTCAAAGACAAAGACTTGGGCTCCTGAAGAGGCACTTGGAGCAGACGCGTGCGATTTCGCGGTTATCCGTTTCAGCGAAAGCGGAGTGGGATATGTTGCAGCAACAGCCAAAGGCACATCAGCTGACGACCCGGAGACAACATTCAGCAAATATGTGCTTTACAGCAGTGCTCAGCAGTAATGTGAGGCGGTAAACAAACAGTCTACTGCGTTACATCCTTACAAAACATCAAAGCGGCAGTGTCCTTCGCTCAAGAAAATTCGCTTCGGACATCTGCCGTTTTTTGATATAGATTAACGAATTGTTCAACCTATCGCTGCAATATCTTCGCAAAGCGATTTGCAGGAAAGATGGATTTGTTCGCCAAAAATAAAGGATGTTATAATCACGAGATAAGATATTAACAATGAAGAGATTGCTTATACCATATATACTATCGGCTCTGACATTAACGTTGGGCACCGTGTCTGTCGCAAGCACCGCGCAGGCACGACAGAGAGGCACTTTTCGCGTTGCTTTTGTCGGTGATCCTCAGGTCAATGACAGCACTGAGATGTCTTATGCCCGCAAATCCATCTACAAGGAATTGTCGAAGAGAAAGGACATTGACTTCGCCCTATTTCTCGGAGACTTGGTGAACGACAATATGCAGTTACTGCCGGAATCAGTACGGATTATCAATTCTCTTCCTTATCGTTGTATGATGATTCCAGGCAATCACGACCGCGACGTGTACAAAGGGACTGACAGGCAGCTCGCACGCGCTCGCGACTTATCGACGTGGAAGGCAACAGTCGGATATGTCGATACGGCTTTCTGTATCAGGAACATAAGATTCATTCTTATGAACAATGTGAGAGCGCGCAACGGAGGTATGTCCGACTATGAAGGAGGACTCACGGAACGCCAACGGCATTGGCTTGATTCAGTTTTCAACCGGACTCCGGAGATGCTGACGAGGGGTAATCACACAAATGGAAATGGGAACGGAATCCCTTCCTTGACCATCCTGGCGACACATATTCCGTTCAGTCAGATGAAAGGACAGGATTCTGTCATCGCAATGATTCCAGAGGCCTGCAAAGTGCTTTTTGTTTCCGGGCATACTCATTCAGTAGCGCGAAATGAGCTCAAAATCTCAAAGCCAGACGGAGTAGCAGTCAACGCGGAAGAGGTAATCTCTGGAGCAACGTGCGGCAGTTGGTGGCGAGGCGTCAAAGATGAGAATGGAATCCCTTACGCCGTGCAGAATTGCGGCGCTCCGCGTGGATATTTCGTTGCCGACGTTTATAATGGCGGGAGATATAAGCTTGATTACAAATGCGTTGGGAAGTCTGAACGGGAGAAGCTTTCTGTTTGGCTTATTAAGGAGAAAATAACATCAGAAGGTGTTTCAAAGAAGGACGAAACATCAAGTGCAGGCGCAATAGACGACTCAAAAGGCGGCTCGAATAATGCTCGCAATGGCAAATCCGGAAGTAACTTTCGTCTATATACCAATGTTTATGGCGGAAGCGCGAACGGGAACGTGGACATTAGCCTCCCGAGAAAAGTTCGCAAACAGTTCAGAGTTCTATGCGACAGCTCGTTGTCCGATAATCATCGAGTGACTGGTTCTGTTCAACGTGGACATTTTAATCGCCGTTTATCACTCTCCGTATGCAGCAAGACGGCTCCAGAGGTTATGGAAATCATTGATCTGAACGCATCTACTTCTCGGGAATATCGAAAGGCGCACCGCGATGAATTTATTCCGCTTCGCAGAAAGCCGTCGCCGCACCTCTGGGAAAGTGAAGCATTCTGCTTATCTCCAGATAAGAGGCAAAGCAAGCCTGAAGCATTCAGCACGTCATCGGACAAGATACAAAGCTCTATGAAAGACGCTATTAACGGGCATCGAAAAGTTGCCTTCTACGTGACTGTCCGCTATTGCGACCCGCAGATGAAGATTCGGCAACGACGCGTTCCTGTTTACATCTATTAGATTTCTTGCTATACATAACCGTCTTTGACGCTCAGATGCCGACAGATTATAGGCGATGTGAGAACAGGTGCTTAAAGAAAAATTTGATTATTCGGCAAAATGTCATAACTTTGCCTTTCCAATTGCGAAATCGCCCGAATGGCGGAATTGGTAGACGCGTTGGACTCAAAATCCAATGTCCTTTAAAAGACGTGCCGGTTCGAGCCCGGCTTTGGGCACAAAGAGTGTTGCTGAAAATTCAGCAACACTCTTTTTATTATAACGCGCTGATTAACTGAATAATACAGAATTATCTCGCAAAATTATTTGCATTACAAATAATTTTCATACCTTTGCATTGTCATTGTAGTTATGACATCGTTAAGAAAGCAAGGCAGGTATCTATCCCTTAAATGGGTACCTGCTTTTTTTGTATCATTATCTCCGCTGCCTCGAAGCTATAATAACAATGCCGATAACGGCGAGGAGGGCCTGGAGAACCCACTTGAGCAATATGGTCCAAGTATAAGCGCTGGACTTGTCTATATTGACGGCATTATCGATAGGCTCCTGACGGATGATGCTGACAGGAAGTTTATTGTATGACAGCCAATTGAATACACCAGTGCAGAATCTGTCGTTGAATGACTTGAACGACTTTCGTTCCGCATTCATCTCCATATTTGAAAAACAGTCCGCGTCACCTATGACAAACACCCTCTGCTCCTTACCATTCACCTGACGGCTCAATGCAATCGCCAGACTGTGAGCCTTCTTGAATTCCCTTGCGCCCCTGTTGCACACTAGCTCCGATGAGTCAGCTATTGCCGAAAAGTCGGAAATCTCGGTCTCGTTCCAACAATCAACCCCCGGCGTCGACAAGACAGGCACCGCATCCCATTCCGATGCTATTTCATAATCAATTGCCGTCGCCGTAGGCAGAGTCACGCGCATATTTGAAAAGAAATAATCACTCACCGATGAAGCATAATCCGTAACCACAGCAGGGACAAGCGTAGGCGCTGTCGCGCTCTTAGGATAAACGACAGTTCCAGGCAATGTCGGCACTCCCAGATATGAAAGTACATCCGAAACCACATCCACACGATTCGGCTCAAAAGCCAGAAGCATATTGCCTCCGTCGTCAAGATACCGGAACACATTATCCTTTTCCTCCTGCGTAAACTCCTTCTTCGCATCAGCTATCACCAGGATATCCGCACGCAATGAAGTGTCTGCAACAGCCTCCTTAACATCGAATCCGGTATTAACCAACGAACTGCGAGTATCAAGCGAAGATGAGAATCCGCTATAGTCACCATCCTCGGGCCTATAAATATCCCTTTCGTTGTGCCCCTCAAGAAACGCAACCATAGGAGCCTGATTTTCAAGACGATATATAGCTGTGGTTATTTCGGCCTCTTCCGGAAATCTGGTCATATCATTGAACAACCTCAGCCAGGATTTCTTGCCGTCAGACGTAACCAGCTGTTTTACAACCCTATTCTGCTCCCCCGAAAGATCTATCACCTTGTGTATCTCCTCAGGAGACAGCACCTTGCGCCAAGGAATATCAAACCCGTCTGCAAACTTCATCGCCATCTCCTTTGTCGAATAAGTGGATTGGCCGTAATCAGGGTTATGATATGCTTCGTCATAGAAATATACCGAATGAAGATGTATATCCGGCTTGAAACGGATATATTTTTTGTAGCGGTTGATGTCGTCATTGGTCGATTCCGGCGCACCTGACCAACTTTCGTAATCGGCAAGATTGACGTATGTGGTAATATCAATACTTCCTTTAACAGATTCCACAGTCTTTATACTGTTGTCCGTCAAAGTATTGGCATCAATCTGAGTAGCATCATAATAGCAAATGAGCGCCGGTCTGGATGAAACATATCCGATGGCTAGCACCAGCACAGTCATCGCAACATATTTAAGCGCACAAAGACCTTTCCGGGGATTCTTGCGGTATTGCAGAAGGAATACGCTGTAACTCAAGAACAAGGCTATGACTATCACGAAATATATCACATCCTCGGAAGATATAAGTCCTGCAGTGAGCTGCGAAGTCCTGCCCGAAATAGCAGCCCAATAAGTAATGTCCCTCACGAAATCCAGGCTCTGGCCCATACTTGAAATCTGGTCAAGAAATGCCAGCGTTCCCAAAGTCAGCAATGCGGCGACAATCTGATAACCGGTAAGACAGGACATAAACAGACCGATGGCAGCATACGCCCAGAAAAGGAAGAATTCGCCCGCCAATCCGCTGAATACAAGTCCAAGGTCAGCATTCTCCACATTCACCGCGGTAAACAGAATCGCCGGCAGAGTCACCCCAAGCATCACCACCGAGAAAATCATCATTGACAGGAATTTCCCCGTAACAATCTGAAAGGAAGTAACCGGTGAAGAATATAGCAATTTTATGGAACCGCTGTTTAACTCCCTGCTCATCAGACCCATAGTAAGCAACGGTATGAACATATACAGATTGCTTCTTATTACCGTGTAAACGCTCACATAACTGGAGAACAGCCGGTCCGTAACATTTTCCACGGCGCCGTAGAGCTCCATATCGCTTGCCAGACTGGACAGCGTTGCCGTAAACGTCTGATAGGTCTGAAAACTGAAGATAATCAATATCAGCCACGCTATCGGCGAGAAGAAAAGCTGACTAAGTTCAGCCTTGCAGATAGACCACGTCTGTTTCATTTCGAGTTCTTAGTATTTAGATATTTGAAGATGTCATCCGCCGACGGCATCTCTTTAATGATTTCGCGCAAATGCCACTCTCTGTTTCCGGAGAGTTCAATCAGATGCTCGCACATCGCATCCGCGTCGCCTTCAATTGTCAGCCTCGTAAAGCCCGGATGCTCCAGTGCCGCTTCAACAGACTTGATGCCATCGATTGACATCAGGTCCTCGTCAGAAGGCATATTTGCCATAGACACCAGCAATGAACTTGGCCTTATACTGTGATTGAAAGTATCGATATCGCCGTTGAAAATCAGATTACCGGAGGACATCATCAATATGCGCTCGCAGACAAGCTGAACTTCGTGCAATATATGGGTTGACAACAGCACGAGACAATCCTCTGATATATCTTTAACGAGTTTTCTGATCTCTATTATCTGCATAGGATCCAGCCCGTTGGTAGGCTCGTCAAGAACCACTACGGACGGCTTGTGTATCAGCGCCTGGGCTATGCCGACTCGCTGTTGATAACCACCTGAAAGATGTTTTATCAGTCTCTTGCGGAAATGGCTTATCTGGCATTTGTCCAGCACCTCATCCACAGCTTTCCGGACATTCGGGACAAGTCTGAGATTTGCCGAATACCGAAGATACTCCTCGACCGTGAGATCCGTGAGCAGCGGCGGTTTCTGCGGCAGAAATCCTATCTGCTTCTTCGCCTCGACCGGGTTGCCAAGAATACTATGCCCGCATATCTGTACGTCTCCTGACGTAGGAGTCAACACCCCGCACATAATATTCATCAATGTGGATTTTCCCGCTCCGTTCGCTCCCAGAAGTCCTGTAATTCTGCATCCGGAAAGGTCGAAACTCACATCATCCACAGCCTTGAACGTTCCCGAATAGCTATGGACTATATGATTGACCTTTATGCTTATGTCTTCCGGCTTAATCCCGACCGGAACTGTTCCGCTATTCCTCATACGTCTTCGTCATACATTCTGAAACCACAACCGTAAAATCCGCGCGAACCTTCGACTGCTTGTATTTCAACGGATTCTCATCCGATATAACTGAGACAGTGCCAATTTTGAGCGCAGGATTGTTCTGTTTGAGGTAATACTCTATGCCTGAATGAAATGCAGAATGAAGTTCTCCGTGAAAATGGAAAAAGAAGTCGCCCTCCGACATATTGGCCACAATGAAATGAGCCATGGTCGCATCCTTCAATGCCTGAGCCGCAACTACATTCTGAACATTCTTCTTCATCATCGGAGCGCTGCCCATCTGTTTGAAAGACTCGCCTATGAGCATATATATCGTCTCTGTATAATTCACTTTCAGAGGCATAGGCGCAAGCCACTGATATGCAGCAGAATCCAAAGAGTCAAGGACCTCAACCCCGAAGTCTGACACCATCCTCGCATAACGCCTTGGCACATTCGTCGCCACGAACGGAATACCGCTCTCCGCAGCATATTCCAGTATGGGCTTATAATCCGAGAAATTGGTCCATATATGGCTGTTCTCCTCGTAGGTCTGTTCATCAATCAGGCCTAGTTTAGCATACTCGTCAAGCACCTGCTGATTATCGCTCTCCCACATTTCCGCACCGACCTTAAGCTTATCGCCTTTCACACGGAAGAAATCTTTCTCAAGATTCAATTCCAACCAATGCGAAATCGGGTCGTTGTGCATCTCGCCAAAAAGACATATATCATTCTTGCTCAACGACTTGAGCATTTGAGAATATTCAACCTTATTGCCTGATTTGTCCAGAATGACATAGGACGGTAGGTCATTTGTGTATGACTGGCTTCGGCATCCGGTACAGGAAGCCAAAAGCCCGATGATTATCAGTGAAGCCTTTATAATTGTTTTCATTCGTATATAAGCCTTTGAAACTGCTTAGATTTTCAAACTTTCACTAGAAATCTTAAGGCAGCCTCGTATTGTTTTTAGAACCAGACTCTCAGGAACACGTTGAAGTTCTGCCATTTCTGTCCGCTGAACGCTTCGGACGAATAGGCTCCGGCATAGCGGTAACGCCCGCCTATATTCAGCACTACCTTGCGGATCGGAATATCCGCCTGCAATCCAACGCCGGCATTCCAGACTCCGGTCTCGAGCCAGGACTCTTCTTTCCGGCCGATATTTGTCGTGTATATATTTGAGCCATCCTTTGCCGCATTCGGCTGATAATCAACGGAAAGTCCATTGCTAATTCCGCCGTCCAAGTCCAGCGCGACATCCACCTTTCCGGCTTTCACGCCAAAGCCTGCAAACACATTGCCGGTCAATGTCATATAGTCCAGTCTGGCGTCATAGTTCTTGTCCAGCCTGTTCTCGCCGCTCAATCCGACATTCACGCCGGCCTTCCGGAACCATCCACGGGTGACATATCGCGCTCCCGCAGAAGCCTCATACATATCCTCGTTATAGTTCTGAATGAACTTCTTGGAAGCCTGATTCCAACCGGAACTCTTTCCGGACGTCAGCGAAGCCTCAACGTCGAATATCAAATCCTGCTCAGCAGACAAATGTAGTATGTCTGTCGCGGAAATTCCATAATCGGAGAAGCTATATTCCGTCCAGCGCTCCTGCCTGCTGGCAATCTGTGTCGATTTATCTTCCGTACAGTCTTTTCCGCTCTTGAAATGAGCTCTAGTCGCAAGACGATTCTTGTCTCCTCGCCAAACCCAGCCCACATAACCGCCGAACACATTCTGCTGCCATACCGGCTGAGTAAGATTGGACATCTGGGTGCCCATACCGTTCATCAGATAGATTGTATAACGCTCACCCGAGTTGTATAGAATGCTGAAATTCGGCTGTTCCTTATTCCTTTCGTACGACAATCCGACTGAGAGGATATTGCTTCCAAGCAGCACGCTCGCGCCTGCAGACACATTGATTTCCAATGCCGACTGATCATTTCTGACATCCGTTTTTCTGAATTGCTTGTCACCTGTATAGTCGAGTTGCGCCCCTACAGACCATTTTCCGTTGAAATTTTTGGTAGCCGTAGCGGACAACGCATACTGCTGAACTTCCCAAGTTTTCGCCGGCACGAGGCAATAAAAAAACGACGGAGAGCCATAATGCTTTCTTCTGTAGGACAATGTCGAGCGCAAACTGTCGGTAACGCCGATGCTGTAAGAGAACTTACCGCTGAACGACCAGCCTTTGTCTTTCTGATGCAGAATCGACCGCGTCTCGACCTTCAATCCTCTAGAGCCGTCAGGAGACAGCGGTGAATGCAACATTCCGTTGCCTGAATACCCCTCAACTCCGATAACAGACCAAGTCCCGTAATCCCACCAAGTGAGCAGAGACGGATTTTTGTCATAGACAGAACTGTAAATCTTGTCGTTATTCTCTCTGTCGCCGGAAGATGCTACAGAATAATCAGGCTTCTCCGCCGCCGAGACTATGCCCGGAAGCAGAAAAGCCAATAAAACAAAACTATTGTATATGTGTTTAGTTAAGGTCATATCCCGTGTATCCGCCCTTCGGTGCAGGAGGATCCATTGCAACGAAATCTGCGGAAGAATTATTGGTATCCTCAAGAACAAGGCGACCCTCATTCTTGGTAGCTTCCTCATCTACCTTACGGCGCACGCTGTAGTTCGTGAATACGTTGTCTCCTCCAGGAACATAGCCGAAGCCCTTGTCGATTGCATCAGGAAGACATTTCCACTTTGAGCTGCTTGCTGTTCCCACACAGTCAACGCCGTCGATGATGATGTTTACAGGGACTTTGACAAGAGACTGCTCCGTCTCGGAGCCGTTTACCAGATATTTATAAGTAATCATATCATCTTTGCCGAATGCAGCTCCACGTCTGAATATGACTGGAGTACCACCATTCATATTCCAGTAGAAGGCCATACGATCTGCTGCTATATATATGATATTGACATTAGGAACATACGGATTGTCAAGGTCAAACATCTCGGCATAAGAAGGGTCTCCGCCCTGCTCGTTCCACCAGTCAACCGTATAAGTTTCCATATCGGCAACTGACAGGTCTACCACGTGTGCTAATTTTTCTTCATCAACAGTCATCTCTGTCGCAACCAGGGCGTCCTTGAGTTCCTGACGGAAGTTTATGGCATTCATAGCAAGCACAAAGCTCTTGCCCGGGGCCAACATATAATCGTAGTCGGCAGGAATCTGAGCCAACATATCCAAATAGATATAGTTGTGATCCAGGGATTCATCCTCAAGGACAGATTTCCCGACTGACTCATCTGTATCAACCTTGGACGGAGACCAAGCCTGACCGATATAGAGACCTGCAAGGGAAACAGAGGACGAACTATTATTGAAAATCTCCACAAAACTGTCTTTCATCATAGAACCTCCCAATTCGTCATAATCCATACTTGTACTAGAGTAGAAAACTTCCTTGATTACAAGGTCCGGAGAAGCGTTTACAGCCTGAAGTACAAGTTCCACATTGGTGGTTTTATTGGATTCAACGACTACATCTGTCTTTACCGCAGAATATGATGTGCCTGCAGAAGTTCCTCTGACTGAAGCGGATACATTATACGTTCCAGCCACGATATCCACGAATGTGGCTGAGCCTGACTCATCCGCCATTACAGATGTGGAAATTTGGTCTGAGGTGTTTATCATACTTATCTGCACCTGCTCCAGACTTACTGTCTCGCCTGCCGGAGCCGACACTGTAACTGAAAGTTTGCCGAGATACGAGCCCTCGGATTTGTTGCAGGATACTGCGCCTGCAAGAACGGCAACGCCAAGCACTCCGGAAAGGAGTCTTGCAGCCATTGATGTGATTTTTGTTTTCATGTCCATTTTATGATTATTTATTGTTTCCAATTATGAATGACATTCCGAAACCGAAACAGATGGTTTCATTGAGTGTCGAACGCTTTGACTTGTATTCGTATGTGGGATTATACCACAGGAAGTTATTTACATACAGACTGAAGGAATGCCCGGCACGGGTTTCTTTTCTCACCTGAAGATGAAAATCTGGATAGAACGGCCTCTTGTCCGTTATTTCGTACGTGCTGGAAGGAAGTTTGAGATCCGCATATTCATCCGAAGTCCTCTCATTCTCAGGTATGTCGTGATAATTGCCCTGACCGTCGTAATATGCGTACGGATAAAGGCTACCAGCCTTAGGCTCCTGATAATTGACGAAATTCAAATCCGCATTGACCGTAAAAATCAGTCTCAGAGAAGGTATCTGCTGGGTGATTGTCAATCGTCCGCTACTGTATCTCGTAATGGTTTCGGTATGTTCATACACGCCATATCTTGACTTCGAGTCGGCTATAGTGTATTTGGACAGTTGCATAGAATACCCTGCATCCATCTGTCTTGTGCGCATATAGCTTGCCTGGAAGCTGAACTCCGTATGAGTTTTCTCAATTCTCGCGGGAATCAGCGAAAGCTCGACACCATCGGTCACCTCAGTTATGGTATTTTTCATCACATATTTCTCGCGCGCAAGAATAGATGTGGTACCGTCCGGCTCCACAACAGGCTGTTTTCCTGCCGGTTTCTCAACGACTTTATAATTAACTTTCTCCAATAGCAGCAGCTCAGGAGACAGCGCAATGCCGTCCGACAGTCTCTTGTGATAAGCTGTCAGCCTCACGTTCAGCCAATTCGATTCCCAGTCCAGACCGCCTTCAACCGTATTCGTGTGGCTCGGACGTAGATGACTGTTATTCGGACTATAGACATACGTGGTCACAATTGCAAGACGCTCAGCCGGTTCGGTAGCATAATAACTGAGATTAGTATAGTCGTAATATGCAGGATCCGGATATATCTGCATCATCGACGGCGCCTTGTAGGCAAGACCCCACGCAAGCCGTGCAGAAAGTTTGTCAAAGAACTTCATAGTTCCCGAAAGTCTCGGAGATACCAGATGATAGCGCTCAAGCATATAATCGTAACGCACACCGAGTTTCAACTTGGTCTCCGCCCAGTTAGCCTTATTCCTGATATTGCTCTCGTGATATGCAGACCAGGTCTTGGATGCGGGGATATTATGGAACGCGGCACTTCTTGCGCCTATTCCTCCCGCAGATTCAGCCACGCCTCCGGACACTGCTCTTCCTTTTCCGAAGTTCTTGTCTATACTGCCCTGCAATCCGGTACTCAGCGAGAATGTCCACGAATCAGCCGTAAATGTCTTGGACAATGACACGTCCGCTGCACCGTTCATAGGAAGTCCGCGCATTTCCGAAATCTGCTGGAATGCGATAAGCGAATATGTCGTGGTGTAAGTGCCTGTCTGCAATGCTTCTATGAGCGGCAACGGGCCTGTTCCGTAGGACATATATCTCGAATATTGGTTGTCCAGGCTGCCGTTAATCGAGTAGTCCAAGTCTCCAGCTTTGCCCAATGACATAGAGCCATAAACATTCAGACTGAAATTTTGGTTATTGACCTTGGACGTATTAGCCACCTTCTCTTCCGGTTCGCGTCGCTGTCCATTAAATCCCATATAAGTCTGGAATGCAACCGTGTTGTTCCACTCAAGTTTCTCGGACAATTTCTTCATCCAGCGCAGACCGAAGTTGATATTCTGATAATAATTCTTCCTCTGAATCGGACTTTCATTCGAATATGTATAGGAGAAATCCGTATTCATCACTCCCCCGTTGCGACCGACATTGAATCCTTTGGAAACCGAGCCTTGATATGAGGTTGACGAGACGTTCCCGGATATGGTCAGAGGCATACTTCCGACCTTGTTCTTCACAATAATGGCACCGCTGGCCAGATTTCCGTATTTTGCTGAGGCGACACCGGTAATCACTTCCACGCTTTCGATTCCTGCCGCCGATATACTCCTCAGGTCCAAGCCTTTGCCTGCAGAGGAATATGTCGCCGTCTGAGACATTGAAGGATTGCTCACCTGCATATTGGCGTCGTTAGACATCGCCATACCGTTCACAATCACAGACGTTCCTATGTTGTTATATGAGGTGCTGACCGCGGAACGGATATCCGCCTGCTGAACCGTGTTGTAGTTGGATGAAGCCATCTTCTTTCCAGGCAGAAGTGACAACACATCCTGAAGGTTCATCGCCTGTATCTGCTTGATTGCCTGGTCATCGATTCTGTAAGAACTGGTACCCTCCTTGCTCTCCACCTGCCTTGCCGTGACCACGACATCCTTCATCCGCAAAGACTCTGCCTTTAAGATAAATACAAGAGTATCAACATCTTTCGTAATATTGACTTCTCTTTTTTCGGTTCTGAAGCCGACATAGCCGACTGCAATGGTATGTTTTCCGGAAGGTATTTTCAATGTAAAAGAACCGTCATTGCCGGAATATGTTCCGACCGGAGGCTGTTCGACTGCAACCGACGCGTAACCCAAAGGCTTGCCGTCTTCATCAACGACGACTCCGGACACTTTATATTGCTGAGCAGCAACAGACAGCGCCAATGAAAGCAGTATAGCAACAACTGAAATCCTTTTGCCGAACATAAACCTCTGAATAACACCTGGGCGGACATTTCCCGACCTGAGCAGACAAAGGTATTCAATTGTCGCTTAGATTACAATAATCATTTATAGGTAAAAACGTTATACCCCTATTTCTTTGACTTTGCGGCAAGTTGCTTGCTCGACACGAGCTCGTCATAATCAGCGATAGACCTCAATATCACATCGTGAGCGACAGCGGCTCCATATATACTTATGAATTTCATTCGCTGTGTATTCTCACCCGGGATATCCTTGTATGTCGTGAAATAGTGAATCAGCCTGCGGATTATATCTTTAGGGAGCTCGTCTATATCTGTCAGATGACCATAAACTGCATCATTCTTCAGAACAGCAATGATTTTGTCGTCAGCCTGGTCGTGATCCAGCAGACGCAAGCCTCCGATAGGTCTGGCCCTCACGATAATGTCTCCGTGAGTAACATCTTTCTCCGTCAGCACACAGATATCCAATGGATCTCCGTCGCCTTCAATATCATAACGGGCAAGTGCTTTATTGGTCAATTCTGCCATCCTGACCGAGCAATATGTTCTCGGAAGGAATCCGTACAGAGACGGTACAATGTTGGAGAACTTCTGAGGGCGGTCAAGTGAAAGGTATCCTGATTCTTTGTCCACTTCGTACTTTACAGTGTCAGTCGGAACTATCTCAATGAAAGCTCTTACTTCTTCCGGCACATTTTCGCCAAGATCTATTCCGTGCCAAGGGTGAGCTTTGTGTGAATTGTGAACGTTCATAGTTGTCAGTAAATTGTTTACGGCCGGTGATCATCCGTCGTCATCAGGCCCTGGTTATCTATCCGAAGCCAAATTTAACAATTTAGAGGCAATAACAATAACTTTCGTTCCGAAATTCTGCATATTTCGTTTAAGAAGTCACCTCCGAAAGTGATTGCTCGTTCTTATTATGCAGCGATTCAATGACAGTTTCGGTTTGGAAAGACGTCTCGTAAATTCTTATGAAAGCAGATTCGTAAGCGACACGAATTCATCCACGCTCAGACGTTCCGGCCTAAGTTCAAACACCGGATTGGCTACAAACGACGACAACGCCTCAGCATCCCAACCCTCGCGTTCCGCCTTAGCTGTTATGATGGGTTTCAATGAGTTACGCAAGGTCTTGCGTCTCTGTCCGAAAGATGTTTTCACGATATTCTTGAAAGCGGCTTCATCGCAATCCAACGTTGTTCGGTTATTGCGTGTAAGTCTGATGACAGCGGACTGAACCTTTGGAGGCGGAGCGAACGCACCCGAGCCCACAGTAAACAGATATTCTATGTCATACCACGCCTGAAGCAGCACAGACAGGATACCGTAAGTCTTAGTGCCCGGCTTTTCCGCGATTCTTTCCGCCACTTCTTTCTGTATCATACAGACGGTCTGAGGAATCCTGTTCCTGTAGTCAAGGATGCGGAAGAAAATCTGCGAGGATATGTTGTATGGGAAATTTCCTATCACATTGAATTCTCCCGGGAAAAGATGCTCGATATCAAGTTTCAGGAAATCTCCATAAATCACACGACCCTTAGCCTTCGGGAAGTGCTTTTCGAGATATTCCACCGACTCAGTGTCAATCTCTATCATCTTCAGGTCAACATCCTGTCTTTCAAGAAGATATTGCGACAGCACTCCCATTCCCGGACCAATTTCCAGGACATCCATAATACCGTTTTCTGAACCGGACGCCGTCTCCTGCAACGCATCCACTATTGATTTGGCTATATTCTGATCCGTCAGAAAATGCTGACCCAATGCTTTTTTTGCCCTGACTTCCATACTTGACATTGATTTTCTCCGCCAAAGTTAAGGATTTTTTCAGCACCTTTCTTCCGCTCCGGTTCCACGCGATACTATTTTGAATAGAAATTGCTAAATTTGTAGGCTTTGGGAAACAAGAAAACAATAAATCAAGCATATTTATGTTCAACACGTATTTCAGAACAAACACTTGCGGCGAACTGAGACTCAGTGACGCCGGTAAAAAAGTGGTGCTTTCAGGCTGGGTGCAGCGTTCAAGGAAACTTGGAGGAATGACATTCATCGATCTGCGTGACCGCTATGGAATCACACAGCTGGTGGTTAGCGCTGACGCTCCGGCAGAACTCGTAGATACAGCCAATTCACTTGGACGCGAATTTGTAATCCAGGCAGAAGGCGAAGTAGTAGAACGTCAAAGCAAAAATTCCAAGATTGATACCGGTGAGATTGAAATCAAACTGAGTTCTATCAATATCCTCAACAAATCTGTAACCCCTCCTTTCACCATTGAGGACGAAAGCGACGGCGGCGATGATATCAGAGCTAAATACAGATATCTGGACCTCAGGAGAAATCCATTGAAGAACGCCTTGGTGCTCCGCCACAAGATTGCCCACGAAGTACGCAACTTCTTGGACGCCAAAGGTTTTATGGAGATTGAAACTCCTTATCTGATTAAATCCACTCCGGAGGGAGCCAGGGATTTCGTCGTTCCTTCAAGAATGAATGCCGGCGAATTCTACGCGTTGCCACAGTCTCCACAGACGTTCAAGCAGCTTCTTATGGTTGCCGGATATGACAGATATTTCCAGATTGTGCGCTGCTTCCGCGATGAGGACCTGCGCGCTGACCGTCAGCCTGAGTTCACACAGATTGACTGCGAGATGTCTTTCGTTGAGCAGGAGGATGTCTTGAACACATTCGAGGATATGATGAGAGGTCTGTTCAAGAATGTTCTTGGAGTTGATATTCCGAATCCACTCCCTCGTATGAGTTGGTATGACGCGATGGACAATTACGGTTCGGACAAGCCGGATATCCGTTTCGATATGAAAATCCACGAACTGACTTCCTTGGCCAAGGGTCACGGATTCTCAGTTTTCGACTCTGTTGACTACGTCGGCGGCATCACAGTAGAGGGCGCGGCCGAATATACCCGCAAGCAGCTCGATGAACTGACTGAATGGGTGAAACGTCCTCAGGTAGGCGCCAAAGGTTTGGTTTACATCAAGTTCAACGCAGACGGCACTGTCAAATCTTCAATAGACAAGTTCTACACACCTGAACAGGTCAAAGAACTCGCAGAGACGGCAGGCGCAAAAGCCGGAGACCTTGTTCTCATCCTCTGCGGAGCGAAGAGAAAAGCTCAGACAATGCTCGGCGTACTGCGTATGGAGATGGCCAACAGGCTCGGTCTGAGAGATCCGAAGGTGTTCGCACCGCTCTGGATTGTCGATTTCCCGCTTCTTGAATGGGATGACGAGACACAGAGGTTCTATGCTATGCACCATCCGTTCACTGCTCCGAAGCCAGAGCACTTGGATTTGTTCTACAGTGACAAGAAGGAAGACCTCGAAAGAGTTTGCGCAAATGCATACGACTTTGTCCTCAACGGAACAGAGCTCGGTGGCGGTTCCATCAGAATCCACGAGGCTAATCTTCAGGAGAGAATGTTCGAAGTTCTCGGCATCAGCAAGGAAGAGGCAGCATACAAGTTCGGCTTTATCATCAATGCCTTCAAGTTCGGAGCACCGCCTCACGGAGGTTTGGCATTCGGTTTCGACCGAGTATGCGCCCTGTTCGGAGGAAGCGACTCGATCCGCGACTACATTGCATTCCCTAAGAACAATCAGGGCCGCGATGTTATGATTGATTCCCCTTCAACCATCGATCAGGTTCAGTTGGACGAGCTCCATCTTGATATCCGCAAGAGCGAATAATCGGAACTACACATAAAAAGGACGGCTGGGATAAAATCCTGGCCGTCCTTTTTTATGTGTACCCTCAGTCGCTTCGTGACAGGATGGCGCTAGCACCACCCTCCGGAATCCTAACCCCTGCAGGCTAGCGTCTGCTGTCCCGAGGGACAATTTCGCACCTCACGGTGCGGTTGAAGTTTTACCGGGGAAAGGGTTCCCCGAAACCCCTTCGGTCACTTCGTTCCGAATTGATTCCTAATAACTCATCGGCAATACATCAAAAAGAGGCAGATGCCAGAAGCGAATTTTTCCTGTGATTTTGAGCGAAGGGCGCTGTCTCTTTTGGATTCTTTGGACAAGGAGAACAACGCGGCAGACCGCTTTTTATTCGGCCTCTAAGAGGAATACTCCGCTCTCATATATAGCCCTATACGGAGGATTCACTCCCTTATTCATAAGCATTGAGCCGGAGAGCACCTTACCGGAGAACCAACTTGAAGACTTGTCAACATTGAGTTCAGTCACACGGTAGTCTTTTGTAGCATCAAGTCCGGTCAAACGAATCTGAGCCGCCACACAGCGGGAGTCGTACGCTATTCTATATATGAACAGCACGGCTTTCTGCTTATCTTCAGTAACATACATCAGACCGAATTCTCCGTTCTCGTCATAAGGAGAACCTAGACGATACAGATCCCCGTTCATAACAATATCGCGGAAACCTTTGTAACTTTCTATGGCTCTCTTGGCGAAAGCCTTCTCTGCATCATTCATCGTTTTTGGCTGCAATTCCATTCCAAGCCTTCCACAAGCGGCGATATCAAAGCGGAATTTTATCGGCGTCACATTCTTGTTCTGCTGATTAGGCACTTCTGAAACGTGCGAGCCCATAATGCAGGCTGGATAGAATAGGCTGAATCCGTACTGAATCTGCGTTCTCACAAGTGCTTCAGTATCATCGCTTGTCCACACTTCATCAAAATATTTGAGCGCGCCATATTCTATTCGCCCACCACCTGAAGCACAGGCCTGCACCAGCACGTGAGGATATTTATTGCGGATACGCTCCATCACAGAGTAGAACCCCTGCGCATATTTTACCCAAAACATAGACTGCGCATCAGACGGAAGATATGCGGAACCGACATTCTCCACGTGCCTGTTCGCATCCCACTTGATATAGTCAATTTTGTCCGAGAGTTTCATCGTATTATCAAACACATCGAATACGAAATCCTGCACTGCCGGATTCGTCAGATCCAGGAGATATTGATTTCTCATTTGAGGAGTATCGTGTGCCTTATCCTTCACAATCCAGTCCGGATGCTTCTCATATAGTTCGCTCTTAGGATTGACCATCTCAGGCTCAATCCATATTCCGAACTTCAGGCCTTTGTCGTGCGCATAGGACGCCACATAATCGATACCCTCTGGAAGTTTTGTCGAGTTTATCTGCCAGTCACCAAGTCCGGCTTTGTCTGAATTTCTCGGATATTTGTTTCCGAACCAGCCGTCATCAAGCACAAACATCTCAAGTCCCATTGACGCTGCATCATCTATCATATCCGTCAATGTCTTGGTAGTAAAGTCAAATCTGGCGCCTTCCCAGCTATTAAGAAGTGTAGGAGCCATATTTGAGCCGTTATGTAACTGGTAATCGCGAGCCCATCTGTGAAGATTTCTGCTGGCCTGGCCGGCACCCTCATCCGTCCACGTCCACACCACATCTGGTGTCGTGAATGACTCACCTTTCTTCAAAGTGTATTCACCGGAATATGGATTTATGCCGGCAAGGATGTTCAGGATATTGAATTCAGTCAATTCGAAGTTCAATTTAAAGTTACCGCTCCATACGATTGTACCCGCAATCACTTCTCCGGCATTCTCATTGAACGAATCGGTATTCAGGCTCAGCATAAAAGCAGGATTTTCCGAGTGAGTGGTTCTTACACCCTTCCTGCATTCTATACTCTTCGTGCCGTGATCAAGCACAGTATGCTCGACACGATTTTCGTGCGCCCAACTGCCGTGAAGATGTGTAAGCAGATATTTTTCAGCCCTTATCGGCAAAGCAGAAGAATAGTAATTTCTGAGAACTACCGAACCTTTTTCATTATTCCTTATCACCGAATGAGAAAGAATCACATTCTGCTTCTTGTATGCAGTATATACCAAGTCCACTTCCGTGCCTTCAGCATCATCAGTCAGACGGATTGTGGTCTCTGTAACATTGGCATCCACCTGCTTGACTTCGTGGCTGAAATAGCGAAGATCCGTGTTGAGGTCGCCATTCTTATGCGTCATCGCCAATGCCGGCTCATTAAAATTGCGGCTACCCTGAGTAGGATATGACTCATAAGGAGTCCCGTGATTGCCGGTAATTCCACTTTTGTAATCGGCAAAAATCGAAGCGTCGTCGATTGCTCCCCCGAAATGCAAAGTGTTCAGATGCCCGTCGGTGTTGACTCTCAAAACCAATGAGATATCATTTGTCCGGATATTGATGACGGTCTGTCGCTGCAATGCTTTTGCCTGAAACATTACTGTCAGCGCAACAATAATTAGCAGTATCTTCTTCATTCTATTATTATTTGGTTTTCAGAAGCTGTTTTTAGTAGCAGTTTTTCTCTCCAGGTCTTTTCATTCCCTGTTATTCTCTGCAAGTTAGCCCTTTTTCCTCAATAGCCCATAAAAACTTAAAAAAGAATGTCTGACCCTGTCTTTCTCAGACTAAAGTCAAACATTCTTCCCCATATCTTCAAGTTGTCCAATTTTATATACTAGGAAGCTGATTTGAAGCAGTTCCTAGAAATGCAACAACTTTCTTTTTAACTATTCTTCCGTATCGTTAGCCGCATATTCGGCAAGAAGTTTAGTCTGAACATCTCCAGGTACTGGCTGATAATCAGCGAACTGCATAGAGAATGTAGCACTTCCCGATGTGAGAGAACTCAACGCGGTAGAATACCTGTACAATTCAGCCAACGGGACTCTTGCCTTAATAACCTCGAAGCCTTTGTCACTTCCCATACCTTCGATTATAGCTCTCCTGTTCTGCAGATCAGACATACAAGCGCCCATATATTCGCTCGGCGTCAACACTTCCAGATTATAGATAGGTTCCATAATCTTTGGACCTGCGTTACGGAATGCCTCCTTGAACGCATTGCGCGCAGCAAGAACGAAAGAGATTTCATTGGAATCCACCGGATGCATCTTTCCGTCATAGACAAACACCCTGATGTCTCGTGCGTATGAACCGGTGAGAGGGCCCTCCGTCATCTTCTCCATAATACCTTTGAGGATAGCCGGCATAAAGCGCGCATCGATTGCACCGCCCACAACGCAGTTATAGAACTCCAACTTTCCGCCCCAATCCAGGTCGCAAGCCTCCTGGCTCTTCACATTGAGAGTAACATCTTTTCCGTCAATCTTGAACTTATTGGTAAATGGAACGCCCTCAACGATAGGACAAATCAACAGATGCACTTCTCCAAACTGTCCGGCACCACCCGACTGCTTCTTGTGACGATATTCGGCGGTAGCCTGTTTGGTTATAGTCTCGCGATAAGGAATCTTCGGAGGGAACAGTTCTATATCCACCTTGAATTCATTCTCCAATCTCCACTTCACAACATTTATATGCTGTTCTCCCTGTCCGCTCAATATCGTCTGTTTCAATTCCTTGGAATACTCGACAACCACCGTAGGGTCCTGAGCTGAAATCTTGTTCAAAGCATCGCCCAGTTTTGCCTCGTCCGCCTGAACCTTCGCCTTGACTGCCGTACGATATTTAGGTGCAGGGAACTTTATGTTTTCATACACAATGCCTGTTCCCGGCTGGGACAATGTCACGTTTGTCTTTCCCGCACGCAACTTCACGGTACATCCGATATCTCCGGCTCTCATATCCGTAACCTTCTCCTTCTTCGAGCCGGCCACAGCATAGATTGTGGATATACGCTCTCTGTTGCCAGTAGCGGCATCCTCCAAGTCCATTCCTTCGTCCAATTCGCCACTCATCACCTTGAAATAAGAAACTTCGCCAAGGTGTGACTCAACATCTGTCTTATATATGAAAAGAGAAACCGGTGCTTCCTGTTTGCATACAACTTCTTCACCTTCTCTTGTCAATGTCTTGGTAATTTCCGGCGATGCGGAGGTTCTGATGGTAAATTCCATAAGCCTCTTGACGCCGATATCCTTCTTGGCTGAGAGACAGAATACAGGAAGAACTTTTCCTTCTCTGATTCCGACGCCCAATCCCTTACGTATCTCATCTTCTGTAAGAGAACCCGCCTCAAAGAATTTTTCCATCAATGTATCATCATATTCCGCGGCAGTTTCAATAAGCGTCTGCCTTAGAATCTCAGCCTCATCCTTCAGATTTTCAGGTATCTCCAGATCTTCTCTGGTACCATTTTCGTCCTTAAAATGGTAGTATTTCATCTTAAGTACATCCACAAAACCATCGAACGACGGTCCCGGGTTGACAGGGAACTGCACAATCACAGGCTTGTTTCCGAATGCTTCTTTCAAACTTGCCTGAACGGTGTCCCAATCCGCTTTCTCAGTATCCAACTGATTGACTGCTATTATAATAGGTACTTTGTATTTATCTGCGTAACGTGCAAAAATCTCAGTCCCGACTTCCACTCCCTGCTGCGCATTTATGACAAGAATGCCGTTTTCGCACACCTTGAACGCAGACACTGCTCCGCCGACGAAATCATCCGCACCCGGAGTATCAATTATATTGAACTTCGTATCCATAAATTCTGCATAAAGCGGTGTAGAGAATATCGATCTCTGATTCATCTGCTCTATTTCAGTATTATCGGAAACTGTGTTCTTGGCCTCAACGGTGCCACGTCTGTCAATGACTTTACCCTCGTAAAGCATAGCTTCCGCTAATGTGGTCTTGCCTGACTTGGTACTGCCAAGCAAGACCACGTTCCGGATGTCTTTAGTAGAATAGGATTTCATGACCTTAGAGTGTTATTAGTTTATAATTATGTTACAAGCGGATTCGCATCACGCCCGGAAGCCTGACTGAGATGACGCCCAAACTTTCAAATCAGGGGTTTTCAGCACCGCTTCTAACGCAAATCTAATAAAATATAAAAGCATTGTCAATATAAAGTTAAAACATTTTACCAAGCCTACTTCATTTCTTAAAAAACGTCACCTACAGGCTGGACGATGTAATTCTGAACGAGCGCATCAGTTGTCTGCCGGTCATACCCAGTTCTTGAAGGAGTAATCTGTCCATAATCTTTGGGGAAACACCCAATTCTGCACAAAGCGATGCAAATGAAACTTTCCTGTTTCTATAAACTTCTTCCCTGACGAGTTTACGCTCCAGCTTTCTATAAGTTGTCAGCAGTTGATGTTCGTTTGTTGCCATAACGATAAAATTTATTGTCTTCGCAAAACTACGTCGGCAGTACGCCCAAATCAAGGAAAGGTGGTAAAATTCGCCGAAATGGCGCATATTTTTTACGATTCTTAAATGCCGGTCAGTCAATAAATGATAACTATTTGTTGCCACGGAAGAAACAAGTCACAATCTCCAGACGCAGCTCAAGTTATCAATTCATCAGCTGACATTCCCAAGGCCGGTTTCCGGAATATTTTGATTAAATTCGTATCCCATTCGAGCAGCGGGTCAAACCGGACGCCCTTATTTTATCAACACACGATAACGGAAACACTACGTCAGAAATATGAACATTCCCCATCTCAAAAATTTCCTGCACGAGAACTTGTTGGAGGCAGGATGCGATGAGGCCGGCAGAGGCCCGTTGGCAGGTGCGGTATTCGCCGCGGCCGTAGTTCTTCCAAAAGATTTCCATCATCCGCTTCTGAACGACTCCAAGAAAATGACAGAGAAACACAGGGATCTCGTAAGGTCCGTAATCGAGAAAGAAGCCATTTCCTGGGCCGTCGAGGAAGTCAGTCCAGCAGAAATCGATGAATTGAACATTCTCTGGGCATCCGTAACGGGAATGCAGCGCGCTGTCTTGAGATTGACGCCAAAGCCGGAATTTCTGCTGATTGACGGAAACAAGTTCCGCCCTTTTGACACATACGGGCCAGCAAATTATCAGACAGTCGTCAAGGGCGACGCCACTTATGCATCAATAGCAGCAGCGTCCGTACTCGCAAAGACGTACAGGGATGAATATATGAGGAAGCTGGCTCTGGAATATCCGCAATATGGATGGGACCGGAATATGGGATACCCTACGCCTGAGCATATCCAGGCCATAAAGAAATACGGATATACACCTTACCACAGGATGAGTTTCCATCCGAAGGAACTTGAGCCTACATTGTTTTGATTTTCGTATCTTTGCGAAGTTTTTTTGAAATAAAACACACGATTATTTATATGAGAAAAATTTTTCTTACACTCTCCGCTATGGCAATGCTTGCATTCAGCGCAAGTGCGGACGAGGGAATGTGGCTATTGCCGCTTCTGCAGAAGATGAACAGCAAGGCGATGGAGAACATCGGATGCAGACTGACACCTGAACAGATCTACGACATCAATCATAACTCACTCAAAGACGCCATTGTACAGTTCGGCAGCGGTTGCACAGGAGAGATCATTTCGGACAAGGGACTCCTTGTAACCAATCACCACTGCGGATATGGTTCCATCCAGAAACTCAGCACACCGGAACACAACTATCTTGAGGACGGATTCTGGGCTATGAAGAATACGGAAGAAATACCTGTACCGGGACTTACTGTCCGCTTCTTGCAGAGTATGACAGACGTCACAGATATTCTCGAGAAAGCGCGCACGGCGGCACTGAAGGAGTTCAAAGACAGCACAAATGCGGAAGAACTTGCAGACAAGGCATACGCAGCAGCTCATAAACAGCTCATCGAGACCGCCCAGAAGGCAAATCCGAACTGCACTGTGAGAATTGTAAGTTTCTACAATAACAATGTATTCTACCTCATTATAGACAAGATTTACAAGGACGTCCGTTTCGTGGGCGCTCCGCCTGCATCTATGGGTAAATTCGGAGGTGAAACTGACAACTGGATGTGGCCTCGTCACACCTGCGACTTTTCTATGTTCCGCGTGTATGCGGGCAAGGATAATGAGCCTGCTGAATACTCCGAGGACAATATTCCATACACCCCTAAGCAATCTCTCAAGGTGTCGCTCAAAGGCGTAGGCGAGGGCGACTTCGCTATGATAATGGGATATCCCGGACACACGCAGAGATTCCAGTCCGCAGCCAGCCTGCAGGAGATGATTAAAAAGCAGGACGTCAGTATCGCAGCCAGGACTCTGAGACAGAACATTATGAAAGAGGGTATGGAGGCTGACCCGACTGTGCGTCTTCAGTACGCCAGCAAATATGCCGGCTCATCAAACGGCTGGAAAAAATGGATCGGCGAAAAGAAGGCATTTGAAAACCTCAACATAATCGGACGCGAAGAAAAGAAGGAGGCCGCTTTTATGAAGTGGGTCAATGCCAACAAGAAAAGAGTCGCTGAATATGGTTCCGCTTTGGATGACATCAAGGCTGCAGTTGATAGCTCCACTGCCGACGCATTGGCATACAGACTGCTGATTGAGGCTCCGTTCAATATAGGCATCCTCGATCTTGTCGGCGACTTCGCCCAGGGACTTGTGTCACAAAGAGAAATCAATCCGGAAGACTCAACTGCTGCCATCCAGGCCGGCAAAGATGCAATTCTGCCGTCTTACAAAGATTACAATGAACCTCTTGAGCGCAAAATGGCCGCAGGACTGCTTAAGTTCTACAGGGAAAATGCAAGGCCAACCGATTATCTTGAAATCGAAGGCTATGATTTCGCGACAATGGATATCGACAAATACGTAGATTATCTGTTCAACAACAGCTTCCTGGCTTCAGAAGAGAAGCTTAAGAACAGTAATCCATCAATGCGCGATTTCTCCAATGACCCAGCCGTTACCCTATACAACGCAGTCGTATCCGTATATCTGCCTATTTACAAAAGGCTTATAGTCAGCGAGTCTGTCATTTCAGAAGCACACAAGAAGTTCGCCGCAGGACTGCTCGAATGGGAAAAAGGCAAGCCTTCTTACCCTGACGCAAACCTCACTATGCGACTGACTTATGGTACAGTTAAAGGTTATTCACCGGCAGACGGAATTGACTATAAATATTATACGACATTGGCAGGAGTTATCGCAAAGGAAGATCCTGACAATTACGAGTTCCGAGTTCCGGATAAAGTAAAAGAGCTGTACAACGCCAAAGATTTCGGCCAATATACCAATGCTGAAGGCAAGGTTCCTACCTGTTTCCTGACTAACTGCGACATCACCGGAGGAAATTCAGGCAGCCCGGTACTCGATGCAGAAGGCCGACTGATCGGTCTCGCATTCGACGGCAACTGGGAGTCAATGTCGAGCGACGTAATGTTCGAGCCTGACTTGCAGAGATGTATCTGCGTTGATATCCGTTACGTCCTGTTTATGATGGACAAATTCGGAGGCGCCGGATATCTTCTCAAAGAAATGAATATCGTGAAGTAGTATCCTATCATTGAACAATTTAGAGATATGAAGGAAAATGAAATAATGAAAATGCTCTATGATGTTACGCATCCTGCAAAGGGAGACCGCAACATCGTGGAGCTCGGGCTTGTGGACAAAGTCGAGATTGACGGAGACAAAGTCATTGTGACGCTGGCATTTCCGAAACATCGCGACCCGCTCACAGAATATATAGTAAGCAGCACAAAAGCAGCAATCTTCAGGCACGCGCCGGAGGTCAAAGACGTTGAAGTAAAGACTATCGTAAAAGAGGAGAATGCTCCGAAGAAGCAGACAGGGCTTAACTTGTCGTTGGATGAACTTAACAATGTCCGCCATATCATAGGAGTCGCTTCAGGCAAGGGCGGCGTCGGAAAATCAACTGTGGCAGTAAACCTGGCGGTTGCACTGGCAAGACTCGGATACAAAGTCGGCCTTGCAGATGCTGATGTATATGGACCGTCTGTCCCTAAAATGACAGCTACCGAGGGCGCTCTGCCTGAAGCTGTCAAGGAAGGCGACAACGAGATCATAATGCCTATCGAAAAATATGGCGTCAAGTGGATGTCAATCGGATATTTCGCAGAGCCGGGACAAGCATTGATATGGAGAGGTCCTATGGCCTGCAACGCGCTGAAACAGATGATTCTTCAAGTCCGTTGGGGCGTTCTGGATTTCCTTCTCATAGATATGCCTCCTGGAACAGGTGACATCCATATAAGCCTTGTGCAGGACATTCCTATGGAGGGAGCAGTCATCGTAACCACTCCTCAGGATGTCGCTTTGGCCGATGTTGAAAAAGGCGTGGATATGTTCCGCAACAAGAACATCAACAGACGTATTTTCGGTATTGTGGAAAATATGTCGTGGTTCACTCCTGAAGAACTGCCTGACAACAAGTATTATATCTTCGGAAAGGACGGTGGCGCAAGGATGGCGGAGAAATACAACACTCCTCTGCTCGGACAAATTCCTATAGTCCAGAGCATCAGGGAAAACGGAGATGCCGGTGAACCTGCCGCACTCTCAACCCGCCCGGACGGACTTGCGTTCCTGAATTTGGCGGAAAAAGTTGTTAAATCCGTAGAGTTGCCGTAATTTTACGCCTAGAAAGTTGTGGAGATTGACTGTGAAGCCATTCCAGTCAATCTTAACTTTTACAAGGAAGCGTGTCCGAGTGGCTGAAGGAGGCTGCCTCGAAAACAGTTGACCGCCCTTAAGCGGTTCGCAGGTTCGAATCCTGCCGCTTCCGCACGAAAAGAGGATGACTGGAAACATTTCCAGTCATCCTCTTTTTGTTTACCCTCAGCCACTCCGTGGCAGGATGGTGCCTGCTGTCCCGATGGACTATTTCGCACCTCCGGTGCGGTAGAAGTTTTACCGGGGAAAGGATTCCCCGATACCCCTTCGGTCGCTACGCTCCGAATATGTTTCTTATTACTCATCTGCAGGATATCCAAAAGAGGCAGATGCCCGGAGCGAATTTTTCCTGCGATTTTGAGCGAAGGGCGCTACCTCTTTGGGAGAACAACGCAGTAGACCGCTTTTTATATTGTGATGAGTGATTGAATAAAAAG
>CAVENC010000004.1:0-2122 GCA_963617065.1 Butyricicoccaceae bacterium
ATATTCTTCTTATACTTGAGCTACGCGACCAGCCTGTCATACTCTGATTCATTCATATACACCTCAGACAGGAAATCAGCTTTTGTATACTTCTCATTGTCTGTTTGAATTGCGACAGGATTCCGCTCAAGAATCATATCCTGCAGAGTTTCATATTCTATCTTTGTCAACTTAAAGAGCGAGCCTTGACTATTTTTGAGGAATTCCATTGATGACAGTTCCGGTTGGCTTTGTATTTCGTTATAGTCTATAGGAACTGCCAATGAGCGAATTTTACGGAAATAGATTCTTTTCCCATCTGTTTCCTCAATGCTTTTAGAAATTTCACAGAGTGATGTTACCTTTCTGATGTTACCGGATTCATAGCCGACAACCATATCTCCAGCTCTTGCGTCTTTGAAATTCTGAAAGATACGTCTTGGATTACCGTTTTTGTTGTAAAGCGTATAATCGGTTTCCTCACCGATTCCAAGACTTGAAAGACTCCATATATTAGGATTGGCGACCAAGAACCAATAATTTTCGGTTTCTTCATCAGCGAAAACAGCGTCCAGTTTATGCACATAGTCCGGGTATGGGGTGATGTCAGTCAATGTCTTCACCACAGAATCGCAAGGCGCGTTCCAAACCCCGGTTTTCTGCCAATCCACTCTTATTACGTTATTGTAATCTTCATATGATTCAACAAACTCATAGCCAGAAGCAACAACACCTCTTCCGAGTAATTTATCTCGTCCAGATTTCGCAAAAATAATGTCACCAGGCTTGATCTTATGGGAGAATTCATAAACGGCAAGAGCGTCATTTCTAAATGAACTGTCTTTTTGATTATATGTGTTTTGCAGTTCGATCTTTGCAGATTCTACTGAGTCCAGACCTGATAGGTCTCCTAACTCTTCCCAACCGATACAAGCTATACCGTCACTTATACAACGCTCCCATTTACTGGATTTTTGTCCTGGCTGATAAATCCAATATCTAGGGGACTCTTTCGAGTTTGTATCTTTCTCTGCATCAGAGGACTTACGTTTGCGTATCTCAAGAAGTTCATCATAAAACTCATATAAATCCCTATCTCCTTTTTGGCTGAGAATATAGGTGTTTAATTCCGCCTGCGATGCGTTTCCCGGATTATCCATACCATAATATGCGGCAAGTTCCTCCAGCATATCCTTCCTATACATAGGAAGTAACTTCTCATTGGAATACAGAAAAGCGATCTTCCATTTCACTATATTGTATAATACCCCATTTTCGCTTTCAATATCATCAAACTTACAATCGTTGGCAAGTTCCGCTATTCTGCTCACTTCGGCAATTACCCTAGAATAAGCCTCGGTACGATTGTCCCCAAGTCGACCAAACCAGGTATACTCATCATCGGAGTTGAAACCTGAAATCGTATTGGATTGTTTATGCTTATATATGCCGTATTTTGTATTCGGGCCACCCAACCTACCGAGTCCTTTCAATTTAAACTCGAGCCAATAACAGAAAGAATTGTATTGTAGGTTAGTGTATCTTTCGATCGGAAGATTTTTAAGATTTTCTATCGGAAACTCATTTATAAATTGTTGGTATAGTTCTCTTCGAGTCATATTGCTATAGTTGTAGAATCTGTTTTGTAACCGGATGCTAGAGACCATCATAACAAAATTAATAAAAATGCTAATTACACCAAAATCGATAGAATATTATAAGCGACCACAAGCAAAAAATCGCAATATCGCATTCTAATATCGGGAATATCGAAGGAAAAAATTCCCGCTTTCAGGATATTGTAGTCAGTAATAGAGAATCAGCAGAAAGAAAGATTTCACACCGGAGGCTCTTAGACTAACACGGACTCATCAATAATTTTGAGTATATTTGTTTGAGTTGAATAAATGACAGAAGAAAGATGGAAGGAGAGATTCAATTTGCCTTGTACAATATGCCGGAAGACACCGGCAAGGTGCAGGTGGTCATAAAAGATGAAACAATCTGGTGCACGCAGAAAGCGATGGCGCAGCTGTTTGGAGTAGATAGGACAGTCATTACGAAACATCTGAAAAACATTTTCGATACCTGTGAACTAGTAGAGGCGTCAGTATGTGCAATTTTTGCACATACTGCCGAAGAT
>CAVENC010000004.1:2166-14038 GCA_963617065.1 Butyricicoccaceae bacterium
TTGCAATGGACGATGAGCGGCTGAAACAGGGCACGGCAATCTTCGGAAAGGACTATTTTCGAGAATTGCTGGAGAGGGTACGATCCATCAGAGCAAGCGAACGCCGCATCTGGCAACAGATTACGGATATCTATGCCGAGTGCAGCATCGATTACGACAGCAACTCCCCTACTACGCGCGACTTCTACGCAATGATTCAGAACCGTTTCCACTACGCCATTACAGGTCAGACAGCCGCGGAAATCGTCTATTCAAACGCAGACAACACCAAGCCAAATATGGGGCTGACTACTTGGAAGAATGCTCCGGACGGTCGCATTCTGAAATCAGATGTAAGCATCGCCAAGAATTATCTTCAGGGGAAAGAAATCAGGCAATTGGAGCGTGCCGTAGCTGGATACTTCGATTATATTGAAGATCTCATTGAGCGAGAGAATACATTCAATATGGAGCAGTTTTCCGCTAGTGTCAATGAATTCCTCACATTCCGTCGCTATCAGATCCTCCCTGACAAGGGAAAGATTTCCGCAGAACAGGCAAGAAAGAAAGCCGAGACGGAATATGCCCAGTTTGACCCTACACAGAAGATAGATTCAGACTTCGACAAAGAAGTGCGTAAGATGTTGACTAATAACAAAATTTGACACAGAGTTATTCTCAAGTGCACGCAAAAAAATAGAACGCAAAACACCGCATCAATTATGGCTAAAGAACCAGGCTATGTATACATACTAACAAATCCCAGTTTCCGCGAAGACTGGGTCAAGATCGGGAAAAGTTCACGCCCTGTAGATATCCGTTCCAAGGAACTGGACAACACAGCCGTACCTCTCCCCTTTGAAATCTATGCGACGCTTAAAACTGAAAAATATGACATCGTCGAGAAGAAGATTCACAAGGCTATTGACCGACTGACCGACCTCCGAATCCGTCAAAGCCGCGAATTCTTCAATATCAAGCCGGAACTCGCCCTCGAAATATTCAAAGATGAAGCAATGATTCTGGATGATGCAGTCATCACTATGTATGAGAATAACCAGCCAGTAGTTAAAAAATTGGACGACACGGCATCTCCCGCAAAACCCGTTGCACCACATCGCCCTCGATTCAAGTTCAGTATGGTCAATATCCCCATCGGAGCTGAACTGACTTTTGTCCCTACCGGAATCAAAGTCAAAGTTGCCAGCGATGACCAGATTGAATATGATGGACGCATCTTCAAGCTTTCGCCTTTTGTCGGCACATTTATGCCTGCTGAGAAACGTAACACATCCGGCGCCTATCAGGGACCAAAATTCTTCTCCTACAAAGGTGAGGTCCTTGACGATATCCGTTCACGGATTGAATCCATCGAATAGTGCAACTCTGCTATATACTCTGAATTAGGTTTGTCAAGTTTTTTACGTAAATAACTTGACTTTTCTCCAATTCAATATCAGTTTTTTACAAAGGTCATCCTTTCCCAAAGACTGCAGGGAATGAGCCGCCAGAGGAAAACAACGATGCTCCAACGCCAGTCAAATACGCTGACTCTTTTCCGTCGGCGGAGCGCTTTCATCACGCAGTACGCAGCCTTCTCCTTTGAGAGCATCATCGGGTAACGCTTTGCTGGATTCAGGATGTCAGTAGCAACGAAGCCCGGACGGATGTCGGTGAAGCGTACGGGTATTTTTTCCATTCTGGAAAGCTGTACGAGTGCGGAAATGTAGGTCTGTTGCATCTTTTTTGTGGCCGAATATGCAGGCGCCGTCCCTATGCCCGCAGTGCCGGCTATAGAAGTAATGACGGCGATGTGCGCCTTGCGTGTCTTGTCGTACGACCCTGGATGACTGCGCACATAGCCTATAAAATAATCCACCATCCGAACCATTCCTTCGCAGTTGGTCCGAACAGTGCGGATTTCTTTGTCAAGGGCTAGCTCTCTATTTTGGTATCCAACGCCGGAGACATAGAGAAACAGGTCGGGCGTGCCTGTTTCCGCCAAAAGAGTCTCGAGGGCGGCTGTTGAATTTTCATCAATCACGTCCAACTGAGCCACTCTGACACGTTCATCTCCATATTTTGAGCGGAACTCTTCCAAGGCTTTGGCACGTCTGCCGGCAATCCCAACGCGCCACCCTTCAGCGACCAGAAGAGATGCGATTTCCCTGCCTATGCCGGATGTCGCGCCTATGATTATCGCGGTGTTCATAGCTCTATGATATGTGGTTTTACATAAGGATCGTGGTTTGCGAGGGACTCAACGCAGTCGGTAGACAGGCTTTGCTCCCGTATCCATTGGAGAGACTTTTTCTGGAGGGCCTTGTCCTGTGATATTCCGGAAGTTATTAGTTCTTCCCAAGACTTCCTCGCATATCCGCCATCTGCGAAGAGCAGCACGAACTTACCCTCTGCATTAGTAAGTTTCACAGCACACTGACCCGCGCTATGACCGGGAATATTCACCATCACAACAGAGCCGTCACCGAAGAGGTCGAATGATTTGCCCACCGGACCATCTGTACCGTTCCAGTCGAAGCCTTCCAGTCGCGTCCCATCCCACCAACGGCTCTGATAGCGAATGCGCTCCACAAGACCTTTGCGAAGGTTGTGCTGACTTAACTCATCGTTTGACACGAGAATCCTCTTTGCGTCGGAAACTTGCATCAATCCATTGGCGTGGTCACAGTCGAGGTGGGTCAAGAGAACATAGTCAAGGTCGGAAGGCTTTATGCCAAGAGCTGCAAGTTGCTCATCTATGGCCTCGCCCTTTGCGATACACCCTTGGTTGATGCTATATAGGAGTGCGGAGCCGAGGGAACGGATTTGCGCCTTCCTGTCATAAACTCCATCTGGACTCATCTCGCGGTGCCACCCGGTATCGATGAGAATCAGCCCCTTCGGATGCTCTACAAGATAGGCGCTGACCGGAAGCCATAACCAGTCTTTTTTCGGGGTCGTAATGCCGGAAGCCTTAAGTATGCCACAGTCATCCCCTCCAAATGGCAGATATGGAGAGACGTGAACCTTACCGGTTTGGAAAATATGTACTTTCATTATAATTGATTCTATATTGCTTAGCAAAGATAGGAGAAATTATCCATCGAATAGCGCAACTATATACTCTGAATCAACTTTGACAATGACTCATTTGCGGTAAGACCGATGTTTTTGCGCAAACGATAGCGGGCGGATTCGGCGCTGCTGACTTCAATATTCATCAGGGATGCGATTTCTTTTGTTGACATTCCAAGCCTGATGTAAGAACAAATCTTCAGATCATTTTGTGTCAGTTGCGGATATTTTGCTCTAAGCCTGTCAAAAAATCCGTCATAAACACAATTGAAGTATGTCTCGAATGCCGACCACGAACCGTTCTCTCGGAAATACCTTTCTACGATGCGCTTCAATGGTTGAAGATCAGTTTTAAGTTCTTTCGACTTTTCGGATACCTTTAGAATCTCCGTTTCTATCTCTTTCAGCATATTATTGACAGTAATGTCATTAAGCGCCAGAGTCGTAAGTTTCGCATTCCGCTGACACAATTCTGAAGACAACTTCTCATTCTCATATTTTATCCGCTCCTGCTCCATTTGTTTTGCCATTTCCGACTCGTAGCCTTGTCTACGCTCTTCCACTTTTAGATGATAAATCTTTCTAGCGAGCAGAATTATTGCCACTAAGGATGTCAAACAGAGCAGAATAAACCACCAAGAAAGCATCCAATGACGTTCGACCCGAATACCGAAGGACAGCAGTTCGTCTCCATCGGCACCTGTAAATATAATAGAATGATTCCCTCCGTTCAGGTGCGGCACAAATACATAAGAATTGCCGCTGATCATATACCGTTCCCGGTTATCAATCGAGTAATAAACTGTCTTGTAATGAGATAAGCCACGAATTTTAAGTCGGATATTTGTCGCATTGTACGGTATACTAACATTACCGATGTCGGACAAAATCGAGAATCGGGTTTCGTCATCAACATCATAACAACACTGGGCAATTTCCAGATTAGTACTCACCTGACGATTCTGAATATTTGCATTGAATACAACTAAACCATTATTGCATCCGATTGCGACTAGAGAATCGTTCAATTCCGTGAAAGTGCTGTAGTTCTCCGAAAAATCTTGAGCGGTATATTTCAATGTCTGAGGAAAATATTCTGAATTTCTTTCGTTGCGCTGGATCAGAAACATAGACCTGCCGTCATAATTGAAGTATTTGTTGCCTTTCTGATAAAACGACACGACATCGCGTTCCAGCACTTTGCACAGATTTGAATAATATGTGGAGTAAGTCAGTTCATCAGTATCGACATTATATAGGTAACAATCTTTCCCGCTTACAAACACCACGTTTTTGTCCACATAAAATGCTTTGACGCAGTTATGGTCATTCGTCCCAGCTTCATAGAATGATGTACTCAGAATAGTTCTCTTCTCCGGATCCAATGACAAACGCTGAACGCCGCCATTCAGTCCATGAACCCACAAGTTACCCAGATTGTCATTTATTACGGGAACGTGGGTGAACTGTATTGTAGTTGACAAACAATTTCTGACAATAAGTTCCCCGTTCTTCTTCTCCAAAAGCAAGATTGATTGAGAATTTGAACACCAATACAGGTTGTCAATACCTTTCCACGAAGACAGATTCTCAATGTTTGCCAGGACCTTCTTATAATGACCATCCGGATATACCGTATACAAAACCCCGTCTATTTCCGCAGCCAAGAATTCCCCGCAGTTTTCAAGTCGCCACGTAATACCGTTTAATCCCTTTATTTTATGTGTTATTCCGTATTCATCAGCCCAATACAGCCCTTCATTTGTACCCAGATATAGACGGTTATTCCAAATTATGGAGCTATAAACATCGCCGATATCTCTGTCCTTACTGTCATACACAAGTGCATAATCATATTTGTCATAGCTGGCAAGCCCTCCATCAAGCCCAAACCAATAAGTATTCTGATTATCAACTGACAAGCATAACACGGTGGAATACTTCAGACCGTTTTTCGTATTGAAATGCTCTTTTGTTTTACCCTCGTTGTCAACGATGTAAACACCGTCTAGAACTGTACCGAGCAGAAAACTCCCATCGTCCATAATTTTTGCAGAAAACACTCTGACATCACGCAGGGTACCATTCAGTTCTGGGAAAAGTTCGTACGCGTTTTGTCCGTCATATATGAATATTCCGCCATATTCTGTAATATAAACTATATTATTGTCTATATACCGGGCATCAACGATTCTGTCATTCGTACTTATGCCGGATTCAGACAAGTCACTGCCGGAAAATTTATAAAGTTTACCGTCCACTTGCCCCAGAACATAATTGTTATGTGTAATGATATAGCCTACATTACCTTCAATAACAACATTTAGTTCATTACCGTCCTCGTTATATGAAAATATGCATTCGTGAGTCTGTACATATAGACCTGATTTTGTCGGAATGATTCTCCAGAATAACTGCTTTCTGATTGACTCCTCGTTGAAATAGAGTAATTTGAAATCTAGTCTGCCGAAAGAGTCGAAACTCCAGTATCCAAAATAATTGTCGCCACAAGCATACAGACGACGGGTCAGAGTATCCCAATGCAAATCTCTTATGCAAGAAAAGGCCTTGATGCTACTCCATTCCTGTCCATCCCAAATGCAGAGGTCCTCGCTTGCAGCCACATAAACAGTTCCATTGCCATCAGGCTCTATATCCCAGACCTTCTTGTTCCCTCCGTATATGGTATGGGAAATATTATTAATTGGCTTAATGAGCGGGAGAGCCGTCATAATCGATTCTGAAACGGATAGAATCAAAAATGCGGTCATCAAAAGAACTGTGGTCTTTTTATTCATAGAGACTTGTCGGCTATAGTTTTATCAAATTTAGCAATAATGACCGACAATCCAAGTATGCAGGGGTGGGCAATTTGCGCAACCTACAGATGCTCAAGCTTATAGAATTTTGATAATTTTCAAATGCAGTGGCAATCAGCAGGCGCATTATTGTCTTTGCAGTAGCCGAATAGGGCTCGAATAATTGATTTTGATTCAAGAATTCTTCAACTTGCCGGCACAAACCAACTAATAACATCTAAAAAATGAAAAAGTATTTGACAATGCGTCTATTCTCGCTTGTTGTATCACTTTCCTTTGCACTACTGCCTATTGTTACGGCATCTGGACAAAGTAACAAGATCCAGATTAAAGGAGTTGTTTCTGATGCATCAGGTGTGCCTGTAATAGGAGCAGGCGTCGTAGTAGAAGGTACTACATCCGGCACTGTCACGGACAGCGAAGGAAACTATTTAATCTCAGTATTGCCCGGAACAAAACTGGTCTTTTCCTGTCTCGGATATGAGACCAAACTTGTCGAGGCAGGCAATGTCAGCACTACGTTGAATGTAACGTTATCTACTGATTCCACATTGCTCGACGAGGTAGTAATGATCGGATATGGTACCGCTAAAAAGAGTTCGCTTACGGGTGCTCTATCTCAGGTCAGTTCAAACTCGTTTAAAGATCAGAAGGTAACTCGAGTAGATCAGGCGCTCCAGGGACGTGCTTCCGGTGTGCAAGTTTCCAATACTGTAGGTGCTCCGGGCGGAGACGTTAGAATCCGAGTACGCGGAGCAAATTCCGTATTGGGTGACAACAGTCCTTTGTTTGTAATTGACGGTTTTGTCGGTGCAGACTTCAACTCCATCAATCCTAATGACATAAAGTCTATGGAAGTGCTTAAAGACGCATCTTCCACTGCGATTTATGGTTCAAGAGGTGCCAATGGTGTTATTCTTATCACCACAAAGAGTGGCAGCCGTGAAGGAAAAGCCCACATCACATACGATGGCAGCGTCAGCATATCCAATATCATAAAGAAATATGATTTACTCAGCGCAGCTGAATATGCCGAGACCTACAACGAACACAACAAGGCCTTCGGACTGGCTCCGGTTTATACTGACAGCCAAATCGCAGAATTCAGAAAGACTGGAGGTTATGATTATCTTGATGCAGTATTGCGCACGGCAATTTCTCACCAGCATCAGATCAGTTTGGACGGTGGAAACGATAATACCCAATATCGAGTATCCGCCAACTATCTGAACCAACAGGGAATTGTAAAAGAGTCTGACTATTCCCGATTCAATGTCCGCGCAAACGTAAATTCAAAGATCACAGATAAATTCAACGTAAGATTCCAGATTAACGCAAGCCGTTCTAACGGCAAGAATAACAATGCCTATTCAGGTGCATCTACTGTCATCAATCAGGCAATAGCCTGGAATCCTACTATGGGACCTTATGAAGCGGACGGAGTCACGCTTAGAGTCAGCGATACCAATGGTTCGCTTAAATCCAATCCTCTAGCCTTGCTTTATGATAAAGAGGACATTTCAGAAAAAACGTTCTTGACAATGCTCGGAGGTGCAAGTTATGAATTCATCCCAGGATTGGTAGCCGATGTTCAAGTAGCAGGTGACTTTCTTTTCAATACTAATAAATCCTGGACTGGCGAGACCGCGTCAATGGGAACATCCAGTGCTTCAATTAGCAACTCCCAGGCAAGGACAATTCAGACTACATCGCAGCTCTCTTATAATAAGTCTATCCGTAAGCACGACATCAGCGCAGTACTTGCTGTTGAGACTCAGTCTTACAAATACAATTACCAGAATGCTCAGGCTATCGGTCTGAATTTTCCGGACTTGAAATACGACAACCTGTCTCAAGCAGGCACACAGAAGACTTCAAGCTCATATTCTATGTGGACACTGCTTTCATACATCGGGCGCGTCAACTATTCGTACGACGGAAGATATCTGGCATCATTGTCTGTAAGACGTGATGGCTCATCCAAATTTGCGGAAGGCAACAAATTCTCCACATTCCCTGCTGCCGCTTTGGCTTGGAACATAAGCAAGGAGCGTTTTCTCAAAGACTCAAGGACGATAAGCAATCTTAAGATACGCGCCAGCTGGGGACTTACAGGAAGTCAGGCGATCTCTCCTTATGCGACAATGTCGTCATTCGTTAATGTGACATATCCGTTCACTACAGGTTCGTCAAGCAGCGGACTCTCTATGGGAAATCCTTCTAACCTGGACCTCAAATGGGAGACAACTTCACAGACGGATTTCGGTGTGGATTTGGGATTCTTCAATGACAGACTTACTCTTGAAGCTGACTACTATATCAAGGATACAAGAGATTTGCTTCTCAACAAATCTGTTCCTAATTATATGGGCGGTGGCAGCATAGTTTCAAATATCGGAAGCATAAGGAACTCCGGTTTTGATTTCTCCATTACAGGTAAAATCATAGAGAAGAAAGACTGGCATCTTGAGACAACGGTGAACGTTTCATTCCTTAAGAACAAGGTCAAGAATCTGGGCGACCAGAATACCGTATATGTGGCTTCTAACTTGACAGGTATCAACGACGGCATGTATGACTTCATTTACCAGGTTGGACAACCTCTAGGTACTATTTACGGTCTGAATTATCTCGGTCCTTGGAAGGAAAGCGAAAAAGATGAGGCGGCAAAATACGGAATGGTCCCTGGCGATGCTCATTATGAGGATCTGAACGGTGATCATCAGATAGATGCATCAGACTATAAGATAATCGGTTATGGTATGCCTAAAGTGACTATGGGCTGGAATACGAATTTCAGTTACAAAGGATGGGCTGTAAATATGTTCTGGCAGGGCGCATTCGGTAACGACAAATTGAATTATAACAGATGTATCAATATGATGGCTTCTAGAGACGTGACAGGAGCACGTTTCAGCGAAATCAAAGAACGCTGGACTACCGATAACCAGAACGCGTTCCTGCCGGCTTGGAGTGAAACGAGCAAGTGGTATCCTGTTTCCAGTCTATGGTTGGAAGACGGCAGCTATCTGAGATTGAAAAACCTCAGTGTTTCATATAGTTTTGATGTAAAAAAAGTCGGGAATTTCACGGTTTCATTAAACACGACTAACCTCTTCACAATCACCAAGTACAAAGGTATTGATCCGGAGGCGTCAAATGTGGGAGGAGGAACTTCCGATATTATGCAGGGATTGGACTATGGCGCATATCCTAACTCACGTTCATTCACGCTCGGTCTTAATGTCAGATTTTAATTTATGAGATTTCCGAATATGAAAAACATATTAAAAAATATTGCCGTAATGGCATTGGGACTATCCATTGTTGCCAGTTGCGATTTTTTGGACGAAGAATCAAAAGGTCAGATTTTTGATACTTATCTCACCAAGCAAAGTGGTCTTGAAGGCGCTCTTACCGGTGCATACAGAGGGCTCAACGCGCCTTGGTCGTATGGATTGTGCAACGGTACATATCACCAGATAACTGCTGGAGCAGATGATATGTATCTGCCGACTACGGATGCCTCCGGCACGGAGATAGACCGTTGCAATGTAACTAACGGAAACGGCTCAATAACCAGTACTTGGACAGGCTTGTATAAAGTTGTTCTTAATGCAAATAAAGTCATTGACAACTACAAGCAATGCTCAGGTGACAAGAATGTAATCAACGTTATTGCAGGCGAGGCTTATTTTCTTCGCGCTTATGCGAACTTCCTCCTATGTCAACTTTGGGGTGAAATTCCTCTAATCAAATCGTCAAGCTATACTACCGCAGATGCGACTATGACACCTGCAAAACCTTCTGAAACATACGAACTTATAGAATCAGACTTGGCAAATGCGGTAGAACTGCTTGGAGACGACAGGAGAAACGGTGAAGTAGGCCGCCCTAATAAACTGGTTGCGAGAGCGTTAAGAGCTGAAGTATATCTTGTTGAAGCCGGTTATCCGCTCAAAAAAGACGGTTATTATGCGAAAGCTGCAGAAGAAGCCAAGGCAGTGCTGGACGGAGCGGCTGACAGAGGATTTTCATTGGAAAAAGAGTTCAAGAATCTCTTCAGAAATATCGACAAGGGTGACAACATCACAACGGAAGACCTTTTCGTAATACCAGCCTCAGAATCAGACTTTTGCGTATTCTATGGCTGGTGGTCTGAGCCTGGTGAAATTGGCGGTTGGAACATTCTGTTTGCGGAGGTTCAGTTCTACCGTGATTTTCCTGAAGGCCCTCGTAAAGACTATACCTTCTATACAAAAACAAGTGCTGGACTGTCTTGGGAGAATTGGGAAAAGAAACACCCTTCATATCTTAAGTTGATGATGGCGCCTCAGAATAATGGAACTTCAAGTTGTTCGGCATCAATTCCAGCTCACTTGCTGAGACTTTCTCAAACAGCATTGACTTACGCCGAGGCTGCAGTCCGTTCCGGTTCTGCAACTGACCAGGCATACAAATGGCTTAATGAGATCCGCACAAGAGCCGGCCTTGAAAATCTTTCCGGTCTTTCTGGAGATGCACTTGCAAAAGCAATCGTCGATGAGCGCAAGTGGGAGTTCGCCGGAGAGAATGTGAGATGGTATGATGTGCTTCGTCTGGAACTTGAAGATGAGGTTTTCGCGAACAAGGATTCTGAATATGATCCGGGTAGCCTTCATACGCCTGGTGACAAAGATTACACCTTCCCTATTCCAGCGACTGAGACTCTGGTAAATCCTAATCTCAAATAAGAACTTTGACGTGAATTCCGGCAAATGGCATTTGGACAGATTTTACTGCACTTTTGACGTTTGCCGGTTTCATTAAAATTTTGATATAATGAAAAAGACATTCATAATACTTTCCGCTATAATAAGCATTCTTGCAAGTTGTACTTCCGCTGACAACGATGTGAAATTTGTTACGATCCAAGGAAAAGATTTGATTGCGCCGAATGGTGAAAAGTTCTTGATCAAGGGCACGAATCTAGGCAATTGGTTGAATCCGGAAGGTTATATGTTCGGGTTCGGCAAAACTAGTTCAGGACGCCTTATAAATCAGATGTTCTGCGAAATGGTAGGTCCTGATTTTACTTCTGACTGGTGGCAAATGTTCAAGGACAACTACGTCACCCTTGATGATTTCAAGTTCCTGAAACAAATCGGTTGCAACACCATCCGTATTCCGTTCAACTACAGATTGTTCACTTATGAAGATTTTATGGGGCTCAATGATCCTGAGGAGGGATTCAGAAGGATTGACAAAACTGTGGAATGGGCTCGCGAAACAGGTCTGTTCCTGATATTGGATATGCACGATGCTCCTGGAGGACAGACCGGTGATAACATCGATGACAGCTACGGTTATCCTTGGCTGTTCGAATCCGAAAAAAGCCAGGAACTATTCATCTCGATTTGGAAAAAGATAGCGTCTCATTACGTAAATGAACCTGTCATACTCGGATATGAACTTTGTAACGAGCCAGTCGCTCCTTATTTTGAGCCGAAGCAGGATGCTATGAACGTAGAACTCCAGAAACTTTACATTAAAACGACGAAGGCTATCCGGGAAGTTGACGACAATCACATCATACTTATAGGTGCACCGCAGTGGAACACGAACTTCAAGGCCTTGACGGATTGGACATTCGACAGCAATATTATGTTCACCTGCCATCGTTACGGAGGCGAAGCTACAGCTGAAAGCATACAGGAATATATTGATTTCCGCGACAAGACGAATCTGCCTATGTATATGGGGGAAATCGGTCATAATACTTGGGAATGGCAGACTTCATTCAGCAAAATTATGCAGGATAACAACATCGGCTATACCTTCTGGCCTTACAAGAAACTGACGCACGAATGTGTAAACGCATTCAAGTCGCCAAAGAATTGGGATAAGGTGATTGCATTTGCAGAAAGTGACAGGGGGGATTTCGGAAAAATCCGTGCTCTAAGGCCCGACCAGAATAAAATGAGGGAAAGCCTTCTTGAATTTGCGGAGAATGTAAAATG
>CAVENC010000004.1:14048-59151 GCA_963617065.1 Butyricicoccaceae bacterium
AATTGCACTCCGAACACTGAATATATAAATTCAATGCTGCTGAAATGAGATCTTTAAGATATCTGTTGCTTGCATCCGTACTTATGGTCGGATGTTGCCGTACCAATAACATCACATTTCGTTTTGACGGCAGCAAGGAGGTTTCAGGTCAGAAATTCGCATTGAGCGATATCAATCCGGAGCTTCCATCAGATTGGGATGAGTACAATTACGTTGTACTCGAATATAAAATCTCTACAGCGCAGCGGTTTCAACTTGGATTCACAACAGATTGGGGCTATAACGAACTCCGAATTATGAGTTATGTCCCGAATGCCTGGAACAGGTTAGCTATTCCTCTTAAATATTATTCGCAACTGCCTGATGCAGCATTCGATTTGGCCGCTACAAATAACAAGCCTCGCTATATGGGATGGATAAATCTGGGCGGAGAACGAGGACCTATGCACGGTGTTGACTCAGTGGGCATAAGAATGAGAAAACCAATCGGCAACCCAGAGATCGCAATTCGCAATATTTACCTTACTGTAGATGATCCTGGCGATGCATATCTGGAGAGCACACCTGCATTTGATGAGTTCGGCCAGTCTATCCGTTGCGATTACCCGGAGAAGGTAAAAACGCTTGCCGAACTTCAGGCAGAATGGCAGGCCGAAGATAATCTGGATGACTCTGTCAACGCCTACGGCTACTCTGAATATGGAGGATACCTTGCGTCGCGTTACGATAACGGCACGGGTTATTTCAGAGTAGCAAAGATAAACGGCAGATGGTGGTTTGTGGATCCTCAAGGTTATCTTTTCCTATCCGTCGGTGTTGATTGCGTCGGCATAGGGCAGGGCGGAAGTATCAGGGATGTAGACAAGCGCCGTGAAATCTTCGAGGAATTGCCACCGGAGCAGTTCTCAGCGCGCGGACGTAAACCGCAATTGTCATTCGGAGCGTGGAACTTGACCCGCAGATATGGCAATGAGTTCGAAGAACCTGCTAACAGAATGGTTATACGCAGAATGCATCGTTGGGGGCTCAATACTATTGCAAACTGGTCAGATCCATCAGTTTACAATAGGAATGAAATGGCGTTTATCGTACCGCTCGGTGATCTTGGTATGGATGCGGAGCTGATGAGTCTCTGCGATGTTTATGATTCTGACTATAAACAAAACATTGAGGTTTCGGTTGCTAATTTTGTATCTAAATTCAAAGGAAATCCTTGGCTCATAGGTTATTTCGTCAGCAATGAGCCAGCTTGGATTAATCAGGAAACTCGTCTTTGTCAGCTTATTCTTGATGGTAGAGAACGTCCTATCAAAAAAGCCTTGCAGCAGTATCTCAAAAGAAAAGGAGACTCACCTGCTACAAGAAAGAACTTCATATTGGAAACATTCGATACTTTCCTCGGAACCGTTTCCGAGTCTTTGAGAAAGCACGATCCGAACCATTTGAATCTTGGTATTCGTTTCGGTGATCCGGATACGTTAGGAGAAGAACTCCTTATGATATGCAAGAAGCAATTTGATGTATTCAGTTTCAATTGTTATCAACTCGTTCCTGATGTAAAGATGCTTGACCGGGCAGCAGAAATACTGGATTTGCCAATGATAGTCGGCGAGTATCATTTCGGAACAGTTGACAGAGGTCTGGCACAGTCACTTTGGCAGGTCGATTCTGAAGAGGAAAGAGGTATTGCATATCAGTACTACACGGAGAACGCGTATTCTCATCCGAATTTCATCGGCTCCGGCTATTTCCAATGGTGCGACCAGGATATAACAGGAAGATTCGACGGTGAAAATTATAATTGCGGTATGGTTGACGTTACCGACAGGCCATATAAGCAATTTGTTACTGCCGTGTCAAGTACGTCTGAAAATCTCTACGCAATTCATTCCGGCAAGAAATCGCCTACCAGTGTTCAGCCAAAGAATGCTCGCGGCCACGGTGCAATCCCGGACTTATGGAATGAATAATGTTGGATATAGCGGAGTGGCTGCTTTCGAAGGACTCCAGTTCGCAAAAATGAAAAATTTTCAATTTTGCTAACTGGGATTGTGAACGTCCCCTCCTGGGAAAGGCTACAGGATTTTGTTAGCCTCTTCTTACCTCATTTCGCCCTGGCCGAGGATGAATGGAATGTTCTTGACTATAAGGAGGTCTTTTTCGGTTTCGGAGGCGATTTCGTCGTACGGAGCGATATCGAGGTGAATGTATTTCTCGGATTTAAGTTGCTTGAAACGACTGCGGTCCTGCCTTTCGGAAACTGTGGCAGCTCGGTATCCCATCAGAAGCACGGATGACATCCATCTGCGATGCTCCACCTCCGAAAGACTCTCAAGAACAGCATCTGGAAGTGAATCTATAGCATCGCAAGAAGGCGTTATGCCGAATGTCCTAAGTTTCATAGGAATAGAATTGGCGCTTGCTATGCTTGACATCTTGTGTGAAAATGACAAAGATGCCCAAGCGTTATCCACAGTGGCGCCATTCGATGAGCCATATTTGCTAGCATACAAATAATTGACTCTCTTGCCCCTTGACGACCGCATCTGAAGCAATGCATCACTTCCTCTGCTGGCCTCGCCATAGCAGACAAGATTTCCATACACCCCTGTCGAAACAGCCTTGTCCAGAAGCTCCGGATGCTCGCTCTGATATACGGCGACCGGGACATTGTTCTCATATATTTCACGAGGCAGATGAATCGCACACTCCAGGTTCTCTGATGAGTTTTCAGTACCGATGGCAACCGCCAATTTTCGGTGAACGTCCTTGCACACCGTAATCAACCGTTCTCGGACAAAGCTTGAATTTATATCCCCATCGATAAATTCCCATTCGATATCAAGAAAGTCACCATATCCGTCTTCAGGAACAAATTTGAGGGATTTATCCTCGCTCACGTACGAATAATGCGACAGGAGGAACATATTATGATACTCGCTGACAAAATGCTCCATTCGCGCTTTCATATTGCTGCCGACAAAAGATATTACAGTGCGCTTGCCTGAAGTCGTAAATCCTGGGAAATGACAAATCTGTGAGGCGACGCAGGCAAATGACTCCGCCAATCGTTCGCACCCTGCAATTACAATGTGAAGACTTCCGTCAATTTCCGGTATCGGAATGAATGACGTATTCACAAGCAATTGTTCTGATATATAGTCTGCCGAATTTATGATTTCGATTCTCAGCGAAGTGTTTCCGGGTGCCGGCATATACCGATAGATATCCACTGCAGTTCGGTCATTCAGAGTTAGATAGCAAGGTATAGCTCGAGTTCCACTTGCGCAAATGTCGGACAACACATCCAGCGCGCTGATGCTGACGGCATCGTGAGAAACTTCGTCTGACTCCCCTATGATATAAATAATGGACGCTTCCCGCGCACACGTGCTGGCAAGGTCATCTTTATTGTCCCGATTTCCTCTGTACCAGACAATCTGGTTGCTGAATTTACGGTCATCCAGCGCCGTTTCGATTCCTGCTCTCAATTCTTCTATGTCCGATGAACTCATAACCAAAATATCCTTGTCGCATTTCTGTTCCTTAAGCGCTCTCAGCATATCCAGAAGATGTAGTCCACCTCCGAGTATAAGAATATGATTTCTAAGACGATAGCGTTTCTCCCCTTTCCGGTAAGCCTCCGCTATATTTGAAAATACATTAGAAAATATCGAAATCAGCAGAGCCGACAGGATGAGCAGGCCGCTGAAAGTTACAATCAAAGAGAACACGTCGTTCGCGTCTCCATCCAACGGAAAATTTCCGGCATCAAGATACAGCGACAGCACCTGTTTCCAATCCAATCCCAACAAATGCCCGCAAAAACAAAATACCGCAAACAGAACAAGGACTATTCCTGTAAGCCAGGCCAACTGTTTGCCTTCTCCTTCAGAAAGCAATCTGTCAATCTTTCGTCTCAGCATATCACTTCGGTATTATAAATTTCTTTAATTCTATCCTCCAGCTCACGGAAATTATCCTTTCCCAGCATTTTGGCGAAGAGTTCACGTCTGTCGTTTTCCGCGCATAGATGTCTTATTACGTCATTGTCCGGAGCAATCTCATTGAGCCTTGCAAGAGCCATTGCCATAAGCTGCTCTCCTGCAATCCGTTCTATCTCAGCGTTCAGCCCGTTGCTGGATTTTGCAATGACAAGGTAATATGCCGCGGCTTTCTCCAATGCGCCTTCGTCAGCGTAGAAATCCTTAAACATCTCCTGAAGCGACTGCCAGACAGGCAAAAAGCGAATTGCCTCAGCCAATGTTTCTTTGCGATGACCTGTCTTATTGTAGGCAATCAGTGCCTCTATGAAAATCTGCGAAGAACCGAACACCTTTTTAGCATTCGCTATTGAGTCTAATGGCAAAGAATCACAGATGCGCCAATATTCTGTCAGGAATTCGTCAATTTTACCGTTTCTCAGAATCGGAAGTATGGATTCGAACGAAGTCCTTTCAATTTCATTGGCCAGACGTTCTGCCTTACGTTTCATTCCGAACTTCCTGTAAGTCTCGATCAGCCTGGATTTCAACACCTCATGCATCTTCCGGGAATCCGGATAATCAAGTTTCACGCAGTATTCCATAACGTCCAATGCTTTTTCCAGATTCGAAAGCCCACCCTTGAACATAAGAAGGGTTGCATACGTATAAGCATCTACAGCCTTAAGCTTTTCATATTCAACATCTTTCAGCATTTGCGCGAACTCAGCTCCCAAAGAAAAGACCTTCTCTTTCATATCCCCGAGAGAAGCCAATATTGTGGCAAAGAGCTGCAGTCTGGACGGAATATCCAAGCCAGCACAATACTTTTTGAAATTCTTGCCTTCAATATATCCTTCGCGGAGCAGTTCTCTCACTTGCGGGCCACAGAAATGAAGTATGTAGGACATATTCTTGCCGTGCATATAATCATCTGAAGTTGCATAGTTCAGATAATGCTCCGGTTCTCCGCACGCCACTGCAAAATAAAGTCCCCGTGATTCGCGAAGAGAATCGTCTTCATCCAATGTCCTGATATATTCCGAAATGGATTTCTGCCTGTTGAGCAGTCCATCCTGCTCATAAGTCAGGTATTTAGCCCTCCAAAGATGCCTTGCCCTGTCTTCATAGAAGAAATCGAAAAGGAAATTCATAGCGCGGTAGAACTGCATTTCATCCCAATCCTCAGCGGCAAAATGTGCTATATCTTTTTCTCGAAGCCCACCCGGAGCAGCGGCCACTGTCCAAATTGCCTGACGCATATTTTCACTCAAGCCGATGTTCTTTGCGATATTGTTGACCATAAATGTCATAATATCATACGGAAAATCCGGCATTTCCGCCCAAATATTCTCCAGATATGAGTTTATCGCATCTATCTGACTACCCTCAGCTGTCCTTATCGCCGCGAAGTCTTCTTGGCTTAGAGATTCGAACAACCGAAAAATGCTGTGAATTTTAAGAGGTGTTATGCTCTGCTTGAATCCGCCGGCCGCCTTGAGCATCTGGTTCTTCACTTTCTCCGGAAGCTCCAGGAAGAATGATTTTTCATATTTTCCGATAAGTTCTTCGGCAAGTTCCCCGTTGCCCTGCACACCGACTATCATATTGCGGTTGAGACTCTTGTGAGCTGACAGAAACTTTTTCCTGGCCTCGCTGTCATCTTGCAGATTAACAAGCAGATTCACGTCATCCTTCACTCTGGACAGCCAAGGCATATACAAATCCTTGGGAGCCGTGATCTCCAAAGCTTCCAAGTCATCCATATAAATGTATATATACTTGTCCGCTTCACGTGCTTTTTCAACCAGTGTTTCAAAAATCGGATACAGCTGGGACTCAGGCATATTATACAGCATATCGTCATCGGAAGGGATTTCCACGCCGTATTCTTCGCTCCAAAGTTCGTGTATCCACCTGACTAGCACAGGACGTACACTGCTGCTGTACTCAGAAAGCCCGAATACGGCAACAAGTCCGACTACATCTTCGTCACCGTCCCATTTGCTGTAGCTTTGCGCCAGATAGGTGCTGGCTCCGTGCCCTTGGATATACCACAGCGCACTGTCTGAATCATTTTCTACGACGTCATTGCTTTTTTCGTCATAAATGGGAAGTTGGATAGAACCAGGCAGCAAACGGAGGAGAGTTGACTCTTCCAGTTCCTTTTCCTGAGCCCACCATGTAGAGTTTCCGCTATTGTCAACCCGTTTGATTTCAGACTCAATCTGCCTTGAAAGTTGTTCTGTAACAATGGATTCAAAGTTTTCGGAAATAAACTGACCGTCCTTCCAGTCAAGATGGTATGATGTACATCTGTCATCGTCACCGGCGCGTTCTCCGAAAAGGCGTATGATTTTCGTTTTCAGAGCGGTCAGTTTCTCTGCACTGTCTGATGAATTATCGTAGAATCCGCTTTTGATTTCAGGAGGGATATTTTTATAGGAATCCTCGTCACGAAGGAAAAACAGCACGTGCGAATTGTCGAATTTTGACTGGGACAATGCGCCATAAACTATTTCCATTTCGGTGACAGAGCAACCGGCAGTATCAGAAAGCAGTTGAGCTTCATCATCCGACAGCGACGATATGAACTCCTGCCAGCGTTTCTCGGAAGGCACCCATCCGTATCTGTGACCGATAAGACCTATGAAAAAAGGCCTGGCGCTGTCTATACACGAAGTGCAGACAGAAAGGACCTTACGTTCGCTTTCCTCCTCGGTCAAATGCGCAGTGTTCACGCCAAGACGCAGGTCTATAGCTTGCAATTCCACACGGCTGTCGCGATAGCGTCTGTTCAGTTCCGGAATTACACGGAATTTAATCACATCCCGCTCATAATCCATATCCTTGAATGTTGACGAGATAAAGATGTTATATCTTCGCCACTGTCCAGCTGTTCCCATAGAATGTCGGTTATAAGTTATGCGGTTAATACTTTTCCGTTGTTATGTCTTTGCAGAAGAATCCTAACTTGTGAGATTCTTCAGGCAGTCGGTTAACCTCATATAGGGTTGCCCATCAAGTCATCAGTCTCCGACCGTTACGCTCTCGATACGGATTCTGAATGTTCCTGACGGAGCTTCCACATCGACCTCCTCGCCGACTTTTCTGCCCATAAGAGCTAGACCGATAGGTGACTTGCACGAGATCTTGCCTTCCTGGAAATTCATCTCGTGAGGGCTCACCACGGTGTAGGTCATTCGGCTGTTTGTCGCCAGATTTGTAAACTCGACCTTGCTGAGCAATGAAATCTTGTCCTTCGGCAACGCATTGGTATCAATGACTCTGGAGTATTGAAGAACCCTCTGCAGGAACTTGATTCGGCTTATAGCCTTTCCCTGTGCCCTACGAGCCGCACGATATTCAAAATTCTCGCTCAAATCCCCCTGAGCCCGCGCTTCCGACAAATCATCCTTAATCCTCGGATACTCAACGTTTATCAAATTATTGAGTTCCTCGACAATCTGGTCGTATCTTTCTTTTGACAAATATTCCATTGTATCGCTTTTCTCTATAGTATTTTAAAGCATCTGAAGTTCGGAGCGAATTTCCCCCATTCTTTTGAGCGAAGGACTCAGATGCTTTGAACTGCCTATGACTTGTTACCAGTGAGAATCGACTTGAGAGCATCGCACTCATCAGCTGTCACGCCACATTCCATAAGATATTTCTTTGCGGCAGCCTGCAATGTAGCACCCTGAAAATCAGGATTTTTGTAGAATCCCATACCTTCCCAGTCAATATTCGAAATATCAATATTGTCCCAATCAATCTCTTTGAATCGCTCCAGAGCATCCTCATTCTCCATCAGCCATATCATCCTGTCGATTGAAAGCGATTGCCTCATCCTGTAAGACTCGCCATCGTTCGGAATCTTGTAGAAATTCAGCATCGTCACCATATAATCGCGACGAAGCTCATCCACATCCGCCCCAGCGAGAGCCTCAAACACCATTATCACGAAGCCACATCTGTCCTTGCCTTCATTACAGTGAATAAGGTATGGTGGCTCGTGAGTAATCATAAATTTCACGGCATTTCCGAGCTTTGACTTAAAATCGTCACTGTACACATCTGCGGACATTCCGCAAGCTATCGTATTGCCGTCAGAATATAACTTAGGACAATATGAAGACGCGTAACCATCAGACTTCATATAAGTTTCAACCTTCTGCGGAGTGTCAGCCAAGTCAACCTCCGTCTTGATGCCAACTACACGAGCAAGACTGTCAACCACGCGATAACGCCCTGGATTATTCACACAATTCAACGGATTGCTGGAGCGATACAAGACACCGGACGCGATGTTTGATGTGGTAACCATCCTGAAATTTGCATAAACCTCAGCACTCTCACCCTCACGACGCTCGACAGGATAAACTGACTTCATAAGCTCGTAAGTTTTTCTATATCCGCCTTTTGATGCCAATTTCATCGTGCATTTGTCCCCCACCTTACCTCCGATATAATGATGGAAATCACCATTAAGCATAGAAAATCCATAATCATCACCGCGGGCATTGTAATCGACATAAGACGGACCGAGAATGGCTACCTCATTGAATGAACTGACATAAGGCACATTCATAAGGTGTATATCGTCGCCTATCGTTACTTCGATTAAATCGGCAAAATCGAAACCTGCCGCTTTCATATCTGCAGGAGAGAAGTTAGGAATCGCCTGTCCGTAACTGTTGATTTCTACTATTTCACCGGAAATTTCGTACGTTAACTGCCCCTCTTTCTTGTTATGACAAGCATTGAGCATTAAAACAGCTAATGCAACGCAATATATTTTCTTAATCATATTACAAGGACAAAAATAGCTCTAAGTCAAGCAATAAAACAATTATATTATCTTGAAACGCACCCACCAAACCAGACAGATATTATCCAAAATACGGCGGCATACCGCTATTTTGCGGAAAGAGTATCGGCTACAGCCTTAACTGCTTCGGTTGCGGCAGCCTTTACAGCAGTGCTATCAACCGCACTTGCAGCCTTAACCGCTTTATGGATAGGCGACGCAAATCCGAATGACTCGAAATAACCGAGCAGATACAATGCGACAACCGCACCTACAACAAGCAAGAACAATATAATAGGCAGCCATATCTTCCACGCAGGAGTCTTCTGGTCATAAGGATCAGCAAGCTTGAGTTTCGGATATTTTGCCAATGTGGTAAGTTTGGCGCCGAACAGAATGTTCACAAGAATCTTGGAGTTGATTGCCCAACCGTTAGCATTGAGAATAGGGCCAAGATTGCGCTTGCGGAGTTTCATCCAAGCGATGAAGCAGGACGGACCGGAAACCACAATCATAAATCCGAAAAGAATTAGGAGCTGTTTCCAGAATGGTGTTGCCGCCACACCGGTTGCAACAGCTGCCAATGCCTGTCCTATATAGCCCAATGCCATACCGAAGGCCGCAAAAATACCGGCAAACTTGGCAATATCAAATGCCTGACCGGTCTTGGCTGTTCCGGCATCCGCAGCGGCAGGAGCAGTAGTTGCAGCTTCAGAAACCTTACTCTGCATCTCAGCGCTGATTTTCGCATCCTTATCTGCCGCAGACTTGTTGATTATTCCCACGCAGAACTCCCAAGCCTTCCTGTATGGAGCCCAGAAAGCCTGACGAATGCTCACCGGATTATCCACAATCTTCGTGATTGTTGCATCCCAGTCATTTCCCTTGAGGTCATAGAAAATACCGTTCTTGCCAGGTCTCAAATCATCGATATCGCCATCAGTCATTATTGCTACAGCATCCATAGACTTGCCAAGCACCTTGGACGTGCAGGTGAAATAAATCAGGAAGATGCCGCTCAACTTAGCCATATCCGCGTGTTTGCCCATATCATTGACTCTGACACAAAGGTCGCAGCAACGCTGATCAATATACAGCTGGCCAAGCTCAAACATTCCTCTTACTCCCGGAGCACGGGAATAGAAATCTGTAAACAGAACGAAGTTCTTCAGAAGCCTGTAGAAATCTCGGTAGTAAAGAACAAGTTTCTTGACATCCTCAATTGACTCGGCTTCAGACTTTAATGCTGAGTCCTTGGCTACCAGGTCAAGGAGTTCCGCCTTTCCGCCGGCCAACAGTATTGTGCGAATGCGATCAATGCCGAGAGACTCGACTTCGCTTCCGCTCTTTTCCGCAAGCCACGCTTTGTATGCGTCAAATTTGGACACTACGCTTCTCCACTCGCCTTCTGTGATGCTTGTCCTTCCCGCATATTCTACGTCGAGCACAAGGGACTTGACGGAATCGAATGCTGATTGCCAAGCCGGATTGATTTTCGTAAAATCAAGTATAGCGGACGCAGTCGGCTGAGCGATTGGACAAGACGCGATGTCCGAGATATTGGTAACAGAGATGTTAACCGCCTCTGCGACAGCATTGTCATAAGCACAAAGCCTGCAGCGTGTGAAATAATCTGATATCTTTTCCTGAACAGCATTTATAGCTGCGAATGCAGCGCCAGTATTTGTTCCGAAAGGCAGAATCGCTGCATTGGACTTGTCTGTCCAGGCGGCATAAGCTTCGCAAGATGAGTAGAATTTCTCTATGAGTTCTGCATTTACTCCGGCCTCACCGCTTCTGTCTTCAACAGATCCTTCAGTAGCGATGCACTCTTCAATCACTTTCTTTAACGCGTCATCCTTTGCCGTAGTAGGAATGATTACACCGTCTCCGTTGAAACGTGTTCCGGAGAATATGACTTTCAGGTCAGCAACATCCTGAACGCTTATTTCCTTTTTGTCCAGTCCAAGATTTTTCAGAATCTGCTGTGCTGAATCGTGCAGCCTTTTGCCGGCATCATTTGTTGTATCAATCTGAGACAGACTGAGTTCGCTGTTACCTTCAAGAATCGTATCTTTGTCCTTAATTACTGATGTAAGCCATTTCGCAGCTTGAACTACTTCACGGACCATTATCTTGCCGTCCTTCTCAGTATCAAGGTATTCCAATGTCTGTCTGTCAAACTCAAGACCTTCTACCGGGCAGCTCAGCACTGTCCAAAGTTTCTGATCAAGTTCATCGAGATGTGCGATATCCTCACCGGATCCGATTTTCACCCTTATTGCTCCACCTAGCGAGCAGTACTGCCAATTATACTTTGATGCCATTGTTTTGTTTATTTACTAGCGGTTTGTATGATTAGTTTTGCTTGTAATCAGAATATATTAGTCAGTGCCGTACATATTCTTATAATACTTCAGGTAATCTCCGGATGTGACATTGTCCAGCCACTCCTGATTGTCGAGATACCATTTCACAGTTTTCTCGATTCCTTCTTCGAACTGCAGCGACGGCTCCCAATCGAGTTCGCTCTGAAGTTTGCGGGAATCGATTGCATAGCGCATATCGTGTCCCTTTCTGTCTGTAACATAAGTGATTAGATCTCTATCCTCACCCGGTTTGCGTCCGAGCAACCTGTCAACGGTATCGACAAGCAGATTGACGATATCTATATTCTTCCACTCGTTGAAACCTCCGATATTATATGTGTCGGCAATTTTGCCTTTATGGAAAATCAAATCGATTGCTCTCGCGTGATCCTCCACAAAAAGCCAGTCGCGGACATTCTCACCTTTTCCATAGACAGGAAGCGGCTTTCTGTGACGGATGTTATTGATAAACAAAGGAATAAGTTTCTCCGGGAACTGGTATGGACCATAATTGTTTGAACAATTTGTAACAATTGTAGGCATTCCATAAGTATCGTGAAAAGCTCTCACAAAGTGATCTGAGGATGCTTTCGATGCCGAATATGGAGAATGAGGATTATATCTGGTATCTTCCGTGAAAAACTCGCGTCCGTATGCGTGATGATGTTCTGAAGAAGCCTTGGTCGTGAACGGAGACTCAATCCCCTCTGGGTCAGTCAATTTCAATGCGCCATATACTTCATCAGTTGATATGTGATAGAAACGGCATTCCACATTCTCTCCGTTTCTGCTGATATACCAAGGAGTTTCCTGGGATTCCCAATAGTTTTTAGCGGCTTGAAGCAAAGACAATGTTCCGAGCACATTGGTCTGGGCAAATGTGAACGGGTCTTTTATCGAACGGTCAACGTGGCTTTCGGCGGCAAGGTGAATGATGCCGTCCACGTCATTCTCGCGCACGATATTCAGTATATTTTCAAAATCGCATATATCGGCCTTGATGAATGAGTAATTCGGCTTATCCTTGACGTCGTGAAGATTGCCGAGATTGCCGGCGTAGGTCAACTTGTCAAGGTTTATGATATGATAATCAGGATATTTATTCACAAGAAGCCTTACGACGTGGCTTCCGATGAAGCCCGCACCTCCTGTTACTATTATATTTCTCTTAAAACTCATAGGATTATATTATTTTTCCAAATTCAAATGGGCTTTCAAAATCTTTCAGCAGAGGATGCTTGGTGTCTTTTTCGCTGAGAATTGCTTGATTTACAGGGATTTTCCAATCAATACCGATGCTGGCGTCAAGGATATTTATACCGCCGTCAGCCTCCGGATGATAGAAATTATCGCATTTGTACTGAAATACGGCAGTCTCGCTCAACACTGCGAAACCGTGCGCAAAACCGTGTGGGATAAAGAGTTGATGATGGTTTTCTTCCGTCAGTTCCACTGCAACGTGTTTTCCGTAGGTCGGAGAACCTTTGCGGATATCGACCGCGACATCAAGCACTGCACCTCTTACGCATCTGACCAGCTTACTCTGTGTATATGGCGGTTTCTGAAAATGCAGACCTCGCATCACTCCGAATGATGACATCGATTCATTGTCCTGCACAAAATCAACTTTTCCGACAGCGTTCTCGAAATCACGTTGAGAAAAACTCTCAAAAAAATATCCCCTCGCATCTTTGAATACCTTAGGGACAATCACCACCACTCCGTCGAGCTCAGTCTTTATTACCTCCATATCCAGTTATAGAATTATTATCTGTTCATATTTACTCTATGACTCACAAATTTATAATATATAATTGATTTTCCTTATATTTGAACCGTAGAAAACAACTCAAATTTATTCATTGAAAATGAAAGGAATTGTACTTGCGGGCGGAAGCGGAACAAGGCTCTACCCTATCACGAAAGGAATCAGCAAGCAGCTCATACCGATATATGACAAGCCTATGATATATTACCCTATTTCGGTATTGATGCTGGCTGGGATAAAAGATATACTTATAATTTCCACACCTCAGGACTTACCTTCGTTCAAACGTCTGCTGGAGGACGGTTCCAATTTCGGAGTACATTTTGAATACGCAGAGCAGCCGTCACCTGACGGACTTGCGCAAGCATTCATCATCGGTGATAAGTTCATCGGAAATGACAATGTCTGCCTCGTGCTTGGTGACAACATATTCTATGGCGCCGGCTTTACCGGACTTCTTAAAGATGCGGTGAAACTTGTTGACGGTCAGTCTAAAGCCTGCGTGTTCGGATATCACGTAAATGATCCTGAGCGCTATGGTGTCGCTGAATTCGACAAGGACGGCAACTGCCTGAGCATTGAAGAAAAGCCGGCTCACCCAAAAAGCAATTATGCCGTAACAGGACTTTATTTCTATCCGAATGACGTCGTGAAAATAGCCAAGTCCATAAAACCTTCTGCAAGAGGCGAACTGGAAATCACTTCCGTCAATCAAGAATACCTCGCACAGAACAGATTGAAGGTAAGCACATTGCAGCGCGGCGTAGCTTGGCTCGACACAGGAACGCACGAGTCTCTTGCTGAGGCATCAACATTCATCGAAGTCATCGAGAAGCGTCAGGGACAAAAGGTAGCTTGCCTTGAAGACATAGCCTACTCGGCAGGTTGGATAAGCAAGGAAAAACTTATCGAGGTTGCAAAACCTATGTCAAAGAACGACTACGGCAAATACCTTCTCGGCAGAGCAAACGAATAGAAAGCCGCCCTATTTAATATTTTTGCTTATTGCAGCAGAAAAATTAAATAGGTATGCCTGCGATTTAAATATACAATTAAAATCACTTTCAAAAAAAAGAAACCGGCCCGGAATCAGGGTCGGTTTCTTCGTTTATTTGAGTGTTAACTGTTTGAACAAAAGCTATATGCAGCTTTCCTTATTCAAACACTGTTTTCTGTTATTCTGCCTCGGCGGTCACATCAGGACGCATAATTACAGTCTTGACTGAGCCTGAAGCCAGAATCGACTTAAGAACATTCTGAATATCAGAAGGTTTGAGATCTTTGACGGCAGCCTCATATTCGGTGTCGTAATCGTAACCGTAGAGCTCATTCTGACGCAATACGTCAACCCAGTACTTGGTACTCAGACGAGATTCCGGAATATTCTTCTGGAGATTCTTGACAGTCATATCGAATTCCTCCTGAGTCGGGCCTTCATTTGCAAGGCTGTTAAGTCCTTCAAGACTGAGGCTTACGAGTTTGTCAGCAGCGCTCGGTTTGGTGTCGAAATAAATCTGGAACATTGCGCTGACCTTAGGCTGGATTGAGAAATCACCATAAGTAGATGCGCCGTAAGTACCGCCTTCATCCTCACGCAATGACTTTGTATATCTCATATCGAGGATATAAGAAGCAGCAGACAAAGCAACGTCATAAGCCACCTTGTATTCGGGGAAATCGGCAGTGAACAATTCAAGAACAGTAACCTTAGGTGTCTGCATATCCACCTTGAAATCATCATCTACTTTACCTGGATTCACCTGAGGAATCTCGTACTTCCATACAAACGGCTTCTTACCCTTCTTGATTGAGCCAAGATATTTCTCAACAAGCGGTTTGATTGTATTGATATCGAAATCACCGCCAATCACTACAGTTGCACCTGCAGCATCATTGAACAACATTCTGTAGTCCTTCTCAATCGTAGCAAGACTTGCCTTTGACAGCACATCCTCGCTGATAGTCACGTGTCTAGGATTGTCTCCATAGAGAGACTTGGCAATCTCAACCGACAACTTGTAACGAGGCTGCTTTACATAATTGGAAATGACAGCGTTGAGTTTATTGACAGCCTGGTCATATTCAGCCTGATCGAAACGAGGATCAGCGAAATAGAGATATGTCAGCTGCAATGCAGTCTCGAGGTCTTTAGGCGTACAAGAGCCGCTGACGCCGTGCCTTGTAGAACCGATATATGGACTTACAGACAAATTCTTGCCGGCAAGCATCTTCGTCACCACAGTAGACGGGAATTTGGAAATACCGCTGCAACTCAAGAATCCGCCCCAGATATTGTCGTCGAAGCTAGGCAAGTCTTCTGTAGGAATCATTGCCTCTCCTCCGTTCTTGTACAGATTGAAAATAATTCTGTCCTTTTCATTGTCTGAAGGCTTGAGAATGACTTTCAGACCATTCTTCAATACCCATACAGTGCTGCCGTGCAGTCCGTTTGCCGTTGATTTCACTACACTTCCCTTAAGCTTTGAAGCGTCCAGGAAGTCGGACGCGATGGCAACATCCTCATTTGCTTTGATTTCAGAAGCCTCGACTTCTGCTATAGCCTTGCTGAAATCATCTGCTGACGGAGTCGCAACACCTTCTTTTTCAGGTCCTTCATAGAGTACAACCATATTGTTTTCAGGGATAACCTGAGATACAACCTGGTTGATTATCTGATCGTTGAGCATAGAAAGAATCTGTTTGACAGTCTCATACTCAGCCTCAGGTTCCATATATGAATAGTTGTCGAAGAAGTTGTCTATGAGCGGCTGAACCAATTCGGCATTCTTTCTTGTTGACGCCTGCTTGGCCGCGCTTTCATAGATTGAAAGAATTTCGTCTTTCGCTCTGGAAATCTCGTCGCTTGTGAATCCGAATTTAACCATCTTCTCGATCTCGGTCAGGAACGCCTTGAAAGCCTCTACTGACTCACCCTCGTGGCAGGAAATCTGTCCCATATCTACTTCCATCGTCTCACACATATTTCCGATGGCAAATGCTGCGGACGTAAACGGCGCATCCGGTTTTGCGGCGATGTCATCAAGACGCTCTGTCATCACTGAAGACACAATCATTTTCAGGAGGTCATTGAGCTTGCCCTGAACCGTGCTGTTATACTGCTCAGGCATAGCTTCATTCTTCCAATAAACTTCCACTTTTGTACCCACAGCCTCAGGGTCAGTAATAATGCCGATTACCGGTTCCTGATTGTCCGGAACCATAATGACATCCTTCGGTTTAGGATTTTCTGCCGCTGGAATATCAGAGAAGATTCTCTTTATCGCAGCTTCCACATAGTCAGGATCGATATCACCGACAACAATCAGCGCCTGAAGGTCAGGACGATACCAGGTATGATAGAAATTGGTCAGGCTTTCCGGCTTGAATGTCTCGAGATTTTCCTGGCTGCCAATCAGTGAGCAGTCTGCATATTTGGAATCACCATATATGTATTTCTTGGATTTCTCGTACATACGCCAAGCGGCATTTCTCCTGGAACGCCTTTCCTCGATGATAACTCCCCTCTCCGCGTCAATCTCTTCAGGGGCGCACGTTACGAAATGGGAATAATCGTGCATTATGAGGATACAAGTGTCAATGACAGTCGGTCTCACAAGAGGAATATTGTTGAGCATATAAGTTGTCTGCTCAACACCCGTAGCCGCATTCACGTTTCCTCCGAATGAAGCACCTATGCTCTGCAAGTAGTCAAGAATGCCTTTTCCAGGGAAATTCTTGGTACCGTTGAAGCACATATGCTCGAGGAAATGCGCAAGACCATCCTGGTCCGGTGTTTCCTGGATAGCACCGACATTGGTGGCAAGATAAAACTCCGCCCTTTGCGCCGGCTGGCTGTTCTTCATAATGTAATAAGTCAGCCCATTGTCCAACTTACCTTTTCTGACTGCCGGGTCATTCGGCAATTCGTTATTCTGCGCAAAAACAGAATATCCGAAGAACAATGCCCCGATGATCAATAAAATTTTCTTCATACTATAACATTTTTATGTTCTGTCGTATTCACTGTTGATTTGGAAGTCGTGTCAATTCCCCGCTACTCTATGCAACTTCCGAAAATCCTCGAAAGTTAGGCATTTTATCTGACAATACGTATTGAAAGAGCCTCCGATGTGGAACGTATGTGTCAACGGATGCGTAAAATGAAGCATCGTTGAAGTTTATTTTTCGGGTCGCCTTTCTGAAATCAAAAACAGATGACTAAATTTGCGGTTCGTAAAATCCAATATCAATATGCTCGAAGATTTCAGGCTAAAAGTATTCCTGACCGTATCGGAGACAGGCAGTTTCACTAAGGCGGCTAAACTGCTCGGCATTTCACAACCAGCCGTGAGCCAAAACATAAGCGCTCTGGAAAAAGAAACCGGGTCGACATTGTTCTGCAGAGCAAGAGGTGAAGCTTCGCTTACAAGCCAGGGACAGGTGTTCAAGACTTACGCCGAGCATATATTATATTGGTACAATTCGACGAATTCAATGTTCGGACAGGACGGGAAAGTGTTATCAACCAAACACGTCCGGATTTCAGCCGATTCAGTAGTGGCTTCTTACATTCTGCCTGACGCTATGTCATTGATTTGCGGTGCGGATGACAATATGGTTTTTCATATTCAACTAAACAACGGGGCAACGGCTCAAAGCGATTATACTGAGGACGTACCCGGCTCGCATTTCGCCAATCCGGAAAACGCTGATGTAGAAATAACCGCCGCGCCAAGTCCTGAAACCATTGATTTCGAGGGAGAAAGCAGACTCATAGGAGTAATGGAAGCTGTCGTGATATCTTCACCGGACAATCGAACCGTAAACACAGCCGCAGTCAGCGAGAATGACAATGAATTCACGATAAAGCCGTTCTCCACCATCGGAGGCATTCCCATATCCAATAATTTTGCAGTATGGAGCGGATATGAGAGATTCCTTACACCCGACCTTGAAGCCAGAACAAATATCGTATCAGATTCAGTAGAGGCAATCAAGTCTATGGTTGAGAATTCCGTGTCACTGATAGGCATTGTGCCGTCCGTTTCTGTCCGGAAAGAACTTTCTATCGGAAATCTGATTCAGATGCCGGTGCGTCTTCCCAATTTCACATACGACATTCATTTCAATCCGCTTCCGGAGTTTTCAGGAAAGTCGATATGCGCCAGACTTAAAGAGACTCTGTTGCAATCACTTAAATAAAATAAGGCGGTCGAATAGCTCTAAGAACTATCAGTCTAAAATAATTTGAGGCATTCTGCGAGTGAAGTTTCCCAGTGCGGGATTGTCAAGCCGAAAGTCTTTTTCACCAATGAAGTATTGAAGGCTGAATAGTGCGGTCTGGCAGCAACAGCAGGGAACTCGTCACTGAGGCAAGGATTCACTACGCATTTATGACCGGCTAGTCGGTTCACAGCGACTGCGAGATCATACCTTGAGCACACCCCATCATTGGAATAATTGTAGATTCCTTGATTGTCAAGTCGGCACTCACCTATTATATTGTTTACTATTGCGGAAGCAAGATCCTTCGCATAAGTCGGTGAGCCGGCCTGGTCTATTACGACTTTTATGTTTTCTTTTTCAGCTGTCAGTCTCCTTATTGTCCCGACAAACGTTTTTCCGTACTGGGAATATAGCCAGGACGTGCGCAGAATTATATAACTGCATCCGGAATCAACAACTGCCCTCTCCCCTGCCAGTTTGGACAATCCATATACGCTGATAGGATTTGTCTCTTCGAGTTCAGTGTAAGGTTTGCAGGATTCCCCGTTGAAAACATAGTCCGTCGATATCTGGATGAGCGTTGCGTTAGCCTCTCTGGCAACTTCCGCAAGGTTAGCAACAGCAATATGATTATGCAGATCCGCATCTTCAGGATTTCCCTCCGCCATATCGACATTGGTATATGCAGCGCAATTGATTATGACGTCAACGCCATTGTTCTTTACAATCTTGTTTATCGAATCGATATCAGTAATATCAAGAACTTGACTCTGAGGGTAATCCAGCGGATGGCGGGATGTGAAAATATAAGTATTGCCATAATTGTCGACAATCTCGCAAGGCGCAATCTTTTCATTATATTTCCCCGAGACAAACACCTCTCCCGAAACCGCATTGCGAATTTCGGTTCCCAACTGCCCGTTTGCTCCTGTTACCAGCACTGTATGTTTCATAATCTTGAAGTCGCTTTATAATACCTCGCAAATTTAGCAATACTTGGCAATCAATTGAAAACAACTTTATTCATTTCGGCATTTTTGCGATTTATCATACTGAAGTATTTGCAGTATAAGAATTTATTTGTACATTTGCAGTCCTTTTGGCGCGTTTTGCACCAAATTTTAATTTTTTAACATCTATAAAAGTATGAAACAGTACGAAACCGTTTTCATTGCAACTCCCGTTTTGTCTGAGGCTCAGATGAAGGAAGCGGTTGCTAAGTACGTAGATTTCATTGCCAAGAACGGCGGTGAAGTTGTGTACGAAGAGAATTGGGGACTTAAGCAGCTCGCTTACCCTATTCAGCACAAAACATCAGGATTCTATTATCTTATAGAATTCAAAGCTGAACCAGAGTTCATCAACAAACTCGAGACTCAGTATCATCGTGATGAGAGAATCATCAGATATCTCACTGTCGCTCTTGACAAAGACGCTGCAGCTTACGCTGAGAAGAGAAGAGCCAACAAACAGGCAAAGGCTGCTGCCAAATCAGCCGAGGTTGCTGAATAATAAGGAGGATTAATTATGGCACAGACAAACAACTCACAGCAGAATAACGAAATCCGTTATCTGAACCCTCCGACAGTAGAGGTAAGAAAGAAAAAATATTGCCGTTTCAAGAAGGCAGGTATCAAATACATCGACTACAAGGATCCTGAGTTCCTCAAGAAATTCTTGAATGAGCAGGGCAAAATCCTTCCTCGCCGTATCACCGGTACTTCTCTGAAATTCCAGAGAAAAGTCGCTCAGGCAGTCAAGAGAGCTCGCTCACTTGCGCTTCTCCCATACGTAACAGACCTTCTTAAATAATTAGGAGAACAGACTATGGAAATCATTTTGAAGAAAGATGTGGCCAATCTCGGTCACGCAGACGAGATCGTCAAGGTTAAATCCGGTTACGCTCTTAATTATCTTATCCCTCAGGGCTTTGCAATTTCTGCAACCGAGTCTGCAAAGAAGCAGCACGCAGAGACTGTACGTCAGAGAGCACACAAAGAGGCTAAACTTGTTGCTGATGCAGAGGCACTTGCAGCTAAGATTGCTACAGTATCAGTTAAGGTTGCAGCTAAAGTAAGCGAGAACGGTAAGATTTACGGTTCTGTTACTACAGCTCAGCTTGCTGAGGCTCTCGTTGCAGCCGGCGTTGAAGTTGACAAGAAAGATATTACAGTTCTTTCTGCAGTCAAAGAGCTTGGCGAATATGAGGCAGAGGTTAAGTGCTACAAGAATGTAAAAGGCACTTTCAAATTCGAAGTTGTCGCTGAATAATTTTTCAGCAGCATAAATAACAAAGAGGCTGGCCCAAAAGGTCAGCTTTTTTGTTTGTACTCTGGAAGTATGTTGCTAAAAGCAGAGGCTGAATGTATGGCACCTGTAGCTGAAAGCAACAGCGAAGCTCGCTATGCAGCTATCAGAATGCCCTGCAAGAGCGTGGCAGGCCGCGGCCTCGTGAGCGGCTCCCTGAGGGAATGAACAATATGAAACTAATCTCAAAATGTGTCAGCGCTCTCCACTCAGAAACACAGGAGAAATTCGTTCCGAGCATCTGACTCATTTTGAGATAAGACTAGTGACCATAAGCTAGATGGAAGTAAGGAGGATGATAGGGATTGAGGAGGCGTGTCCACCCGCGGACACGAGTAGCGGGAGGGTGCCCGGCGGAGACAAGTGGTCAAAGACCACGAAGGAAACGTTGGGAGGGTCCGAAGTGAGCGAAGCGAACGGAGTCCTCCTCAATTCCTATCATCATTCAGATACAATCCTAATAAAAAAACAAAGAGGACGCCCCCTTTTAGTCGTCCTCTTTTGACTCCCTCGGCGGTAATCGCCTTCGCCTCAGTATTTACACATTATTCGTTGAGCGACTCCTTCAACTCCATTCCGACAGAACGCCAGGAAGGGATTTTCTTCAATGTACGTCGAATAGGCTCAACATCATACAGAAGGAAAAGCAGCAGGAACACGCACCCGATGAAACAAGTCCAGCCGAACAGAGTCTTGATTCCGGACATCATCGGAGCAAGTGCATCGAGCTTTGCAGCTAACATAGAACCGGCATCAGGAACACCTGAAACCCCAGCGGCAATCATCTTGCCGGAAGTCACGGAATGAGTCGCATAATCAGCCACATACCAGCGCAAAGAGTGCGCATAACCTGCGGATGCTATGCAATCTGCAAGTCCGTTTCTAATGAAACCGCAGATAGTCAGTCCCATAAAGAAATGCTGGAAAGGCATCACCTCTTCAAGGTAGATTGTCAATGCGCAGAAGAATATCGCGTATCCGAACGTTCTCAGCATCGTCGGCAGATAGAAAATCTCGATATTCATATCAGGTGAAATGCAAAAATACATTATCAACTGATAAACCAAAATTGCAAAAAATCCGATCGAGAGCAATCTCGTATATTTCTGGCGCAGACTGCGAATCCACCACATCGTGAAAAGACACCCGGCAACAGTCCCCGCGAATTCCAAAAGAGAAAATCGTGCAGTCGTCATCGCCCCATAACCTAGAACTGCAGACGTAAACACATTCTGAAGCGCTTTAGGTGTAGAGCACATAAATTCGAGAATCAGGAAAAGCCCCAATATCGGCACCAGATTCTTATACGAGAATGCCTTGGCGTCAATGAATGCGTGACGAATATGCAACATTCGTGATATGCAGAAATACAAGGTAACGGGGAAAGCGCAGCAGACAGTACAGAAAACCTTGCTGTCGAACCAGTTATAATACTCGCCATAAGTAAAAATCCAGATACCTTCCAGAAGAACCAATGACCAAAGCACACACCCCAACCAATCAACGCTGATAAGCGGAACTTTCGGCATAATTCTCACATTTCTGGTCAGCACAAAAACTGTCAGAGCAACCAGAAGCAGCAATCCGATCATAAACCAATGCATCATATACCAGCTCCCGAAATGATATGTCAACTGATTTGCCACCCAAGAAGACATATTCATACACCCAATGACAATGATATACAGCAAAGGGAAAAATCGCGTAAAATCACGCCCTGGTGCCATCCACAACTGAATTGTGGACATACATTCAAATGTACCGCAAAGTTTGAAGAAGCCTGCAATGAACGATATCACACAAAGCAGCGGAATGCTTTCAGTGTGCATACACAAGAAATTGCAGACGGCAATAACCAAAGCTGCATTGATTAGCAGCTGCCTGTTAGTATACCTGAATTTGAATCTGAACAAAAGAGGAAAAGGCATACACACACCTACAACTGCACACAGGCCTATCATAAGCACATCCTCCCTCATAAAGGAAGTCGTGCCCATTATATTGCTAAGAGTTCCAAGGTATATTCCTCCGCTCAACTGAAAGACAATTGCGAAAAGCACATATAGCCAGGGACGGATAGCATTCGGCACGAAGTCCCGATACATCGGCATCGAGAACTCCATCGGCGGCATCATAGGCATACTAGTAAAGAACTTCTGTTTCTACATTCAATCCGGCCTTGAGCGCGTCTATATTATCCGTACTCTCGATTGTTATGCGTACAGGCACACGCTGCTCCACCTTCACGAAATTGCCCGTAGCGTTATTGATTGGAGCTCCAAGCCAAGCGGAACCGGTAGCTGAAGAAATAGACTCCACTCTACCCCTATATTCAGTACCTGGAACCGCATCTGCCTTGATCTTCACCTCTGAGCCGACTGAAATATGCTTGAGCTGAGTTTCCCTATAGTCTGCAACAATCCATACATCACTGTCATCAACAATCTTGGCGAGCAATTGACCAGGCTGCACCAACTGTCCCAAGTGAATATCCTTTCGGCCTATCCTACCGTTGCAAGGAGCTACAATTACGGTATATGACAGATTGAGTTTAGCCAATTCAACCGCAGCCTCAGCAAGACTAACACCTGCTTTGCTCTGCCCGAGACGTCCCTCAAGCTCATTTCCGACAAGCTCAGTCGATTTCTTCTGTCTCTTAACCTGGTCATAGCGAGCTTTGGCTGCCTTATATCTGGTCTCGATTGCGTCAAATTGCTGTTTTGTGACCGCATCTTTCTTGAGCAGCGCCTTATACCTCTCATAATCAGACTCTGCGTTCTGGAGATTCACCCTGGCCTCCTCGATTCCGGCATCTGCGACGGTGACATTGCTTGCAGTTGTCCTAATGCTTGCGGCATCAGCAGATTTTCCCGACAAGGCCCTTTCCAAATCTGCCTGAGCCTGCGCCAATCTGAAAAGATGCTCTGAATTGTCTATGACAACCAGTGTGTCACCTTTGTTCACGTGCTGATATTCCTCGAAACGAATCTCGCTTATGAATCCCTGCACACGAGTATTTACTGGAGCAATATGGCGCTCCACTCTCGCGTCGTCCGTATATTCCACCTTGCCGAAGTGAACAAACCTTGAGCATACATATCCGATTCCGCACAGCAACAATGCGACAATCACCACATTATAAATTCTCTTGACTATTTTTTTACTGATCATAATATTCCGATTTTAAGATTTTCAATAGATAAATATTCGCGATATACGCACTATAGCACGCCTGCCGTATATTTTAATTTGCACTGGCGATAAAGAATCTCAGCTTTGGCGTCAGCTACTCCGAGTTCTGCGTCGAGCTTCATATTGAACGCATCCAACATATCTGTTATCAACGCGAGCTGCTCGATATACCTGTCATAAACTCGTCCGTAATTCTCGTTTGCCAACTGCAGACTCTTTTCTTTTGTATCGAGCTCGACATAAGATTGTTCATAGTCTATATATGCCTGATACACGTCATTCTGCAGATTTTCTTCAGCAACAGCCTTTGACTGTTGCGCCTGTTTCATTTGGATAACGGCTTGTTTCACCTTTCTGGAGGACTTGTAAAGTGCACCGAAATTATATTTGATTCCCAGTCCTACATACCAGATATTCAGATTCTTGTCAATAGGAGGAACCTCAAACGTAATAGGTCCGTTGAAGTTTTCGTGAGCTACGACTGCAATTTTCGGCAGCAAATCACTCTTTACGAGTTTATGTTGTACAGTTGCGATTTCGGCGTTCAGATTGGAGATCTTAAGTTCAGGAGAAGACTGTGCGGCAGCTGACTGCCAAGCAGTTGCCCGGGTATTGCGCATATCCTCAATATCATCGACAACCGGCTTAATCTCGGTGGTTTCAGGGAGACAAAGCGTGTTGCAGAGACGATAATTCAAAATCCTCTCAGTATTCTGCAATCTAACCAACTCCAATGACAGCATTTCCAGTCGAAGTTCGTAACGCGTCACGTCGTTAGCCAATGCCAACCCCTGTTCACGACGCACCTTTATCTCCTCGATAAGTCTCTGTGTAAGGGCGATATTTTCCTTATAGACCTTGATATTGTTAGCAATTTTGAACAAGTCCAGATACTGTCCTACTGCCATAAGACGCAATCCCTGACGGCTTTTGTCAGTCTGGGCAATTGTCATATACGACTGACTCTGAGCCATTTTGATACCGGCATCAACTGCACCGCCGGCATATACAACCTGCTGGGCCTCCAGAGTGAATCCGTTACCGAAATGAGGAGTCGCAGCCTTTGTGAAATTGGAGAAATCCCTGTCTGTCAGAAAGGCATCCCCGATGTAACTAACGTTTACCTCTGCATTGATTTCTGGATATCTGGCATTCTTTGCCGCCTTGATTCCCTCTTCTGCCGCCTCCTGGGCAGAGCGAAGCACACTCATAGTGCGGTTGTCCGACTCGATGCGAGAAAACATATCCTCAATGCTCATTGACAAAGAGTCAGAATAAGAGAAGACAGTTTTTTCAGAAGGTAACGATTCCGCACTGCAAATTTGACTTGATGTTGCCGCCATAAACGGCACGACACATAAAGCAAAACAATTCTTAATAAACATAAACCTTTGAATTTTCGATTGCAAAGGTATTGCGCTATCCCAAAAAAGCGATTGTACAGAAATAAACAAAAATGGGATATTTGCGAATGTAATTGGAAATTTGGCACATTTTTGACGATATTTGCAGCACAAAAAGGAATAATTAATGGACAAAGAACTTACATACAAGACAAGTTCCGGACTTTATGAATCAGTCTCGACATTTAAAATCAGCGATAACGGCATAATGGAAAACGGGGCAATCATACTTTGCAGGTCTGGAAAAGTGTCGGTTAATGTAAATTATAAACTATGGGATATGCCAGAAGGAACGGTAATAACGCTGTTTCCCGGCGACGTTATTTCCATAGGCAACAAGTCAGACGATTTCACAGCAGACATATTGACATACAGCCCGGCTATATTGAGAGAAGCCAGTCTGGATCTTGAGCACACTGTATATGATGCACTTAGGCATGACAGGTGCAGAGGCGGTTCCAAAGTCGTGACGGATATTGTCAGCAGAATGTTCGGACTGCTTAACACATATTTCAAACAGCCGGACTGCAAATGCCTCAATCAATTGGTAATGCTCCAGTTGAAAGCGTTTTTCATAGGATTCCACGACTACTTGCTGCGCTTCCCCGAACTTGCACCGACGCTCAAAGGCTCCAAAAGAAAACGCTCTCTGTTCAACGAGTTCATGCAGATACTTGAACGGGACTATCACAAGTGCAGGGACGTAAGCTACTATGCTGAAGCACTGCACATTACGTCAAAGTACCTGAATATGGTCGCAAGGCAGATAGCCGGAAAGACCGCCAAAACGGTGATAGACCATTATGTAATATTGAAATTGAAAATAGACCTGAGCCGTAATGCCTGCCCGATCAAGCAGCTCGCCTGGGATTACAATTTCAGCGATGCGTCTTTCTTTACAAGATATTTCAGACAGCACACAGGAATGACACCGCTCGCTTACAGACGCAAGGCTATCGATCCTTCCGAAGACGTTCAGTAAGAGCCCTCTGGAATGCTCGTGCGTTCTTTTTATGTTCAGAATATGTTTCCGCGAACAAATGCTGACCGTTGAAATCCGGACTCGCGCAGAAGAAGAGTTCCTTGCCACCTTTAGGATTCAGAACAGCTAACATCGCGTCCTTACCTGGCGAACATATAGGGCCCGGAGGCAAACCTTCGTGCATATATGTATTATACGGGGAATCCACTTTCAAGTGCGCTTTGAGGATTCTGTTCAACGTGTAGTCATAGCAGAATGCAATTGTCGGGTCTGCCTGAAGTTTCATCCCTTTATGAAGACGATTCAGATAGACATTTGCAATTTTTGGATATTCAGGGACGTAATTTGATTCTCCCCTTACGATGCTTGCAAGCGTTGAAACCTCCATTTGTGAAAGGCCCTGCGCCTTTGCCTTAGCTTTGTTCTCGTCAGTCCAGAACGCATCGTAAGCCGCTTTCTGCTTATCCAGAATAGTTTTCATAGAATCAGTCCAATAGACCTGATACGTATCAGGCATTATCAATGCGAAAACATTCTGAGGTGTAAACCCATAGCCAGCCAGCAAAGCCGAATCACGGAGCGCATCAATCACTGTCAGAGAATCTATCAGCATCTGATTGCTTATCTTTCGCGCAAGCGTTCCACGCAGCCTTATAGAGCCGGATAAAACCAGATTGACAGGAGTCTGCCATCCGTTGGCAAGCATTCTGGCAACGTAAAGACTGGTATTAGATGTCTTAATCGTATAATGACCAGTTTTGCAACGTACCTGATTGGACGTCAATTCCTTACGAAAAACGCGCTCCAGACTTTTCAAGTTCCTTACACCGCATTTCCCGGTAATTTCCGCCAACACATCAGCATTGTCCATATTGGGATACACGTAAATGTCAGCATCCGAACTGAAATTCGCGCATTTATGGTCATAGTAGAAATTCCAGCCAAGAACACCTGCAACAGCAAAAACAGCAATCGCTAGCACTGATACGACAGACAGTACGATTTTATGACTCTTTGTCATCGATTTTATCTCTTATTTGAATCCAGCCTCAATTTTATCTCATCACCTGCAATAGTCACCTTCTCAGGAGAGCATAAATTCATCTTGCACAATGACTTAAGTTTAATGCCGAAGCGCTGTGACAGATCTCTCAACGTCTCTCCACCTTCGTCTGAAATGTATTTTTCCAAGCCTCTGGTAGCCTGATTTTTCTTTGACTGGATATAGACCATCGTTCCAGGCTGAAGCAAAGAATCCTCTTCTGTATCATTGAATCTGAGTATCTCGCTGAGAAACAGATGAAAATCAGTTGCTATGCTTGAATAAGACTCACCTTCCTGCGAATATACGAACTCGACACCGTTAACGGTATATAGTTGTCTGGTCAAAGAATATGTTATGACTTCTGACGCTTTCCTGGCAACAACTTTCTTAGGTTCCTCAAGTGACAGAGGAGACTCAGGGATTGTTTCTTTTACCGCAGTTTTCTTTCCGGAGACAACAACAGTATCAACCGCAATTTCAACGACTTCCTCGTCTGACTCGTCATAGACTTCCGTTGTGGCAGAACTACTTGAATTTTCCACCACCTGTTCTATAACAGCATTGTTATTTTTCCTATCAGCACGCTTCTTACGCCTTTTCTTACCACTGTCAGCAATTTCTGCTTTATGTGAATCAGATGTCTTAGATACCTTATTGAAATCCTCCGGCTTCATCGTATCATACTGTGACAGATTATAAGTCTCAATGAGTTTTATGAGCTTTGAAGGGTAAGACGGGTCAGTAGCATATCCGGCTTTCTTCAAACCGTAAGCCCACGATTTGTAATCGGTAATCTCATTGTCGAACAAGGATTTGTACCTGTCACGATAACGCAGAAAATCAGAGTGGTCCTTAAAACTTGCGTCCGCAGTCTTATAGACTCTGAAGCACTCCCCTCTCTTGTCATCGTCATAATACATCTTCTTGCCGGTCCAGTCGTGGCATTTTATGCCGAAATGATTATTTCCCTCTTTTGCGAGAGGCGACAAGCCATAGCCTGATTCCAGGAGGCCCTGCGCCAAAGTTATGCTCGCCGGAATACCTGAACGGTACATCTCGCTGACAGCTACCGACGCATATTTCTTTATATATGCAGTCTGCGGCGTTTCATTATACGCAACAACCGATGTAAATATCATTACAGCGAACAACGCTGACAAAGCGCAATATAATCTTCTACCCTTCATAAACGCAATTTACTACTAGACTAATTTACGACAAAATTATCATATCTCGAACACATCCCCGTCATTGGCGGCGTATGTTTCAGGAAATATGGAACGACATTCCTTCTGATACAACTCCACATCCCTGCATCTGGAAGAGTAATGTGCAATAACTAGCTTCTTCGCACCTGCATCAAGAGCACACTGAGCGGCCTGCAAAGTGGTGGAATGATACCTCTGAGTAGCCTGCAGCGCATATTTCTGAAGATATGTCGCTTCGTGATACAGGAGGTCAACTCCTTTCACCCATTCGTGAAGTTCCGGAAACGGAGCCGTATCGCTGCAATACGCATAGCTTCTCGGCTGATACGGAAGATATGTAACATCTTCGTTTCTGATCAGAAGAGGTTCATCAGTTCCTGAATACTTGACGAAACCGTTCATAAAAGTTGCATCGTCATTTCTGCCGGCCGGACGTACTACATCTTCTCCGGACTTAAGAGTCCCGATTTCCGCAAGCGTGAATCCGTATTCCTCCAGTTTCTCTTTGCGGATGTTCAGCATCGGTTTCTTCTCCCGAAACAGATATCCGTATGTCTCAATCTTGTGGTTCAGAGGGAATGCCAGCACTTCCAACGACTTCGTCGAATAAATAACCTCAGGACTTTTCGCCGAAACAGGATGAAAATCAATCTCTACGCCAATGCCCTTGCCGTAATATGACAAGAAAAATTTAAGCATCGGGCCGAGATTGGCAGGACCATAGATTACTATCGGAGTATTTTTGCAGGAAAGCCCCGCAGTAGAAAGCAATGGAAGCAATCCGAACACGTGATCTCCGTGGATATGCGAGATGAAGATTGTATCAAGCTTGGACAACGATATGTGATGTTTTATCAATTGTCGTTGCACAGACTCTCCGCAATCTATCAAAAACAAGCGCCCATGTACCTCAAGTACGTGAGCGCTCTGATATCTGTCAATAACGGGCATTGCCGAAGCAGTGCCCATTATCTTCAATGTAAAATTATTCACCTTTCTCGAGTTTGTCCTTGAGTGCAGCAAGCTCTGAAATGTCGCCGAGAGTGGTCTTCTCGATGTTTGAGTTGATCATCTTGACAGTCTTCTTGGTGTTGTCAACCTCAGCTGCAGCTTTCTCTGCCTTAGCCTCAGCATAAGTCTTGAGGTGTGAGAGGAAGAGTTTTCTTGTGCTTCTTCTGAGCTCTGTTACAACGAATGGAAGTTTCTCACCTTCAACAGCCTGTTTGCCATCCTCTTTTGTGAGGTCTTTCTTGAATGCGAATCCTTCTGTACCGTCCTCGAGAACAACAGTTGCGCCCTTGTCTGTAGAAGCGCCTACTGTAGCTTCAACAGTTGTACCTACAGGGTACTTGGACTCAAGTTCGTTCCAAGGGTTAGGAAGGAGCTGTTTGTGACCAAGGCTGAGTTTGTGGTTAGCCTCATCGAAGTCAAGGATAACTACGTCGATAGAGTCACCTGGCTGAACCATCTCTGACGGATGTTTGATCTTATCCCAAGAGAGGTCGCTGATGTGAACGAGTCCCTCGATACCGTCCTCAAGCTCTGCGAATACACCGAAGTTGGTGATATTGCGTACTACAGCTTTGTGCTGTGAACCTACAGGATATTTCTCGCGGATGTTCTCCCAAGGGTTTGCAGTAAGCTGCTTCAGACCGAGAGACATCTTCCTGTTCTCTCTGTCGAGTGAAAGGATCTGAGCCTCTACCTCGTCGCCTACTTTCAGGAAGTCCTGAGCGATGCGGAGTCTAGGAGACCAAGACATTTCTGATACGTGGATAAGTCCTTCTACGCCCGGCTTAATCTCAACGAATGCACCGTAATCAGCGATAAGAACAACTTTGCCCTTAACCTTGTCACCGACTTTGATATCCGGATCAAGGCTGTCCCAAGGATGTGCTGTAAGCTGCTTGAGACCGAGAGCGATTCTCTTCTGCTGCTCATTGAAATCAAGAACAACGACTTTGATCTTCTCGTCAAGTTTAACAACTTCCTCTGGGTTGTTTACGCGGCCCCAAGAGAGGTCTGTGATGTGGATAAGACCGTCAACACCACCGAGGTCAACGAATACACCGTAGTTGGTGATGTTCTTGACTGTACCCTCGAGAACCTGACCTTTCTCAAGTTTGCCGATGATCTCGCTCTTCTGTTTCTCGAGTTCAGCCTCGAGGAGAGCTTTGTGAGAAACGACAACGTTGCGGAATTCCTGATTGATCTTGACAATCTTGAAGTCCATTGTCTGGTCAACGAATGCATCGTAATCCTTGATAGGACGGATGTCGATCTGCGAACCAGGAAGGAAAGCCTCGATACCGAATACGTCAACGATCATACCGCCCTTAGTACGGGTCTTGACATAACCTTTAACGATCTCGTCCTTATCGAATGCCTCATTAACCATATCCCAAGAGCGGAGCTGACGAGCTTTCTTGTGGGAAAGAACAAGCTGACCTTTTTTGTCTTCAGGAGACTCAACGTAAACTTCTACCTTGTCACCTACTTTAAGTTCAGGATTGTAACGGAATTCAGGAGCTGCGATAACGCCGTCGCTCTTGTAACCGATATTTACAACAACCTCTCTCTTGTTGATAGAAGTAACTGTTCCTTCTACAACTTCGTTCTCGTTAACTTTAGAGAGTGTGTTCTCGTAAGCTTTCTCGATAGTAGCCTTGTCGGTGTCACCGTAAGCTGCTTCTTTCTCAAAAGCATCCCAGTCGAAATCTTCCGGTGCTACAGAAGCATTCAGCGGAGCTTTCTTGGTTTCTTCTTTTACAGGAGCCTCTACTTCTGGGGTCTCAACTGTAACTTTGTTTTCTTCCATAAAATACGAATAAAAACTAGTGGTTTAACATTATTTATTGTGCCGTTGCAGACGCGACAAACAGCCACCTGTCCACAAGGCGGCGCAAAGATAAACAAAATAATCCGAAATACAAGAAGAAAATGCCTTCCTTACAGCATTTTTCGCCTCTTGAACAGGAAGAGGATGACGGCCAGAGACAGCAGCATAAAGCCCAAGATGAGCATCCAGGACCAAGGCTTCTCAGACAAAGGCAAAGCCACGTTCATTCCGTAGAAACTTGCCACAAGCGTAGGCGGCATAAGAAGAAGCGAGATGAGCGTGAATATCTTCATTATGTTGTTCTGCTCCAAGTTGATAAGACCGACAACCGTATCCTGCAGATATTCAAGCCTTTCAAAACTGAAATTCGAGTGGTTTATAAGTGAGGATATATCCTGCAGGAGCACGTTGAATCTAGGCTCAAGTTCAGAAGGATATTTGTCGCTCTTCATCATATTGGATATGAGTCGCTGCTTATCGACAATGTTCTCGCGAACAATCATCGTATTGTCCTGCAACTGATTGATATCCAAAAGGAAATCCTCGTTTATATCTTCCTGCTGATTAACTCGCTTGCTATACTGGGCAATCTCTTTTGACAGTAGCTCTATCATATCGGCATCAAGGTCAACACGCTGATCCATAATGCTTACAAATACCCAATAGCCGTTAGGGAACAATCTCGGAAGAGCCTGCATCTTGCGCTGCAGTTCAGTAAAGCTTCGCAGAGGGACATCACGCAAAGTTGTGAGCACATTTCCGACAATTGTAAAGGATACAGCCTCCATAGCATATTCTTCCGGTCCTGGAATAAGGAAGTTGGTGTTGGCGAAAATTGCGGTAGCGGTCTCCGAGAAACGTGAAGAACTCTCAATCTCTTCAGCACGCGCCCTGCTCTGGATTTCAGTGTCAAGAAAACTCTCGGCCGCCCTTTTCTCGTCGCCCGATGGCGAAAAAAGATCAATCCAAACTACATCTTCCTGCTTAAGGACAGAAAAGTCCGATATTGTTTGCGACAGAACTATCTGGCCGCCAGATCTGTAGAAAATTGACACCATACCTCATCTGATTTTATCCGGACCGCAGTCAGGAGGTTATACTGTAATGCGTGTGCAATGCGAGCGTGCAAAATTATCACTTTTTTCCGAAAAGACGGACGAAAAAGAATTTATATTTGCAAAAAATTTCAAAACTACATTACAATCGCTGATGGAACATATTGACAGAAAGAAGGGGCTGCTTGCATTGAGTCCGCTGATTGTGTTTCTCCTGATATATCTCGTATCTTCAATAGTCGCAAAGGATTTCTATAAAATTCCTATTGCGTCGGCTTTCCTGATTGCATCCGCTTATGCGCTGATAATCAGCAAAAAGGCTTCGATAGAAGACAAAATAGCCATATTCTCGCAGGGAGCCGGACACAAGAACGTCCTGCTGATGCTTTGGATATTCATACTTGCCGGCGCATTTGCAGAAACGGCAAGGGAAATCGGGGCGATTGACGCGACTGTCGCAGCCACATTGCACATTCTTCCGCCTTCTATGCTCTTCGTAGGCTTATTCATCGCGTCCTGTTTCATTTCAATGGCGATAGGCACCAGCGTCGGAACTATTGTCGCGCTTGTACCTGTAGCAGCCGGAATAGCCTCTGAATCAGGACTTGACGTGGGCTTCATAACCGCAATAGTTGCCGGAGGGGCATTTTTCGGAGACAATCTTTCATTCATATCCGACACCACTATCGCTGCGACAAAGACGCAGGGTTGCCTTATGTCAGACAAGTTCAAGGTCAATCTCAGGATTGTCGCACCTGCTGCTATTGCTGTCGCCGTCATTTACATAGTTATGGGGCATAACACCGTATTTTCGCAGCCGGAGGAATATATCAACTGGGTCAGGCTGATACCTTATATATTGGTTATCGGGCTTGCGATGTCAGGAATCAATGTGGTGGAAGTTCTGGCGATTGGCATTGCCACAAATGCAGTAATCGGATTCACACAAGGGACTTTGACTTGGGCAGGATGGCTCGGCAGTATCGGCAAGGGAATAGCCGGTATGGGCGACCTTATCATTGTCACGATGCTCTCCGGAGGAATGCTTGAAATTATAAGGTACAACGGCGGAATCGACTATCTGGTGCAAATACTGACCCGGCGGATTTCAGGGAAGCGCGGTGCGGAACTCAGCATTGCAACGCTTGTAAGTCTGGCAAATGTCTGTACGGCAAACAACACAATCGCTATTCTGACTACAGGGCGCATCGCCAAGGACATAACGGAGCGCTTCAAACTTGATCCGAGAAAGACTGCAAGCATACTTGACACTTTCTCATGTATGGTTCAGGGCCTGCTCCCATACGGCGCCCAGATGCTTATGGCGTCAGGCCTGGCCGGAATATCCTCTATAGCGATAATCAAATATCTTTTCTATCCATACACAATGGGCTTCTTCGCCCTTATGGCAATATTCTTCCGCTACCCGAAACAGTACTCATAGTGGTTGCAGTGTTCTTCTCCTTGGCAAAATCCTAAAACAGCATTTCTCGGATACCAAGTAAGGCAATAGGTTCAGACAGATTGCTTTTCTAGAAAATGCCCAGCACAATGTTGATGCCGAGAAGAATCAGCACAATTCCACCGGTGATTGCGGCGGGTTTGCCGGCTTTGCTGCCAATGATGGAGCCCCCTTTTATGCCGATTATGACCGAAAGTGCTGTTATAATGAATACCGCTATAATCGGAACAGACATACCTGACAATCCTCTGCCAGCCATAGACATTGAAATGCCGACAGCCAATGCGTCGATACTGTCCGCAACACCAGCCAATACGATATTCCTCAGGCCGTTGAGATTCTGAGACTCCTCTTCCGAGAATGCCTCCTTAATCATTGAGCCACCCACCCATACAAGCAGGCCCATTCCGATATACTTGACTAACTTTATCACATATTTGGCGATGAAATCCCCGAATGCCCAGCCTACGAAAAGGAATGAAGTCTGTATAACGGCGAAAATCAATGCAATTTTGAGAACCTGAAGCCACGACACCTTCCGCATAGATACGCTGGCGCACACCGCAACAGCAAAGCAGTCAGCACATAAAGATGCGGACAAGAGTATGTCCTTGATAATGTCTTCCATAATAAGTTAAAGTATATTTTCCTTATTTACGAAATATCTGCCTGTTGACGATAGAGCGCCCGAGCGTGAGTTGGTCTGCATACTCGAGGTCATCCCCGAACCCGAGTCCTCGGGCAAGAGTTGAGACCTTGACTCCATATCCGGATATCTGCCTGTAGATATAGAATGCAGTAGTCTCCCCTTCCACGTCTCCGCTTAAAGCCAAGATAATTTCCAGTTGCTCAGGGTTCTGCATATCTGCGACAGTTGACGCAACTCGGCTTTTCAACTCAGCAATTTTAAGGTCCGAAGGACCGATGCCGTCGATAGGCGAAATCTTTCCGCACAATACGTGATATAGACCGTGATATTGCCCAGTAGCCTCAATGCTCATCACATCGCGCACGTTTTCCACGACGCAGATGATGTTCTGATCCCGGCTGCCGTCACTGCATATAGAGCAGATGTCATCATCGGAAATCATCATACATTTCTTGCAGTATTTCACGTTTTCTCGCAAAAGCCTGATTGAATCAGTAAAATGCCTTACATTCTCGACCGGCTGGCGAAGAAGGTGCAGAGCAAGACGCAACGCGCTTTTCTCCCCGACTCCCGGCAACGAACTTATTGAATCGACAGCGTTCTCCAGCAATTCTGAAGGATATTTCTCACTTCGCATCTTTATCTCCTGATTTATAAGCCTCTACAGCATTCCTTACCGAGTTGTATTTTAGAAGAAGCCTTTTTGCAAGCTGATAATCATCCAAATTCAATTCTTCTTCAATCATACGCGCTCCCCTGTCCACTAACTTCATATTTGTCAACTGCATATCTACCATACGATTACCTTGGACGTGGCCGAGTTTTATCATAGTGGAAGTCGATATCATATTGAGCACAAGCTTTTCCGCAGTTCCGGCTTTCATACGCGTGCTTCCTGTAACGAATTCCGGACCGACAACGACTTCAACCGGAATCTCTGAAACTTCCGCCAGCTTGGAGCCTTTGTTGCAAGTTATGCAGCCAGTCAAAAGCCCTTTATCTCGGGCCATTCTTACAGCTCCGATAACATAAGGAGTAACACCCGAAGCCGCCACGCCGACAACTACGTCATCTTCAGTCGGATTATAGGGAAGTATATCTTCCCAACCTTTAGCTTCATTGTCTTCCGCAGCCTCCACTGCATTGCGTATCGCCTTGTCTCCTCCGGCTATAAGACCTATGAATCTGTCTTTAACTCCATAAGTTGGAGGAATCTCGGAAGCGTCCACAACCCCAAGACGTCCGCTGGTGCCGGCGCCAAGATAGAATACACGACCTCCGCGGCGCATCCTGTCGATAATTCCGTTCACCAATTTCTCGATCTGCGGTATTTCTTCGGCGACTGCTGCCGGTACCTGTCTATCCTCGTTATTGATTCCTGTAAGAATCTCAAGGACAGACATATCCTGCAAATTCTGATATTCTGAAGACTGTTCTGTTGTTCTCATCATAAATTCATATCAACACGTTCAAAGCGTAAATATCGTTACAATAGATTCTACTAGTGATTTCCGCAATGATATTTTACCAATCCGTCTATCGGAGAAGCCGTTATTTCGCATATTTCCACATCGTATTCAGCAGCGATGCGTTTAAGGATATCCTTGTTTGCGTAGCCGAAACCGCCCACAACACCGACCTTATGGCTTTTCAAGTCATATTGCTTCAGACTGCGCTCAAAAATTGCTCTGAAATTATTATCAACCAGACTCTTGACATATTCGACATCTGAATAATATGACAATATGAACGGTGCGAACGAGCCCAAATACCTCGAAGGAGAGACACCTTTGTAAACCTCGTGAACAACAGTCTGATAGTCAACCTTGAACTTGGATGCGAATTCTGTCGCTACCGGCTCCGGGACAAATCCTTTGAGATAGTCCGAGACAAACATACGTCCAAGTCTTGCGGCCCCGCCCTCGTCTCCTAGAATAAAGCCTCCCGAACGCACATTCTTAACAATTTTCTCCCCGTCATATTCGCAACTATTTGATCCGGTACCGAGAATGACGGCTATTCCGGAAGCATTTCCGAACAATGCTCTTGCGGCACCCAACAAGTCTGAGGCGTACTCTATAATGGCCTCAGGAAAGGCTTTACGAAAGACTGAATCAAGTCTGACAGCCGATTGCGGCACCCCACGCCCATCTGATATAAGACCGGCAGCGTAGAAATAGATATTGGAGACTTCCTCCCCTATAGGATTCAGGAATGGTATCACCTCTGACAGCGATTTTTCAATAAAGTCAGAATCATCAGCCAAAACATTTATTCCAAGGCTTTTAAATGAAAATATCTCACCAGAAGAAGAAACAGAACGCCAATCCGTCTTCGTTGCACCGCTTTCAGCTATAATAAACATAAATCAAGTCTCTATATGTTACCTACAATATTTACCGCAGGAACGCTCTTTCGAGAAGATGTATAATTCGTGGATTTCACGATCATATCCGGGGTAGAATCCTTTAGGCATACCTAGTATTATGCGCGCGCCTCTGTTAGCCAGGACAACCAGTTCACCTGTAACCGGATCAATGCTCAAGCCTTCGATTTCGCCAGGTCTGCGGAAGTCATTCATATACTTATAATGCTTCACCTCTACAGTCTCCGGCAATTTTGCCTCATCAGCCGAAGAATAAATGTCGCACACGTACAGATTGTCGTATTCATTTTTCTCCGCATCGCCGTCATCGCAAGATATGAACATTTTGCCGTCACTGTAAAGGATTCCCTGCTGAAGTCTTGGAGCTGGACTCAATGCAACCTTCCCCACATAACTTCCGTCAGAGAGGTTATAGCAGTAAAGATGCGTTCCCTGCACCCAGTCTGCCATCCATACTCTTCCGTGAGGAACATCCACAGCGAGACCGCATACTTCCACCTGCCCGGAATCGGGATTCCACGTTATGGAGCGCTTCCATTTCAACGTAGAAGCATCATAAACTGCCACCTGTATATTGGTTCCTACGCCGTCAACGAAAGTCTCAATTCCAGCGTAAATCTCCCCGTTGTAAACATCTATGTCTCCGATATGGTTTGCTGGCAGATCCAATCCGTCGAAAGGATGTGTATTTTCCAGGACAAGAGTGCCGTCTTTCTTATACTTGTACAATGCAGTTGAACCAGACACATAATAGAATCCTTCATCAACGGCAATTCCCTGACGGCCGGCCACTTCGACCACGTCTATCAGAGTCCAGGAATCATCGCCTACAACTGCATCTTTTTGGATTGCAGCCTGCATATTTAGGGAAAAAAGCCCGCCGCCTAAAATAGGCAGCAAGGCTAATATTATCGATAATTTCTTCACAATTTATCGAAGATTATAATCATCAAGAAACTGAATTATTTCTCAGGCATTGCTTCGAGAGCAGCTACGAGGAACTTCCAGCATTTCTCAACAGTGTCAATCTTGACTCTCTCGTCCGGTGAATGAGGGTGCTTCAAAGTAGGTCCGAATGAAACCATATCCCAGTTCGGATACTTCGCTCCGAGAAGCGCACACTCCAGTCCGGCGTGAATTGCCATAACCTTCATATCCTTGCCGAAGAGCTTTTTATACACGTCATTGAGAACACCGATTATAGGTGATGACGGAACAGGAGCCCAACCTGAATATTCTCCTGAAGTCGAATATTTTGCACCTGCAAGTTCGAAAAGGCAACGCATACGTTCAGCCAGATCAACCTTTGCGGAATCCACTGAACTTCTCAACAGAGAAAGCACTGTAAGATGATTGTTTTCAGTGCGTATAACAGCCATGTTTACAGAAGTCTCGACCAGTCCAGGCATAGAAGGACTCATTCTCTCCACACTGCTAGGACAAGCATAAATCGCCTTTACAGCATTAAGCATAACAGCATCTTCTATATAAGATGCAAACTGCTCTTTCTGTTTCTCGAAGAAGCACTCTGCAGAAGGATCTGTTTCTGCAAATTCAGCCTTGACAGTCTTGAATACAGAATCTACTACAAACTTGACTTCAGCCTCTTTTGCTTCAGGCACAAGCACTGACACGCACGCCTCGAACGGAATCGCATTCCTCAAGCTGCCGCCAGTGAAGTCTGATACCTTTACTCCAAACTCCTCGAGGAGAGGAAGAAGAATTCGCGCAGCAACTTTGTTGGCATTGGCACGATAGAGATTAATATCCTGACCGGAATGGCCACCCTGCAAGCCCTTGATTGTCAATTTATAGCTAGCGTATCCTGCAGGAGTGTCAACAGTCTTGTACTCAAAATCCGCAGTGGCGTCAAGACCGCCTGCGCATCCGATATAGAGTTCGCCTTCTGTCTCGGAATCGAGATTCATAAGCACGTCACCGTCAAACTCACCAGGCTTGAGGCATTCTGCACCTGTCATACCGGTTTCCTCATCGTAGGTAACAAGCACCTCTACCGGACCGTGTTTCAATGTCTTGTCTTCAAGAACAGCGAGAGCCAAACATACGCCGATGCCGTCGTCAGCACCGAGTGTTGTACCTACTGCTGTAACCCAATCACCCTCGATGGTTGTCTGAATAGGGTCTTTCAGAAAGTCGTGAACGGTGTCGGCAGTCTTCTGCGGCACCATATCCATATGCGCCTGAAGAATCACGCCTCTTCTGTTCTCATAACCCGGAGTAGCCGGAACCTTGAATATGATATTGCCGGTTTCATCCCTGCGGACTGAGACGTCGTGCTTTTTGCCCCAGTCAAGAAGAAACTGTTGTGCTTTCTCTTCGTGCTTTGATGGACGCGGAACCTGTGAAAGGTCATAAAAGTTTGTCCATACGCTTTTTGGTTCAAGATCTTTGATAGTCATAACCTTATGGATTTAAATTACTTGCTTAACGGAAATGTGCTTTCGACACCCAACTGATAAACTGCAATCCTGCTCTGCAGAAGGACGTTGACGCCATCAGTCAATTTTACTGTGCACATAGAAGGAACTCTATAATGCACTACAGCACCTTTTGACTTTGACGATTTGTCTGAAGGGACTGTCACATCCTGCTTTGAGAACTCCAGCAGATATGGTTTTCCGGACAAATCATCGGCAGGAACAAGCCCTTTGGAATCAGAAAGTCTGAATGCCACATATAACTGAGACTCATTGTCTTTTGTCGGAACCACATCATAGTTCATCTTTTGAGATGAAAATTCGCTGTAGCCGATAAACATCGACATATACTCGCTCTCAAGTTTGGATATTTCATTGATTGCAGAGGTCATAGCCTCTCCGCTGAATGTAGCGTCAGTGTCGCCAGTCACTATCTGCACCCTCTTCTTGCGCAGATTGAAAATCATCTCGGCAGCCTCCTTGGCCTTGGCGTCAAGCGATTTCTGGACAACCATTTCCTGCTGGATAGCAACCTTGTTGTAGGATGATTCGCTCTTCACATTGCGGTATAGCGTAGCGGATTCTGATGTCAGCGCCGAAGTCAGGCCTTTGTCGGAGAAATCCCCTTTTGCGGCAACAGGGAAACGCCATTTCGTATCTGAAGACGCGGCAAATGATACTGAAACCAAGCCCTGGGACGTCATTGAAAGAAACATAGGCATACCCGCACCCGGAGCTACTGTAAACCTCGCCGCGAGATCGGCTTCCACAAGCGGGCACATATCCACTGACACGACTGAATAAGAAGTTGCGTCATTTTGTTTCGCATCTATGCCTAAATATTTCTTGGCGTATTTAGCATAGGGACCGGCGTGAAATGTTTCTTTCTGCGCCTCGACTTGCAGCCGAACAGAAGTCAAAGGCAACGAATATACTAGTGAGCCTTCAGGATCAAAGCCTGTCGCGCTGTCCTGAGCCTGAAGTGTACTGCCATTAAGGAGCATAAGTCCCGGCAGCATTGCCAGCAATAATATTTTATGTTTCATATAAAAGTTCCTCCAGTTTATAGTGTAACTTATTATATATGTTTAATTCTCATTTACCCATATCTACCGCTTCTGGCGATTTCCCGCACCTGCGGTGCGACTGAAGTTTAATTGGGGACCGTATTCCCCAAACCCCTTGGGTCGCGTTGCTCCGAATGTCGGTGCTGATTTCCAACGAAGCAGTTCAAAGTTCTCACGCAATCACTTTTTCCAACGTTTGTGGGTCCAGAGATAGTTTTCCGGCTGTGCCTTGATGTCTTCTTCGAGATTTTCATAGAACTTGGCCATTATCTCGTCCGGAGAAAGCGCTGACGCGTCTTCGCAAATTTCCTTGAAATACATCTTGTAGCCGTAGTCCTCCTTCTTGCGGAATGCCATATAGACGACTGCAAAGCCGAATTTATGCGCAAGTTCCGCACCTCCGGCCATCGTCAGAGTTGGCTGATTCATAAAATTGCCGACCTCGTGCGCCGCCGCATATTTGTACGGGCACTGATCAGTCGGGAAAATATACAATCTATGTTCATTCTTATGCTGAATTACGAACCGCATAATCTTCTTTGACTCCACATAGCAAACTCCGTGATGCTCAGGTGGAACCGGTGCACATCTGTTAGCACCGATAACCTCACCCCAGAAACGGCTCTTCAACTCTTTGTAAACGACAGAAACGTCATGTATCTTGAAGCTGACTTCATCGGGTTCATAAACATAATCGACAATGCCACCGGTAAGTTCCCAGTTACCGAGATGAGAATTCATAATCAGCACGCTCGGGCGCTCCTTAAACAAACGGTCAAGCATCTGCGCATTCTCCATTTCGCATATATGGGATTCGTGAAGACGCCGCTTGTTGACACCGCCGGCAAAGAAAAAAGTTTCAGCCACTATATCACCGAAATGACGATAGAAATTCTTGGCCATCTGCACCAGTTCACCATATTTCTTTTCCGGGAATGAACGCGCAATATTTATCATCACAACGTCACGCCTATAGTGCATAGGAACAGCGACAATCCAGGCAATGCAACGTCCGACGAAGTAATGGAACTTCAGCGGAAGCAATGCGAAGACCCGCATCAGGTGTACCATTATTTTAGAGTCAAGTCTCATAACACTCGATTTAGACATCTTACAAATATATAAAAAATATGTAAATTTGGCATAACGGAATTATTTCAAAACAGATTCTAAACAACTGATTATGCAGGCAATCATATTGGCGGCCGGAATGGGCAAAAGATTGGGTGAACTTACCAAAGACAACACCAAATGTATGGTGGAAGTCAACGGTGAGAAACTGATTGACAGATATATGAAATTTCTTTCCGGCAGAGGATTGTCCCGGGTCATAATTGTAACAGGCTACAAGGGCAGGGAGTTGAAAGAATATATCGGAAACAGATATCAGGACTCATTGAACATAGAGTTCATCGACAATCCCGTATATGACAAGACCAACAACATCTATTCTCTGTCGCTTGCAAAGGAAGAACTCTGTAAAGATGACACGATTCTGCTTGAATCCGACTTGATATTCGAGAAAGGAATGCTTGACCTGCTGATGGATAGCGCCGATCCGGACATTGCACTCGTTGCGAAATATGAATCCTGGATGGACGGCACTATGGTCCGCATCGATGATGAAAGAAACATCGTGAACTTCATTCCAAAGGCTGATTTCCGACAGGAGGATGCCGACACGTATTACAAGACCGTAAACATATACAAATTCAGCAAAGAGTTCTGCAGAAACAAATATGTACCTTTCCTGGACGCCTACAGCAAAGTAATGGGCGACAACGAGTACTATGAACAGGTTCTCCGCGTGCTTACCCTGATAAGCGACACCAGTCTGAAAGCTCTGCCGGCAGATGGTTTCAAATGGTATGAAATAGATGATATTCAGGACCTTGACATAGCATCTACAATATTCTCCGACGGCACGGTCAAATACAATGAATACCGCAAGCGTTACGGCGGATTCTGGCGTTTCCCGCAGATGATGGACTTCAGATACCAGGTGAATCCGTTTTTCCCGACAACCAGAATGAAGGCTGAGTTGCGGGCGAATATGGACGACCTGATGACAAGATACCCTTCCGGATTGTTGGTGAACTCCCTGCTCGCAGGAAAATATTTCGGCATAAAACAGGACTACATCACCGTAGGCAACGGCGCCTCCGAAATCATCAAGATTGTGATGGAGATGTTAGCAAACGAGAAATTCGGCATCATCTTCCCTACTTTCGACGAATATCCAAACAGGATACAAGAGGAAAATATAGTGCCCTACATCTGCGACACTCCTGATTTTCAATACTCTGCAGAAGATCTGATGAGTTTCTACGAAGACAAGGGCATTTCAATCCTTATTCTGGTGAATCCCGCAAATCCGTCAGGCACGTACATTCCCAAGCAGGATTTGCTGCAACTTATAGAATGGTGCAAAGCCAAGTCAATCAAGATATTGATAGATGAAAGCTTCGTAGATTTCGCTGACGAGGAAAGAGGCAGTATTCTGTCAAATGAGATTCTCGAATCATACAAGGGCCTGTACGTTATCCGAAGCATTTCCAAGTCATTCGGCGTACCTGGACTCAGGCTTGGAGTACTTGCATCATCCGACATCGGTTTCATAACCGAAGTTAAGAAAGATACAAGCATCTGGAACATAAATTCTTTCGCGGAATTCTATATGCAGATTTTCGGCAAATACGAGAAAGATTACGTTGTCGCCTGCCATAAATTCAAAGCCGAGCGGGAATCATTCTTCAGAGAATTGCAGACAATCCCCTATCTCCGCGTAATCCCGTCGCAGGCAAGTTATTTTCTTTGCGAAGTGACATCCGGCTTCACGTCTTCCGAGCTAACGGAAAAACTCATTGAAAATGACGTACTTATAAGCGACAGCGGACTCAAAAGGAATATGTCCGGCAAGCAATACGTCAGAATCTCCGTTCGAAGCCATAGCGACAATTCCAAACTGATAGAGATACTCAGACGTATTCAGAAGTTAATCTGAAAACGGTTTCTCAGACGAAATAGCAACTCGGGACAACTTCTTAAGTCCTTTTGGCAAAGATTCTCCGCAGACGCAGATACCAGGACAGAATATCCTGGGTTTTCTTGGCTAGAAATGCCTCAAATCCTCCGGCTGGAAGAATAAACCCGTCTATATTTAACTCCTTGTCCGGGAAATCGCGCTTCATATTCGCCTGAGAGATAGCGCAATAGTTTTTCAACAACAGATTGGAGACAAACTTCGGAACCCTATGCTTCTCCAAAATTTTTCTGCGCAGTGGCAACCCTGCCTTGATGAAGTCAACCCTTGTGGAAAATTTCATCGATTCGTTTTCGGACCAGCGATACACGAAAAGCGGGCACTCAAACACATAGTAATTAACTGACTGACCGACTCTTACGATATAATACAAGTCCGTGGAAGGCCCAGAAAGATGATCAAATCCACCGGTTCGCATAAACGACTCTTTCTTGAAAGTCACCCCGGTAGGCAGAAAATTCCTGCAGAACGGCTCCCAATCAGACAAAGGTTTCCATACTTTGTACCATATAGTATGAGGTAGATTTACACCTTTGGGCTGAACAGGTCTGGCCTCTCCCTTATCTTCGTGCCATTTGACAGGACGCGGGCAGATTATGTCAGCATTTTTATACTTCCAGACAACTCTAGCCATACGCTCAAGATAATCAGGAAAGAGAAAATCGTCATCGTGGAGAAGCACAGCGTACTCGCCTGCAGCCAAAGACACGGCACGGTTGAAATTGCCGACAAGCCCGAGATTATGCGAATTCTTGTAATATCGTATTCTATTGTCCTCCAACGACATAACATATCGTTCAATTGGAGTGTCGCTTTCCGGATTATCCTCTACGACTACAATATCTAATAACAGATTATATGTTTGAGACAACACAGAACTGACTGCCTCCTTAAGGGTTTCAAGCCTCTTGTAAGTTGGAATCACAATCGAAAATTTCGGCTTGAGATGACATTTGCAATCCTTCATCAATACGGATTCCACATTTGCCTGACAAGCAAAATTATCGTTCTGTTTCAAGCAGTTTTCAACATTGAATTCCATAACAGTCTCAACGAATTAACAATAGAACTTAAACCTGACTTATAGAATCCCGGGATGGACATCTGCAGGTCCTTGAACACCCAAAGCGGCCATCTCCAGTTGTTGTAAGAAGCCTGAACTATACCTTGCACGAGAACTACACCGAGGAGACCCAAAGAAGTGAATTTCAGCACAATAAAAGTAAACAGCACTATAAGGCCGCCGGATACGAGACTTGGTACGACATAAGGAATTCTATTCTCGGTGGAGATGATAGAAGCGCATTCGGAATGATTCAGTTCGAGAAATGTGATGACCAGATACAGCACGCAAACCAACGTTGAAGGCAACTCGGTGCTTGATTTTATCAGTTCAAGGAGATATGGGGCAATGAACACGATAGCAAAAGCACCGGCAATCATAATAATCTGTCCGGTTACCATAGAAAAGGAAACTGTCTGTCTCAGTCCTGCCTTGTCACCGGTCACGCGATAATTTGACACTTTAGGCAAATAGGTCACGAAAAGCGTGTTCGCAATGCCGCTGACTATCGTAGTCAATTGGGTCAGAAGTCCATACGAACCGATTGTGGCAAGCGGAAGGAAAAAACCGATTATGAACATTCCCATCTTGTTCACTGCATAGGCACCTATAAAATTGATTCCCAATCGCTTTGCGTTATACCAGATTACCTTGAACGTTTCTTTGATCTCAGAAGGCAGCACCTCAGTCTTGTTCAGTTCCGCTTTTAATGCCGGTGTGAAATATACCTTGTAACTATAGAATCTTTGTACGAAAGGCGCGACAAAATTTGCCAGAACAACTGCAAACAATCCCCAACCCAACAGCA
>CAVENC010000004.1:59161-86987 GCA_963617065.1 Butyricicoccaceae bacterium
GTGCAGAGAACGAGATAGACTGATTTGGAAAGAATAGCGGCGATCGAAGATTCCCTTATCATTCCGCTTCCTGTCAAAAGGCTGGAATAATATGAGAAATAGATATTGAAGTACGTTGAAAATGAGTAAAGTACCCAGATATACAGCGAATTTCTTATGCTTGTGAATCCGTCTGTAAGGTAGCCGACATACAACGAACCGAATGTAAGCATAACCGCAAGGGCGGCAACGGAAAGCCTCCTGTAAACAAATCTGGCAGTGCTTATCAAAACGGACAGCAGATGCCAGTCCACACCTTCGCCTTTTTCTTCGAGCACGCCCTCTTTGCAAAGACGTCTCGCTCCACTGTTGACGTAGGTGAAATTGCGGCCGAATTGCGGCGAAAATCCGAAATCCATCAGGCCGACTATCGAACTTACCGTAAGCATAAGGTAGTTCATTCCCACCTCATCCTTGGTCAGAAGATGCAGTATAAGCGGCAATGTCACCAATCCAGTACCTATCTGGAAAATCTTGGCGACATAACTCCACGTTACATCCTTCCTTGTAATCTCGATACCCAAATCAGAATTATCTGCAAATTATTTTCTTCAGCAAAGAAACAGTATTCTTGGACAGAATCTTACAAGTATACTGACCTTCCAAAGCCCTGAAACGATGGCAATCCGTTCCGGTGATGCTGTACCAGCCATTTTCAAGAATGCGCTCAGCTTTTTTCTTGACTTCTTCCCCATAAACTCCGAGAATAGAAGGAAGATTAAGCTGCAATTCGCATCCCATTTCTTTAAGACGCTTGTAGTCAAGCTCTGACATATATTTATAACGCTCCGGATGAGCGATAATCGGAGTGTAACCTGCCACTAACACGCTGTCAATTGTATCCCACAGATTCATCGGCGGCGCCCACGTGGAAGTCTCCATCAGCAGTTTTCCGTCACCGTGAGTCAGAAAATCCTTTTCTTTCAAACGCTGCAGGAAAAGATTGTCAATCATATTCTCCGAAGCAAGTCTGAGCTCCACGCTCCCCTTCCACGCTTCCTGAAGCAATGCGAACCGTGCCTTCAGATCAGATGTCTTGTTCGGCACATCTTCCATAATATGCGGAGTGCACCACACGGTTTTCGCACCAGCTTGCTGCAAGAATTCCAATATCTTCAGAGAATCCTCCAGTGTTTTCACACCGTCATCGACACCGAAAAGGATATGCGAATGATTGTCAACGAAACCGTCAAGCAGTCCTGACGATGCAAGCGAAGATTTATTGTTGAAAAAACCGAACATCTTCATCAGGATTTATGACTGCGTGACGATTCTTCCGAATCAGAAGTTTCCTCATCGGAGCCATAACCATATCCGTAACCGTAACCGTAGCCATAACCATATCCGTAGTGCACATAACCGTAATGTTTACCACCGTTCATATCGACACCGTTAAGGATAAGTGAAAGATGATTGTAAACTCCGCTCTCATAGCACTGTTCGAGGATAGGCAGAGCACGCTTATCAAACAGGCCGGCTCTGATTACAAACACTGTATAATCGGCTGATTTTGCGATAATTGACGTATCTGCAACTATATCAATCGGAGGGCAGTCCATAAATATGTAGTCGTAATGACCTGAAAGTTCATCCAGCATTCTTGTAAACCTTTCAGAGACAAGCAATTCGGCAGGGTTCGGCGGAAGAGAGCCGACTGAGACCAGGTCCAGATTATCACGAAGATGCTGCACCTCAGTCATTATATTGTCCACCTTGCCGTTGAGATATGCGGAAATGCCGGTCTTGTTGCGGTCCAAAGCCTTGCCCAAAGTAGCCTTTCTGATATCAAGGTCAAGCAACAGAACCTTCGCACCTTTCAGAGCAATCGTTGCAGCCATATTCATAATGACAAAGGTCTTGCCCGCGTTAGGGTTGAATGATGTGACCATAATCTTATGGCAGCCGGATTTCTCGCTGACCATAAAATCGAAGTTGGTTCTGAGTACTCTGAAAGCCTCATTGACACCATTTCGGCTGCCTGCAGAAACCACAAACTTCGTATTCCTGTTGTCGCACATCTTTTTGCGCAACCTGTTGATAATACCTGCTCCAACACCGATTTGAGGTATTTCGGCAAGGAACGGAATCTGTACGGAGGACAAATCCGAACGATTCTTTACTCGGGTATCCAACTGGCTCAGCAGATAGAATACGGCAAACGGAATGCCGCCACCAAGCACAAGTGCAATCAGGAGTATAATCTTCTTCTTTGGCGATACCGGATGATCAGAACCGGACGGTTTCATAATGACTCTGGTGTTGCCGATATTCACAAGGCTGGCAATCTCGTTTTCCTCCCTCTTTTCGAGAAGATAAACGTAAAGGTCTTCCTTGATCTTCTGCTGACGTTCAATTGAAAGAAGCTGAAGTTCCTGACCGGAAGCATTTGATATACGGGACATTATCTCATCTTCCTCAGACTCAATCTTGTCCGCCTGAAGTTTAAGTGTCGCGATCAGGTTCGAGATGGAATTGTTTATCGCCGTTCTCAATGACGCTATGCTCTGATTGAGGTCCGTAACTAGAGGGTTATCGGCACTGCTTTCATTCACAAGTCTGTCACGCTGAAGCACATAAGTGTTATATTCCTTAATCTGTGTCTCTACCGTGGTGCTTGTCAAACCGGAATTTGCCGGAATAAGCGCATTAGAGTGAGACGGATCGTCAAGATATTCCTTTATATACTTTGCGATTGCAAGCTGGTTGTTCACCTCGAAAGACTTGGACTTGTACTCCTTTGATTCACTCAGGTAGGCATCAGACAACGCCTCCATATTCGTGATCTTGTGCTCGGACTTATATTCTTTCAGATCTTTCTCGACTCCGCCGAGTTCCTTCTCGATGATGACAAGCCTGTCGTTTATGAATGAAGTAGTATTTCTAGCCGAGCGGTTCTTGTTCTCGACCCACTGCTCATTGTAGATGTCTATGACTGTATTCAATATCGCATCGGCTCTGGACTTGAACTTGTCATTGAACTCCAGCACAACCACAGTCGATTCTTTTCCAGACAATGAAACAGAAAGGTTTTCAGAATAAATCTTGCCTAATTTGGACGAATTTATCCAGCTGATGGACATTGGTTTATTCCAGTCGTCAACGAATACGGTAGGTGTGATTGACAAGAGACCAACCGGGGTATTAATGACCTCGCGGAAATTGCCTTTAACTACATCTTTGATTTTCTCAGTCTCGCCGGCTACCTGGAAATTCTTCATCACGAATGAACTGTCACCGGAACGGGTCAATTCAAACGAAAACGCCGATGCAAGATTGTCACCTTCAAGTTTGAGAATGACCGGCGTATCCTCCAGTTTCTCCCTGCTGCGCAAGAACTGCTTCTCCACATAGATAGTTTCCAGTCCCAAGCGTTTCACGACATCGCTCATCAGGTCAGGAGATGAAAAAGCCTCAATCTCGTTATAGACATTAGCACCTGAAGTGCGGTATCTGGACGCTATGCTTGAGAATGCCGCAAGGTCACGCAACGTGGAATTTTCGTTGCTGTCATCAATTATGACTTTTGAAGAGCGGCTGAACACTGGAGCCGACCGATACAGATAAACGCCAGCTACAAAAACGCACAATATGACGCTTGCAACATACCACCACTTATGATCCCATATCATAGCCCACAAATCGGCAAGATTGAGCATCTCGCCGTCTTCGTCATTGCTAGATGTATTAAATCTGTTTTCGATATTATCTGTAGCCATTTATATTTCGCTTAGAGAGGATTAATTATCGATAATGTCAAGATTCAAATTTTTGAATACTACAAAAGCATTGTATTCTAAGACAGTCTTAATTTCTGACTAACCTTTCTTGCGGTTAACAACCGCAATCCAAAGGTTTGCAATAGTAACTCCGAACGAGCCCATTGATACCCAGAAGGATGCAGACTTGAGACTATTCTCGTTGATAGTGGATTGGCCGGCCCTCACCTTGTTAGGGTCAACCATTACGACATCATTCTGCTGGAGGTAATATGCCGGAGAATTGAACAAATCCACTGACCTGATATCCACGACATAGATATTACGTTTTCCGTTAAGTTCTCTTATGACAGAAACCCTGTCACGGCGGCCGTAAATCGTAAGGTCACCTGCAAGGCTGAGCGCCTCAAGAAGCGTAATCTTGTCGCCCGAAATGCTGTATGTGCCCGGATGCGAGACCTCACCCATAACTGAAATCTTGAAATTCAGGAATTCCACGGAAACAACCGGATCCTTAATGAGATTGCGCGAAACCAATTCTGTCTTGACCTTGTCCGCAACCTGCCATCTCGTAAGTCCGGCGACATTTATCTTGCCGATTATCGGGAACTCGATATTTCCATCATTGTCAACGGAATAACCTATCAGCCTGTTATAACCGCCTGTTGAAGAAGTCTCCGAACCTGCCTGGTAGCTGACATTGGACAGATTGAACATCGCAGACAATTCAGGATTACGGCTGGAAACTACGATGGAAATCATATCTTTTGGCTGAACGAGAATACCTACCTCATCCTTCATCACCATTGTGGTATCCTTGCGGGCATCCTGGAAATAGTTGATTTTCTTGTAGGTCTTGTTTCCACAAGAGCCCAGAATCATCACCGTGAATATTATCGCCGCCATCGGCAGGAGACAACGTCTCATAGCTGTATACAAGTCTTATTAAGTTAAAATACAATAACTCTAAAAAGCATTCTCAGATGCGTAATAACTCGCAAATATAGTCAAATTATCTCTAAAAACATTGGAGGCAGTTGAAACCTCGCAATTGACTAATCAAGAACAGTACAGCCAGGGATGGCGGAGCTATTGGAATTATTGGAACGCTATTTAACTATTATGGCATTCGGCACACGTCTCGAGCCGCCGTGATCGAAACGGTGATTGTCGTACGGATGATTCAGCACCCCAGTCTTGGAGGTCCAAAGTGTGGAGGAACCGCCACCGTCCAAGTTTATCGCTTCCGAGAGACCGAGATAGCGGGCTAAGGCTGCAGTTTCAGGTATTGTCATACCATCTGCCTTTCCTGGGAAGCGCCCGTCAATGACAATAAACCAGTAATTCCCCTTGTTGTCCTTACCGAATACGGTCCTAGGATGTCTGTGCTGCGTAAAACTCCTATCTTCAGCAAAAGTCTGGAATTCACCGTTCTGAAGCAGCACAGGGCCTGAAGCCATAGCCGAATGATATTTCTTGCACAAATTGTCATATTCAGCAGTGTCACAAGGCATTATTGCCGATTTCCTTCCGTTACCATTTCTGAAGGCTATTACCCCGTCAACCCTGAAAAGTTCTTCCGGTGAAGTACGCCAGCCTATTCTGTGTCCAAGCGCATACAATGTAGTCGGAACAAGTTCTCTTACATTGAAATAACTTCCGTTCAATGCCACGATGGCGCCTTCGCGGATGCCAATGGAATCCGTTGTCGTGCAGGCTTCTCTCATATAGCCGGCAAAACGCGTTTTGAATCTTGAAGCAGGCACACAAGCCACCGAGATGCACTGGTTGCTGTTGAAAATCTGCACATTGGCTTGACCTACCTTCGCTCCTTTGCCAAGATCAGTCCAGATCCAGTTAGCATTGACTAGAACAAGTGAGTCTCCGGGAGAATCATCGGAAGTATTCTCTCCATATATACAATGAGCAGAAGACGTCAATGCGAGCGTAAGGAAACCCAGCACCAGCGCCGAAGTTATTTTCAAAAAATATCTTTTAGCCATAACACAAATTTTGTTCAATTTACACTTTCGCGGATTTATTTCCAAAATGATACTGAATCTTTTTCTTGAGGAGTTTCGGCAGTATTGCTAAATTTGCATCCGGTAAAATGACAAAATTATGCAGACTACACGTCCGACTATATATTTATACACAGACGGAGCATCCAGCGGCAATCCTGGCCCAGGAGGATATGGAATCGTGCTCAAATGCGCAAACCTGGAGAAAGAGATGAGCGGTGGATTCGCTAAGACAACCAACAACAGGATGGAGCTTCTGGCTGTAATCGTCGGGCTTGAAGCCATAAAGTGGGAAAACGCCAATGTGGAGATATGGAGCGACTCTTCTTACGTTGTCAAAGCCATAAATGAAGGCTGGCTTCAGAATTGGGAGCGAAAGAATTTCGCGAAAGTCAAGAATCCTGACCTATGGAAAAGATTTCTGGACATCTACCGGAAACATCACGTTACCTTCCACTGGCTGAAAGGCCACGCAGGGCATCCTGAGAATGAGAGATGCGACAGGCTCGCGGTAGATGCCGGCGCCGGTGCAGTATCTCGCGGAGAGATATTGCCGGAAGATGCGGGGTATCTGGCAGAGTCCTAATCCCCTCCAACCTGACGCTTGCTACCCCGAAGGACAATTTCGCGCCTTCTGTGCGATACAAGTTTACCCTCAGTCGCTTACGCGACAGCTCCTAGGAGCACGGGGAAAGGATTCCCCGTTACCCCTTCTGTCGCTGCGCTCCGAATATCTTTCTTATTACATCATCTGCTGCAGAGCAAAAAGAGGCGGCGCTCTATGCTTATTTTTCATAGTCGATTAGTTATGTCCGGAATTTTTCAGTAAATTTGAGAGATTAACTTTTTGACATTTATTTATGATAAACAATAAACTCACAGTAGGCATAACGCAGGGTGACGGCAACGGCATCGGATACGAAGTAATCATCAAGGCATTGGCTGACGCCAGAATCCTGGACGGATTCACTCCGGTAATCTACGGCTCATCCAAGATTTTCGGTTTCTACAGGAAACTGATCCACAATCTGGAACAGCTTGACACCTATGTAATCAACTCGGCGAAAGACGCTAAGCCAAAGAAAATCAACATTCTCAACTGCCTTCCCGAAAACGTGTATGTAGAGCCTGGACAGCCATCTCCTGAATCAGCAAAATGCGCGATTACAGCACTTCAGAGAGCGGTGGAAGATCTCAAGAATGGCGGCATTGACGTGCTTGTCACGGGTCCTATCAACAAAAGGGCGATGACTAACGCCGGATTCGGATTCACAGGCCATACAGAATACCTGAAACAGGAATTCGGTGTGAAGGATGTTGCAATGTTTATGATAAGCGGGCAACTGAAGATTGCTGTCGTGACCGGACATATTCCTCTTAAAGACGTAGTTTCCAGCATAACAACCGAGAAGATACTCAACAAGTTGCGCCTTATGAACGCATCTCTCAAGCGCGATTTCGGTGTCGGGACCCCTAAAATTGCGGTTCTTGGACTAAATCCACACTGCGGTGACGACGGACTGCTCGGAGATGAGGAGGAAACCATCATCGCGCCTGCAGTCAAGGCTGCCAACGACGAAGGCATAATGGCATTCGGCCCATACTCCCCTGACGGATTCTTCGGACTGGCGAACTACAGCAAGTTCGATGCGACTTTGGCAATGTACCACGACCAGGGACTGGCTCCGTTCAAGGCTCTCGATTTCGAGGATGGCGTAAACTTCACTGCCGGACTTCCAATCGTAAGGACATCACCTGACCACGGCACCGCATTTTCAATGGCGGGACGCGATGAGGCGGACCCTATGTCTATGATGTCGTCAATTTACGCAGCTATTGACATTTACAAACACAGAGTCGCATACGACAGGCTTGAAGCAGGGAAAATGCCGGAAAGAGAATTGGAAAACACTCGTCCTGAACGTCCCGGAAGACCTCAGATAGAATAATGCAGAAAAACCCGGTTTCGGACATACAGTATCTGAAGGGGGTCGGCGAAAAAAGAGCCCGGCTCCTTGAGTCTGAATTGGGTGTTCATTCCGCTGAAGAACTCATAAGGATATATCCTTATAAATATATTGACCGCAGCACGATACAGCCGATTGCAGGAATACAGACCGGCAACGCTTACGTGCAGATCCGCGGCACAGTCATATCGTCAACACTTCTGAACAAACTCGGTCAATCCGTTGACCCGACAGTTGCTAAGCCCGGTTCAATAAGCCGTCTCAGTGTAATCATCGCCGACGAAAGCGCCCAGATGGAGGTCGTATTCTTCAAGGGGATAAAATATATGCAGTCAAGGCTGCAGCCGGGAAAGTCATTCATCTTCTTCGGAAAGCCTTCCATATTCAATGGCCGAGTAAATATGGTGCACCCTGAGGTGGATGACATAGCGTCAGGAAGTCCTGTCCCAACGGGAACGATGACAGGAGTTTACCCTTCAACCGAAAAATTGAAGAACGCAGGCGTCACCGGAAAGGTTATGAACAAGATAATGGCATCTGCGCTCCAGTCTGCCGGAAACAGGATACAAGAAACGCTGCCGGAATATATTCTCAAAGAGAAAAATCTTGTACCTCTCGCCTACGCGCTTAACAACATACATTTTCCTAAGGATATGTATGCGTTGAAAAAGGCGGAATATCGGCTCAAGTTCGAGGAACTGTTTTATCTGCAACTGTCGCTTCTCAAACAAAAATTTATACGTAGCCGGAATGAAAACGGCATTATGATGCCGAAAGTCGGCGAAGCGTTCAATAAATGCTACAGCGCATTGCCTTACAGCCTGACAAATGCCCAGAAACGTGTAATCAAGGAAATACGCTCCGATATGATGAGCGGGAAACAGATGAACAGACTGCTTCAGGGTGATGTAGGCTCAGGAAAGACAATGGTTGCAGTGCTCTCTGCTCTGATCGCTTACGGTAACGGATATCAATCCTGCATTATGGCGCCTACGGAAGTGCTTGCAAGACAGCACTATGCAAACATCTGCAAATACTTGAAAGACACCGGGGTGCAAGTATCCATATTGACAGGCACATCCAAGACAGCCGAACGCAGAACTATATTGGAGGAACTTGCCAGCGGCAAGACCGGCATAATCATAGGCACTCACGCACTGATTGAGGACAATGTAATATTCAATAGGCTTGGGCTAGCCATCATAGACGAACAACACCGGTTCGGAGTTGATCAGCGATCTAAACTGTGGAACAAATGTTCCGACGGATTTGCACCACACATTCTCGTGATGACGGCCACACCGATTCCACGAACACTGGCGATGACCCTTTACGGAGACCTTGACGTATCTGTAATAGACGAAATGCCTCCCGGCAGAAAACCTATCCAGACATTGCAGATTACCGAAAGAAAGAGGCTGTCGATGTACAATTTCATCAAAGAGCAGATTGCGCGCGGACACCAGGCATACATTGTATATCCTATGATCTTCATCAATGAAAAACTTGATTACAAGAATCTGGAAAGCGGTTACGAAGAAGTAGTGGAAGCGTTCCCATTCCCTCCTTACAAAGTTGCCATAGTGCACGGCCAGCAGAGCGATGAAGACAAGACTTTCAATATGAAAGCATTCTCTGCCGGCAGGGCAAACATATTAGTTTCAACGACTGTAATAGAAGTAGGTGTGGACGTACCTAATGCAACCGTGATGGTCATCGAAAGTCCGGAGAGATTCGGGCTCAGCCAGCTTCATCAGTTGAGAGGACGAGTCGGCCGAGGCGGTGGAGATTCATATTGCATATTGGTCAAAGGTAACAAAATCAGCAACGAATCGCAGAAACGCATAGATTTGTTGTGCCAGACGGAAGATGGATTCGTGCTTGCCGAAGAAGATATGAAGATGAGAGGGCCGGGAGACCTTGAGGGCACGCAGCAGAGCGGACTGCCGATAGAACTGTCGATAGCTTCGCTGGCAAAGGACGGACAGATACTTTCAGATGCCCGAGAATATGCAATGAAAATACTTGAAAGCGACCCGGATCTGTCACAGGCAAGAAACATATTGCTTACGACAGAGCTACGCAAAGACAAATATTACACTCAGGATTACAGCAAGATCAGTTAATGAAATATCACAAAAATATGGACTTAATACGAAAAGGCGGCCTGGCCGCATTGACAATCAGCGCATTAATGACAATGAACTGTACAAACGACAATCAGTCTGCCGGATATATCGGACCGGCTCAGATTGAAATTAAAGACGGAAAAATGACACCGGAGGCATTACTTGCATTCGGGCGCTTGTCAGACCCACAGTTATCTCCAGACGGAAAAACTATCCTTTACGGAGTAAGTTACATCTCAATAGATGAAAACCGTAGCTGCAGGAATCTATATCTCGTCAATACAGACGGAACAGCACCACGCCAGCTCACACGAGACGGCAAAAGCATAAGTTGCGCTAGATGGATTGACGGAGGCAAAGGAATCGCATACATCCAAGGCGGGCAAATATGGAAGGCTACAGTGCGAGGCATTTCAGGCAACACGCCTAAACTTGTGAAGAAGGTGAAAATCAGCAATGTACCGGAAGGCGTAAGCGAATTCAAACTTTCTCCGGACGGCTCCAAAGTAATGTATGTGAGCACGATTCACAGCAAGGTCCAGACACCTTCCGACTCCGATCCGAAGCTCGACAAGGCGACAGCATACTCGACTGAAGACCTGATGTACAGACATTGGGACCATTGGGTTACCGAACTGCCGCACACATATATAGCTGACTTCAAGGAAGGCATCACTAATGACAGCAGCACAGACATACTTGCAGCGGAGAAAGACTTATACGAACTGCCGATAGAGCCGTTCAGCGGACTGGAACAGCTCGACTGGACTCCGGATAGCAAGTTCATCGCATATTCCTGCAAGAAACTGTCTGGTAAGCAATACGCATTCAGCACCAACACTGAAATATATATTTATAATGTAGCTACAGCGGAGTGTTCTGTTGTTCCAATTGGCGGCGGTTATGATACTGACCCGAGGTTCAGCCCTGACGGAAAGCACATTGTCTGGCTTAGTATGAGAAGGGACGGATACGAGGCCGACAAGGTAAGGCTTATGGCGGCAGATTTCGCAGATGGCAATGTAACTTCCATCAGAGACTTGACGGGTTCATTCAAATACAACGCAGCAGGTCCGATTTGGGACGAGGATTCCGAGACTATATACTTCAACGCATTGGCTGAAGGCCTTCAGGGAATTTTCAAGGCAAACCTTTCCGGCGACATTACACGTATCACCCCGGAAGACAAATGGTGTGACTACGATTCACCTTTCGCTGTCGTGAAATCAGATGCCGGCACAGAATTGCTCGCATCCTGGTGCAGTATGGACTTCCCTACCGAACTGGTCAGAGTCAACGCTGCAGACGGAAAGTCAAAACAGATTTCGCACACCAACGCAGAACTTCTTGACAAACTCGAGCCTCACGATATGGAAGCAAGAATGGTCAAGACTGTTGACGGAAAGGATATGCTTACCTGGGTGCTTTATCCGCCTAAATTTGACTCCACCAAGGTCTATCCGTCAATACTTATATGCCTTGGCGGTCCTCAGGGTACTAACAGCCAATCGTGGTCCTACAGATGGAATTACAGACTTATGGCAGCGCAAGGCTATGTGGTCGTATTGCCGAACAGGCGCGGTACGACGGCATTCGGTCAGGATTGGTGCGAGCAGATTTCCGGAGACTATTCCGGCCTCAATATGCAGGATTATCTCTGTGCCGCACGCGAACTCAAGTCAGAACCTTATATAGGCAAAATGGCTGCCTGCGGTGCAAGTTACGGAGGATATTCCGTATATTATCTTGCCGGCATTCACGATGACGTATTCGACTGTTTCATCGCTCACGCGGGAATTTTCGACGAGAAATATATGTACTACGAGACAGAGGAGATGTGGTTCTGCAACTGGGACAACGGCGGCCTTACTGAATATGCCTACACTCCAGGACAGGTTGGTCCTGCAGGCGACGGCAAGACATTCGGCGGTATGCAGCAGGCCGGTTCACCTTGGAGTTCAAGCGCGAAGGCAAAATGGCATTACTCTCACAGCCCAGCTGACAATGTAACCAAATGGCACACACCTATTCTCTGCATCCACGGAGGTATGGATTTCCGTATTCCTTATGACCAGGGAATGGCTGCATTCAACGCTGCACAGATGATGGGAGTTCCATCAAAACTGATTGTTTTCCCTGACGAATGCCACTGGATTCTGAAGCCACAGAACGCTCTCTACTGGCATCGCGAGTACTTTGACTGGCTCGACCGCTGGTGCAAATAACACGCACATAGACTCATTTACAAAGCCCTCAGACCGCTGCATTAGCGATTTGAGGGCTTTTACTATTATGCCTATGACGAAAAGAGGCTGACTGGAGATTTCCAATCAGCCTCTTCTTTCCGCTATTTATAGTGGTTGAATAAAAAGATGGGATACAAGGCTCTCGACGCGCCCAACACCGGAGCAACCTAACGGTTGTGAGGATTTGGGGAAGGAGAACAACGCAGTAGACCGCTTTTTATATTGTGATGAGTGATTGAATAAAAAGATGGGATACAAGGCTCTCGACGCGCCCAACACCGGAGCAACCTGGCGGTTGTGAGGATTTGGGCAAGGAGAACAACGCAGTAGACCGCTTTTTATTCAAGCACTTACATTATTTACCTGCGAGTCTCTTATAAGATTCGAGACGAATCTTTGCAAATTCCTCAGTCTTCTGAAGGAGCTCTTCAGCTCTATCAGGGAAGAGTTTGTAGAGAGATGCGAAACGAACCTCGCCTTTCAAGAAGCCCTGGAACTTACTCCAATCAGGTTCCTTGCTGTCAAGAGAGAACGGATTCTTGTCTGTTCCTTCGAGAGTAGGATTGTATCTGTAAAGATGCCAGTAACCACACTCGACTGCAAGTTTCTCCTCTTTCTGGCTCAAGCCCATACCGGCCTTAAGACCGTGGTTGATACAAGGAGCATAAGCGATGATGAGTGAAGGTCCGTCGTAAGCTTCAGCCTCTTTGATTGCATTGAGGTACTGAACAGGACTTGCGCCCATAGCTACCTGAGCAACATATACATAGCCATAGCTCATAGCCATCATACCGAGGTCTTTCTTACGAATCTTCTTACCGCTGGCAGCAAATTTTGCGATAGCTCCTGCAGGTGTTGACTTGGATGACTGTCCACCGGTATTTGAGTAAACCTCAGTATCGAGGACGAGTACATTCACATTCTCGCCAGAAGCAAGAACCTGATCAAGTCCGCCGTATCCGATATCGTAAGCCCAACCGTCACCACCAAAGATCCACTGGCTACGTGCAGGCATAAACCTTACATAATCCATAAGTTTCTTGCAGTGAGGACAATCGCTCTCCTTCATAAGAGGAACGAGTTTGTCGGTAACTTCACGAGTTACTGCAGGATTATTCTTATTGTCAAGCCACTGCTGGAACAAAGCCTTGATCTCGTCAGATGCCTTGTCGCAAGAAAGGCCCTGAGTCATAATGCCTGCGATAGTCTCACGAATGCGGTCTGAACCGACTTTCATTCCAAGACCGAACTCTGCATTATTCTCGAACAGAGAGTTCTGCCAAGCAGGACCGTGACCTTCTGCATTTGTACAATATGGAGATGCAGGGAATGAAGCGCCGTAGATTGAAGAGCAACCTGTAGCATTGGCGATCATCATTCTGTCACCGAAGAGCTGAGTGATATTCTTGATGTATGGAGTCTCACCGCAACCTGCGCAGGCACCGGAGAACTCAAACAAAGGCTGTGAGAACTGTGAATTCTTCACGCTCTGCGCCTTGTTCAGTACAGTATCCTTGTAGCCTACCTTGGTGTTGAGATAATCGAAGTTATCCTGCTCTGCGTGCTGATCGAGAGCATCGACCATAACGAGTGCTTTCTCCTTTGAAGGACAAACATCTACGCAGTTTCCGCAACCTGTACAGTCATCAACTGAAACGGACAAAGCGAACTTGTAATCCTTGAGAACAGCTTTACCCTGAGCAGTCTTGAGTCCTGCAGGAGCAGCCGCAGCCTCTTCATCAGTAAGAAGGAACGGACGGATTGCAGCGTGAGGGCAGACAAATGCACAAGTGTTGCACTGAATACAGCTTTCCGGATTCCACTGAGGAACGGTAACTGCTACGCCACGTTTCTCATAAGCGGCAGTACCTGAAGGCATTGTACCGTCAGCATAAGGCATAAATGAACTTACAGGAAGTGTGTCGCCAGCCTGAGAATTGACAACGTCAGCAATCTCCTTGACGAACTCTGAAGCAAGACGATCCTTGTTAGGGTTCTCGAATTTAGCTGTAATGGTTGCCCACTCTGCAGGAACAGGAACTTCCTCATATTCACCACCTCTGTCAACAGCGGCATAGTTCATATTCACGATATTCTCACCCTTCTTGCCGTAACTCTTGACGATTGCATCTTTCATATACATCACTGCATCCTCGTAAGGAATGATATCAGTAATCTTGAAGAATGCTGACTGGAGAATAGTGTTGGTTCTACCGCCCAAACCAATCTCTGAAGCGATCTTGGTAGCATCGATGATATAGAACTTGATGTGTTTCTTGGCAAGAGTAGCCTTTACGAAATCAGGAATTCTCTCAACTGTCTCCTTTGCGTTCCAAAGGCTGTTGAGAAGGAATGTACCACCATCTTTGATACCTTTGAGTACATCATATTTACGCAAATATGAAGGAACGTGGCAGGCAACGAAATCTGGAGTTGAAACAAGGTAAGGAGCCTTGATAGGAGCATCACCGAATCTCAAGTGAGAGCAGGTATAACCGCCGGATTTCTTTGAGTCATAGTCGAAATAACCCTGACAGTATTTTGTGGTGTGATTACCGATAATCTTGATGGTATTCTTGTTTGCACCTACAGTACCGTCAGAACCGAGACCATAGAATTTGCACTCTGTAGTGCCAGGCTTAACGATGGAAATTTCTTTCTTGATTGGAAGAGATTTGAATGTAACGTCATCTACAATACCTACTGTAAATCCGTTCTTTGGCTCTGCCATCTCGAGGTTGTCATAAACAGCGATGATCTGTGCAGGAGATGTATCCTTAGAAGAAAGACCATAACGGCCGCCTACGATAAGAGGCTGCTGATCTTTGCCCTGGAACATTGCCTTGACATCAAGATAGAGCGGCTCACCGAGAGCACCCGGCTCTTTTGTCCTGTCAAGAACTGCGATCTTCTTCACGCTCTTAGGAAGCACTTTGAAGAAATATTTCTCTGAGAAAGGTCTGTAAAGGTGAACGGTGATTACACCATATTTTCTTCCGTGAGCCTCGAGATAATCGATAGTTTCCTTTATTGTCTCGGTAACTGAGCCCATAGCGACAATAACGTTCTCAGCATCAGCTGCACCATAATACTCGAAAGGACGATAGTTACGTCCGGTAACTTCACCAAGCTCGCCCATATAGCGTGCAACTACGTCAGGAACAGCATCATAGAACTGATTTCTGGACTCGACAGCCTGGAAATAAACGTCACCGTTCTGTGCAGTACCTCTAGTTACAGGAGCTTCCGGAGAAAGTGCTCTCTGTCTGAATTTCTCGAGTGATTTCTCGCTTACCATCTTTCTCAAGTCATCCTCATCGATAGCCTCGATTTTCTGGATTTCGTGAGATGTACGGAAACCGTCGAAGAAGTGAAGGAATGGAATGCTTGACTTGATTGCTGAGAGATGTGCTACAGCAGCCAAATCCTGAGCCTCCTGAACAGAACCGGAAGCAAGCATTGCGAATCCTGTCTGACGGCAGGCCATAACGTCCTGATGGTCACCGAAGATTGAAAGTGCGTGTGATGCAAGTGCACGTGCAGAAACATGGAACACTGACGGAAGCATCTCACCTGCAATCTTATACATGTTAGGGATCATAAGGAGAAGTCCCTGTGAAGCCGTAAATGTTGTAGTGAGGGCACCTGCCTGAAGTGAACCGTGAAGTGCACCGGCTGCACCACCCTCGCTCTGCATCTCAGTAACTTTCACAGTCTCTCCCCACAGGTTCTTTTTCCCGTGAGCTGCCCACTCGTCAATGTTCTCTGCCATTGTCGAAGATGGTGTGATAGGATAAACCGCAGCGTGCTCACTGAAAAGATAAGCTATCTGAGAGGCGGCGAAATTACCATCACAAGTGATGAATTTCTTTTCTTTTGCCATAATCGTTAATTTTATGTGATTTATTTTCCTTTATTAGATTGTCTCAAGACCTTCGACTGTAACTATCGAGCCAGCTATTCTCTTAACCAGACCCTGCAGGACCTTACCCGGACCGATTTCCATAAAATAATCTGCTTCGTCAGCCAGCATATTCTTTACGGATTGAGTCCATTTTACAGGTGCTGTAAGCTGTGCGAGCAGATTCTTCTTGATGAGTTCAGGGTCCTGTGTAGGCTGTGCTGAAACATTCTGATATATCGGGCAGATTGGAGCTTTGAATTCGGTTGCCTCGATAGCCTCACCGAGTTCGATTCTTGCAGGCTCCATAAGCGGTGAATGGAATGCTCCGCTGACAGCGAGCGGCAAAGCTCTCTTTGCTCCTTCCGCCTTTGCTCTGTCGCAAGCCTCTGCTACAGAGTCATTTTCTCCGGAGATAACCACCTGGCCGTCGCAGTTGTAATTGGCAGGGATTACAAGTCCGTGACAAGCCTTGCAAAGTTCCTCTACCTGTTCGTTGCTAAGACCTATGATCGCTGCCATAGAACCAGGCACGCTTTCACAACATTTCTGCATAGCCTTTGCTCTGATTGCCACGAGTTTAAGGGCATCTTCGAATGTAACTGCGTGGCTTGCGGCCAATGCAGAGAACTCACCGAGAGAATGTCCCGCAACCATATCCGGCTGAAAATCAGGATAGCAAGCTGTCAAAATAGTAGAATGAAGGAAAATCGCAGGCTGAGTAACTTTAGTAGCCTTCAAAGCCTCTGGTGTTCCTTCGAACATTATGTCTGTAATTCTGAATCCGAGAATCTCGTTGGCTTTTTCGAACATTTCTTTCGCCTTCGGATTCTTCTCATATACTTCTTTGGCCATTCCCGGGAACTGAGCCCCCTGACCAGGAAATACGTATGCTTTCTTCATACTTTTTATATGGGTTTTAATACAAAATAACTATCGTTTCCAACATTAGGATACAATACACCCTAATCGGAGCAAAATTAAGCAAAATCTTAGAGAAAAGCGAAAAAATGCAGTGTTTAATCAGATTTTTGCTAACTTTGTAAAGCCTGCAATGCAGGTGGAGAGCATTTTTGCATTTATGCTCCCATAGTCTAATGGATAGGATATCAGATTCCGGTTCTGACGGTTTGGGTTCGAATCCCGATGGGAGTACTAAAAAAGAGATAAAGACGGATGTCTTTATCTCTTTTTTAGTACCTAGGTACCTCGCAATTGTTGCTCCTCTAGGAGGACTCGTTAGACTTTACTAACCATAGGGTTTCAGTCCTGAGCCCTCTTCGGCCCTTGACCCAGCGTCGGGAGGCGCATTGCTCAAGCATTTAAGCAGTTGAGGTTCGGAGCGAATTCTCCCCTATTTTCTGAGCGGAGAACTCAATTGCTTCAATGCTGTCGGCAACAACTTGCCGGCAAGACCGGCATCGGACTAAGCAAGAGTTTTACGCCTAAGCTTTCTTCTACGCCTTACGGCTTATATATCGCACGGATTGGAAAGCCGCGATATCTTAGATTAACGTGTTTAGGACCAGCTGAATGGTGATATTCATGATTGCCAGATGAAAGATGGTAGAAATAAAATATATGTGCATCATTATATGGCGATACGGTCAATATAGTGCTTGCCAGCAAATATCCATCAGAAGTATCCTTAAATGATGTTCCATCCATATAGCCGGATTCCGGAATAAATATCGTGGCTCCAGTAGTTTTGTCTGTCACCTCGCTGCCGTACACAGTCTTTCCGGACGAATTTACCCGCGCAGTATATCTCCAAGTACAGTTGCTATTCAATTCCTCTAATTCTGTATCTGTAGGCATACGGAACTTACTCCCCCATTTCTGAGTAACTATATCATCTTCAGCCTCCAAAGTGGTTATCTGATTATTGTATTTAGAGTAACTTCCGTTTTCATAGAATTTATAAGTCGCTTGCGTATATGATGATTTGGTCTCCAACTCTCCGAAAGCATAGTAATCGCCAGCATCAGCCTCATTCTTTGCACCTATATTCATATCAGCCCAAAGAATTCCGCTTGGAAGACCGAGGTCAACAAATTTGTGTCCATCAATCACAATGGAAACATCCTTAGACATCGAACTTTCCTGGAGTGTAACCCTCTTGATTTCGCCTCTGTTTATCGTAAGAGATTTGGCCGTTGATGTATAAATTCTCTCAGCAATCCTTCCGGGATGATAATGCCCCTCTCTAACCGTGAAATTATATGATCCTTCCGGAACAGGCAAGTAAACGATAAAAGAATGGCTTCCGCTCGGTATATTCATATCAAAAGTAACCGTATCTTTTACGGATTCGGAGTTTGTAATCATCTTCGGGTTATCAGCGTTGAGATCCACTTCAAAATCTCCGCTGATCTTATGGTCTGCTATGACCGACAAAGTAAACCCAGTCGAAGGCGTATTGTCCAATTTTACGCACAACATTCCTCCTAGCATCTTGAACTGTGCAGATGCAGAAACCTCAGAATCTGAAATCTTTGCATACAGTGGCGGATTTGCGCTAATGCTATATGCATTGATATCATCTTCCGAAGCCAACCAATCATACACTACTTTTGACTGGCTTTTACAATAATAGGAAGACGGCAGGTGATATGTCAATGTATTTCCGGACACCTTATGACCTTTATTGTAGGGATATACAGCATAAGAGCCGACATCCCCCTTGACTGTGCCGGAAAACACGCCGGACTGCTTGCCAGCATATTCCGACTCCAAGGCAAGCGGAGCTAACGTTTCAGAACCGTTTACTGCAACGCCTACACTGTCCTTACTCTGCCAATAGAAAGTCGCCTTTCCATTGTCATTCATAAATATAGCACGTGTCTTGATATCATCATTATCGCCAACACCGGCACTAAGCGTCACAACGTGCTCTTTCTGAGACACTTCGCCATTAAAATCATTCTCTTCGTTGCAAGAAGATGCCACTAACGAAATAATGGCAAGAAGAACGGCACCATTAAATTTTCTGCTCATAATTCTTACCAATTCAAATCATAAATATCAGATTGCTCTATGTCGAAGGACTTATCTGTATGACTTTCCGAATCTGACATAAAACCGATTTCCAACTCTATCTCCGAAATTTCCGCTGTCGGAGCCTCATAAATTTCATTCATATTCACTCTTTTCTTCAAAAATTTTGCAAATATGACGTTTTTTTTAGACGCTACAAAATTTATTTTTTTGAATTCTCCCCTATTTTATGAGCGAAGAACTCAGAACTTCGATTTGACATTCAACAAAATAAAAACACCAATGACATAACTCTTAGCGGCTGATGCCCGGAGCGAATTTTCCCAGTGTATTGAGCGGAGGGCGCAGTCGCTTAGAGTGACTCCTAATAATTTTCACAAAAAGAATTGCGACACCAGCAGATAAAATCAAAGTTCTGAAGTTCGAAGCGAATCTCCCCTACTTATTTTAGCGGAGAACTCAGAACTTTGATTTGACATTCAACAAAATAAAAACACCAACGACAGAACTCTTAGCGGCTGATGCCCGGAGCGAATTTTCCCAGTGCATTGAGCGGAGGGCGCAGTCGCTAAGAGTTATGGTGATATTCCGAAAACGTCATAAAACTAGATGAAAATATCGTAAGGGCGGAAACTGGCGGACTATCTAATTTTGCAATCGCAAACAAACAAGCGGCATAAAATGCAAAAGATAACAAGAAAGACATTCAAAGCGACAGGAATGGGATGCGCAGGATGCGCAGCAAGAATCAATACCGTATTGAACGAACAGCCAGGCGTCAAACAAGCATCTGTAAGTTTCGTCTCAGGAAGAGCTACCGTGGAATTTGACGTGGCTATGTGCAGCACAGAATCACTTGTCAATGCTGTAAAAGAAGCTGGATACGGACTCTCTCCGGATGAAGAATCAGAAAATGATGACAAGGAAGACCACGAACAGAAAGAGCGAAAGTCACAGACCATCAACCTGATAGCATCCGCTATTCTTTCGCTGTCCATACTGTCGGCAGAACTTCTGCACCCTGAGAATTCAGGTATATTAATGTGGATTCTTTCAACACCTGCCGTATTCTGGTGCGGTAGAAAGTTCTACTTAAATGCCTGGAAACAACTGAAACACAGATTCTGCACTATGGATACCCTTATCGCATTAAGCACAGGCATATCCTACTTCTTCAGCCTTTTCAATCTAGCATTTCCCGCATTCTGGGAAGCCAAAGGCATTGAACCGCATCTGTATTTCAGCGCCGCATCAATGGTCGTAACATTCGTCTTAGTCGGAAAATTGCTTGAAAATCGTGCAAAAAGGCAGACCACCTCGGCGATTCAGCAACTGATGAACCTCAAGCCTCAGACTGTCACATTATTGTCCGGCGAAACCGAAACAATAGTAAACATCGCAGACGTAACCGTCGGAAACATTCTCATTGCGCACCCGGGAGAAAAAATGGCAGTTGACGGCACTGTCACAGACGGGGATACCTATATTGACGAGAGTATGCTCACCGGCGAGGCTACACCGATCAACAAACACATTGGCGACAAGGTTTATGCAGGGACTTTGAATCAGAACGGACATATCCGATACAAAGCCGACAACGTTGGAAACAAAACTGTCTTGGCTCAAATAATCAGAATGACGCAGCAGGCTCTGGACAGCAAGGCGCCGATCCAATCAGCTGTTGACAAAGTCGCCTCCATATTCGTTCCGGTTATAATCGCGATTTCAATCATCAGCCTTGTGGCTTGGCTTATCCTCGATCCGGCAAACGGATTATCTCACGGAATCCTTGCGGCCGTGACTGTCCTGGCAATCTCCTGTCCTTGCGCATTGGGGCTTGCCACACCTACTGCGATAAGTGTCGGACTGGGAATCGGCGCAAAGAACGGCATACTTATCAAAGATGCAGAATGCCTGGAAAGAGCCGCTTCAGTAGGTGCTGTTGTTATGGACAAGACCGGCACACTGACCGAGGGACATCCAAAAGTTATAGAAGCGCACTTTGTATCCGAAACGAATAAAAATGAGAATCTTTCAGCACTAGCAGCACTCGAATCAATGTCAGAGCACCCTCTGGCTAAAGCTCTTGTGAATTACGCTGAAGGAATATGGTCAGCAGGAGCTACCGAATGCCCCGCGCACACACAAGTATTTTCAGCCAACAATTCAACCTTATCAGGGGTATTCTCAGAAGCCGAATCAGCTAAAGAAACGCTCACAAAAGAGGCCTATAACTCAGTTTTAGTCAATAACTTCCATACCGAGGCTGGGCTTGGCGTAAGCGGACTCCTGACAAAGAGTGACGAAAAAGCAGTTTCGCTATACGCAGGTTCATCCAAATATCTGAAGATAAACGACATAAATATTCCAGACAGCCTTTCTGAAATCGCTAAGAAAATGCAGGGAACAACCGTATGGTTCGCTGAAGACAAATCAGCTGTCGCTGTCTTTTCGATATCTGACAAAATTAGGGAAACTGCCGAGGTTGGAATTAATAAACTGAGAAATATGGGCATTAGCACACATATACTCAGCGGAGACAACCGGGCATCTACTGCCGCCATAGCAAAAGAACTGGGCATCAATGAATTTCGTGCCGAAGCACTCCCTGCAGACAAAGTTGAATACATCAAACTGCTCCAAAGTAAGGGATATACTACCGCTATGATCGGAGACGGAATCAATGACAGCGCGGCATTAGCTCAGTCAGATGTAGGAATAGCTATGGAAAAAGGGAGTGACGTGGCGATATCGTCCGCCGGGATTACCTTGATAAACAATGATTTGAGAAAGATTGCCTCAGCGATAAATTTATCCAGAATGACTGTCAGGACATTAAGAGAGAACCTTTTCTGGGCATTCATCTACAATGTAATCAGCATTCCCGTCGCGGCAGGGATATTATATCCGGTTTGCGGTTTCCTCCTTAACCCGATGTTCGCCAGCGCGGCTATGGCATTAAGCAGCATAAGCGTTGTCACAAATAGCCTTCTGCTTAAATTCCGCTGCAAGAGGATGTTTTGAAATGACCGGAATGGCTATATAACAAGCATAATCGGAATCTTTTTGGTAACTTCGACGTAATATGTATTTGAAAAGGATATGTCAAGAGTTCTGTATATAAAGCATATGGTTTGCGACCGCTGCATAATGGTAGTACGAGAGCAACTGGAGAAGGCCGGATTCAATCCGACCGGTGTCAAACTCGGTGAAGCAACTTTCCCGAGAGATCTGTCCGACGAGGAAATTGCAAAGATAAAATCTATATTGGAGCCACTGGGCTTCAGCCTGATAGACGACCGTAAACGCCAGCTCACAGAACAGATTAAGCAGACAATCATCGGGCTTGTACATCAGGACAGCATCTCATCAGAAAATATCAAAGCCTCGACTGCCAATCCCAAGACAAACCTTTCCGATTACCTTTCGGAAACTCTGCACTACGATTACAAGTATTTGAGCGCCACCTTCTCCGACATTGAGAATGTCACCATAGAGCAATATGTAATTGCTCAGAAAGTTGAGCGAGTCAAGGAACTTCTGGTCTATGGAGAACTGTCGCTGACAGAAATCGCCTACAAGATGAATTACTCCAGCGTCGCTTATCTCAGTTCACAATTCAGACGCATAACCGGCTTCTCCCCTACCGAATTTCGCAAAATCAAGGGCGACAAGCGATTACCTATCGACAAAGTTTAAGTGAGGACTTCTTGTCCGTGTATCATAATAAAATAAAATCCTCAGTATAGTCGTCCTCATCAGACTTATCACTTTCGCGTCTCGGAAAACCGACACACACCGGAGTCAGGACATCCTCCTGAGCCATCTGCGCCGGCGTTGTTCCAGAAACACCCTGAGGCACGTCGGAACCCAAAATGCCGAAAAGTTGAGTCCAATAGATAGGCATCTCTCCGTCACGATTGTTGAAATCCATAGAGTATTCGCTAAAAATCGGCTCCTCAGAAGATAAAACATAAGAGTTACGCACCAGTTCACTGCAATATAGCGAATCATTGCCAGGTTTGAACGAACAGTCGTACGGCGTTCCGAGGAATTTCTTGACATTGGCCACAAACTGCTCAGCTTGTTCGGCATTTACAGTTGGTCGCATTATCTCAAATCTGGGAAGACTTCCGTCCTTAAGTGTAAAGTCCGTCAGGAATGTATCCAACGGATGCCTGTCAACTCCGTGTTTTATGGTCGCATCAATTATCCAAGTGGAATCTTTGCTGACCTCGAGAACGGCAACGTGGATAGTAATATAGCCTCCGGTTGTGTCCGGCATCGATTCGGAATAAAGGTCGTAACCTGCCGGTATCTTCACAAATACAAGGTCTCCTGTCCTTAAAGACGACTTTTCACCGGAGTTTCCGCAAGACAAAAATATGCCGAACGAGACAAAAACGACTGCGGCTATTGCAAATATTTTCTTCATTTATCCTGATTTTTCAATAATGATTCCCAAACAATCAACAAAGATAATCAGATTTGTCAGTAATTTTGCACCCGAAATAAAAACGGCTTGACTATGTCAATAAATAATAATTTAAAGTTAACGGGCAAAATATTCGCCACCGGAGTAATGTCATTCTGCGGTGTGGTAAGTGAAACCGCTATGAACGTGACATTTCCGACACTGATGAACGAATTCGGCATAGGAACCAGCACTGTGCAATGGGTAACCACCGGATACCTGCTGATTCTGTCACTTGTTATCACCCTGTCATCATACCTCAAAAGAAACTGCTCCCAGAGGACATTATTCCTTACTGCGATATTGAGTTTCATTGCAGCGACCATCGCCTGCTCCGTCGCACCGAACTTCGCAGTCCTTCTGCTCGGAAGAATGGTTCAGGGAATCGGCACCGGAATAGCATTGCCATTGATGTACAATATCATTCTCAATGAGGCACCCAAGGAGCAAATCGGCACATTTATGGGCATAGGAATGCTCGTCACCGCAGTCGCTCCCGCAATTGGTCCGGTACTCGGAGGGGTTATCGTGGATATGTTCGGATGGAGATATATCTTTCTATCGCTGACGCCCTTGCTGCTGCTCTCCTTTATTCTGGGCTGGACACTTATCAAGCACAATGTTCCGGAAGAACATTCCAGATTCCAATTCTTCGACTATCTGCTTATTTCTGTCGGATACATCACCTTCATACTCGCATTGGTCCAGGCTTCTTCAGCAGGATGGATAAGCATGCCGGTACTTGCATTGATTGCGACAGCAGCTGCTGCCATTCTATATTTCGCAAAGAGATCCCACAGTGAATCAAGCCCGCTTCTGCGCGTGGAAGTGCTCCGATACAGCAAATTCTCTATGGCACTTGCCGCAATTCTGATAGCCCAATTCGCAGTACTGGCTCTCGGATATATAATCCCGAACTATTCTCAAATCACCAACCATACAAATGCTTCCATTGCAGGAATGCTGCTTGTTCCAGGCTGTATCGTAGGTGCAATCCTGTCCCCTCTAAGCGGAAAAATTCTAGATCGGATAGGAGCGAGAATGCCGATAGTTGCCGGATACGGATTTATGCTGTTGTCTCTCGTACTGTTCACCTGGTTCGGGAACAACCTGAGCACCAATCAGTTCTACATCTTCTATGTCATATATACCATAGGACAGGGTCTCGGATGCGCAAGCACAATCACATTCTGCCTTGCTCAACTTCCAAAAGAACTTTCTGCGGACGGCAACGCCATAGTCAACAGTTTCCAACAACTCGCCGGAGCAATGGGTACGGCAGTCGCATCCACAATTGTGGCGGCAAGCCAAAAGGCTGCATCTCAAGATTTATTTGCGGAAGCTACAGCAACAGGGAGCCGTAACGCATTTTTCGTATTGATGATACTGCTTCTCATCGCATCTGTACTCTGTCGGATAATGACCCGGCCGGAAACGAAGAAGAACTGACGGATATTCCAGAGCAATCGCTTAATATAACTTCCTATCAGTCAATATTTTTTACAGCCTCTTCAAAATCATCTCTGGAACCGCGGGCCTTATTCTTGATTTTCGCGCGGTAGTTGTAGATTGTATTGGCCGAGTAGTGCAGCAATGAAGCTATACGGCTGGATTCAGTGATGCCGAGCTTTATGAGTGCGAATACTCTGAGTTCAGGAGTCAGAATATCATCGCCCTTAGGCACAATCTCCTCACCGTCAGCAAGCAGTTCGTTGAACTTTCTTATAAAATCCGGATAAAGGTTGACGAATGTCTGATCGAACATTCTGTAGAATTCGAGAATGTCGTCCCCCATCGTAGGCAGATTCTCGATTTCATCTACAAGATCCTTAGTTTTTCCCTGACGGATATATTTAAGCACCTTGTTTCTGTACTGCCTCGAAGAACTTATGTTGTCGGACAACATACCGAGGAAAAGCGCGATATATTCCTGCTTTACCTTATCCGATTCTCGCATCTGCGCATTCAGGCTGACAAGTCTTGAGTTCACGGCTTCGAGTTCGTGATTTCTCCTGTCGATTTCCAAGTATGAGTCCTGAAGTTTCTCTCGTGTGGAATTAAGAATTTGCTGTCGCTTGATCAGGAATGCTATCAAGATGAGCGTCAGAAAGAACAAAGCAGAAATGCAGGCAAGAAGTATGAGTGTAAATTCGTTCTGCTGAGCGTGTTTTTCCTGATAGGCGTTCTCAATCTGCGGAAAGAACATCAGGATCTGCCAAGGACGCAATTTGCCGTTATAGTGAAGCGCATCCACCATACAGTGGTCAGCGGCATAATGAAAAGACCTGTCTATATCACCCTTGTCAAACAACATATAAGATATCTCATTCAGGGATGCATAATCCTTTGTCGAGCACATCACATCGGCAATTGCAGAGCGTAACATCCATTCTTCATAACCGGTCTGATCTTTTTTGCGGCGAAGAGAATGAGCATAAAAGTATGCCGCCTCAGCATATTCTCTAGAATTTTCCTTGCTGACATTCAACATTTTCTGAGCATATTCGGAAAACAGGTCATCATCGGAATTTTCATCAGCCTCTTCTCGCTTCAAATTATACCATTCCCAACTTTCCTCCTCAGCAACTGCCATAAGCATTTTGCGGAACTGATCTCTGCGTTCCAATTTCTGCCCATAAGACTCTGCAGTTGAGGTATATGCCATTACCTCACCCCAATATGTATGCTCTGCACGAAAATAATCAGAGAGAGTCTCCTCATCAAGCATTTTCCCACGATAGCTGCTCAAAATATCGTCAGCTTCCACAAGGAAACCTGCCTTGACATATAACATAGCCATCTGAAAATCGACGCGAGCTGCTTTGTCCTCAGCGTGAAGTTTTGTTGCAATATTCCTGGCGCGCTTCAAGTAGGTCAAAGCGGAATCAAGGCAGTTGACTCTATATGAATCAGCTATGCGAACACAAATGTTATACTGCTGTAACGGTTCTTTCTGCTCAGCAAGCACATCTTTCAGGACTTTCACTCCGTCACGGAAATAGCCGTCGTAAACAGACTTGTTCACGAGCACTTCGTCGAGTTTCAGAAGGAGTTCCGCATTCTCAGGCTGTGAGCAGGAAAATAGAATCAGTACTGTCAGCAGAGAGAAAAGTGAACGAATAGAATTAAGAATCGGCAGTATATAATTGCTTTTCATCTTACGGATAAAGTTTCAATGTAATGTATTACGCCATACAAAGATACAAAATTTTGAGCAATGCTCCGTATACATAATGACAAGACTCGAGACTCAGAAAGGTTGAGCTTTTTTCTTTATAGAGTTATCTGAAGGCTCCGCAAGAGTTCCGCTTCGCTGCATCCCCCCCCTTCGGAACTTCGTTCCTTCGGGAGCCGCTCACGAGGCTGCGGCCGGCCACGCTATTTAAGAGCCTTCCGGCAACTCCACTGCACACTATATAATGAAAGAGACCAACCCTTTCGGGTCGGCCTCCGTTCATTTTGTAGCCAATCAGCTATAGTTTCTTGAAGTCAATAGTAACATCAAACTTGCTGTCAACGACACTCGTGCAATTTGTTACAGTCATTCTGTATGTTGCACCGAGTTCAAGAGGTTTGTAAACCTTAGAGTCGCCATCCTTGCTTTCGACAATCAGTTCGACATTGCCGTCCTGAGCGATATATTTCTTCGCCTCATCAGTAAGCGTAACCTTGTTCCATTCTACGCCCCAGCCAGCCTGTCCGAAGAACTTGAATGAAATGTCGTTATAACGCCAGCAATTGCCGACCACAGTCTTGTCGCCGTCTTCGCAGGCAACACCTGTGAACTGGTAAACGTTCTTCTCTATCTGAGCCAAAGTTACAAGAAGACCACTATCAAATCCAAGCTGCTGAGCCATAGCAGGATAACCTACTCCCCAGCCCATAAAGGTAATCGCGCCTTCATTTGCATAAGTCGCCGCCTTTCCGTCTGATTTAACGTGACGCACAATCACATACTTGTTCTCGATATCCAGCTCGAATGAGTAGTATCCTGTAATTGCCTTGAACTTAAGCCCTGAGCTTGTCAGTTCGAAATGGTCACAATCAAATGTCCACTCAAGAGGATTGTCAATACCCTTGTAAGTAATGATGCTGTTCTGCTGAACCTCGACTGCCGCAACCTTATAGACAGTAGAGGAAAGTTTGAGAGCCTTCTCTCCGTTAATTTCTATATCGAGACCGCCGGCATCTACTTCAACTTCCTCGTAAGAAATTTTTGCCGCATTCTTACCGCCGGTAAGATCAACAGTGAGTTTGTATCCCTTGCCTGACTTCAAGTCATCAGCCTCTATGTTTCCGCTGTCTGACATCTTAAATGCAGGAGACAGATTAATCT
>CAVENC010000004.1:86997-100335 GCA_963617065.1 Butyricicoccaceae bacterium
TGTAAACTCTCCGTCCCATCCCTTCTGGTGGAACAATTTTATATTTCCGCTCGACTGGTTCAACTGACCTGGAACAGCAAGCGTAAATTCATAAACCTTAGGAGAAACGCAGGCCATAGGATAAGCGCCCTCTTCCGTATTCCAACTAGGACCTATTGACGGCTTTCCGAAACCTGAACCGATCACCCATACAGCACCGCTTCCGTCATCTGAAAGGCTCAAAGGAGTTGACGCATCCGCCATAGGCTCTACACGGATAAACATATTCTTCGTGTCATAATCCATCTTGTAAAGACCGTCAATTGCACGGAATGTCACGGCTTTGGTATCCTTGTCAACATCGAAGAAGTCAGGATCAAGAACCCAGTTATCCACGTCAACGACATTGCCGAATTCCATCTTCTGGCCCTGCTTGTATTCAGCTACGGAAACAACTGATGCGCTGCCTGTAGGAGAAACCTCCAGAGAAAGAAGGTCCGCGGTAATCTTGTATTTACCAGCAATGCTTGCTCCGAACGGAATGAGATCCGACTTGGAATCTGAAAGAGCCGAGCCGTCCCAACCGAGAGTTATGACTTCACCGTCATTGAATTCAGGAGTTACAATTGTTGCATTCACATAAGCCGGGAAATCGTCCTCAAGTTCATAAACATAATTCTCGGTCTTATTAAGCGTGTAAGTCTTGCCGGACTCCTCCTTGAGGGTAAGAGTTGCGAAATCAGGACGTTTGAGAGCCACATCCAAAGTTTTCTCAGTTATACCCAAACCCACATTTTGAGCTTTGAGGACAAGACTGGCAGTACCGTTCGGCACATCTTTGAGAAGAGGAGCCTGGATTTTGACCGCATACTCGCCTTCTGTCTTTGTTCTCACTGTCGTATTTGCGACTTCAGTCTCGCCGTAAAGCAGCGACGCCTTCACTGTAGAGAGAGCAAAATCTTTGTCTGTGATATTCATATTGACGGTAATGACCGCTCCCATATAGGTAGATTCAGTATATGACGAAATTGTCATATCCGGTCCTTTCTCCGCCCTTTTGAACTCTTCAGTCTTATTGCAGGAAAGGGCTGCGAGAGCCACTGCGCACAAGACAGTCATATTTTTGAGTTTCATATTATCTGATTTTAGTGTTGTTATTTATTTTTCCACGTTGCCGAGGCAATACTTCTGGCAGGAACCTTCATATTGACCGTGTAAGACATAGATCCGAATACTATAGTTTGTTCACCTGTAGCCTTGTTGCAGGCAAGCACGCCGATAGTTCCGTCAAGATTCTTGAACATCTGCAGTTCCACTCCCGATGGAGCATTGTAACCGCTTATTGTCATTTTTCTCGCACCCGGTTTCACGACTGCGCTGGCGTGGGCTACCTGATACCAATGTGTATTCTTGGTTATCGTCTTGTAATCTGACGAGTTGATTGTCACACCGCCATAACAAGTCGTGCAGGCACCGCTGTGAGGACTGTAAGGCTTATTCTTATCGTCCAACATCAAGTTCCACAATGTCACTCCGCTTCCGCCTCTTGAAAGTGTTCCCATAAAAATCGAGGAGAAATCATTGAGCAGACAATTTGCAAAATTGTAGTTCCACTCGCCTATCGAAGCCTCCGTGAAATAAATATCCTTTGACGGATAAGCAGACACGATGTTGTCAAGTTCAGAAACATCACCTCCGTAACTGTGCCAGGCAGAGCCTGCGGCCCACTGTGCTGCATCAGCGTCAGCATAAATGTTCAACGGATAACCCTTCTGATCAGACTTGTTGTCATAATTGTAGTTATGGTCAAACAGAAGAATCTTCACATCTGACAGGCCTGCATTTTTCATAGCAGGACCGAGCACCTTTATAAACGCTTCCTGGTCCTTCCAAGGCATATACATAGACATCGAATTGCCGTGATTCAAAGGCTCGTTCTGCATAGTGACAGCGCGGATTTTGAAGCCCTCAGACTGCATAGCCTTAATCCATTTCACGAAATACTCTGCATAAACGCTATAGCACGAAGGTTTCAGACGTCCGCTGGTCCAGTTCGCGAAATCTTTTTCCAATACAGCTGAATCATATCCCTCATATCCGTAATATCCACCTTTCATCCAAAGTGGGCAAGACCACGGAGTTCCTATAATTTGGACATTAGGATTTATGGCATAAATCTCCTTCAGAATCGGGAAAAGATAGTTCTTGTCCTCGTCCGGAACACCGAAATTCTCAATTCCTTTCTTGTCGCACCAAGTGTACTCGTCATTCAGGCAAAAGTCTGAAGCGCCTATACTCACTCGGATGAGACTGGAACCTACTCCATCATTTTCCGAAAACATCTCCTTGAGAAAAACCGTGCGGTCTGCCTGACTCATTTTCAAGAGGTTATAACAGGTGGCAGTAGTTATCGCCAATCCGAATCCATCCACTTCCTTTGCGTCAGCATCCTCACTGAACTTCACCTGATTCGGGCTCATGCTGCCGGGTTTCGCAAAATCAAAACTGCTCTTGCGGAAAAGCTGCAAGCCGTCTGCCGTGGTGACGTATTCAGTTATATCGGATTCCTTGGGCTCATCAGGTTGTACAGTTCCTCCGCCGTCATCACCGCCATTTTCGGTATGAGAACAACTGCAGCAGGTCAAAGGAAAAGCACATACAAGCGCAACCAACAATATTTTCAATTTGAATTTCATAATCAATATCCTTTGTTCGGTTCAAGGCTCGGGTTATTGTCCAGAGCTGTCTGAGGTATAGGCATAAGGACAGTTTCCTCGGTAAGAGGGAGTCTTGTCTGCCAATAGCTGTCCTGCTGAGGCATAGCATCGTGCACTGCTTTTGCTCTTTCGAATCCGTGTCGGAGAAGGTCGAAGAATCTGAATCCCTCGAATGCCAACTCCAGACGACGCTCGTGAAGTATCGCATCGATTGCAGCTTCCTGATTTGCAGGGACGGAGATAGTCTTGATGCCTGCTCTCTCTCTGATCTTGTTAACGTAAGCAGTAGCTCCGCTCAAATCGCCTGTCATTGCAAGTGCCTCGGCGTGAAGGAGATAAATTTCTCCAAGACGCATAAGAATAATGCTTGACGCATTGGTAGGAATCTTGTGCATAAACTTGTAGGCGTTAGCCGGATAGTAGTTTGACCAGATTGCCTCATCTTCGCAAATGCAGGCGTTCTTGCGCTCCGTATCACCTTCCTTGTCATAAGCTGAGACAAGGTCTCTTGAAGGAGTAATCCATTTTATCCAAGAGAAGTTGTCGCTAGGACTATAGGCATTGCGATGGAACATCATCCATACCCAGTTTCCGCTGCTTCGTGTGTATGTAACCTCGAAGATTGACTCTGACGTGTTGCGGACTGCATCATTTTCATCATAAGCCCACATCTGGCCGTAATCATCTACAAGAGAGTAGCCCATACCTTCAATGGCTGCACAATGCTCTGCAACTTTCTGCCAATCTCTGCAGGTTGCTTCAGCATATATTCTCGCAAGCATACCGTGAGCGAAAGCCTTGGTGAAGATGTTCTTGTCAGTAGGATCTACGTCCGGAGCATTTTCAGTCGCAAACTCGAGTTCTGAGATAATCTGCTTGTAGATATCCTCTCTTGAAGTTCTTCCAGGATAGTAGAGATGATATACTTCTTCAATATTCTCGGCTGTGATAGCAGGCGGAATTGAATTTACCAGAGGAATGTCTCCCCAGATCTGTGACATCTGGAACAAGTTCCACGCTCTCCAACAATAGGCTTCCGATTTCCACTGAGCCCATTCCGTCTCCGTCATAGACTTGTCGGATTCTTTTATTCTGTCAATGTTGCAGATGATGTTGTTGCAGTTGCTGACCTGTCCCAGATACCAGTCCCAGTCACGCTGAACGTTCTTGTTCTCGCCATCCTGCGTATTGGCCTCGATAGCCATAAGCTCACCCGTGGAAGGATTTCCGCCGTATGCGTTGTCAGCACGGCATTCCGCATAGACAAGCCAGTCCAAATAGCCTTTTTCCTGAATATCTTTAGTCCAGGATGCATAAATGGAATTTCTGAGTCCCTGCATATCAGCTCTGGAAGAGTACTGAGAATCAGAACTGCCATCGCCGTCAACCTTCACGTTGCCTTCATTGTAACCTGTCTCCGGATATAAATCCAAATCACAAGAAACAGCAGTCAAGACAGAAAGCGCAGCTATAAAAATATATTTAGTTTTCATATTTCCGCTATTTTTAGAATTCTACGTTTACACCGAACAAAACAGTCTTCACACAAGGATATGTTCCCCAGTCAATACCCATACTGGTTGCAGAAGAGTACTGGCTCATTTCAGGATCATATCCTGAGTAGTTTGTGAATGTAATCATATTGTCCAAAGTGATGTAAGGCCTGATTCTGGAAATGTTAGCCTTTTTGAGTGCAGGATGAACTATATCATAAGACAGAGTGATATTCTTGACTTTAAGATATGTACCATCCTCGACCCATCTTGTGGAAGCCTTGAGGTTGTCAAGTTCTCCCGCCTTAGGAATGTCGGTAATCTGACCTGGAACACGCCATCTTCTGACTGCATCCTTGATCTGGTTGGCACCGTTGTACATTCCGATCATCTCAATCTTTGAAGCGTTGTAGATGTCATTGCCGACAGACGATGTAAGAAGGAAACTGAGGCTGAGGCCTTTCCAACTTACCGTATTAGTCATACCGGCAGTAAACAAAGGATTGGCGTCACCTATATAATGCTTGTCTGAAACATTGATCTTGCCGTCACCGTTAAGGTCCTTGTAGATGACCATACCGGTCTCAGGATCAACGCCCTGAGCTGTGTAGCCCCAGAATTTTGAAAGCGACTGACCAGGAGTCATCCTGACAACATATTCGCTGAGCGCCTCGGAAGTCTGGGTGTAATAGTAAACCTGCTGGAGAGAAAGTTTCTCCAGACGATTCTTGTTAGTGGAAATGTTGAAATCTGTTGTCCATTTCCAATTGTTGCGGTCAATGTTCACACTGCTGATTGCAAGTTCAAGACCCCAGTTGGACATCTCACCCTCATTTCTGTAAATTGAAGGGTTCGGTGCAGGCAGAGGAACTGACATAAGCAGATTCTTCGTGTACTTGTAGTAACCGTCAAGGGTAACGGAGAGGCGTCCTCTGAACATAGACCAGTCAATTCCGACGTTGGTCTGAGATGTAGTCTCCCAAGTAAGATCCTTGTTGCCGATATTGCTCTTTGAACCGAGTGTAGGCACTGCGTCCGCATATTCAGTCTTGGTCCAGTCATAGTAGTTGATATTGTATGTCTGTACCCAAGCATAATCTGCAAGACCGGACTGGTTACCCTGCTGTCCCCATCCTGCTCTGATCTTCAAGTCGTCTATCCAGGAGATGTCTTTCATAAAGTCTTCCCCGGAAATTCTCCAAGCTGCCGAAGCTGAAGGGAAATAACCCCATCTGTGTCCAGGAGCAAGTTTTGATGAACCGTCAGCACGGAAATTCACTGTGAGATAGTAACGGCTGTCATAATTGTATGACAAACGGGCAAGATAAGACATTATAGCCCATTTCGCATAACCTTGAGACTGACCTCTCAAACCACCTTTGTTACCTCCGTTGATACCGAAAATCACATTATTGTAGTCCGGTGAGAAGTAAGATCTTGAACCGCTGAGGTTTTCCCATCTTGAAGTAGTAGCGGAAGTTCCGGCCATAGCTTCAAAATTGTGCTTACCGTTCCAGGTGTTGTTATAAGTGAAAATGTTGTCATAAACCATTCTCATATCGTCGCTTCTTGTGGAAGTCGCGGTACCGTGCTGCGTACGTCCATAAGACGTCTTGATAGGATCCAGGAATGAGTAATCGTGCACCCATCTGCGGTCCATAGTGACAGTTGACTTGAACTGAAGAGTACGGTGGAATTTGATTGTGGCGTGTCCGGTAAGCAGAAGTCGGTCAGTCTGAGTGTAGTTGTTCTCAGTACGCGCGAGGTTTTCTGCCGGTGTAGTAAGGTTGGCGCCATAGAATTCAGTCCAATACCAGGAAGGATTGGTCTCGCTCCAAGTCTTGGCATAAGTAGGAGTGTTGATTACTGAAAGCACAACTCCCGCACGGTTGGAACCTGTACCGGATATAATGCCGTTGTTCTTGTAGTGAGAATAAGCGACATCCGCACCTACATTGATCCATTTGAACAAGTCAGAGTCAAAATTGGCCTTGACATTGATTCTCTTATTGTAAGCCACAGGAAGAATACCTTTTTCATCAGAGTATCCTCCACTGAGGTAATAACGCATCTTGTCGTTAGCGTTAGACACGGACAGCTGATAGTTCTGCGAAATTCCGGTCTTGTAAGTTTCTTTGAACCAGTCAGTTTCGTCCTTGAGACCGTCAGGAAGAGAAACAACGCCGAGTTCATCCATCAGTTCCTTGTACTCAGATACATTGAGCACATCGTAAGTTTTTGCCACGTTGGCAAGTCCCACAGATGCATTGAGCGAAATCTGAGGACCTTTGCTCTTCTTTCCCTGTTTTGTAGTGATGAGCACGACGCCGTTCGCAGCCCTTGATCCGTAAATGGCGGCTGAAGACGCATCCTTGAGGATTTGCATCGTCTCGATATCCTGCGGAGAAAGATAAGCGATGGCATAGTTACCGGTACCTACAGGCACACCGTCAACGACATAAAGAGGGTCGTTTGAGGAAGCGATGGAAGACGCACCGCGCACACGCACAGTCATACCGCTTCCAGGAAGTCCGCTAGTCTGCTGAACAGTGACGCCGGCAACTTTTCCCTGAATGAAACCGGAAGCCTCAGTCACAGGACGAAGTTCCATATCCTCATTGGAAACTGTAGATACCGCAGTGGTAAGATCTCTCTTTCTAACTGAGCCATAACCAATGGCAACAACAGCATCAAGCGCTATAGATTCCTCCTGCGCAGTGAGATTAATCACATTGCGGCCTGCTACCTGCTCTGTGACAGTTTTGTAGCCTAGCGCATTGAATTCTATCGTGCAGTTTTGAGATGATAGAGATAACGTGTAATTACCATTGGCATCGGTGGAAGTTCCATTGGAAGTTCCCTTTTCCATCACGGTCATCCCTACTACAGGATAACCCTGAGAGTCAACGACAGTGCCCTTCAAAGAATGCTGCTGCGCGAAGGCTGAAACGCCCGCGAAGACTAGCAGCAAAAGCATAGCCAGATATTTTCTCATTTGTTGGTTGTTTAATTGTTACTAATAGTCTTTTGTTCTGTCGTACTTGAACCGGCTGAAACTGATCTTCGTATCTCATTAGTCAGAAAACTTCATCAGACAATCCAAGGCTTCGAGCCAAAAGGATACGTAAAGTTATAAATTCCGTAAATACTATAGACGGCATTGAATTCAAAAGTGGACACTGGAACGATTCACAAAACACATAACATTATGAATCAAATAGTTAAATGCACATATTTATAAAAATTAAGTGGATTTGAAGTGGTCGTTTTCCGGGATAAAAATGAAGATAATCGCTGTTGTGCATATCTGTAGTTGGGGTATATGTAACTTTCTGCCCTGCCTCCGACAACCACGTCAAAGAAAATTTTACTAAATTTGCGCGCTTAACATAGATACAGATTATGATCAAGTCAATGACAGGATATGGCAAGGCGGAAGCCTGCCTCGAATCAGGAAAACTGACAATAGAGATAAGAACATTGAACGGCAAGACTGCTGACGTCAACATCAAGTCGCAGATGCTTCCTAAAGACAAGGAATTGCTCGTGCGCCAGAAACTTGCGGAAAAACTCCACAGAGGCACAATCGACTTCTTTGTCACATTCGAAGCAAATGCCGTAGCGTCAGCGAAGCATATCAATGCGGAAATGGCTGAAGAGTATTACAGGCAGATAACAACGCTAAGCGACAAACTCGGCATTCAGGCAAATACTGCACTGTATCTCAATTCCATTCTCAGATTCCCTGAAGTCATCGACAACTCTCGCCAGGACATCATAAACGAAGGCAACTGGACGCTTGTAGAGGCTGCCATTGACAAAGCCATTGAGAACACCTGCGACTATAGAGACCGTGAAGGCGTAGCACTCTACAAAGATGTTACAGGGAGGGTACAGAACATTCTTGATATGGAGAACGAGGTTGAAAGCTTTGAAGGAGAGCGAATTGCAGCCGTGCGTGCAAAAATCGAGAAAGCGATATCAGAACTGCAGGTTAAACTTGACCAGAGCAGATTTGAGGAGGAAATGGTCTATTATCTCGAGAAACTTGATATCAACGAGGAAAAAGTCCGCCTGCGCCAGCATTGCAAATACTTTATGGACACGATTGACGGTGAGGAATTTCCGGGCAAGAAATTGGGCTTCATAATCCAGGAAATGGGACGCGAAATCAATACGACAGGCTCCAAAGCCAACCACGCCAGCATCCAGAAAGTTGTAGTCCGAATGAAAGACGAGCTCGAAAAGATTCGCGAACAGTCTATGAATATCCTTTAGTGAGTTTCGGTCAATGTGGGTTGTTTATGCTATAGTCTCAGCAACATTGCTGGGACTTTATGATGTATTCAAGAAACAATCGCTGAGAGACAACGCCGTAATTCCGGTTCTGTTTCTCAACACTGTGATTTGCTCAATACTTTTCTTGCCTGCCATAATAGGTTCTCACTTCGGAATGATTGGTGAAGGTAGCCAATTCTACGTCCCTACAGGCGGATGGAATGAGCATAAACTTGTCATAATCAAGTCCTTTATTGTACTTTCATCCTGGTTTTGCGGATATATGGCAATAAAGAGACTGCCTCTCACTATAGTCGGACCGATTAACGCTACAAGACCTGTGCTTACATTGGTCGGCGCTATGCTCCTATTCGGTGAACGTCTGAATCTGCTTCAATGGGCCGGTGTTCTGACCGCAATATTTTCATTTTATCTTCTGAGCAGAAGTGGCAAGAAAGAAGGAATTGACTTCAAATCCAATGTCTGGGTTCTCCTGCTCATACTTGGCGCATTACTGGGGGCCGTCAGCGGACTCTACGACAAATATCTTATGTCAAGTAGCGGAGCTGGTCTTAACCGTATCTTTGTCCAGGGCTGGTACAACATTTATCAAGCAATAATAATGTGTATCATCACCATTGTTGCATATCACAAGGATATTGTAGGGTTCTTCAAACGCTCAGAAGAGTCACACGAGCAAACCGAGGATGACAAATTCCATTGGAAATGGTCTATTCCTATGATTTCCATAGCATTGACCATTGCAGACCTGGCATATCTCTATGCACTGTCGATTCCTGGAGCTATGATTTCAATCGTATCTATGATCAGGCGCAGCAGTGTGCTGGTATCGTTCGGTTTCGGTGCTCTGCTGTTCCACGAGAAAAACATAAAGGGCAAGATCGCAGATCTCACCCTAGTATTCATAAGCCTTATATTCCTCGTACTCGGAACTATTGTTTAATCGTCTGAACGACAGTTACTTCAATACCAAGATCCTGAAGACTCTCTAGGTATAACTGAGGAATCTTATCATCTGTGATGATGCGGTCAATTTCGCTCACATCGCAAATCTTGCTGAAACCCTTCTTGCCGAACTTGCTGCTGTCAACGAGCAACACTGTCTGCTGTGACGAGTTCATCATCATTCTGTTAAGATTGGCCTCCATCATATTAGTCGTAGTGACGCCGAACTCAAGATCAACGCCGTCAGCTCCCATAAGCAAAAGGTTGCAGTTGAAATTCTTAAGCATACTCTCCGCAAAAGAGCCTACAACTGAAACTGAACTTTCGCGGACGATGCCGCCAAGCTGCACTACATCAATGTCCTTATTCTGCGAAAGCATCGAAGACGCTGATACAGACGCTGAAATCACGGTAATGTTCTTCTTCTCAGCCAATTCCTTAGCCGCGTAAAGGATGGAAGTACCGGATGCCACAAGGATAGAATCCTGCTCGCGTACAAGAGCTGCGGCAGCCTTACCGATCGCACGTTTCTCCAGCACGAACTGTTTTTCTTTCTCGTTTATGTGACGGTCACCGATATACGGACTGATAGGAATAGCCCTTCCGTGGGTTCTATATAGTTTATTCTGCTTCTCGAGCGCGGAAAGATCCTTTCTGATAGTAACCTCAGACACATTCAGACGTTCTGCCAAATCAGCCACTGATACACTGCCCTGCAACTGCAGAATATCCACAATTGACTTATGTCTCTCGATAAGAGTGCTTAAAGATTCCTGCTCCTGTATGTTATTAATTTGTGACATAACAAATAGTGATTATTTCTTGAATACATCAATTTGGCCGATATTCAGGCCCCAACATCCGTCCTGCACGATAGGAATTTCCTTCCCGTCAAGATTCTTGCGATACACCGGTTCTTTCAGGAACGTATGAGAATGCCCGCCTACGACAATGTCGATATTTCTGGTGTTTTTTACAAGAGTCTTGTCATTGACCGGACCTCCGGAATAACCAATATGAGTGAGAGCGATGACCAAATCGCATTTCTTGGTATTTTTCAGATAATCAGCCCATTTGTTGGCAACCGAAAAATCATCCAAATGCACAAGTTTCTCCGCGATATCGTGTGCAACTACACTGCTGACATCTGTAAGCATTCCGAAGACTCCTATTTTGAGACCTCCCCTGCGGACAATTGTATATGGCTTTATGTATTTGCCAAGCTCAAAAGACGAAAAATCGTAATTGGCACATACAACAGGACATTTTACGGCTTTAAGTCTTCTTGCCAACTCTTCAATTCCATTATCGAATTCGTGATTTCCGATGGTAATCACGTCATATTTCATCGCATTTATCAGATCAATCTCAATATCGCCGTTCAACACGGTAAAATATGATGTTCCCTGGCTGAAATCTCCCGCGTGAAGCAGAAGCACGTTACGCTTTCCGTCAGCAAAACGCACGCTGTCAACATAAGATGCGCGCTCAATGACACCGCCGAAGCCTGCGTCAGGATTACTTCTCTCGCGAAGCGGTTCTTCGTGACTGTGGGTATCATTGACGTGGACGATAACCAAGTCCTGAGCCGAACACATCATAGACGCAGCAATCATAACTGCGGCAAAAGCAAATATTTTCTTCATAGCCATTTTCTTAATCAACAATTTTAACTCTACCGTCAGTGTGATATTCAATCGGCTTTCCGGCCGCTGTCAGTGCCTTCACGTAAGGAAGCACCACATCGATTACATACTTGTCAAGTATTTCCGTAGTTACAGCATTCTTTCCGATGCAATACCCGTCGCCCCCGTTAAGAAGGAAATCTATGGTAGTTACTCCATATATCTTGTTGTCATCCAGAGGCTCGCCGCCTATCTCGGCAGACAGAAGTTCACCGGCTCTGTTTGAGACGCAACGCACTCCCCCGACTACCTGCCATCTCTGACGCGCCATCTGCTCCAGAATCACTCTCAAGTCACTGCCTCTGAGTTCCAGATAGCAGAGTCTATTGCGGAACGGGAACATTGACAAAATATCATCCATAAGGACATTGCCTTTAGGCATATCGACCCTGATTCCGCCGAAATTTGCAAATCCGACATCGACTTTCTTGCCTGTCAATTCACTGCACTGGCTGATAAGTATATCTACGAACCAGTTCGACAAGTCGCTTTCCGGCGGACGCTTAACCATCATCTCCGGAGAATATGCAATAATCTGCTTCACATCAGCCATCTCCGGCTGAGCATCCAACATAATCTTCGCAACTTTGCGCGTGACACCTTTTTTATAGACTTTACCGTTAGGCGCAAAATATTTTGAGCCCCGGACCTCGCCCATTGATTCTTTCACATTGTCAGCATTCGCGAACTTGACTCCGGTCCGGCTGCCGAGCATTTCTGTCTTTTTCCACTCGAACGAGAAATCCTGAGCTCCGGCACAAATCGAAAAAGCCACAAGAGAAACCGCAACGAGAGAACCTTTCAGCACATTCATAATTATTTCATTTTTAACCATTTCCACAAATCCTTAAACGTAGATTTCTTTCCGAACATCAGTATTCCGACTTTATAAATCTTAGCAGAAAGCCAAGCACAAAGCACAAATGTCAATATGAGGATAGATACAGACAATACTATCTGCCAAGTCGGGACACCGAACAGGACTCTAGTCAGCATCACCATCGGAGACGTGAATGGAATCATCGAGCCCCAGAACACCAATGCGCTGTCAGGAGACTTGTACGCGAACATCGCTATGAAGAAACCAATCATCAGAGGAATTGTCAGAGGCAATACAAGTTGCTGACTGTCAGCCTCATTTTCAACTGCGGAGCCGATAGCAGCAAACATTGAAGCATAAAGTAGGTATCCGAAAACAAAGAACAGTAAAAATACTATTATCAACTGCACATAATTGATTCCTCCAAGTGTAGAAAGTACAGCGCTCATCTCAGAAGGTGCACTCACTGCCAACGAATCGGAAGCTACATTTACAGAATCAGCCTGAACTGCTGATGCAAGATCTGTCACAGACGGCATAGAGAGACCGGCAGCATCCATCTGTTCCTGGCTGACGCCCATTCCGGACATTACCTGGGTCATCTGCGAAGTAGGGTCGCCGGACTGGCTGAACACGTTTACGCCAATAACGCCGTTCACTACGCTCAATATCAGGAGTGTCAACGCTATCCACATAAAGAACTGCGTCAATGCCACCAAGGCGACACCGATAATCTTACCGAAAAGGAGTTCAGTAGCCTTGACAGATGACACCAGCACTTCCACTACCCTGCTGGATTTCTCCTCGATGACACTGGACATAACCATTCCGCAGAACATAGATATGAACATATAGATTATCATACCCAGTACCATCGACAGTATCATATAGAGACTGGACTCATTCAAAGTCTCCTTACCTGATTCGTCCATCTTGTATGAAACGAGCTTCACGTCAGGCTTTACGCTTTCCATTATCTCCTCAAGTCCAGAGATATCATAAGAGCTTATCCGATAGTCTTCTACCGCATCATTAATATCATCTTCGATAGCTCCGGTCATCTCCATTCCCAAAGGCTTGGGAGCATAAGTCGTTGCCGTGACGGTCTTTTTGACGGAATCAAGCGGGCTGATTACCAGCAAAGCATCCATTCCCACACTGTCAAGCTGTTTCTTGAACACATCCGGATCGACATTTTCATACTGAGTAAAAGAAACCGTTTCCGAATTGGACAAATGAGAAATCACAATTCCCGACTGGTCGATCACGGCTATCTTCTTCGACTCCTCCTTTGCCATAACCATTATTATGGACGGCAAGGTACAGAGAGCCGCAAACAGTATCGGCACTAGAAAAGTCGTGATAAGAAAAGACTTCTTCTTGACGCGCGTCAGATATTC
>CAVENC010000005.1:0-98514 GCA_963617065.1 Butyricicoccaceae bacterium
GCTCTCCCAGGCTTGGCAGGGTCTCACCAACGAACAGATCCTCTCGTGGAACGCCTCGGCCAACTCCGCGCAGATGGAAGTCTGGGCGGAGATTTTTAGTTATGTTCCGGATTGACTACTGCTTTTTATTCTCCTTCAGCTGACGCAAAAGAAAATCTTCAAGAGTTTTCTTGTCCGGGAGTTGGAGTTGGTATGTCGAGACGAAGAGCCGGTTGTCCATTCCCGCAAGCGCATACTCCACCATCTGCTCACCTTTCTGTGTGCACAGCAGAAGACCCACGGGAGGATTGTCCCCGGGGCGCATCTCATTCTTTTTCCAGTATGACACATAGGAATTCAGCTGACCGAGATTCTCGTGCGAGAATGCCTCGTTCTTGAGTTCCACTATAAGACTGAAATGCCCGTAACGACTGTAAAACACAAGGTCGGGGAAATAATACTCGTCATCGATGATGATTCTCTTCTGCCGGGCTTCAAAACACAGTCCGTTGCCACACTCAAGAAGAAACTCCTGAAGATGGACAATCAATGCGTCTTCAAGGTCGGTTTCAGTCACGACATCTTTGGGTCTAAGGCCGAGAAACTCAAGCGTGTATGGATCTCTGACCATAAGTTGCGCGGAATTTCCCTCACCTGCGGTAAGCGAAAGACACTTTTCCGGATTCTTGCTCAGTCCGACTCTGATATGCAGGTTGCTTGTAACCTGACGGCGCAATTCTCGTACAGACCAGGTTTCGCGCATACACTGCTGTTCATAGAAATAGCGGACAAGAGGGTCTTCAATCGGAAGCAAGACTCTGAGATGGGAGAAAGAAAGCTTTGATATGATGGATTCCGGTGATGATACGAATTGGTGATTCGTTGAATCACCAATTTCAAAATCCTGATTATCACTTAGTTCTAATTGGTGATTCGGCGTATCACCAATTTGTCCGGCCTTCCGTGGCTGGACTCCGAGAAGACAGGACATCTGCGGATAAAACTTGTAAAAAGTACGGCACAATGTAAGAATCTCCCGAGACAAGCCTTTAACGGCAACACGCTCCGCCAACTTGGCAAGCAACCTTTCTCCGTATTCGGCCCGCTCCCTTCCCTTCAACTCGAATTCAGCAATATAATAACCGATAATCCAGTTGCGCATCGTCTGCATTCTGTTGATGGCTCTGACAGCCCCTGCCTGAGTGGCTGAATGCGTCAGCTTGACAATATTCACAAGTTCGTCAAACGACACGTCTTTTCTGGAATCCCAATCTTCAACGGCAAGACAACTGCCGTTGTATTGATATATAGCATTTTCCGTTTCGCCCATAATGTCCGTCCCTCTACAATGTTTTGCTAATTTAATAAAAATCCTGACGGAGATGGTTACACGCCTCAAAAAAAAGATTCGAACACCTTCCATTAGACCTAGACCTCCGTTTAGTCTTATCCATCCTCGGCAAACGCAACTCCACACAAAAAAAAGAGGATGACCATTTAGTCACCCTCTTTTTTCATCATTATGAGTGATTGACCGCTTTTTAGTCAGCCCCCGAATTCGTCGTCACGCCATTTCATCTACCTCTACTGGTATCTGAATCGCTTGATGCTGCCTTTAGGAGTTTTGTCGAAAGGCTCGTATCTCAATTCGTATGAAGATACCATTGAGTAGCCCGGGATGATTTTGTTCAGACCGACCAGGTTGGCGTCCATTATCTGGGTGAGGCTGTCTGCATCTGTTCCGGCATCTGCAAGCGCATTCTGATCCGGGACGATGATGGCGACAAGTTTCTCATTGCGGCTGACAACCAAAGATTCAGCCACGAACGGCATATTGTTCAGGACAACCTCGATCTCCTCCGGATAGATATTCTGTCCATTTGAAGAAAGAAGCATACTCTTGCACCTGCCTACAAGGAACAATGTGCCGTCCTTGTCAATTGTGCCGAGGTCTCCTGTATGGAACCAACCGTCTTCGGTGAATACCGCCTTTGTCGCTTCCTCGTTCTTGTAGTATCCGGAGAACACTACATCGCCCTTTACGAGCAATTCGCCTGCGACATTGTGAGGATCGGCAGAGTCAATTCTCACGTCAACGTGTTCGCTTACATATTCGCCCACGGATTTGAGCTTGTAATGTCCGAGATGTCCGACACTTAGCAGCGGAGCGCATTCTGTCATACCGTATCCAGTTACGAACGGTGTCTTGAGCTTGACTGCAAGAAGCTGCTCGATTTTGTCCGGAATTGCGGCGCCGCCTGTCACGAACTCCTCGATGTTTCCGCCCATTCCTTCCATAAATATGATTCTCAGCGCATTGCAGAAGTCTGGGTTGTCCTCGTAGTTGTCGAGTTTCGCCTTGCCGCTCTTGCTGTTGATGAACTCTCCGATTGTGTCGTCAATCATCTTGCGCAGAATCAGAGGCACTGCGAAGAACACCCTCGGTTTGAATTCTCTCAATGCAGGTTTGAGATTGGAAGGTACCGGCGGAACGAACAGCACTACCAGGTGCATTCCGTAGCAGAGCGGTGCGATGGCATCGAATGTGAGTCCGAAAATATGCGCGTACGGAAGCACGCTGACATAATTGTCGCCTTCGTGGTACGGGCAGTGGTTCGGAATCATATCGATGTTGGCGCTGAAGTTCTTGACTGACAGCATTACACCCTTAGGAAATCCTGTGGAGCCGGACGTGTACATTATTGCGCACATCTCCTCCATAGGTCTGTCGCAATAGTGAATGTCGCTTGGCTGAAGTCCTGTCGGGTGAGCCTGCACGAAAAACTGGTCGCGCTGCGCATATATGTTGGCGAAATCGCCCCTAGAATCCAGCAGAGCGCCACTCTTAAGGTCAATCACGCCTAGCAGTTTAGGCATCGACTCGAAATCCATATCCTTGTAGATGACCTTCTCTGTAAACAGAATCCGGCTGTCGGAGTGGTCCACGAGAGCCTGCGTATCCTTTGCTGTGTAGCCGTTGAACAATTCAACAGCAACATAGCCTCCTGAAACGGCTGCCATAAACGTCTTGATCCAGTTTGCGCTGCTTCGTGCATTTATCGCAATCTTGTCCCCATAATTGAGGCCTGCGGCCTTGAAGTAGAGATGAATGGTCTCTATATCTACAGCAAGCTTGCCGTAAGTCTCTGAGGATGATCTATATTCGTCCAATGCCGGCTTCTCCCAGCATCGGTGTAATGTCTTCTCGAATGTCTTTATAAAATATTCCATAATACTTGTACTGTGTGTTAAATTCGTCTGCAAATATATAGTGAAAATTTCAATGCGGAAGAATTACACATTTTATGCCGTGATTTTGCGTGTTAAATGCAACCCTATGTCACTTACAGAACATCGAAATACTGCTGGAACTTCGCGAAATGAGAATTGACACGGCTTCGGGACCGCTACCCCGCTTTGTTGAATAAGTCGGATTTGATTTGTAATTTTGCAAGATTGTTGAAAATCATACGATGAACGGTAAATACAACGGGGAAAACAAATACATCATCAACACGGAAATTCCTTGTTATGACGTTGATTCAGATAAGAAATTGAAGCCGGCTGCATTTATGGATCTCGCGCAAGAGATTGCATATCAGGCTGCTACCGCACTTGGCTTCGGATATGACGCTCTTCAGGAGAAGGGGACAGCCTGGGTGCTTTCGAGAATGTACTTCGAGTTCAGCCAATATCCGATGTGGAGGGACAACATTACATTGGCGACTTGGCATAAAGGGGCTTATGGACCATTCTTCCTCAGGGATTTCGAACTGAAGAATGCCGAAGGAGTAACGATGGTCAAGGCCACGAGTTCCTGGCTGGTACTCGATGTCGTGAACAGGACAATGTGCCGTGACTCAGGTATTTTCGATATGGTTCCGCCGGAGTCAATCTGCAAAGTTTCTGCAATAGAAAAGCCTGCAGACAAGGTGATGCTTCCGCGAGGTGTGGAGCCTGAAGTCGTTGGAGTTCATAAGGTTGAATATTCTGATATAGATCTTCTTGGACATACCAACAATGCCAGATATTTTGTTTGGGCGATGGATTGCATTGATTTTGACGAACTTAAAGCCAATCCTGTCAAGAATGTGACCATCACGTTCAATCACGAGACTCACGCGGGAGAAGAAATCGTCCTGGAAAGAGTCCGCCAGGTGTCCGAATCAGGTGCCGTGACCTATTTTATAGACGGCAAATCGGATGGTAAATCAGTATTTTGTGTTAAAATTAATTTATAAAAGTCTATGAGAGAGTTATTCTTCGGGACTGGTATAGCCCACACAATCCTGTTGCTTTCGACAGTGATTGCGGTCGGTCTGTACCTCAGCAGATTCAAATTCAAAGGAATTTCAATAGGTTCGACCTGGATTCTTTTCGTCGGTATTCTTCTCAGTCATTTCGGACTAAGGTGTGACCCGCATATCCTTTCATTTATGAAGGATTTCGGCCTTATCTTGTTCGTGTTCAGTATCGGTCTTCAGGTGGGCCCTGGTTTCTTCCATTCTTTCAGGAAAGGCGGACTCACGATGAATATGCTGGCCGTGGCACTTGTGATGCTCTCGGTTCTGATGACCTACTTGATTCACCTGGTGACAGGCGAGGACCTTCACACAATGACCGGTGTTATGTCAGGAGCCGTAACCAATACTCCTGGCCTCGGTGCAGCGCAGCAGACATTGTCTGACGCAATGCTTGCAAGCGGCGCGTCACAGGATGAGGCGGCCGCGGCAACATCAGGCATCGCTTCGGCTTATGCGGTATCATATCCTATCGGTGTGCTCGGTGTGATCATTCTTCTTATGGCATTCAAATCCATATTCAAGATTGATCTCAATAAAGAGAAAGAAGAACTCGACAATGAGGGACGTCTTGGAACAGGAGCCATCCGCGCCAGCTTTATCGTAAAGAACCCTGCGCTTTTCGGGAGGCGAATTGTCGAAGTAACAAGGGATAATGGCAATAAATTCGTAATCTCCAGAATTTCAAGGGACGGCGAACTTTGCGTCCCGGGTTCGGATACGGTGCTTCAAGAAAATGACAAATTGCTTGTCATCACATCTCACGATGACGAGGACCTTGCAAAGATATTGTTCGGTGAAGAGATCGAGATGTCATTCAAGGAGTGGGACAAGCCTGAAAGCCATATGGTGGCGAAGAAGATCACTGTCACGAAGTCTTCAATCACCGGACGCAGCTTGAGAGACCTCAATGTGCGCTCCATCTACGGCGTTTCCGTAACACGTGTATTCCGTTCTGGTGTTGAGTTGGTTGCACGTCCGGATTTGTATCTGCACGTAGGTGACAGCCTTCTTGTCGTAGGACCTGAAGAGGCTATGGACAAGGTTGCCGGACTGTTCGGAAACAAGGCTGCTAGCCTGAGTCACCCTAACCTGATTCCTATTTTCTTTGGAATCGTTGCCGGTGTGATTTTCGGAAGCCTTCCTATCAAGTTCCCTGGAATCCCTCAGCCTATCAAACTCGGTCTTGCCGGAGGTCCGCTCATTATGGCGATCATTCTCGGATATTTCGGACCGAAGTGGAAAATTACGACATATACTACATTGAGTGCCAATATGATGATCCGCGAAATCGGTATTTCATTCTTCTTGGCGGCTGTAGGTCTTGGTGCAGGTGAGAACTTCGTAAGTTCCATTGTAAACGGCGGTTACTGGTGGATATTGTACGGTGCTCTCATAACGCTGGTTCCGATAATCTGTGTAATGCTGTTAGGCCGTCTGGTATTCAAACTGAATTTCTACCAGCTGTGCGGTCTTGTTTCCGGCGGTACTACGAACCCTCCGGTACTTGCCTTCTCTCAGGAGGTTTATGGAACTGATTATCCTTCAATCAGCTACGCTACTGTATATCCTTTGACAATGTTTATGCGAGTGCTGATGGCGCAGCTGATAATATTGTTTACTCTATAAAAATCTGAAATGCTTGAGTTGATATACCCTGGTTCGCCCGCTCCTGTCCTGCCTAAACCGACAGCGACAGGAGGCGATTGTGCGCCTTGCAGCAGCATTGAGATGCTGCCGATAATACGCGAGAACGGAGTTGTTTATGCAAGAGCGGCCAGAGTCAACTGTCACAACGGGTCAATGCTTCTGCATCCTGTGGTCCACCTGCATATTCTCAATAGATTCGATCAGCTGTATCTGCAGAAAAGGTCGATGAAGAAGGACCTCCTTCCGGGCTATTGGGATACTGCGGTAGGCGGGCACGTGGCGTATGGCGAGTATATCAGGGAAGCCTTGTTCCGTGAATCCGGAGAGGAACTCAAGTTTACGGAATATAATCCTGTGTATCTCGGCAACTATGTGTTCCAGAGCAATACAGAGCGAGAACTCGTAAGCATATTTGCCGCGGTGGGCAATTTTACTCCGCAGCCAGATCTTGACGAAGTCTCTGAAGGACGCTACTGGTCAATGGAGGAGATTGAGGAAAATATGGGTAAATCCGTATTTACACCGAATTTTGAGGGCGAATTCAGAAAGATAAGAAAATCGTTGGAAGCACTCCTATAAAGGTATGGCAAGTTTCAAGGTCCTTTCAGACGTCCCGGTAAGAAGTACCGATGATCTGCGCAAGGTGTCGTCCGCGCTGACGGAAGATTTCATATTGATAAATACGAAGCCCGTTGAATGCAGTCTCGGGTATTTGGCGTTGGAGCGTTTTGCCGAAGTGGCGGAATATACCGGCGCGGATATGCTATATTCCGATTATTACGAACTGATTGACGGCCAGCGCCGTAAACATCCGGTAATCGACTGTCAGGCAGGTGCTCTCAGGGATGATTTCGATTTCGGACCTGTGCAGGTGTTCCGCTCTGATGCTTTCAAGAATGCGGTTTCCGGGATGGATGAGGAATACTCGTTCGGGGCGATGTATGATCTGCGTCTCAGGATGCGTAACATCGTACATATAGGCGAATTCCTATATACAGGGGAGGAAACTGACCTCAGGAAGTCAGGTGAGAAGCAGTTCGATTATGTGAACCCTCGGAATCGTGAGGTTCAGATCGAGATGGAGAATATATGCACGGCGTATCTCAAACGCATAGGCGCATTTCTCGCTCCAGGGGCTAAATCGGTGGAAGTTAATGCTTCCGAAGGGGTCGACGTGACTGCATCAGACAAGTTCGGCGTGACGGCTTCTGTCATAATACCTGTATTCAACAGGGTTCGCACCGTGAAAGATGCTGTTCTGAGCGCTCTGTCCCAGGAATGTGATTTTGAATATAATGTCATAGTCGTTGACAATCATTCATCAGACGGCACTTCCAAGGTCCTGGAAGAGATTGAAGATCCGAGACTTGTAGTAATTGTGCCTGAACGTGACGACCTGGGTATAGGCGGCTGCTGGAACTTAGCCGTGCACGATGCCCGTTGCGGTATATATGCGGTTCAGCTTGACAGCGATGACGTTTACAAGGATGGCACGGCGCTGCAGAAAGTCATTGATGTGTTCCGCAAGGAAAAGTGCGCGATGGTGATCGGGGCTTACGAAATGACAGATTTCAATATGAAGCTTCTGCCTCCAGGCGTAATCGACCATAAGGAATGGACGGATGCGAACGGCAAGAACAATGCCTTGAGAATCAATGGGCTTGGTGCTCCAAGAGCTTTTTATGTGCCGTTGCTGCGCGAAATAAATTTCCCTAACGTAAGCTATGGTGAGGATTATGCGGTGGGCCTGCGCATCAGCAGAGAATATCGTATAGGCAGAATCTACGAACCTATATATTGTTGCCGGCGTTGGGAAGGAAACTCGGATGCGGCGCTGGATATAACCAGGGTGAATGCCAACAATTTCTACAAGGACAGCGTGCGTACCTGGGAACTGAAAGCCCGAATATCATCAAACTTGAAGAAATGACAGATCCGGTTATAGATAAATTTGTCCACGATCAGCTTTCAGTATGGCCTATGGCGGCCGCAAATTTCCGGTCACTCAAGAATGCTGAAACGAGAACGTTGGCTGTGGGCGGTCTGGAAGTGAAATTGCAGCACAATCCGGCCCGGATAAGGTCTTCTGCGGCCAAGGTTGACAAGTCTTCCATCCTGGCAAGAAAATGTTTTCTGTGTTCGGACAACCGTCCGGCAGAGCAGCGTTCGCTTAAATTCGAGGGCAGGAAGGGCCGCAAATATGATATTCTTGTCAATCCCTATCCGATTTTCCCGGAGCATCTGGTAATAGCCCGCGACACTCATTCACCGCAGTCGATATGGCATAGAATGACGGATCTGACCGATTTGACACGTCACCATCCTTCGTTCACATTCTTCTATAACGGACCGAAATGCGGGGCCTCAGCTCCCGATCATTTCCATTTCCAGGCAGCACCGCGCGGGATTATGCCTTTGGAATCCGATGTTGACATTAAGTTGGACAAACTTGCCTCAGACGGTGTCGAGCCGGACGGATTTTCCTATCTGGCATCTGTCCAGGATGCGAAACTGTATCATTACGACAAATTTACGCACGGAGTCTTTGTGCTGACGGCAAGCACCTCCAAATCATTGGCGAAGCTCTTTTATCGCCTGCTTGACTGTTTGCCGCAGCGTGCAGATGAGACAGAACCTATGTTCAATCTTCTAGCCTGGTATAAGGTCAAGCCGTCGCAGAAATTGTCAGGAATTTCTCACGGCAGGTTCGGGGAATATCGCGCCATACTTCTTGCCAGAGACAAACACCGTTCGCACCATTATTTTTCGGAAGGCGATGACCATCTGACGATGAGTCCCGGCTGTGCCGATATGGCTGGACTTTTCATTGTGCCGGAGGCTTCAGATTTCGAGAAACTGGACAAAAATCTCCTGACTGAGATGCTTTCGGAAGTCTCTGTGAGTGAGGAGACTGAGCGCAATATAATATGGAAAGTCACCCGTTCGCAGCGGGAAGTTCAGGTGGGCATAATGTCCGGCAAGGAAATCGAATTCGAGATAATTTCCGACGGCGCCGGCAAGCAGAAAGTGTCGTATGACAACGGGCATATCTCATACAACGGGGTGCTCTTCGATGAACTTATATTCGATGCTCAGACTGTGTCCTCTATGTTTGCTGAACCGACATTCATATTATATGGTGTTACAATAGGCATCGAATTTCATTGGGAACGCAAGTTCGACCAGAAGTTCGCTGGCTCGCTGAAATTTATCGTTGACGGTGACAATGTGGTGGCTGTCAATGTTATAGGTATTGAAGATTATCTGCTTAGCGTCATTTCTTCCGAGATGAAGTCATCGGCTTCTCTCGAATTCCTCAAGGCTCACGCGGTGATATCACGCTCCTGGCTTCTGACTCAGATACAGTCAAGGCGCAGTGCGGAAACCAAGAATTATTCTTCCGTAAAGGAAGACTATTTGGATAATGGCGTATGGCATTTTGTGCGGTGGTATGACAGGGAAGACCATAAACTTTTCGATGTCTGCGCGGATGATCATTGTCAGCGCTACGAAGGACTTACTATGGCTGTCGGCGACAATGTCCGCAAAGCCATTGACCAGACTTGGGGAGAGGTTCTGACATACAACGGGAAAATATGCGACGCGAGATTTTCAAAATGCTGCGGCGGGATGATGGAGCGTTTCAGCACCTGTTGGGCGGATGCGGATTTCCCTTATCTTGAGGCGGTTTCTGACACCCCAGATGGCAAATTGTCTGTCAAGGATCTCTCAAATGAAGAGAATGTGGCTGAATGGATACTCGGTGGCTCTTCTGAGAATCCTGAAATCTTCTGCAACACGGATGACAAGGCAGTGCTTTCGCAGGTTCTGAATGACTATGACCTTGAGACTGAGGACTTTTTCAGATGGCAGACGCATTATACCAGGCGGGAACTGTCAGATTTGATTTCTAAAAGGTCCGGCAAAGACATAGGCCTGCTCAAGGATATAAAACCTCTGGAAAGGGGAGCGTCCGGCAGGATTAAATTGCTTTCCATTACAGGCACAAAACTGTCGATGGTGATAGGCAAGGAATTGGTAATCAGAAAATTCCTCTCGGAGTCGCATCTCAGAAGTTCCGCTTTCATTGTGCAGGTGGAGAAGTCTTCCGTTTCGGAGGAAGAAGATGTGATCATATTGAAAGGCGCCGGCTGGGGGCACGGAGTAGGGCTCTGTCAGATCGGAGCGGCAGTAATGTCCTGCAAAGGGTACTCTTATCGGGAAATTCTTGCGCATTACTATCCTGGAAGTGCGTGCGAAGTATATAAACAGAATACAAGCAGATGAACCGTTCAGAATTATTCAAATCTCCGTGGTGGTGGATTCCGACGCTTTATTTCGCTGAGGGATTGCCGTACTTTGTCGTGAACAACATTTCAGTGACTATGTTTACGAAAATGGGTGTGCCCAACGGAGAGATGGCATTGTTCACCAGTCTCTTGTATCTTCCGTGGACATTGAAACCGCTGTGGAGTCCTATCGTGGATATCTTCAAGACCAAGAGATGGTGGATTCTGATGATGCAGGCGATAATGTCTGCGGCATTTGTGCTGCTAGCCCTGACAATTCCGCATCCGGATGCAAGTCTGATATCTTCGGTTCAGACTCCTATGTCAATGTTCGTATTCACATTGCTGTTGTTCGTGGTGACCGCATTCGCTTCCGCGACTCACGACATTTCCGCGGACGGATTCTATATGATAGCTCTGGATCACGGCCAACAATCATTCTTTGTCGGCATAAGGAGTACATTCTACCGCCTTTCTTCCATTTTCGGACAGGGCGTGCTTGTCGTCATTGCGGGTCTTCTGGAACAGAAAACAGGTAATATCCCGCTCGCGTGGTCAGTTACATTGGGCGTGACGGCAGTGATATTCTCGATAATCACGATTTACCACACCTTTTCGATGCCGCGTCCGCAGGATGACCGTCCGGTCGTATCTGACAGCAAGTCATCGTCGTCAGGCGAATTTGCCAACGCTTTCGTGACGTTCTTCAAGAAGCCGGGTGTCTGGGTCGCCATTGTCTTTATGCTGGTGTATCGTCTGCCTGAGGCATTCCTTCTGAAAATGGTCAATCCGTTCCTCCTTTCTTCGCCGGAGAACGGCGGCTTGGGACTTTCTACATCGGCTGTGGGCATCGTTTACGGGACAATCGGTGTCGCTGCGCTTACCGTAGGCGGCATTCTCGGCGGAATGACAGCATCGCGTCTCGGCCTGAAGAAATCCCTGTGGCTGATGGTGGCCTGCATAACATTGCCTTGCCTTACTTTTGTGTATCTCAGTATGGCTCAGCCGCATAACCTTGCCGTTGTGGGAACTTGCATAGCAGTGGAACAGTTCGGCTATGGTTTCGGATTTACCGCCTATATGCTGTTTATGATGTATTTCTCAGAGGGTGAATTCAAGACCTCCCATTATGCAATCTGTACTGCCTTTATGGCATTGAGTATGATGATTCCGGGTGCTTTGGCCGGTTATCTTCAGGAGTGGATGGGGTATGAATACTTCTTCTGGATGGTGATGGCCTGCTGTCTGGGCACAGTCATTGTTGCCAGACTTATCAAGGTTGATCCTGAATATGGAAAGACCTCGCGGAAAAATTAACTATGAACGATAAATTTTCAAGAATATGAAACATATCATTTTTACTCTCGCAATTCTGTCTGTCGTTTCTTGCGGAACGCAGAGGAAAACGACTGCAAATAATGCATCGTCAGATAATATGACTAATACAATGGAAAACGTATCTGCCTCAGTGCAGGCTTCTGCGACTGCAGAAGAAAACGGAAAACTGGCTTTCGGGCTCTCCCTGTTCAATGCGGCGGTGTCTACCTCAGGTGACGCTGCAAACGTAGTGGTTTCTCCATATAGTGCCGGTATGGCGCTGTCGATGTTGGCAGAGGGCGCTGCCGGGCAGACAAAGTCCGAGATAGAGTCAGTGCTTAAAGGCTCTTCCTACAAGTCAGATGTGCTGAAATCCACAGCGGACTATACAATCTCAAGCGCGAATTCAATATGGCTGCGCTCAGGGTTCAGCGTGAAACCTGATTTTCGCGCGGTAATAGAGGGCCCGTATGCGGCGAAGGTGTCAGAGCGTGATTTCTCCAGTCCTGCCACTGTCAAAGAAATCAATAAGTGGTGTTCAGACAATACGGCAAAGAAAATACCGGAGATTATCGATCAGATTAATCCGGATATGGTAATGTTCATTCTCAACGCCCTGTATTTCAAGGCTCCTTGGGAGTATCAGTTTGACAAGAGAACCACTTCCAAAGCTGTGTTCCATAGCCCTTCAGGTGATCAGACCGTAGATTTTATGCATCTGAAGAAGGAACTCTGCTGCGGCACTGCCGAGAACTGCCGTTTTGTTGTCCTTCCATACAAATCCGGTGAGTGGCAGATGGCGGTTTGCCTACCTGATGAAGGCGCTGATATCAAGGCTCTTGTGTCAACTCTCAGCGCATCCAAATTTGCGGAAGCGATATCCGGTGCAGAATACTGTCAGGTTGCATTGTCAATGCCTAAATTCAAGGTTAATACGACTATGATTCTCAACAACATTCTCAGGTCTCTTGGAATGAAAACGGCATTCAGCGATGCTGCGGATTTTTCTTCTATGGCAGGAAACGTTGCGGTTGACGAGGTTAAGCAGAAATGTTTTATCGAGGTGAACGAGGAAGGTGCCGAGGCTGCTGCCGTGACATCCATAGGAATGAGGTTGACTTCTGTTGCACCGGAACCTAGACCGTTCGTTATGAATGTGGAAAGGCCGTTTGTATTTGCCATATTCAACGCTGAAACCAACAGCATTCTTTTCGCTGGAAAAATTGCTTCAATTGAGGAAAAATAAATGCGGCGTATGCTTAAATTCAAGTTCACATTCTGCGTCAGCATCTTCTTGCTCCTGATGCCGTTCGGGATGTCCGCAAGGCAGCAAGTCAATGTCCGCGTGGGTATAGAAGTGCTTGAAAGCCGCGGATTCGAAGGGCTTAAAGGCAAGAGAGTCGGACTTGTGACAAATCCCAGCGGCGTTGACCGGAATCTGCGTTCCACGATTGACATCTTGAATGACGCTGAAGACGTGAACCTTGTGGCGCTTTTCGGTCCTGAACACGGAGTGCGCGGAGATGCCTATGCAGGTGATAAAGTGGACGATTCCGTTGATCAGTTGACAGGTATAAAGGTGTTCTCCATCTATGGAAAATACCGTGAGCCTTCGCAGGAGATGCTGGACGGCATTGACATTATGGTCTATGATATCCAGGACGTCGGTACTCGCTCCTATACATTCATAAGCACGTTGGGGCTCGTTATGCGTGCGTGCGCAAAGAAAGGCATCGAAGTGATGGTGCTTGATCGTCCTAATCCTCTGGGAGGCAACAAAGTGGAAGGCTGCAATGTGGAACCGGGGTTCTTCTCTTTCGTGAGTGAATTCGAGATTCCTTACGTGTATGGCCTTACAGTCGGCGAGTTGGCGATTATGATAAACGAGGAAGGGATGAATCGCGGACAGAGAGGCTATGATTCTCCGTTGAAATGCAAGCTGAGTGTGATTCCTATGGATGGATGGCACCGCGATATGACTTATGTTGAGACAGGCTTGCCGTGGGTGCTGCCGTCACCTAACATTCCATATCCGCAAACTGCCATCGACTATCCCTCTTCCGGCATCTCCGGAGAATTATACGGCTACCTCAATGTCGGTGTCGGATATACTCTTCCTTTCGAGACTTTTGCGGCGGAATGGATTGACGCGGACAGACTCAAAGAGGAGCTTGACAGCTATAATCTTCCCGGAACCGCTTTCAGGACAATACATTACAAACCTATTGCGGGAAGCAGTCAGGGCAAGCTCATACATGGGGTGCAGTTCCATTACACTGATTATGAGGCGGCTACTGTATCCTTGACTCAATTCTACGTAATGCAGGCGCTCCACCGGCTTTATCCTGGCAGGAATCCTTTCGAGATGGCACAGTCCAGGATGGGAATGTTCGACAAGGTCTGTGGTACGGATTATGTAAGAAAAACGTTTTCAAAGCGTCTTGAGGTTGAAGATATAATCGATTATTGGAACAAGGATGTGTCTGATTTCAAGTCGCTTTCAAAGAGGTATTACCTATACGATTAACCTGGATTTCATAAGCGCGCAGGCGTTTGGGGAATCATAAAGAATGAGCATTATGAAAGAAATTCGCAATCTCGCATTGGCTTCGCTGGCTGCGTTTGCAATGCTTGCCGGTCCTGATTATATGATCGCGCAGACAAGGCGTACCACAACTACGACTACTCAGCGCAGGACCACTACCAATAACGGAAATTCAAGTTCTTCTCAGAATAAGTCTTCCAATACACAGACACGTTCGACCTCATCTCAGACCCGTTCGTCATCTGCGACAAGGTCATCTTCGTCTTCTTCACAGACCCGTTCGAGCGGTACTCAGGTGCGTTCGACAACGTCCACTAACCGTCAGACCACCGGAACGACAACTCAGAGCGGAACGACTTCGACACAGACACGTAAGAACAGCGGCACTTCATCAGTTCGCCGCACATCAGGCACGTCATCTACGGTGCGTCAGACTACCGGAACGACAACCCAGAGCGGAACTACATCGACTCAGACACGTCAGAACAGCGGCACTTCATCAGTTCGCCGCACATCAGGCACGTCATCGACAGTGCGTCAGACTACCGGAACGACAACTCAGAACGGAACTACATCAACCCAGACACGTCAGAACGGCGGCACAACATCGGTTCGCCGCACATCCGGCACTTCATCAAGTGTAAGACAGTCATCGGGCACAACCACCCAGAACGGAACCACTTCGACGAAGCAGACCAGTGACAATTCAGGACAGGTCCGTCAGAACTCAGGCACAACATCAAGCGTACGCCGCAATTCAAATGTGACAAAGAGCGGTCTGGGTACGGTCACAAGCCAGATGCGCACTGAATCGGGAAGCAACTATCGCGGAAATTCCGGGAACAATCCTTCAAGGATGGACAATTCCCAGGATTTCAGGATTGAGGACCACAATGTCCAGAGAATCCCGCCTCGCGACAGGGACTTTATGCCTTATGACCGTCCGGGACATTTCTATGCGCATAAAGATCCGCATTGCTTCGGATACAGAGTTGAGGTTCTTCCTCCAAGATATCGTGTCGAGAGATACTTCGGAGTTGATTATTATATCTACAACGACGTATATTACAGACCTTACGGTGGACATTACATAGTATGCCGTCCTCCGTTCGGCATTACGATTACGGCTGCGGCCGCTGACTTGGCTTTCTCTGCAGTTACATTCGGATATTATTCCAATGTTTATCGCCAGTATAGCACAATTGACGAGAACAACAGATACATAGATCAGCAGAACAGAATCATCGCGCAGAACAATGCCACAATAATGGCACAGAACAAGGCTATCGCGTTGAATCCTAATGCGGCTCTCTCTTCATACGAGATTGCCAACCGTCTGGGACTTGTGCAGAGCTATGCTTATGCCGCCAGGAATTATTACTATCAGGATGGTATTTTCTATATCATAAACTCAAACGGACAGTATCAGACAATCGTTCCTCCTGCAGGTGCGCTTGTTCAAAGTCTTCCGGACGATTATGGTACTATTACTTTGAACGGAGTTGAATATTATAGAGTTGACGATACCGTTTACAGACTCACCCTCATAGAGGGAACTCCTTATCTCGAAGTGCTTGGCCAGATGTACGGCACTTTGGCGCAGACATATAATATCTATTGATAATGTGCAAGATTGGAATCTTTGATTCCGGTGAAGGCGGGTTGTCAGTCCTCAGGGAGATAACCCGTCTTCTTCCTGATGAAGAGTATGTATATTATTCCGACAATGCCCATTGCCCGTATGGCGACAAATCTCAGGAATATATTCAGTCGCGTGCGCGGGAGATAACGGAGATTTTGTTGGGCAGGGGAGCGGACATTATCGTTGTTGCCTGCAATACGGCGACTGCTGCGGCAATATCGATGCTCCGTTCGGAATACTCAGACGTGTCCTCCGAGACAGTCAGGGACAGAGTGCTCAGACTGACTTCAGGAAAACACGACCATATCCGTTTCATCGGAATGGAACCGGCTGTAAAACCGGCAGCGCTCGGTACAAAGACCGGCGTCATAGGCGTCCTGGCTACTGCCGGAACATTGAAAGGCTCCAAATATCTCAAGACAAAAGAATCTGTTGACGACAATGTCAAGGTGGTCGAACACGTGGGCAAAGGCTTTGTGGAACTGGTGGAATCCGGAAAACTCGCGGGAGCGGATGCGGAATCTACAGTTGAGGCAAGTCTGAGACCTTTGCTTGCCGAGGGGGCTGATGTTGTGGTGCTTGGTTGTACCCATTATCCGTTCCTTCTCGATACAATGAAGAAAATTGCCGGGCCGGATATCAGATTCATCGATCCTGCGCCTGCGGTTGCGAAACAGCTGTTGCGCGTTATGTCGGAAGAAGGTCTGACAGACTCTTGCTCAGAATGCCTGTCTGACGGAGTCAATGAACCGGACTTATCGGGAAACGGCAAAAAGTCAGTACCGTCAGTCGAACTCTTGTCGTCAGGAGACTCGGCACCTCTGCGTCATCTTTTCGATTTGATTTACAGGTAGATGCCTGTCCCGGTTTTCGGAAATTGAAATCTTTTTCCTATTTTTACCACAATAGAATAACACTGATGCGGCCGAGTCAAATTAACATTCGGACCGCGCTAAAACCAACTTCGAAATGACAGACAAGAAGCTTGAACTGTCGCCGAATATAGTCGCGACACATCTCCGGAAAAGTCCGGAATATTTTACAAAAGCAGATATTGTGGAGTTTATCCGTTCCTTCGGCATTAAAATGGTCAATTTTATGTATCCGGCAGAGGACGGGCGAGTCAAGACTCTTAATTTCATCATCAACAATCAGGAATATCTGGAGACTATTCTGAGCCAGGGAGAACGTGTGGACGGCTCCAGCCTGTTTCCGTCTTTTGTCGAGGCCGGCAGCAGCGACCTGTATGTGATTCCGCGTTTCAGAACCGCATTTGTCGATCCGTTCGCGGAAATTCCGACATTGGATCTGTTGTGCAGCTTTTATGACAAGGACGGCAAACCGTTCGAGTGTGATCCTTATCTCACTGTTCTCAAGGCTGCAAAAGAATTCCGGCGCAGTACGGGAATGACATTCGATGCAATGGGCGAGCTTGAGTATTACGTCATAACGGAAGAGGATGAACTGTTTCCGGGCACTGACCAGAAGGGCTATCACGAATCCGGTCCGTTTGCGAAACTGAACGACTTCAGAACAAAGTGTATGACATATATCGCTCAGACAGGCGGCAATATAAAGTATGGTCATAGCGAGGTGGGCAATTTCACAAGGGACGGGAAAACATACGAACAGAACGAGATAGAGTTCCTGCCTTGTCCGATAGAGACTGCCGCAGACCAGATATTGCTGGCCAAGTGGGTGATACGCACGCTGGGCTATGAATATGGGCTTGACGTGACATTCGCGCCGAAGATAATAGTAGGGGAGGCCGGGTCCGGAATGCACATACATATGCGTATGATGAAGGACGGACAAAGTTGTATGGTTGAAAATGGACATTTGTCAGACATTGCACATAGGGCGATTGCGGGAATGATGACACTGGCTCCGGCAATTACGGCATTCGGCAACAAGAATCCTACGTCATATTTCAGGCTTGTGCCGCATCAGGAAGCGCCTACGAATATATGCTGGGGTGATTGTAACCGTTCCGCTCTGGTGCGTGTGCCTCTCGGATGGTCAACGGACAGCGATATGTGCGCGGACGCGAATCCGATAGAGAATACATATCGGCTCTCGGATGCGTATATTGTATCTGACGCTTCTACCAAGCAGACTGTTGAGATGCGTTCTCCGGACAGCTCCGCTGACATATATCAGCTTATGGCAGGACTTTGCACTGCCTGCAAATATGGTCTGGAGATGCCTGTGGAAGAAGCTTTGGCACTTGCAAAACGAACCTACGCCGGACTCAACATTCACACCAAAGGTTCAAAGGATTTCGATGAATTGCCAGGCAGTTGTGAGGAATCGGCAGACGCGTTGGAGAGACTCCGGTCCGTTTTCGAGAAGGAAAACGTATTCTCCGCACGTATGATAGACGGAATCATAAAGGCGTTGAGGTCTTTCAAGGACAAGTGCCTGCTCGCTGAAATAGCCAAAGACCCGGAGAAGGTCAAGGAACTGGTTGATAAGTACTTTTATTGCGGGTAATTCTAGACTATTTTTTATTAAACATATACAATTTTCTCGCAGATTATTCTATATTTGGGACTATATCATCTAACAATCAATAATTTTATTATGAAAAAGATTCTAACGATTACAATTTTGCTGCTGGGAGTTCTTTCTCTGTTTAGCTCCTGCAAGAAGGACGATTCATCAAAACCGCTTTATCAGAATAAATGGGTGATGACTGTATCTGATGATGAAGAAGAAATGACATATTATTTAGAATTCAGGAAAGATGGAAAGGGAACGTTTGGAATTGTGGTGAATGAGGTGTTGGTGCAAACATTCAAGGCCTATGCTGAGAGACCAGAGGTGACGTTGACAGATGCGCAGAAAGAAATTATAAACAATCTTAAGGTGAATGACGTGGCGAGCTGTGAAATCACTTATACCTTTACTTACGAAGAGGATGGCAAAACCGGCACGTTGATAATGACTGTTCCGTTTAGTGTGGATGAAGACGGTAATCCTGAATCCGAAACTTTTAAGTGCTCTACAGAATCAAAAGATTTGATGCTATTCTATGATAAAGAGGGTAATGCTGTAACGCTTAGATCTGTATCGTCTTCGAAAATGTCTATAGGTAAATGTTATCCTGAACTGGGTTCTCTGATGTTCGGTGCGTAGCGACCGAGCGTGAAATAAATGGAAGAGACTGGCCAAAACTATTTTTGGTCAGTCTCTCTTTTTAATATACTTCCGCTGTTGTAACTTTGCGCGCAACAAATTAATGACAGTGGAATGAAATCTTCAAAATGGGGGATAGCCGTGGCTGTTGCTTTGGCTTTTATCGGAGTAGCAGCATCTTGTACCTCCGATTTAAAGGAGAATGACTGCCGGGAGTCCGAAAAATCCGAAATCGAAAATTCGGATGTCGATGATGTCAAAGTGTCGCAGGGACGTCTTAAGGTTAAATTCAGCGAAGGAACCGAGCCTCAATTGAGCCTTTTGTCTTCGATTGGCGCAAAACGGATGGAACGTGTATTCCCTTATGCCGGAAAGTTTGAAGAGCGTACGCGGAAGGCAGGCCTTGACCGTTGGTATAAAGTGTGGTACGACGAGTCGATACCTGTCACCAAAGCGGCAAATTCGCTGGAGGATGTGCGTGGAATAGAGATCGTAGAGAAAATATATCCCGTAAAAAACATTGATGCCGGGACTCCGGTCAGTCTGTCAGTAATGGGTAAGAGCCGTATGTGGCCCTATTCGTCTGTAGGTGAGTCGGCAACCTCTTCTAATCCTGTTAACGATCCGTATCTGTCCAAACAATGGCATTACAATAATGACGGCACTCTTACCAATGCGGTCGCGGGAGCCGATATCAATCTGTTCAAGGCTTGGGAACTGTGTTCCGGTTCAAATGATGTAGTGGTCGCCGTAGTGGATGGCGGCGTTGATTATACGCACGAGGACCTTGCCGGAAATGTTGGAAACTGGGCGGAACTTTACGGAAAGGATGGCGTGGATGATGACAATAATGGTTACGTAGATGATATCTATGGATGGAATTTCGTTTATACAAGTAAGAAACCATCAGGTTCAAACAAAATCACTGCAGATGAGCACGGAACACACGTTGCCGGAACGATAGGCGCAGAGAACAATAACGGCAAAGGCGTTTGCGGTGTTGCCGGCGGAAGCGGAAATCATTCAGGGGTGCGCCTTCTCAGTTGCCAGATATTTTCAGACAATGACGATGATGAAGGCGATTCTGATGCAGCGATTAAATATGCGGCTGATGCAGGTGCTGTGATATGCCAGAACAGTTGGGGATATGACGGAGTTTCATCTCTGCCAAGAAGCTGCAAGGAGGCGATTGATTATTTCATCGCAAATGCCGGGACTGATGAAAATGGCAATCAGGTCGGCCTGATGAAAGGAGGAATAGTGATTTTTGCGGCCGGGAACGATGACAGAAACTATATGGCCTATCCGGCCTGCTATGAGCCTGTGCTGTCAGTTTCCTCAATCGCTCCGGATTACCGGAAGGCATACTACTCGAATTATGCGTCGTGGATAGATGTGGCCGCACCCGGCGGAACATTTATGCACAACGGCAAGTATGACAATGAATGTGCTGTTCTCAGTACGTTGCCGGGCAATGAATACGGTTATCTGCAGGGAACTTCGATGTCCTGTCCTCACGTGTCCGGAATCGCTGCGCTGGTGGTCTCAAAACACGGAGGCCAGGGATTTACGCCGGAAAACCTCAAGAATTATCTGGTTAAAGGTGTCAACGACATTGACAGTTACAATCCAGGATACAAAGGCTTGCTCGGTTCAGGCCTGATAGACTCATACAAGGCTTTGTCTTCAAATCAAGGCTTTGCGCCTGATGCTGTTTCGGATCTGCAGAACAGCAATACTGCAGGTGAAGTGGAATTGACTTGGAGCGTGCCTGCTGACAAGGATGACGGTTGCGCGGAGAGTTTCATCATAATGTGGCGTGTCGGCACATTGGATAATCCGGATCCTGACAATTTACCTGAGGGCGCAAAGTCCGTAACAGTGTCAGTCAAAGGGAAAAAAGCCGGAGAAACTGTTTCCTATATGCTTGAGGATATGGATCAGGATACGAAATACACTGTATCGATAATTGCAGTTGACACCTGGGGTAACCGTTCCGCTGTATCTAGCATATCGTTCGGAACGCCGGTCAATCAGCCTCCTGTGCTTTCTACAGGTGTTGCTCAGCCTGTGCAGTTGCTGTATAACCAGTCTGTCCGCGTTACCTATCTGGTGACTGACCCTGACAGCAAAGACTTTACCTATGAACTGAAAGATCCTAGCCGGGCGGTGACTGCAGTCAAGGAAGAGGGTAAACTGCATCTTGACATATTCAATTACAAGAAGACAGCCGGCTCATATACTCTTCACTTGACGGTATCTGACAGATTCGGGGCTTCGGATTCTGCAGACCTTTCATTCGACCTATTGCCGGACTTGGCTCCGCAGCTGGTTTCAGCACTCAAGCCTGTTTATCTGGGCTCTTCAGTAGATACGGTGCATTTTAATCCTGCGTCAGCTTTCACTGATGAGATTCCGGAGAAGATGAAGTTCGTCGTTTCTTACGACAGGACAATGCTGCTAGTTCAGTCTCTGGCAGAAGGATACTGCATAAGACCGCTGAAATATGGGCGTTCTGAAGTGACTGTGACGGCGACTGACGAGGGTGGGAACTCCACAGAGTGCACATTCGCGGTGCTTTGCCGAGATGATTCCAGAATCATAGATCTCTATCCTAATCCGGTCAAGGATGTGCTTAATATCCGGATGGGGCGTGATGTGAGCGGTCTGATCCATATATCAGTTTATGACAATGCCGCAAGAGAACTGGTAAGCGTCGATTCGCAGATAGCTCCGACGGAGCCTGCGAAAGTGGATTTGTCGTCATTGGGCGGCGGTACTTATACCGTGAAAATAACCTATCCGGGCGGCTCACTCGTAAGAAATATCGTGAAACTGTAGTTCCAGTAACTGCTGGAATTTATGTCAAATAAGCTTGGGATAGTTTCTTAATCTCATATATGAAATGAAAATCAATCTCCATATAACAATAGTTGCATTGGCAGTATCGCTCCTGTCAAACAGCATCTCGGCGCAGGAAACCGGTTCGTTTCTAAGAAATCCCGCAGATGCCGTCTCAATGTCATTGGGCGGTGCTTCTGTAGTTTCAGTGGAAAATGCTTCCGTATTCAATACTGCCGCGTTTGTACCGTTCTCAGGAAAGACATTTTCAGCCAACGTGTCTGCGCTTTCCTGGATGAAGGGGCTATATGACAGCGGATTGTCAACGTGTACATTGTCTGCGCATTACAGTTTTGACAAATATGGCACTGTATTCATCGGTGGCCGTTATTTCCAATCTCCTTCTTTCGAAGTGGCTGACGATGACGGCTACATATTGGAGGACTCTGCGGAGCCTACAGATATTGCAGTCGAACTGGGGTATGCTTATCCTTTTCTCAAGGATTTCTCAGCATTTGTCACCGGGCGCTATCTGAGGCTCAATCCCGGATATGGTGATATCGCCAATGCGGTATGTTTTGATGCAGGCGTCGGCTATCACCACGAATTCGGTTCGGTGCTTTCAGATGTTTCCGCGATGCTTCAGGCAAAGAACTTCGGGACGTCGCCGGATTACGGCTCTGGAAGCAGAAGTCTTCCTTGGCTGGCAAATGCTGGAGTGTCAGCGGGTCTTGAACTTGGTAAGTGCAATTATCTTAGAGCCGGTGTGTCTGCAGACGTGTCTTTGCGTCCATCAGAGATGAAAGGAGCATCAACTTCTTTCGGACTTGAATATTCATATCGTAAAATAGCATATCTGCGCGGTGGCTACCACCTCGGCAACTCTTCTGTAGGCGAGCCGGATTGGGCGTCCTGCGGTCTGGGTGTCAGCTTTTGGCATTTGAGAATCGACGGAGCGTATATCATCGCCTCTTCGTCATCTCCTCTCCACAACACCGCCGCCTTCACCCTTACATTCTATTTCTAGCATTTTTGTACGCAGGCGACTAAAAGCCTTCCACTCAGTTATTTTCCTTGCCGGAGAATCAAAAAGAGGTAGCGGTCTTCGCTCAAAACACAGGGGAAATTCGCTCCGGCCATCTACCTCTTTTTGATAGGATTCAAGCGGAAGGATGATAGAGATTGAGGTGGCGTGTCCACCCGCGGACACGAGTAGCGGGAGGGCGCCCGACGGAGACAAGTGGTCAGGTGCGCAAATTGTCCCTTGAGATGCAGGAGCCAGCCTATAACCTATTATAGTTGATCTTTAAAGATACATCGCTGTTGGAAGTGACAATCTCATCTGAAACGTCAGGTGCAGGGAAATCAGTCCCTTCGGCAAAATCTTTTCTTGCGAGATAGAACATCGCTACAGGGTCGTCATTGCCCGTTGAAGAACCGTTAAGGAACTTGGAGAACTTGCCGGTGCTGCTGTCGAATCCGCAAGGCCACAGTCCGGACATCTCTGCCGCAAGGTCACTTCCGTCATACCTTTCCGCGAAAATCTTTATCACAGTCTTGTTCTTGTTTGCAATATAGCCGTGGAATCCCTGTTTCCACGAAGGAATTATGTTCTCCGCGTAGTCGCGGTCATAAGGCTCGTAGTATGACTGGGTGGCTCCGTCTTTAATGTAAGAAAGTACGAACCAGGACGTGTATGCCCATTCTGTACCGTCTTCGGTCTTGATTGTCTGTGGCAATGAAATTGTGAATGACTCGTCAGACTTGTCCGTAGCTGAAGCAAAATCCAATGCTATCGGGCTGGTACTGAATCTGTTTCTATCTCCGCCCCATCCTGTAAGTTTGAATTTGTCAGTTCCGTCAGCGACTATGTTTACTTCGAATGAGTCGCAATCTATGACTTCCAGAGTGCCGTCGGACTTCTTGGACATTCTTCCGTCGGGTTTGCATACCCAAGTCCCGACAAAGTCGCTGAACTCGGACGGGTGAGATTTCTCAGCATCGCTTGCTACGGCGTAGAATGGATAACTGAATGATACATTCGAGATTACATTGATCTCGTCTCCGGATTTCTCCACGGCTGCTGCGGTAAACATAATATCGTCCGCACCGGTAAATTCGAATCCGCCGGACTCTGCCGCACCTTTAGTGATATATCCTTTCTTTATCAGAGAATCCCAGGTCTCACCCTCGTCAAGGTGGTTTTGGATATCTTCCTCAATCCAGGCCTTTGCATCGCTTTTCTGGCTGTAGGCCACAGCTCCAATCCAGTAGTATATTGAATTGTCGGATGGGGTGACCGTCGCATAATAATAAAGGTAACCGCCTTTCTTATAGTAACTTTCGAACGGTTTGATTTCGAATGTCGCTGTCACGGAATCTGTGGTGACATCCTTGGAGAACCAGTTGGGAGAAGCTTTGCCGTCCTTTACGGCTGCGACTCTCACCGTGTAGGTGCGACCGGGTCTGAGTCCGTCCAGAATATAATCGGTTTCCGTTATGTTGGTTTTTACGACATCCGTATTAGTTCCGTCCTCTACGAAAGTCACTTCCACGCGGTAGCCTTCAGCGCCTTTTACTGCCTCCCACTTCAGAATCAATGATGTGGAACTGCTGATGACTTCTACGGCCGGGGCTTCAAGGTCTTTGCTCTCAGGCTCGTTCTTGCTCCCGCTGCAGGCTGCAAACAGCAATGTGCAGAGGGCGATTATCGCGAATTTTATGATTTTTATATACGAGTTCATTTTTGGTAGCATTGTTTATTTTGTATGCTGCTCTTAAAAATTGTTTCAAAACAACTTCGTAGTCTCTTGTCTAGAATTCAGCAAGAGCTCTTACGAGATGCTTCTGCCTCTTGTCCAACATATTAGGCTCTGATATAGTAGTTCCGCTACCCATATCGAAAGCCCATACGATGCTTGGACCGCTCTCATTGGATGACCAGTAAACACTGTCGCTGATTGCAGTGCCGCCGTTGTCTGTCAGACATTTGTTGAACCAGTCCTTGCTTGCTGAGTCAGAGGCCTTTGTTGAGCCTGTATCCTGGTCAGTATCATTCGTCTCGTGCCCGGAATAGGCCTTGTACAGGACAGCAAGTTCATTCATTGACGGAATGAACCAGTTGTGTAACTGGCCTACATTCTTTTTGCTGCACCAGAAGAATGCCGGATACTGATTCTGCCAGTCATTCATCTTATAGACACATTCGGTGTTGTACTTGCCGCTTCCTGGCAGCGACCCCATAGCCTCCTCGATCTTGTATGACCATACTGCCTCCGTCTCGTTGAGCGAGACGACCATTCCGTGTTCGCCACTTTCATCTACGCTGATGACTATTCCCTTTATGAATCCCTGTTCATAATAGTCTCCTACCTGAATGGTCTGCTCCGGTTCCGGTTCTGGATCAGGTTCGTGAGTTGAGGACTTTCCGCAGCCGATAAAAATGGCCAGTGTGGCTGCAAACGCCAGGTGGGTGAATATAGGTGCTCGTTTCATTATCGTGTTACGGCTATGGTTTTGGTTTCGTCAGGAGTTATTACACTGTAGAAACCGCTTGTTCCTGCTCCTGAATCAACCTTTGATGTGTGAGATACGTACCAAATGTCGGTCGGTACACCGTCGGTATCTACACCTATCACGTAAGCATAGAGTTTGGTTCCCCTTTCATACCAATCTCCGTGTCGCCACGTTCCGTAGGAGTCCGGAGTCTCTTTAAGCAATAATTCCTTAAGTTCATCGCCGCTCTTGCCGGCCCATTCATCGGTGCCTTCGAAGAATTTGCCATATACGGCCTTTGTTGAAGCGCTAGGCTGTGCGGTGACACTGAATATATAAGCTGTCTTGTTCGGTTTGAACTCTTCGTAAATTGTAGCGGTTACTCCGCACGACAGGGTTATCTTGCTCAATTTGTCCGCGATAGTTGTGAACTCCTGCTTGAAAGGCGCTGTGGTGTAGGTTCCGTCAGCCTTGATACCGATTACATAGACGTAATAGGTTGTGCCAGATGTGAGTCCGTCAAATGTCACGGATGTGCCGGTGCCAAGCTGTGATTCGTTAGGAAGAAGCCTTGAAAGATATTCTTTGCGGTCAAGCTTCGCGTGAGACTTGTTCCATTCCTCAAGATTCTTGTCAATGAGCTCGTCCATATCCTTGCACAGAGCTTCGCTTTCAGTTGCGGATGCAGTAATCTGGTCGTATTTCTCTTTGGATATGATATTCATCAAGAACGTCTGGTCAGTGGCCGCGTCATTGCCTGACACATTGACTTTTGCGGATGTCTTGGAAATGCTGAATACATTGATGCTGTATTCGGCGCCTGTCGCAACGGCCTCATTGGTCTTTATGGAAACTTTCTGGATATTGGCCTTGCTTCCGGTCTTAGGAGTACCGTCCGTGTTGCAGGCGAATATGAACAGGTAGTAATCTTCGTTAGGGATCAGGCTTGTGAATTCTACTTTCGCTCTGTCAGCCTGGAGATATTGAGTAAGGTCTCCTCCGTTTGCTGCGAGAAGATCAGCAACCATCTGCTCGTCAGTCTCACCTTCGAAATAGACTGTCCTTTCGAGCATTACAGCAAATGCTTCACTGTATTTAGCATAGATATCTGCATTGTAGCTGATGTCAGTCACTGCGGAGCTCTTGATGACATATTCATTCTTAGGTGTCTCGCCTGTGCGTATCTTTACGACTTCTGGATTCGTGGTGAATGAACCGTCATTGGCGACGCCGATGGCGAAAACATAGTAGTCATATTCCGGCAAAAGTGAGTTTGCGGCTTCTGAAAGCGCGGTGTCGTATGTCGTCTTGCCCCTCTTGGTGATAGTGGAAACGAACTCTGCTTCGGTCATTGCGCTGAAAGTGTCATTTTCGCTCTTGAGTGATGTCAGGAACGTATTTACGAATGACGGAATGTTGGAAGGATCTGACGCACAGTACTCCTCGTAGTCGCTTGCCGGCATAATGTCGTACCAGTAGAAAATGTCCGGATCGTCCGGCTCGATGTCAACGATGAAATATGTCGAGCCGATTTCAGTAGGTGTTATCGTGAATCCGGCATTTGGGTTCATCTCTGCCTTTGGGGTGGAAAATTCATAATATTCTACATCCGTGGTGGTGTTTCCATAGATGTCAAGGCCATATACGAAGAATACATAGTCGGTTTCAGGCGTGAGCGCAGTGTACGGATAGTTCTGCATACCGCTCTGCAACGCTTCTGTAAGCAGGTCTTCCAATGCAAGTCCGTTGGCTTCGGCAATCTGTTCGAACCAGGTCTTGTATGCTTGTGTGAGTTTCTCGGAATCTTCGCTATACAGTGATTTGAAATTGGATTTCGTGATCAGGTTGAAATAGTATGTGCCCTCATTGTCGCGTGGGGTGATTTTTACTCCGAAAGAGCCCTGTGTGAGGTCTGTCTGCTCGATTGTGAAGTCCTCCGGTTTCGGAGCAGGTGTTTCGTTGCTTTTGCTGCAACTTGACATAATGCCCAATGTGGCGGCAACAGTGAATGCCAGTTTGGTCAGGTTGTTCATATTTGTTTTTATAAAAGGTTAATCCGCTTGTTCAGTCGTTCATAACGCTCAAATATACAAAAAAATCGCGGTTGTATAATTATGCAACCGCGAAATCTATAATAGCTTGACTTTTTTTTGTTTTAACCTTTAGGTGGCTATGCTTCGAACGACTTTTCATTATCAATCTGCCACACATCATAAAGAGACAGATGTCCGTAGCGAATTTTTCCTGTGATTTGAGCGGAGTACGCTGACTCTTCTTGATGTACGAGGTGCAGCAGTCCGTTCAGTTAGTCGTTTGCTTTGTCGAGACCAAGTTCGGGCGCCTTGTCGGAAGAACGGGCGTAAAATACTGACACAACTATCGCCAATAGGCTCAGAGTGATGAATATAAGCTCAGCGTGCAATGCCGCATTCTGCTCCTGTAGAGCATCGCCCGCCATAGTGACCTCATTCTTGAAGATCAATCCCACAAGTATAGGGACTGTGAGCATTCCCATATTCTGAATCCAATATATGAGCGAGTACGCTGTTCCGAGATTCTTTTCCGGAACAATCTTGGCGACTGTCGGCCACAATGCTGCCGGAACCAGTGAATAACCCACTCCAAGCATCGCTATTGATACATATCCGTAAGTGGCAACGCCCTGAGGTGCAAATGCGATTATCAGATGTGATATGAATACAAGCAGGGAGCCGGCAATCATCCATCGCGTTCCTTTCCCGGCTTTATCCACAAGCAAACCGAACAGAGGAGCGAAAATCACGGTGAAGAACGGAATCATAGAAACCATCAGACTCGCGCTCTCAACCGGTATCCCGAATCTTGGAATCAGGATGGCTGTAGCGAATTTCTTGAAAGATATGATGCTGCAATAGAAGAATACGCATAGCAAGGCAGACATTATGAAGTACTTGTTACTGAGCACTTTGAATATGTCGGAAAACTTGAACTTGTCTTCTTCGGAAGTTTCCTTCCTGTCTGTCGAACCAGTAGCTGCGTCGAACTTTGCATCCATCGCCACGAATATGGCCCACACGATACATCCTGCCAACAGTAATATCAGGCCGGCAAAAGCAGGCCTAGCAGTTTCTGCAAGTGTGTAATATGAGCCTTCAGGCTTGGCTGTCACGAGTATCGGAGAAAGAAGCAGAGCGAATGCGGTTCCAAGCCTTGCGATGGCAAGCTGCAGTCCCATTGCGAATGCCATATTTCCTCCGCTGTACTTGAACCATTTGGCAATCGAACGCGTGACTGCCACTCCGGCAATCTCACTTCCGAGACCGAATAGCATACATCCGATATAAGCTATTGCTAGAGAGGTCTTTGGCGCAAATCCCGATGTGATTGCAAATGTGACCAGGGCCGCGCCTCCTGCCATCATTCCGACGAAAATGGAACCGGTGATTCTGACGCCCCATTTATCCAGAAGCATACCGCAGACAATCAGCCCGCCCCAAACGCACAGAAATGAATATCCGCCTGCATAGAAGCCGTAATCGGCAGAGTCCCACCCGAGTTCCAGCAATTCCGGAGAGCGGAAAAGCTGGGACAGTGATGAGAACATATCATCAAAGAAATAAGATCCGAACATCGGAACCACGAGACACGCAAGCGCGAGCCATCTGGTGATGTTGCGGACCTTATTGGAAACTGGATTCATCTGTTCCTATTTGTTTACGTTAGGAAGTTCCAGACCATATCCCTTCTTCTTGTCTTCAATCTTGAGAAGGAATGTGAGGAGGAATGCAAGTACGCCGAATGATGAGAATATGATCATAGGTACGAGATATCCGCCTGTCGCCTCGAGTGTTGTGCCGATAAGAAGCGGTACCAGGCAAAGGCCGATATTCTGAACCCAGAAGATAAGGCAGTATGCGGAACCGAGGATTTTTTCATCGATAATCTTCGGAACTGAAGGCCACAATGCGGCAGGAACGAGCGAGAAGGAAACTCCGAGAGTTACGATCAGCACAAGTGCGAGCGCTTTGCTAGGGAATGCAGGCAGCAGGAATGCGAAACACAGGTGGCATACGATCATAATGATTGCGCCGGCCATAAGCATTGACGCGCCCTTGCCCTTGAAATCGAGGAATGCTCCCAGGAACGGAGTGAGTACCATAGCCAGGATAGGGAAGCAGCTGAACAGGCGGGATGCCGTCTCTGCCGTTACACCCAATGTCTGCTCAAGATAGTTTGGAGCATATCTCTGGAATGGGAAGATTGCGCTGTAATAGAGAACGCAGAGCAATGCCACGATCCAGAACATCTTGCTGCTGAAGATCTTTCCGAGATCGCTGAGGTGGAATTCGTCTTCAGGGGATTTCTCGGTGGTCATAAGACCGGCCTCGATAAGCTGATTGTCGAATTTCCTGTCCATAAATGTGAAGATCAGGAAGAAAATGAGGCCTACGCATAGCAGAGCGGTGCAGAATCCTACCGGTGCGACTACTGAGCCATCAAACTTGGATGCAATCATAGGGGATATCCACATTACGGCAAATACTCCAAGTCTGGCGATAGCCATCTCAAGACCCATTGCCAATGCCATTTCCTTGCCTTTGAACCATTTGGCTATAGCTTTTGACACAGTGGTGCCGGCCATTTCGCATCCGCATCCGAATATCATAAATCCGAGGCAGGCCATCTTGGCGCTTCCGGGAAGAGCCACCCACCAGCTGTTAAGCCACGCGCAGAAACTTGTATCCTGAAACCATTCACTTATTCCTATATATTTGATGCAGGCTCCGGCTACCATCAAGGAAGCTGAAAGCAAGCCCGTGAATCTTACGCCCATCTTGTCCAGGATGATGCCGGCGAAAATCAGGAAGAAGCAGAATACGTTGAGGAAGTATTCTGAAGCGGCATAAGTGCCGAAGACGGTGCTGTTCCACTGCAAACTGCTTTCCACCAATGATTTGAGAGGAGACATAACGTCCACGAACATATAGCCGAAGAACATCATCAGTGCAATGAGCACAAGAACCGACCAGCGGGCTACGGGGCTGTCGTTCATTAATTTTTGAGTTTTTGTCATATCTGTTAGTTTATATTTCCGTAATCGTAAGCCACGCAATTTATTTAATAAATCATTAACGGCAAAATGAAATCCGTGAAAATGTCAGTAAATGTTCGTACCTTGCAATGATTTTCGAGGAAGAAAGATGCTTGAATATATTGAAAGTCCCGCAGATTTGAGAAAACTTACTCCTGAGCAGCTGAAACCGCTTTGTCAGGAGTTGAGGGACTATATAATAGAATGTTGTTCGACAAATCCGGGTCACCTCGGCTCAAGCTTGGGCGCGGTGGAAATCATTGTCGGACTGCACTATGTGTTCAATACTCCGCACGACAAAATCGTGTTTGACGTCGGGCATCAGGCATACGCGCACAAGATTTTGACCGGAAGAAGAGAACTCTTCAAAAAGAACCGTATGGCCGGAGGTCTGAGCGGTTTTCCAAAGCGTTCTGAGAGTGAATATGATGTTTTCGGAGCAGGTCATTCATCCACATCTATATCCGCGGCGCTGGGTTTGTCTTGCGCGGCAAAGCTCAAAGGCACTGATGAGAAAATCGTTGCACTCATAGGGGACGGAGCGTTGACAGGTGGGCTTGCACTTGAAGGACTGAACAATGCCGGCGCGAGCAAGAGTGATCTCCTTATCATCCTCAATGACAATAACTGCTCAATTGACAAGAATATAGGCGGTCTGCACGATTATCTGTTACGCTTGACCACTGACCCTACATATAATAAGATAAAGAACAAGATCTGGAATCAGATGGGGGAGGGCTGGCTTCGTGACAGAATGCAGAATATAGTGCGTTCCACGAAATCCACACTGTCCGGAAATTTCGGAGGTGCATTGTTCGAGGCTTTGGGATTCCGCTATTTCGGTCCTGTTGACGGCAATGATATGGACGCGGTGATTGACGCCTTGTCCAGACTTAAGGATATCAAGGGCCCGCGAATCCTCCATACTATTACAAAGAAAGGGAAGGGTTATGCTCCGGCTGAGAATAATCCTACCGTATGGCACGCGCCGGGCAAGTTTGATCCTGCTACGGGACAGCGCTTGAGCGGAGGTTACAAGGCAGACCGATATCAGGATGTGTTCGGATACGTGCTGCTTGATCTTGCGCGCAAAGACAAGAATGTCATAGGCGTGACTCCTGCTATGGCAACCGGTTGCGGAATGAATCTGCTGGCGGAAGAACTGCCGGCTCAGTTTTTCGATGTCGGAATCGAGGAAGAGCACGCTGTAACCTTCTCAGCGGGACTCGCCGCCGGAGGTATGCGTCCGTTCTGCAACATATATTCGTCATTCTCCCAGAGAGCTTATGATGAAATCATACACGATGTGGCTCTCCAGAATCTGCCGGTAGTGCTTTGCTTTGACCGTGCCGGTCTGGTAGGCGAGGATGGTGCAACCCATCACGGATGCTATGATATTGCTGCTTACCGTTCAATTCCCAACGCCATTATAGCAGTCCCTCGCAATGAGCTTGAACTCAAGAATATGATGTTCACGGCGCTGAATTATCCCGGAGGCCCCTTTATAATGAGGTATCCGCGCGGATGCGGAGAAGGCGTGGAATGGAAATCTGTTCCGTACGAGCAGGTCGAGGTGGGAAAATCGGAGAAATTGGTATCCGGTGAGGCGGTGGCGATTATCGCGGCCGGACCTGAGGCTTGCAGAGCGGTCGAGGCGGCCGATATTGTTTATGAAAAGTCCGGAATCAGACCTGTTGTTTACGATGTCAGGTTTGTAAAGCCTTTGGACCGGTCAATGATGGAGGAAGCCGCCGCTGTCGGTAAGGTTCTCACTGTTGAGGAAGGCTCGCTGAAAGGCGGACTCTTCGGTGCAGTAACTGAGTATATGGCAGAGAATAATCATTCCGGAGTGCAGGTTTCGGGGCTTGGAATTCCTGACGAGTATATCTCTCAGGACACTCAGTCCAATCAGAGGCGTAGTTGCGGACTGGATTCAGAAAGCATAGCGGAAAGGGTTCTGGGGATGATTGGTAAGCGATAAAGTGAAAAAAAACTCGAAATTGTTTGCAGAATAAGAATTAATGCCTATCTTTGCAATCCCTTACGAAACGTAAGCGAACATAATTGCCGATATAGCTCAGTTGGCCAGAGCACGTGATTTGTAATCTCGGGGTCGTGGGTTCGAATCCCTCTATCGGCTCAAACGGCCAGGGCTGTGTCAAAGAAATATCGGGAGGATCGCATAGCGGCAATTGCGGCGGACTGTAAATCCGCTCCTTCGGGTTCGGTGGTTCGAGTCCACCTCCTCCCACAAACATTTGCGGAAGTAGCTCAGTTGGTAGAGCATCAGCCTTCCAAGCTGAGGGTCGCGAGTTCGAACCTCGTCTTCCGCTCTAACAAAAGCCGGTGTAGCTCAGGGGTAGAGCGCATCCTTGGTAAGGATGAGGTCATGAGTTCAATTCCCATCACCGGCTCTACATTTGTTTATACACGACAATATCATATTAAAGCATAATATTATGGCAAAAGAAACATTCGTAAGAACAAAGCCGCATGTCAACATCGGTACAATTGGCCACGTTGACCACGGTAAGACTACCTTGACAGCAGCCATTTCTAAGGTGCTCGTTGAGAAAGGCTTCACAAAGTCTGACGAAGTTAGATCTTTCGATCAGATTGATAATGCTCCTGAGGAGAAAGAGCGTGGTATTACCATCAACTCTTCACACATCGAGTATGAGACAGAAAATCGTCACTATGCACACGTTGACTGCCCGGGCCACGCTGACTATGTAAAGAACATGGTTACTGGTGCCGCTCAGATGGATGGTGCAATCCTCGTAGTTGCTGCTACTGACGGTCCTATGCCTCAGACACGTGAGCACATCCTTCTTGCTCGTCAGGTGAACGTTCCTAAGATTGTTGTTTTCTTGAACAAGGTTGACCTCGTTGATGATCCTGAGATGCTCGACCTCGTTGAGATGGAGACAAGAGACCTTCTTAAGTTCTACGGTTTCGATGAGGACTGCCCTATCATCCGTGGCTCAGCTCTTGGTGCACTTAACGGTGATCCACAGTGGGTTGAGAAAGTTATGGAACTTATGAACGCTGTTGACACATACATTCCTATCCCAGTTCGTGAGAACGAGAAACCATTCTTGATGCCTATCGAGGATATCTTCTCAATCACAGGTCGTGGTACTGTTGTAACAGGCCGTATCGAGACTGGTACTATCCACGTCAACGATCCTGTAGAGCTCGTTGGTTTCGGTGACGCTCCTAGAGCTACTACCGTAACAGGTGTGGAAATGTTCCGTAAGCTCCTCGATCAGGGTGAGGCTGGTGACAACGTTGGCCTTCTTCTCCGTGGTATCGACAAGAAAGATGTCAAGAGAGGTGAAGTTGTTGCAAAACCTGGTTCAATCACTCCTCATACAGATTTCAAAGCACAGATCTACGTGCTTAAGAAAGAGGAAGGTGGCCGTCACACTCCATTCCACAACCACTATCGTCCACAGTTCTTCATCCGTACACTCGATGTTACCGGTGAGATTACTCTTCCAGAGGGAACTGAGATGGTTATGCCTGGCGATAACGTTGAGATTACTGTTAAACTCATCACTCCAGTTGCACTTAACGAAGGTCTTCGTTTCGCAATCCGTGAGGGTGGCCGTACAGTAGGTGCCGGACAGGTTACAAAGATTGTTGACTAATCAGTCAATATAAATCAGGTGCAGGTTTAATTCCTGCACCATTTTACAGGGGCATAGTATAAGGGCTAGTATAGTGGTCTCCAAAACCATTGATGGGAGTTCGAATCTCTCTGCCCCTGCTAATATCAAAGGTTACGATTTGGTAATGTTTAACAGACGCTGCGCAAGCTTCCAAAATGCAGTGTCCATTAAAAGAAAAGATGAGAAAGTTCATTAACTATCTGAAAGGGTCATACGTTGAGCTCACCCAGAAAGTGACTTGGCCGACTTGGGCAAAGCTGCAGAGTTCTGCATTGCTTGTTATGGTCGCTACTGTCATCATCGCGGCTGTGCTTTTCGTGATTGACTACATTTTCCAGTATCTGATGACAGTTATCTACACATTGTAATATTACCATGGGCGAGAAAAAATGGTACGTCCTTAGGACTGCAGGAAGCAAAGAGAAGAAAGTCAAGGAGTATCTCGATAAAGAAATTGAAAGAAGTTCAGATCTGCAGAAAGAAATTTCTCAGGTTCTTGTTCCTCTTGAGAAGAAATATACAGTAAAGAATGGAAAGAGAGTCGCTACTGAAAAGATTCTCTATCCTGGTTATGTGTTTATCGAGGCAGAACTTGGCAAGGATTCCGATTATCTTATCCGCAGTCACGTCATACCAGGTTTGGCTGGATTCTTAGCTGAGAAGGCTGACAGTTCCAGCAGTCAGTCAGAGAAGGTTGCCGTTCCACTGCATCCTGATGAGGTCAAGAGACTTCTTGGTCAGCAGGATGAGCAGACAGAGGCTCCGGTTGCTACTGAGGTTGACTACCAGGTCGGTGATTCAGTCAAGATTACTGATGGCCCATTCAATGGCTTCGACGGTACAGTCGATGAGATTGCAGTTGATAGAAGCAAAATCAAAGTAATAGTTATGATCTTCGGCAGAAAGACTCTGCTCGAGCTCAACTTTAATCAAGTAACTAAAGAATAATAAGTTATGGCAAAAGAAGTAACTGGATTCATTAAACTCCAGATCAAAGGTGGAGCTGCGAATCCTGCGCCTCCTGTAGGACCGGCTCTCGGTTCGAAAGGACTTAACATTATGGACTTCTGTAAGCAGTTCAATGCAGCCACACAGGCTTCTGCAGGAAAAGTGCTTCCTGTAGTGATTACCGTTTTTTCAGATAAGTCTTTCACATTTGTTGTAAAACAGCCACCTGTAGCTATCTCTCTTAAAGAGGCTGCAAAAATCCAGAAAGGATCAGGTGAGCCTAACAGGCAGAAAGTAGCCAGTGTTACCTGGGATCAGATCAAGACAATCGCTGAAGGTAAGATGGCAGATATGAACGCTTTCACGCTTAAGTCTGCTATGAAGATGGTTGCTGGTACAGCAAGAAGTATGGGTATCAAAGTCGCTGGTACATTCCCGGCTGACGTTAAATAATCTACACACGAGATGAGCAAGGTTACTAAAAATATGAAGGCTGCGTTGGCAAAGTATGATTCGTCAAAGCAGTACGAGCTTTCAGAAGCGTGTGGACTTCTCAAGGAGATTACCTAGACAAAATTCGATTCTTCTGTAGAGCTTATAGCAAATTTGGGTGTTGACCCTCGTAAGGCTAACCAGATGATCCGTGGCGTGGTTTCACTTCCTCACGGAACAGGTAAAGTCACAAGAGTTCTTGTTCTCTGTACTCCTGACAAGGAGAATGAGGCAAAAGAGGCTGGCGCTGACTATGTTGGTCTTGATGAATATATAGAGAAGATTAAAGGCGGTTGGACTGATGTTGACGTCATCATCTGTACTCCTTCAGTTATGGCTAAAGTCGGTATTATCGGTCGTATCCTCGGCCCTAGAGGACTTATGCCAAACCCTAAGACTGGTACAGTTACAATGGCAGTAGGCAACGCAGTCAAGGAAGTCAAAGCAGGTAAGATTGATTTCAAGGTTGACAAGACCGGTATCATCCACACTGCAATTGGTAAGGCATCCTTCACCCCTGAGCAGATTTATGACAACGCAAAGGTCGTCATGTCTGCAATCCTCAAACTGAAACCTCAGACTCTCAAAGGTACATACCTCAAGAGTGCTGCAATCTGCACCACTATGAGTCCGGGTATTAAACTTGACATTAAAGCATTCAGTGCTGAATAATAAATATTCAATGTTATGAGAAAAGAATTAAAAGCCCAGATAATTGAATCTATCTCAGCACAGATCAAAGAGACTCCTAATTTCTACATCACAGACATTTCCGGTCTCAATGCTGAAGATACAACTAAGCTCCGTCGTGCTTGCTTCGAGGCAAACATCAAGCTTACAGTTGTCAAGAATACATTGTTCCATCACGTTCTGAACGAGATTAACGATCCTGAGATGAATCAGCTCGTTGCCACATTGGAAGGCAATACAGCGATTATGTACACTGAGGTCGCTAACGCTCCTGCAAAACTCATCAAGAAATTCCAGAAGGACGGTTTCGAGAAACCGGCACTGAAAGGAGCTTATGTTCAGGAATGTGCTTTTGTTGGTGCTGACAAACTTGACGAGCTCGCAGCTATCAAGTCCAAGGAAGAACTCATCGGCGACGTTATCGGTCTCCTTCAGTCTCCTGCACGCAACGTTATCTCAGCTCTCGAATCAGCTGGCGGAAAACTTGCTGGAATTGTCAAGACACTTTCAGAAAAAGAAGAGAAATAATATTAACTATTTAAATTATAATTTATTATGGCAGACGTAAAAGCACTTGCAGAAGAGTTGGTAAACCTTTCTGTAAAAGACGTTCAGGAACTTGCAAAAGTTCTTAAAGAGGAATATGGTATCGAACCAGCAGCTGCAGCAGTAGCAGTAGCAGGTCCAGCAGCAGCCGCTGAGGCAGGCCCAGCTGAGCAGACAGAGTTCGACGTTATCCTTAAATCAGCTGGTGACGCTAAACTTAACGTTATCAAAGCCGTTAAGGATCTCCTCAGCCTCGGTCTTAAAGAGGCAAAAGAGCTCGTTGACAAGGCTCCAGGTGCAACTTTGAAAGAGAAAGTATCTAAGGCAGAAGCAGAGCAGATCAAATCTACTCTTGAAGAGGCTGGTGCAGAAGTTGAAGTTAAATAACTTCGCTTCTCCCCTAGATGGGAACGAATTCGGGTTTAGAGTCGAAATTTGGCTCTAAACCTTTTTGTCGTATTTAAGTTTTTCTCATTTCAAAGGCAGTATATGTCAAATAAGACTACCAAAAAACGAATAAATTTCGCCACATCAAAAATCCTTGACTATCCGGATCTGCTTGAGGTGCAGCTGAAATCATTCAAGGATTTCTTCCAGCTTGACACCACCCCTGAAAACAGAAAAAACGAAGGTCTCTACCAGGTATTCCAGGAAATTTTCCCTATCGAAGATACCAGGAACAATTATAAGCTCGAGTTCATCGACTATTTCATTGATCCGCCTAAGTATTCGATTGAGGAATGTCTTGAGAGAGGTCTTACGTACAATGTTCCGCTTAAGGCAAAGCTGCGTCTTTCTTGCAGCGACCCTGAGCATGAGGATTTTGACACGAAGGTTCAGGATGTATATCTGGGAGATATTCCTTACATGACGCCTGCCGGAACATTTATTATCAACGGTTCTGAGCGTATCATCGTTTCCCAGTTGCACAGATCTCCAGGTGTGTTCTTTGACCAGACACTTCACGCGAACGGAACGAAGTTGTATTCTGCCCGTATCATTCCTTTCAAGGGTTCTTGGATTGAGTTTGCAACGGACATCAACAACGTGATGTATGCATACATCGACAGAAAGAAGAAGTTGCCTGTAACCACTTTGCTTCGTGCAATCGGATTTGACGCCGACAAGGATATTATCAATATCTTCAGTCTGGCTGACGAGATCGATGCGACATCGAAAAATCTCAAGGCGAATGAAGGCAGGAAACTCGCTGCCAAAGTACTTAAGACTTGGAATGAAGACTTCGTAGATGAGGATACCGGAGAGGTTATTCCTATCGAGCGTACCGAACCTGTTGTAGAAAGAGGCGAGGTGCTTACAGAGGAAGTCATCAACAAGCTTATTGACGCTGAAGTCAAGACAGTTCTTCTGCAGAAAGATGAAGCTAGCGACAATGAGTACGCTATCATCTTCAATACTCTGCAGAAAGATCCGACAAATACGGAGAAAGAAGCCGTCAATTATATCTACAAGCAGTTGCGTAATTCAGAACCACCTGATGAGGCTACCGCAAGGGATGTCATTGACAAGTTGTTCTTCTCTGAGAAGAGATACGATTTGGGTACAGTAGGCCGTTACCGTCTTAACAAGAAACTCGGTCTTTCTACTGATCCTGAACTTCGTGTTCTTACAAATCAGGATATTACAGAGATTATCAAATATCTCATCCAGCTTATCAACTCCAAGGCTTCCGTGGATGATATCGACCACTTGAGCAACAGACGTGTGCGCACCGTAGGTGAGCAGCTTGCTAACCAGTTCAGCGTAGGTCTGTCAAGAATGGCCAGAACCATCCGTGAAAGAATGAACGTAAGGGATAGCGAACAGTTCATCCCTATCGACCTTATCAACTCAAAGACATTGTCTTCAGTTGTAAATTCATTCTTCGGAACGAGCCAGCTTTCACAGTTTATGGATCAGACCAACCCTCTTGCCGAGGTGACTCACAAACGTCGTCTTTCTGCATTGGGTCCTGGCGGTCTTTCCAGAGATAGGGCAGGTTTCGAGGTTCGAGACGTTCACTACACGCATTACGGAAGGCTTTGTCCTATCGAGTCTCCTGAGGGACCTAACATTGGTCTTATCTCATCTCTTTGCGTTTATGCCAAGATTGATGACCTCGGATTCATCGAAACACCTTATAGAAAGGTTGAGAACGGCAAGGTTGACTTGACCGACAAGGGCTGGAAATTCCTCAGCGCAGAAGAGGAGGAGTCTAAGCTCGTTTCTCTTGCCAATGTCAAGATGGACGATGACGGAACTATCGAAGAGGATAGAATCCAGTGCCGTCTTGAGGCGGATTTCCCTGTGGTTTCCAAGGAGGAAGTCGACTATATGGACGTAGCTCCTAACCAGATGGCATCTGTGGCTGCATCACTTATTCCATTCCTCGAGCACGATGACGCTCACCGTGCATTGATGGGTGCGAACATGATGCGTCAGGCAGTTCCGCTTCTCAAACCTCAGTCTCCTATCGTAGGTACAGGCCTTGAGGAAAGAGTCTGCATTGACTCTAGGACTCAGGTTATTGCCGAGAGAGCCGGAGAAGTCGTATATGTGGATGCTAATGAAATCCACGTCAAGTACGACAGGACAGAGGACGAGAAATTTGTAAGCTTCACTTCAGATATTACAGTTTATCATCTTCCTATATATAGGAGAACCAACCAGAGTACGACCATCTGTCTTAAGCCTATCGTAAGAAAGGGCGACAAGGTTGTAGCAGGTCAGGTTATGACTGAAGGCTATGCTACCCAGAACGGTGAGTTGGCACTCGGTCGCAACTTGATGGTTGCGTTCATGCCTTGGAAGGGATATAACTATGAGGATGCCATCGTGCTTTCTGAAAAGATGGTAAGATGGGATATTCTTACATCAGTTCACGTTGACGAGTACATCACAGAAGTTCGTGAGACGAAGCGCGGTATGGAGGAACTTACCTCAGATATCCCTAACGTCAGCGAGGATGCTACCAGAAATCTTGACGACAACGGTATCGTAAGAATCGGTGCTCATATCGAGCCGGGTGATATTATGGTCGGTAAGATTACACCTAAGGGTGAAAGCGATCCTTCTCCTGAGGAGAAACTGTTGCGTGCTATCTTCGGTGACAAGGCCGGTGACGTTAAGGATGCTTCTTTGAAAGCAAATCCTTCACTGAGCGGTACTGTAATCAAGACTGCGCTCTATTCTAAAGTTGCCAAAGAAGGTAACCGCAAGGGCTTCAAGGCAGAGCAGAAAGCGAAGACTGAGAGCATAGAGGAAGATTTCAGAAAGAAAGTCGAGTCTCTGTATGCAAGATTCTTCGACAAACTCGTTGCTCTTGCTGAAGGCAAGAAGAGCGTCGGAATCAGCGACTTGTACGGTGTCGAGATTGTACCGAAAGGCAATGTCATCACTGCAGAGCAGCTCCGTTCTATCGATTTTGAGAATGTCAATTCCAACAGATGGACTGAGGATGACCATACCAATATGATGATCCGTGACCTCATCAACAACTACTGCATCGCCTATAAAGAGGCTGCGGCAGCCAACAAGAGGGCTCAGGATAAAGTCAAGATCGGTGATGAACTCTCCAACGGCGTTATGCAACTTGCGAAAGTTTATATCGCAAAGAAGAGAAAGATCACTGTCGGTGACAAGATGGCCGGTCGTCACGGTAACAAGGGTATCGTAGCAAAGATTGTAAGGGAGGAAGATATGCCGTTCCTCGAGGACGGTTCTCCTGTCGATATCGTGCTTAACCCTCTCGGTGTGCCTTCACGTATGAACTTGGGTCAGATTTACGAGACTGTTCTCGGATGGGCTGGCGCCAGATTGGGCGTCAAGTTCAGCACCCCTATTTTCGACGGTGCAAGCCTCGATGAGATCTGCGAATACACAGACAAGGCAGGTCTTCCTAAGTTCGGCAGAACTCATCTTCGCGACGGAGGTACAGGTGACTGGTTTGATCAGTATGCAACTGTCGGTGTCATCTATATGATCAAGCTCGGTCATATGGTCGACGACAAGATGCACGCCAGATCAATAGGTCCATACTCTCTCATTACTCAGCAGCCTCTCGGTGGTAAGGCACAGTTTGGTGGTCAGCGTTTCGGAGAGATGGAGGTTTGGGCACTCGAAGCATTCGGAGCCGCAAATGCACTTCAGGAAATCCTTACAGTCAAGTCTGATGACGTGACCGGAAGATCCAAGACTTATGAGGCCATCGTCAAAGGTGAGCCGATGCCTACACCGGGCATCCCTGAGTCTCTGAATGTGCTCCTGCACGAGCTTAGAGGTCTCGGACTTAAAGTGACCCTTGAATAATTACAATCAATTTGAATTGATACAACATGCCTATTTTCAATAACAAAGATAACAAGGTAAGGAGTAACTTCCAGAGAATCAGCATCTCGCTGGCTTCTCCGGAAGATATTATCGCAAGATCACACGGTGAAGTGCTGAAGCCTGAGACTGTCAACTACAGGACATACAAACCTGAGCGTGACGGACTTTTCTGCGAGAAGATTTTCGGACCTACAAAGGATTACGAATGCTATTGCGGAAAGTACAAGAGGATCAGATACCGTGGAATCGTCTGTGACCGTTGCGGTGTTGAAGTGACAGAGAAGAAGGTCCGCAGGGAGAGAATGGGACATATTACCCTGACTGTTCCTGTAGCTCACATCTGGTATTTCAAGTCTGCTCCTAACAAGATTTCAGCTGTACTCGGCATTCCTGCCAAGAAGCTTGAGTCTGTAATCTATTATGAGAAGTACATAGTTATCAAACCGGGTCTGAGCGAAAGACCTAAGATGGATCTCCTTTCTGAGGACGAATATCTTGCTGAGCTCGACAAATTCCCTGGTAATGAGAATCTTCCGGATGACGATCCGTCAAAGTTCATCGCAAAGATGGGCGCGGAAGGTATCTATGACCTGCTCAAAGAAATAGATATCAATGCACTTGCAAACCGTCTGAGAGAGGAAATGCAGACAGTGACATCTCAGCAGAAGAAGGCTGAACTTCTTAAGCAGTTGAGCATTGTCAAGTGGTTTGAGGAGTCAAATGGTGTCAACCGTCCTGAGTGGATGATAATGAAGGTCATTCCTGTCATTCCACCGGATCTCCGTCCTCTTGTTCCGCTCGATGGCGGAAGGTTTGCAACATCTGACTTGAACGACCTCTATAGAAGAGTCATCATCAGAAATAACCGTCTCAAGAGACTTATCGAAATCAAGGCTCCGGAAGTCATTCTCCGTAATGAGAAACGTATGCTTCAGGAAGCAGTTGACTCGCTCTTCGACAACTCAAAGAAGTCCAGCGCAGTCAAGAGTGAATCCAACAGAGCGCTCAAGTCTTTGTCAGACAGCCTTAAAGGTAAGCAGGGACGTTTCCGTCAGAACCTCCTCGGTAAACGTGTGGACTATTCAGCACGTTCAGTTATCGTCGTTGGTCCTGAACTTCAGATGCACGAGTGCGGTCTTCCTAAATTTATGGCGGCAGAGCTTTATAAGCCGTTCATTATCAGGAAGCTGATCGAAAGAGGTGTAGTAAAGACAGTCAAATCTGCAAAGAAGATTGTCGATAGAAAGGACCCGGTTATCTGGGATATCCTCGAGAACGTGATGAAAGGTCATCCGGTATTCCTTAACCGTGCACCTACACTTCACAGACTCGGTATCCAGGCTTTCCAGCCGAGAATGATAGAGGGTAAGGCCATTCAGCTTCATCCGTTGGCTTGTACGGCGTTCAATGCCGACTTCGACGGTGACCAGATGGCGGTTCACCTTCCGTTGAGCAATGCGGCTGTAATGGAGGCACAGCTCCTTATGCTCGGTTCCCAGAACATTCTGAACCCTGCAAACGGAACTCCTATCACCGTCCCTTCTCAGGATATGGTGCTCGGTCTGTATTACATTACCAAGATCAAACCAGGCGCAAAAGGACAGGGTATGTCTTTTTATGGTCCGGAGGAGGTTATCGTAGCCCTCAATGAGAAGGCTATCGAACTTCACGCCGAGATTAACGTGAGACTGCCTAAGGACAAACAGAATCCTGATGCAGGTACACAGATGGTTAAGACCACTGCCGGCCGTATCATTGTCAATCAGTTTGTTCCGGAGGAAGTTCCTTATGTCAACGAGGTGCTTGGAAAGAAATCTCTCCGTAAGATCATTACAGAAGTCATAAAGAATACCGGTGTATCAAGAACCGCTCATTTCCTTGATGATATCAAGAATCTCGGTTATGACCGTGCGTTCCGTGCAGGTATTTCATTTAACCTTGGAGATGTCCTCATCCCTGCTGAGAAATATGACCTTATCAACGAAGGTTATGCTCAGGTTGAAGATATCAAGAACAACTACGCTATGGGTTTCATCACGAACAACGAGCGTTACAACAAGGTTATCGACCTCTGGACATCTATAGACAACAAACTTACTGATATAGTAGGAAAGCAGATTTCCGCTGACCAGGCAGGTTTCAACCCTGTTTATATGATGTTGGATTCAGGAGCCCGTGGTTCTACTCAGCAGATCAAACAGCTCTGCGGTATGCGAGGACTTATGGCAAAACCTCAGAAGTCAGGTGCGGCAGGAGCTGAGATTATCGAAAATCCTATCGTATCCAACTTGAAAGAGGGTATGACAGTGCTCGAGTACTTCATCTCAACTCACGGTGCGCGTAAAGGTCTTGCCGATACCGCCCTCAAGACTGCCGATGCAGGTTATTTGACCCGTCGTCTCGTGGATGTTTCTCACGATGTCATCATCAATGAGGAAGATTGCGGTACATTGCGTGGTCTTATCGCTACGGCAATCAAGAACAAGGATGAAGTTGTCGAGTCACTCGGCGAGAGAATACTCGGACGTACGTCAGTTCACGACATTTTCAACCCTATCACCGGTGAGCTTATCATCAAGGCAGGTGAAGAAATCCGTGAGGCTACAGCAAATCTTATTGACTCTCTTCCTATCGAGCAGGTTGAAATCCGTTCAGTGCTCACTTGCGAATCCCGCAAAGGCGTATGCGCGAAGTGTTATGGACGTAACCTCGCTACGAGCAGAATGGTCGAGAAAGGTGAGGTTGTCGGCGTAATCGCAGCTCAGTCTATCGGTGAGCCTGGTACACAGCTTACGCTTCGTACATTCCACGTCGGTGGTACTGCATCAAGTACTGCAGCTGATTCTTCTATCGAGTCCAAGTACAACGGTAAACTCGTATTTGATGAGCTCAGAACTCTCCAGAGAGTTGCGGAAGACGGCACAGCACAGGATGTTGTTGTCAGCCGAATGACAGAGTTGAAGATTATTGACGAGAATACAGGTATTACCTTCTCCAACTATGACGTTCCTTACGGATCTGTCCTCTACAAGAAAGACGGTGATACAGTTACCAAGGGAGACCTTATCTGCGAATGGGATCCATACAATGCGATTACCATCGTTGAGACCTCAGGTAAAGTTCGTTTTGACAATATGATCGACGGCGTTACCTATCGTGAGGAGTCTGCTGACGAGTATTCCAACAATAAGGATAAAGTCATCATCGAGTCCCGTGACAAGACCAAGAACCCTTCAATTCTTATCCTTGGCGTGAACGGTGAAGTCCTCAAGCAGTATAACTTGCCTGTAGGTGCGCATATCCCGGTAAGCGACGGCTCATCTGTCAAGGTCGGTGATATCATAATGAAGATACCTCGTGCTATCGGTAAGTCAAACGATATTACCGGTGGTCTGCCTCGAGTAACTGAGCTTTTCGAAGCCAGAACTCCATCAAATCCTGCAACTATTTCCGAGCTTAACGGAGAGGTTCGTATGGGTAGGATAACGAGAGGTAACCGTGAGATCTTCGTCAAGAACAAGTCAGGAATTGAGAAGAAATATCTCGTACCTCTTTCAAAGCAGATCCTTGTTCAGGAGAGCGATTATGTGAAAGCTGGTACACGTCTTTCAGACGGTGGTGTTTCTCCTACAGATATCCTCAATGTGCTCGGTCCTGTAAAGGCTCAGGAGTATATTGTGAATGAGGTTCAGGCTGTCTACCGTCTCCAGGGTGTGAAGATCAATGACAAGCACTTTGAGATTATTGTCAGACAGATGATGAGAAAAGTTCAGATCACATCTTCAGGTGACACTGAATTCCTCCCTCAGGAACTTGTTGACAAGTGGCGCTTTATGGACACCAACGATTCCATCTATGGCAAGTACTTTGTCCAGGATGCAGGTGATTCTCAGAGATTCAGAGCAGGCGACATCGTTGCCGCAAGGGATCTCAAGAACGAGAATGACTCTCTTGCAAGACAGGGCTTGAAACTGATGGCATTCAGAGAAGCTCGTCCTGCTACTGCAAGTCAGGTTATCCAGGGTATCACAAGAGCTGCCCTCAAGACAGACAGCTTCATCTCTGCTGCATCTTTCCAGGAGACAACCAAGGTCCTCAGCGAAGCCGCTATCCGCGCTCGTGTGGATGACCTCGAGGGTCTTAAGGAGAATGTCATCTGCGGTCACCTCATTCCTGCAGGTACCGGTCAGAAAGAGTTCCAGGACATTGTTGTCAGCAGCAAGGAAGACTACGTAAAAGAAATGAACGAACTGTAAAGCGTTCATTGAATATATAAAAAGAGAGGATGACTTAACGGTCATCCTCTCTTTTTTTTGATTTACCCTCAGTCCCTTCGAGACAGGATGTCACTAGCACCATCCTACGGCCTCCTAACCTCTGCAGGCTAGTGCCTGCTGTGTCCCGAGGGACTATTTCGCAACTCCGGTGCGAATTTCCCCTATGTTTTGAGCGAAGACCGCTACCTCTTTTTGATATTCTAGCAAGGAGAACAACGTAGTAGGCTGCTTCTTATTCTGCCACTTCTTTTTATCTCTCGATAGTGGCTTCTCTATCAGGTCCCAGAGATATAATCTTGATAGGAACCTTGAGATAATCCTCCATAAACTTTATGTATTCCTTGAAAGTCTCAGGAAGTTCACTCTCCTTGCGCATTCCGGTAAGATCCTGGTTCCAGCCTTTGAATTCGGTGTAAACCGGCGTAATTGAGGCTTCGGTATCGAATGGGAACTGCTTTGTCTCTTTGCCGTCGATTACGTATGATGTGCAGACCTTTATCGTCTCGAAGCTGTCAAGGCAGTCGGACTTCATCATAATGAGGTCTGTGACGCCGTTGAGCATAACTGTGTACTTCAATGCTACGAGGTCAAGCCAGCCGCATCTGCGCGGGCGTCCTGTGACAGCACCGAACTCGTGTCCGATCTGACGGATTTTCTCGCCCGTCTCGTCGAAAAGTTCGGTTGGGAACGGTCCGCTTCCAACGCGGGTGCAGTATGCCTTGAATATGCCATATACGTGGCCTACCTTAGACGGTGCCACTCCAAGTCCTGTGCACACGCCTCCGATTGTGGTGGAAGACGATGTTACGAATGGATATGAACCGTAGTCAACATCCAACAGTGATCCCTGTGCGCCTTCTGCCAGCATTGCTTTCTCGTCCAGCCAGTCATTGACAAAGTACTCGCAATCAATGAGTTTGAACTCTTTCAGGAAATCAATGGCGCTCATCCATTCAGCCTCATCTTTCTCAGGGTCACATTCGAAATTCAGACTCTTGAGAATTTCCAGATGTCTTGCCTTGAGCTTCTCGAATTTTGCCTTGAAATCCGGAGTGAGAATATCTCCTACGCGAAGTCCGTGGCGGCTGATCTTATCTGTGTAAGTAGGACCTATTCCCTTGAGCGTCGAACCGATTTTTCCTTTTCCTGCTGCAGCCTCGTAAGCGGCATCAAGAAGCCTGTGTGTAGGCAGAATCAAGTGCGCCTTCTTGGAAATGAAAATCTTTGATTTCGGGTCGATGTTCATTTTGACGATATTCCCGCATTCTTCCCTGAATGTGATAGGGTCAAGTACGACACCGCTTCCTATTATATTTGTGGAACCATCTCTGAAGATACCGGAAGGAATGCTTCTGACGACGAAGTTCTTGCCTTCGAACTGTAGAGAGTGACCAGCGTTCGGTCCTCCCTGGAATCTTGCGACAGCAGGATATCTTCCTGCAAGAACGTCCACAATTTTACCTTTGCCCTCGTCTCCCCATTGAAGTCCGAGAACTACATCAAGTTTCATATTGTTAAAAATTTTTACTGTTCAATCAAAAATAAGAAGGTCTGATGACTCCGCTAGAACGGAAGGTCATCAGTTTCCTGGTAGTCTGGTGCACCTTGAGGTGCAGGCGTAGGTTGTGCAGGTGCAGGCTGTACAGGTGCCGTATTGCGCGGAGCAAACCCTGCCGGCTCGGCGGACGGTGCCTGCTGATATGAAGGCTGTGCAGAATACCCGCCTTGCTGCTGATATGGAGCGGCTGCCTGACTTCCAGGATTGTCGCTCTTGCGTCCGAGAAGCTGTATGGCGTCTGCCACAATCTCGGTTCTGTCTTTCCTGATGCCTGCCTGGTCATTCCAAGATCTGGTCCTGAGATGGCCTTCAACATAGATCTGCGTGCCTTTCCTGATATATTTTTCAGCAAGGTCAGCCAAACCTCTCCAGGCAACGATATTGTGCCATTCTGTATTTTCTCTCGTTTCGCCGTTCCTGTCTCTGTATCTTTCAGATGTAGCGAGAGTGAATTGTGCGACTTTAGGATTGGTGCCCTGAGGCGCCGGATTGTTCTCAAGGTAACGGACTTCCGGATCTCTTCCCACGTTACCGATTAGCATTACTTTATTAAGTGACATATCAATATGTGTTTTAACTTCTAAAGGTAGCAAATTTTATCCGTTCGGCATAGAGGCTGCCGCCTGAATTTTCAAACTACTTTTTGGCCATCACCTGCTCCATAGCCGTCAGGTCCGGGGCATAGCCTGTCAATTTGGAATAGCCCGTGAGTGCTTGATACAGAAGCCATTTGCGTCCTGTGACATATTGCGCGCCTCCGGCATTGAGCTTGTCGATGACATTGGCGTCAAATGACGGAGTTTTGTAATTGGCTTCAAAAATAACTTTTCCTGGACGTGGCCATTGATATCTGTCCTCTCCCTCAAAGTCTTCAGCGCTCAGTAAATCGATGTCGTCGAGCTTCATCGGCAGCGTGTAGATGACAAGGTCGCACTCCTTGACGGCTGCACGAAAATCGGACAGCTGGTCCACAATGAAATTGTATTCTGGCATTTCATCCGCAATCTTCTGGGCCTTTTCGCTGCTTCTGTTCATAAGTGCAGTGTCGAATCCGAGCTCTGCTGCAGCCACAGCCGCAGCCCTGCCAGCACCTCCGCATCCGACAATGAGTGCCTGCGGTTTGCGCGAGAACAGCATCGTGAGAGCTTGGCGTGTGTATTGATGAATCTTGATGTATGCGGTGTCTCCGTATTTTTCGTAGAACTGCCTGATGATGCCTGGGATATATGCTTCCGCAAGGCTCAATATTATGCCTGTGAAATCCGAATTGTCAGCCATAAGACCGTCGGCAGTCTTCACTATGATGTTGGCCGCACCTATTTTCTTGCAGTATGAAGTGTAAGAATCAGCTCTGGCAAATGCCTTTTCCTTGAACGGAGAAGTGACGTTTATACCTTTGTATCTGTCCTCAAATGCCTTCCAGGATGCACCGAAATCAGAGCCTTCTATAAGGTCGTATTGATATTTGCCGTTGTACCCGGCAGTGAACAATGCGGGAGACAGCGATGTGGAAATTGGATCTCCTATTAACCCGAAGTAATTCATTTTGAACTGTCTTAAGAATGTCGTTGCCTTACGGCTTCAAACATAAGAATGGCTGCGGAAACGGAAACGTTGAGCGAATCCATCTGCCCGAGCATAGGAATCTTTACGTGAGCGTCAGCGTGCATCCTCCAGAATGATGTAAGTCCGTCAGACTCAGTGCCCATAACAAGCGCGATGCCGTGTTTCATATCAGTATCATAATACCATTCCGAATCTTGCAACTGCGCAGTGTATATCTTTATATTGTTGTCATTCAGCCACTTCAAAGCCTCGCCTGATGTTGCGGTCACGACCTGACAAGTGAATATCGCGCCCAGGCTTGCCCTGATGAGATTAGGGTTGTACAAGTCTGTCAGAGGGTCGCAGATCACTACAGCATCTACGTCGGCGGCATCGGCTGTACGAAGAATCGCTCCGAGGTTACCGGGCTTTTCAACCGATTCCAGCACCATCACCAGAGGATTTTCCCTCAATTTGATGTCACCTAGCGTTTTGACGGAGAGTTCGACCTCTGCAATCAGACCTTCTGTGCCTCCACGGTATGCGACTTTCTCATACAGGGCCTTCGGCAGATGTATCAGAGTGATTTCCTCGCCGCAAAGTTTTGCTATATCCTGCTCTTCTTTTTCCGAAATGATGTCCGGGCAGGAGAACAATGTGCTGACTTTATGGCCTGATTCGATGCAATGCCGGATTTCCCGTTTGCCTTCCACTATAAAAAGAGCATTCTCGCGCCTTGTCCGGGACTTTTCCCCGAGCGCGAGAAGCATTTTTATCTTTGGATTCTGTGCAGAAGTTATAGTTTCTGTACGCATTGTCGGGTAACTATTGTTCCTGCTCCTTGGTATCCTCTTTTTTCGCAATCTTCTCAGGCCTCATCTGAGGGAAGAAAAGAACGTCCTGGATAGTTGTCTGGCCGGTCATCAACATTGTGAGACGGTCAATACCCATTCCGAGTCCTGATGTAGGAGGCATTCCGTATTCGAGTGCGCGGAGGAAGTCATAGTCGATGAACATCGCTTCGTCATCTCCGTTGCTCTTGAGCCTTGCCTGCTCCTCGAAACGCTCTCTCTGGTCGATAGGGTCGTTAAGCTCTGAATACGCATTGGCGAGCTCGTGTCCGCAGACAAACAACTCGAAACGCTCTGTGAGAGTAGGGTCGTTTCTGTGTCTCTTGGTGAGAGGCGACATTTCAACAGGATAGTCAGTGATGAATGTAGGCTGTACGAAATGCTTTTCGCAATATTCTCCGAAGATGGCGTCAATCAGCTTGCCTACACCCATTGAAGGCTCGAATTCGACATTAAGCTTCTTGCAGGTCTCACGGAGCTGGTCAACGTCCATTCCTTTGACATCAACGCCGGTGTATTCCTTGATGGCGTCGAGTATGCCGATTTTTCTGTAAGGAGCCTTGAAATCTATTTCCTGGCCTTCGTTCATAACGGTTGTCTTTCCGTAAAGAGTTACGGCAATCTTCTCGAGCAGTTTCTCGATGAAATCCATCATCCAGATATAATCCTTGTAGGCCACGTAAATCTCCATACAAGTGAATTCCGGATTGTGGGTCTTGTCCATTCCCTCGTTTCTGAAATCTTTTGCGAACTCATATACGCCGTCATAACCGCCGACGATAAGTCTCTTTAGATACAACTCATTAGCGATTCTCAAGTAGAGTGGAATGTCGAGTGCGTTGTGGTGAGTGATGAACGGCCTTGCGGTAGCACCGCCCGGAATCGACTGGAGAATAGGAGTTTCCACCTCAAGACAGCCTGCGTTGTTGAAATATTCGCGCATTGTGGCGATGATCTTGGCTCTCTTGATGAATGTATCCTTGACCTGAGGATTTACGATGAGATCGACATATCTCTGTCTGTATCTCAACTCAGGGTCTGTGAATGCGTCGTGAACCTTGCCGTCAGATTCCTTGACGATAGGAAGCACCTTAAGTGACTTGCTGAGCAGAGTGAGCTCCTTTGCGTGTACTGTGAGCTGTCCTGTCTGAGTGTGGAAAGCGAAGCCTTTGATGCCGACAACGTCGCCGATGTCAAGAAGTTTCTTGAATACGGTGTTGTACATCGTCTTGTCCTCGCCAGGACAAATCTCGTCGCGTTTTACATATACCTGAATCCTGCCTGTAGCATCCTGGAGCTCCATAAATGAAGCCGCTCCCATAATTCTGCGGGACATAATTCTTCCGGCTATGCATACGTCCTGGAAGTTTCCTTTTTCAGGACTGTATTCTTCTTCAATGCATTTTGCGTTGGCGTTTACCGGATATAGTGGTGCTGGATAAGGCTCGATTCCAAGTTCTCTGAGTTTGTCGAGGGACTCTCTTCTGATGAGCTCCTGCTCGCTCAATTCCAAATTTGCCATATATAGATATTTTTATTGTTTTCGTCTGAATCGCGTATCTACAAAAGTAGCACTTTTAATTCTAAAATTGAAATAAATGCCCTACCTTTGTGTACTATGCCGAAAGAACGAGAATGGAGATTAAAAGATCCGGCAGACCCGGAGAAAGTCGCGCAGCTCTCAGCTGAGCTGGGCATTGACCCTGTACTTGCGTCACTGCTGGTGACAAGGGGAGTGCAGACTTTCGAGGAAGCACGCTCGTTCTTCAGGCCTAATCTTGAGGCTCTCCACGATCCCTTCCTGATGAAGGATATGTCCAATGCGGTCGATCGTCTGGAAAAAGCAATATCCCGGAAAGAGAAAATACTGGTTTATGGCGACTACGATGTGGACGGTACCACGGCAGTCGCTCTGGTTTTTTCGTTCATAAGAAGGCTGACCTCGTTTGTGGATTTCTATATCCCTGACAGATATGACGAGGGATATGGTGTTTCCCAAAAGGGTATTGACTGGGCTGCCGAGAATGGATTCGGTCTGATAATAACGCTGGACTGTGGCATAAAGGCTATTGACAAGGTGGCTTATGCGAAATCCAAAGGCATAGACGTGATAATTTGCGACCATCATTTGCCGGAGCAGGAATTGCCTGAAGCTGTGGCTGTGCTGGATCCGAAACGTGAAGACTGCAATTATCCTTTCGACGATCTTTCCGGATGCGGAGTGGGCTTCAAATTGGTCCAGGCGTTTTCTCAGCGCAACGGGATACCATTCGAGACTCTGGTGCCGCTGCTTGACCTTCTTGTCGTCAGCATAGCGTCCGACCTTGTGACCGTGATAGGTGAAAACCGAATTCTTGCGCATTTCGGACTCAAGCGTCTGAATGAACAGCCGCGTATGGGCCTTCAGGCGATGATAAGTCTCGCCAATCTGGAGCCTGGTCATATCACAATCGACGATATCGTATTCAAGATAGGTCCGCGTATCAATGCTGCAGGAAGAATGGAGTCTGGGCGTCTTGCTGTCCAGCTTCTGACCGCTGAAGATGCTCAGACAGCGATGTCTGTAGGCACGAAAATCAATGACAACAACAACGAACGCAAGAATATAGACCGTGAGATTACAAAAGAGGCCCTGGAGATGGTCCAGAACGGTACTTGTTGCACTTCAAACAATGCTGTAATCGTTTACGGCCCTGATTGGAATAAAGGTGTGGTAGGCATTGTCGCGTCCCGTCTAGTCGAGGCGTTCTACAAGCCGGCATTCGTTCTTACGCGTTCAAATGGATTTGTGACAGGCTCGGCACGCAGTGTGAGGGGGTTTGACTTGTACGATGCCATAAGCAGTTGTGCTGACTTGCTGGAAAATTACGGCGGACATATTTATGCGGCCGGGCTGACTATGAAGGAGGAAAATCTGGCTGAATTTACAGAGCGAATTGACAAGTACGTCAGCAGTCATATCACTACCGAAATGGCGACTCCTGTCATTGACGTGGACTCTGAGATCAACTTTTCTCAGATAACTCCGAAATTTTTCCGTGTGCTGAAGCAATTCCAGCCATTCGGACCGGGAAACGGTTCTCCGGTTTTCCTGACAAAGAATGTGTATGATGACGGCAACGGAAGAAAGGTCGGCCCAGGAGGTCAGCATCTCAAACTTGAGCTCATCCAGGAGTCACAGCCTTATCATCAGATTGCTGCAATAGCATTCAATATGGCTGATTCGTTCGAGCATATCCGCAACGGCAATCCGGTGGATGTATGCTACAGCATTGTTGAGAACTATTATAGAGGTAACTCGACTATTCAGCTGCGTATCAAGGATATACGGGAACGTGAGGATTTAATCTGACGAATCCCATTCGAATCCTGGCGTATCGCTGTCGTTAGGAGTTGTAGTCCTCAGGACCTTCGGTTCAGTTTTGCGACTACACCTGCAATATCCTCAGCTATAGAACTGTAACTCTTTCCGTCAATGTCAATGACAATGTGCGAGGTCTGCTCATAGACACTCGAGCGCTGATTCATAAGTTCCGTGATTCTTTTGCGCAGTGCATTCTCATCAGGATGGTCACCGAGTATAGGTCTGTCGCCCGGCCAGTTGCTGAGGTTATAGACCAATGTTTCCATTCCGGCCTTGAGATATATGCAGAGAGTTTTCCCGTGAATCAGTGATGCGGATTCGGGTGTGGTCAGCGCTCCGCCCCCAAGAGAGAGTATCGTATGCGTTTCACCTGTGTGCTCGCTGATTACTTGGGACAACGCTTCCGCCTCAATCTTGCGGAATACGGCTTCTCCGTGCTCGGAGAAAATCTGTCGGATGCTTCGGCCTTGCTGATTTTCAATCCATTGGTCCAGATCAACAAGACTCCAGCCGGTCAGACTGTTCAGCTCTCTTCCGATGCAGGACTTGCCACAGCCCATAAATCCGGTCAATGAGATTATCATAGGTCGAACAGGTTCGGTTCGTTGTCGTCAGGATTCTCTGGATCCGATTCGCCGATATCTCCGCGTACGTCCTCATCTGTTCCCGGCTCTCTGTACATAGACTCCGGATTGAACTCAACATCGTCAGGAATATCCTCAGGTCCGAGCGATATCACTTCGCCAGCTTTGACTGTCCCTTCTTCATCATCCTCAGGCTTATGCAGCGGCTCAATGAACTCAACACTCTTGACATCGTAGCGGTGGCAACGGTTGCCCTTTGCTGCAATACCTTTCTTCGCGATGAACTCTTCTGCATCGAACTTCTCTGGCTCTCTGTTCTCCTGTCTTCCGGTGAAAGTCACCATAAACTGAGGATGCCTGTCCGCACTGAAATCCGCAAGGTAGTTTCCTTTTCCTTCCGGAATGAACGGTGCCGGATTGTTGTCGCTTACAGGGAATGAGAATCGCTTGATGTAGAATACTCTTGCGCTGCCGTCAAAGTACAATGCCGCATAAGTCTTGTTCTCATCGTATTTCTCAATTCTGAGCAAGTCTCCCTGATAGCGGTTGCTCAAGTCGTATGATGTAGTGTAATACGTGCCGTTCTTGAAGATTGCAATGATCTTGTCATCTCCGCTGAATTGTCCGAGGTGTTCTCCTCTTCCGTCTTCATTGAGTCTGAGCACGTCTGTGTCGAACCAGATGTCCTTGCCTCCGATTGTCGAGATTCCCTTGGACTTCTGTGTTATACGGCGTATCGCATTCTTTGTCACCACGTTACCCCTTGACAGTTTACCCTTGATGGCAAGCGCTGAGAAGTCGTACTCGATGTTGAGGTTCTTCAGCCTTGGTCTCGGCACAAATGTTATCTTGACTGTCTCTGCCTCACCGTTGTGGTTGACGGAGAACCATACGATTTTGGACCCCGGCTTGCCCTGGGTGATATCGTATTCCTTGTCTCTGGTAATGCTGGTGATGGCAAACCTCTTGGCATAGTAGAGGTCTGTTTTGCCGTCGCGGTAAATCACGTTGTAGATGGTACGCTCGTCACCGCGGTTGAATACACCGACATACAGCAGGTCTTTGCCGAAGAAATCTTTCTCAACGACTTTCTTGATCCAGTATTTGCCCTCCTTGTTGACTACAACGACTTCGGACATATCAGAGCAGTCGCAGATGAATTCGCCCTCGTCCTTCTTCAAGCCGATTCCGACGAAACCTTCAGCCAGGTTTGCGTAGAGTTTCGCATTGTTGCTTACAACCTTGGTGGCCGCGATTGTCTCGAAACCGGTAATTTCCGTCTTGCGTGGGAAATCTTTACCGTATTTGGCTTTCAGATTCTGGAAGAACTTGATGGTGAACTTGGTGATATGCTCAATATTGTCTTTGACTACGGCAAGCTCCTTCTCGATGTCAAGTATCTTTTGATCAATTACTTTCGTGTCAAACTTGGATATCTTGCGCACTGGCTTTTCGACAAGTTTGAGAATGTCGTCCATCGTGATCTTGCGGAGAAGCTGGCTTTCGAATTCTCTCATTCTCGCGAAGATATCGTTCACCTGGTCGTCCCAGCTCTTCTGGTCTTCTTCCAGCAATTTATAGACTCTGTTCTCGAAGAATATCTTTTCAAGAGAGGTGTAATGCCAGTTGTCTTCAAGTTCTTTCTGCTTGATTTCCAACTGCTTGCGGAGCAAGTCCCGAGTGTGTTCGGTATCGTATATGAGGATATCCTCTACACTCAGGAACTGAGGCTTGTTGTCCTTGATGACGCAGGCGTTCGGGGCGATGGTGGTTTCGCAGTCAGTGAACGCGTAAAGTGCGTCGATGGTCTTGTCCGGAGAAACGTCGTTAGGGAGATGTATGAGCAAATCGGCCGTTGCCGTGGTCATATCTTCGATTTTCTTGATCTTGATCTTCCCTTTGTCCTTCGCTTTCAGGATAGAATCTACAAGGATATGCGTAGTCTTGCCATAAGGTATTTCCTTGATGGCCAATGTGTTCTTGTCGATTTTCTCGATTTTTGCGCGAACTTTCACTACACCGCCGCGCTTTCCCTTCATATACTTGGAGCAGTCTGCAAGTCCTCCGGTAGGGAAGTCCGGCATAAGCTCGAATTCTTTGCCTTCCAGGTAAGCTATGGATGCGTCAATCAGCTCGTTGAAATTGTGCGGAAGAATCTTGGATGCCATTCCGACTGCGATTCCCTCGGTGCCTTGCGCAAGGAGCAGGGGAAAACGTACAGGCAGTTCGACCGGCTCTTGGTTTCTGCCGTCGTATGATGTCATCCATTCTGTAATCTTTGGATCGAATATGACCTCCTTGGCGAATTTGCTGAGGCGGGCCTCGATATATCGTCCGGCCGCATTCGGGTCTCCAGTGAGGATGTTACCCCAGTTTCCCTGACAGTCAATGGCATAGCCTTTCTGTCCGAGCTGTACGAGTGCGCCGAGAATGGATGCGTCACCGTGCGGGTGATAGTGCATAGCTTCTCCCACGATTCCCGCAACCTTGCTGTATGCGCCCGTGTCGTGCTCGTACATAGCGTGCAACACTCTACGCTGTACCGGTTTCAGTCCGTCAACGATGTTAGGAACGGCTCTTTGGAGTATGACGTATGAGGAATAGTCCAGGAACCAGTCCTTGAACATTCCTGACAGCTTGTATTTTTTGCTGTCATCTCCGAGCAGTTTCTCGTATTTGTCTGATGGGGCTGCTGAGGAGTCGTCTATTGGCTCTTCGTTAAGTTCCTCATCATTCTCCAGCTTGTCCTGAGACAGCTCGTCGTCATCATATTCCTTCATACCTTCCGTTTTTCAATTATTCCTCGTAACCGAATTTTCTTAACTCGCGTTTATTCTCGCGCCATCCTTCGTCCACTTTCACGAACACCGACAGGAACACCTTCTTCTGGAAGAAGTCTTCCATTTCGATTCTTGCCTTCGTGCCTGTGCGTTTCAATGCGCTGCCGCCTTTTCCAATGATGATTCCTTTCTGGGAATCTCTCATCACATAGATTACTGCGCTGATCTCGTATCTGTCTTCGCCTTCCTTGAACTGTTCAATTTCTACCTCGCAGCAGTATGGAATCTCCTGAGAATAGTTCTCGAGAATCTGTTCTCTGATGATTTCAGAGGCGAAAAATCTCAAGTTCTTGTCCGTGAATGCGTCTTTGTCAAACCACGCAGGTGAGATAGGAAGTTTGGAAATTACTGCATTCAGCACGCTGTCGAGATTGAATTTCTCCTTTGCTGATACCGGAATTATAAGCGCGTTCGGGATGCGTTCCTGCCATTCGGACATAGTTTTGACGACTTTTTCCTGGTCGCTTATGTCAATTTTGTTGACTGCGATGATGACAGGGCACTCGAGTTTCTTAAGTTTCTCTATATATTCGGAGTTCTTGTCCGCCTTTTCCACAACATCGGTGACATACAGAATGATGTCTGCGTCTCCGATTGCCGTATCCACGAAATCCATCATATTTTCCTGAAGCCTGTAGTTCGGCTTGAGGATACCCGGCGTATCCGAATATACGATTTGATAGTTTTCTCCGTTGACGATGCCTCTGATGCGGTGTCTTGTTGTCTGTGCCTTTGCGGTGACAATCGACAGTTTCTCGCCGACCAGGGCATTCATAAGAGTGGATTTGCCGACATTCGGGTTTCCGATAATGTTGACAAATCCTGCTCTATGTTCTTTAGGTTCCTGTATTTCAGCCATAAACTATACGTATGAGCCCATTTTGAGAACGTTGGCTTCGCCTTCTGTGAGGTAACGCCATTCGCCCTTCTTGAGACCTTTCTTTGTAAGACCTGCAAAGTAAACTCTGTCAAGAGCCTTCACATCATATCCGAGTGACTCGAAAATTCTTCTGACGATTCTGTTCTTGCCGGAGTGAATCTCAATACCGACTTTTCTATGATCTTCAGGGTCAATGAATTCGAGCTCATCAGCCTTGATTTCGCCGTCAGACAATGTGATTCCTTCCAGAATCTTGTCGAAATCTTCCTGTGAAACAGGTTTGTCAAGGATTACCTGGTATATCTTCTTCTTGTCATAAGAAGGGTGGGTAAGCCTTTCCGCGATCTCACCGTCATTTGTGAACATTAGCACACCGGTGGTGTTCTTGTCAAGTCTGCCGACAGGGAATACGCGTGCGCTGCATTTCTTGAGCAGATCCATTACGGTTTTCTCTGCGTGAGGATCGCTGGCGGTTGTCACGAAACCTTTCGGCTTGTTCATTACGATGTAGCATTTCTCTTCACCCCTGATGCGCTCTCCGTTGAATCTGATTTCATCGTTGAGTACGTTTACTTTGGTTCCGAGTTCTGTTACGACTTCGCCGTTGACGGTGACTACACCTGCCTGAATATACTGGTCAGCCTCGCGTCTTGAGCATATTCCTGAATTGGCGATGAATTTGTTGAGACGGATAACCTCCTTGATAGGTGTCTCCACATAGTCATTGTCAGAAAGCTGTATCTGGTCAAGCTGAGGCTTTCTGCTCAGGATAAGATTCATATTCTGCTCGTCGGCATCGCTGAATTTATATGGATTCGGCTTAGCCTGTGGCTTTCTGCTTGAGTTGAAGTTGTTTCCGCGAGGAGATGACGGTCTGCTTCTGAAACCGCCTCTGTTGTCCTGATTGCCGAAAGAACGTCCTCTGCTCTGTCCGAAGCTTCTTCCTTCAGAGTTGCCAGGTCTTCCTTCTGAATTGCCGTAAGGCCTTCTTGTAGGTCTGTCTGACTGATTGAAAGATACTCTTCTTCCGGATGGTCCGAAGTTTCTTCCTTCGCTGCTGCCGTAGCTTCTTCTCTCGGAATTGCCATAGCTGCCACGTCCTTCCTGCTGTCCGTAACTTCTGTTCTCGGAGCTGCCGTAACTTCTTCTGTCACCGCCTCTTCCGAATGAACTTCTTCTATCTGAATAGCCATTGTTGCGGTCGTTTGAATATCCGTAACTGCGGCCTTCTGAACTGCTGTTGTTTCTGCTGTAACCTGTTGGACGTCCGGAGGATCTTCTGTCAGAATTTCCATAACTGCCACGGCTGTCCTGGCTACCATAACTACGTCTTCCGTAGCTTCTTCCTTCTGAATTTGAGGAATAATGTCTGTCTTCAGAGCTGAAGGACCTCCTTTCAGTGCGTCCTTCGTTAGATGAATAGACTTTGTCGGAAATGCGAGGCCGTCTCGGTCTCAATTTTCTTCCTTCTGCGGTGAAACCGCTCTTGTTGTTCTCTTCCATTTTGGATTTTGCCCGATGGGCGATTTTAATAGTTTATGGCTCACGCCATTGTAAATAATATATTTCTTAAGTTCGGCTTTCGACTATGCTATTTGCCTTTAAGTTCAAATTTATATGTAATTGTACCTGCCTGCAATGCCGGAGCATCCGCGTCCACATTGAAGTGGGTGTTCAGTGCAGCTTCTCTCGCGGCTGCCCATAAGGCTGCATTGTTGACAGTCGTTCCTGTTCCGCCGCTCTGGGCTTTCTTGACATTTCCATAGTTGTCAACCCAAATGTTCACTACCACGATACCGGATTCCTGAACAGGGTAACTAGGCCTTGCAATGACTCCTAAGGTGTTTCTGCCCTTTACGTGCGCATTGGGGGTGACATTTGTCTTTCCGACCTTCGTATTGCCCTGTGCGTGTCCTGCTGTCAGTTTCTCGCTGATCTTTGCGGCGGTCTGCGCTGCCAGAGTGTCTTTGTCACTTTTGTTGTCAGCTGCGTGAAAAAGAGCTTTCTTGTTGATAGGCTTCTCTCTTTCCGGCTCATATTTCTCAACGTCTCCGAAATCGTCAACAGTAGCTTCCTGAGCCTTGTTATCCTTTGTTCCGATCTCTTGAGCCTCAGAACGTTGCGCGAGAGCGATAGGCTTGGTCCTGTCCGGGTTTTCGGCCTGAGGCGCTGAACCGTGCCGCTGCTGTTTTATGACAGGCTTCTCCTCCACGTCTTCAGAAAAATCTATCAGAAAACTTTGTTCAGGAGGCGGAGGTGACATATAGACAAGTCCGTTGAAATATCCGGAGATGACCAGACCCGCGTGAAACAACAACGTCAAGGCCAAAGCAATGGTCGTGCCTTTGCTTTCTGTCTTTCGTTGCTCGTTCTGATATCTCTTCATCATATTTCTTCTGACCTTTATGTCGTAAACCCTCTCAATCAGTCAATTATTCCGGCTGCGTTGCCAGAATGACTTTGTAGTGATTCCTTTTCGCGATATTCATCATCTGGACAATCTCCTTTACCGGAACTGTCTCGTCCGCGTAAATAGAGAATGTAGGATCTTCATCGGACTGCAGCAGGTTGACAATGTCGTCTTCAACCTCGTCGAACGGAACCGGCTGTTCGTTACCGTTGATATGATAAGTGTACTTGCCGTCCTGCCAATCCTTGATGGAAACGCTGACTGTAGCCTTTGCCGAAACCTGACCTGTGCTCTTAGGCAAAAGCAGTTTCAGCGCATTAGGATTTACAAGCGTCGATGTTATAAGGAAGAAGATCAGCAACAGGAACACGAGGTCGGTCATAGACGACATCGCGGTCTCGTGCAGTATCTTAGTCTGTCTCTTGAATGCCATTTCGAACCTTATTTAGACTCATTTTCACCATTGGCAGGCTCCTGGATAAGATCCATAAAGTCAATGGTTGCGCTCTCCATCTTGAATACGAGATCTGAGATATTGGAAGTCAGATAGTTGTATCCGAAGTATGCCAGGATACCTACGATAAGACCGCCGACCGTGGTAATCATTGCGGTGTAGATACCGCTGGAAAGCAATGTGATGTCGATGTTGTTTCCGGCATTTGCCATATTGAAGAATGCCTGGACCATACCGAGAACGGTTCCGAGGAATCCGATCATAGGGGCGCCTCCGGAAATGGTTCCGAGAATAGGCAGACCTTTTTCGAGTCTTGCGACCTCAGTGTTTCCGGTGTTCTCGATTGCGGTCTGAATGTCAGACAGCGGACGGCCTATGCGGCCTATTCCTTTCTCTACAAGTCTTGCTACCGGAGAATCGTAGTTTTCGCAGAGAGCCAGAGCTGACTTGATCTTGCCTTCGTGGATATAGTCTCTGATATCACGCATGAAGTTTGAGTCTATGTTTCCGGCCTGATGAATCATCCACCATTTCTTTCCGAAGATGTAAATCGCTATGATTGACAATGCGAGAAGGACCAGCATAAGCCATCCGCCTTTCACTGCCATATCCAATAGACGCAATTTTTCCTCGTGAGGAACAACTGGAGCTGATGCCGCCTGGGCTGCAACTGACGCCATATCGACAGAATCGATACCGGCTGCTTGTAAGAGATTGAACAACATATCTGTCTAACTGTTTTTCATTTTTCGTAATAACTCGCAAAAGTAGTCAATTTTTTGCGAGTTCGGAAATCTGCAGCTTCTTTTTCTGTATCATTTTCGGAATTTCAGTTCTCGGTTACTATCGGAAAAAGAATTACCTTTGTCCGCGTTTTAAGAAGTTGATTTTGAAATGGCCGGAAAGGCCGCGTGATACAAATATGGAACAGATAAAGAAGAAATTATATCCTATGAAGTTCAAGCCTGTAGCCGTTAAGGCCGATTGGGGCGGGAACAGGTTTATATGCAATATGGGCAAGTCGTATTCAGAATCAGTGGATTCGAAACTCGTTCCGTTGACCAAGTCGGACAAGATAGGCGAGAGCGTTGAGATCGCTGATTTGGGATACAATGACTCTGAAGTTGAAAATGGCTGGCTGTCAGGCAGTACAATCAGCGAAATAATGGAAACATATCTCGAAGATGTTGTCGGGGAGAATATATATTCCAGATATGGAAGACAATTTCCGCTTGCCGTCAGACATCTTGATGTTGAGGACAGGATGCCGTTGCTTGTTTGCCCGGATGACGAGATTGCATCGCAACGCTATGATACATTGGGTAATACGAAATTGTGGTATGTGATGGATGCTGAGCCGGGCTCTTGTTTGTATATGGGCTTTCGACGTGATGTTTCGGCTGCGGAACTGTATGAGAGATGCCAGGACGGTTCGCTGGATGAAGTCCTGAATCCGATAACCGCACACAAGGGCGACGCTTTTCTGATACCTCCGGGCCTGGTGCATTCTGCAAAAGGCGGTGTTGTGATAGCTGAAGTGTCCGAGGCTTCGGATTTGAATTTCAGTATTTACAATTGGGACAAGCCTCTCGGGACTCAGACAGTGGATTTTACTGCTGACCCGGCCGGGGTGGGTCGTGCGGCATCGAAATCTCATTCGAAGCGCAGAAATCTGTTGGACGACGAGTCTGACAAGGAGGCGCTTTCATTGGAAGCTGCTTTTGATTTCATAGCTCTTTCCGAGTATAATCAGGAACTGACAATCCGTGCCGGTAAGCATTCCGGACTTGCACACGATTCGAACGTCAAGTCTCTGGGTGCTGTTGATGACAACAGTAGTGAAGTTGCCGACAAACTGGTGGAACTCCGAGAGTTCACTGTGACTAAAATAAATCTGAAAGATGCACTTCATATCAATGCAGGCACATCGGATGCCTTTATGCTGTATGAATGTCTGCAAGGGTCCGCGTCCGTTCAGGTTCACAAAGAGTCCGGTGATATCGACAGATATGAGTTCTGTGCCGGAGAGGTGATATTGATTCCTGCAGACGTGACCGACTTCTTCATTGTTCCTCAAAGCATTGATACTATGTTGTTTGAGGTTACAATCGAGCCTTATGTCACGGATGATGAGTATATAAATCCGGAAGCGGAAGAAAAATTGCCGGATGAAGATGAGTCGGAGAAAGTGGCTTCCATAGAGGAATTTCTGAGAAAGAATCCCGGAAAAATGAACTAGAAACTGATTAGTATAGAGCTATGGCGGAAGAGGTTAGACTGGACAAATATTTATGGGCCATCAGGGCTTTCAAGACACGCAGCGAGGCAACTGAGGCCTGCAAGGGTAATCGCGTGAAAGTAAACGGTTCGGATGCAAAGCCGTCCAAGATGATACGGGTCGGCGATGTGATGGAAGTTAGGAAATCTGCCGTGCATTACACGTGGCGTGCGATTGCGTTGATAGAAAACAGGGTAGGGGCACAACTTGTTCCTCAGTATGCGGAAAATCTGACTCCTCAGGAGGAACTTGACAAACTGAAGGCTCCTGTCGAGACCTTCTTTGTCAAGCGCGACAGAGGACTCGGCCGTCCTACAAAGAAGGACCGCCGGACCATTGACGCTATGTGGGATGAAATAGATTTCAGTTCGGAACTCCCGGACGATCCGCCCGGATGTGATGAAATCTAGGTAAGTTCTCTACAGGAATACGATCTTTGGAATACGGCCTTTATGCGCCGTATTTTTTTGCCTGCTCCGCAATGAGCGCTGCATCGCTGAAGTAATTGATTCGCATTGCATCACGGACTTCAGCCATAGTCTGAGCGGCAGTCTCGTGCGCTTTCTCCGTACCTTTCTTGAGAATGTCGAATACAGCAGGGATGTCTTTCTCGAATTCTTTCCTGCGCTCGCGGATAGGGGATAATGTCTCCTCCAATACATTGAGCAACAGCTTCTTGACCTTTACGTCGCCGAGGCCTCCGCGCATATAGTGCTCTTTCATTTCCTGAAGGCAGCTGTATTCCGGAGCGTATGCTGCGAAGTGTTCCGGCTTGGAGAATGCGTCCAAGTATGTGAACACTGTGTTGCCCTCAACCTTGCCCGGGTCGCTGACTTTAAGATGGCCTGGGTCTGTGAACATACTCATTACTTTCTTCTTTACATCTTCCGGAGTGTCGGACAGGTAGATGCAGTTTCCGAGCGACTTGCTCATCTTGGCCTTGCCGTCAGTGCCCGGCAGTCTCATACAAACGCTGTTCTGTGGCAGAAGAATCTCAGGCTCGACCAGGACGTCTCCATAGATGCTGTTGAATTTGCGTACGATTTCCCTTGTCTGCTCCAGCATAGGCTCCTGGTCTTCACCTGCAGGGACGATTGTTCCTTTGAATGCTGTGATGTCGGCAGCCTGGCTGATAGGGTAGCAGAAGAATCCCACAGGAAGGGTGTTCTCGAAATCGCGCATCTGAATCTCTGCCTTTACGGTAGGGTTTCGCTGAAGCCTTGCCACGGTCACGAGATTCATATAGTAGAATGTGAGTTCTGTCAATTCCGGAATCATTGACTGGATGAACAATGTGCACTTAGCCGGGTCGATTCCGCAGGAGAGATAGTCGAGCGCTACTTCTATTATATTCTGCCTTACTTTCTCCGGGTTGTCTGCGTTATCTGTAAGTGCTTGGGCGTCAGCGATGAATACGAACATCTTGTCGTAGTCTCCTTCATTCTGGAGTTCTACTCTGCGTTTGAGTGAGCCTACATAATGTCCAAGATGAAGTTTTCCCGTCGGCCTGTCGCCGGTCAATATTACTTTTTCCATATTTTGTTCCGAAATTGTGTGTTCTGTTATTCTTTGCAACTCCCGGCTATGTCCGAAGGGCTTGCAATCACGTTTGTGTGTTGCTCCGTGCCGCTTTATCATTGCTCTTAGCATTCGAGCTGACTTCGTAAACCGCGAATCCCTCAAATTTAGTAATATTTTTCGACAATGTGTCAGGAAGATGTCTTGAAAAGATTTTGAGGGTGTCTGTCGGATTGTTGAAAAATAAATTCGGGCTTCGCTTGGAGATTCCGAAAAATCCAGTATCTTTGTCTTAAATTATAATAATTCAAAATAAAAATTATTGTAAAATGGCTATAATCAACAATTAAAAGGAGTAATAGAAATGAAAAAGAAATTCAGATGCCTCGTGTGCGGATATGTATATGAAGGCGAAAACCCACCGGCAGAGTGCCCGTTGTGCCACGCGAAATCAGACAAATTCGTTGAGGTGAAAGAGGATGGACCGATGTCCTGGGCTTGCGAGCATAAGATAGGTTCTGCTAAAGATTGCGACAAGGAAGTTCACGAAGGGCTTGAGGCTCATTTCCTTGGCGAGTGCAGTGAGGTCGGAATGTACTTGGCGATGAGCCGCCAGGCTGACCGTGAAGGGTATCCTGAGATAGCTGAGGCGTTCAAGAGGTATGCTTTTGAAGAAGCTGAGCACGCGGCGAAATTCGCTGAGCTGTTGGGCGAAGTTGTCTGGGATACCAAGACCAACCTCGAGAAGAGAATCGAAGCTGAAGGCGGAGCATGCGAGGGCAAACTTGCAATCGCGAAGAGAGCTAAAGAACTCGGATACGACGATGTTCACGACACTGTTCACGAGATGGCAAAAGACGAGGCCCGTCACGGTGCCGGCTTCCTCGGACTTTACAATAGGTATTTCAAGAAGTAACAGTTTTTAGTAAATAAAGAATGTAGGCGGTTTGAAGTTGAAAAACTGACAGCCGCCTGCTTTTTTTGCTTCCGGATGCGTTATTTTTCCCAAAGCTGCTTGTTGATTTTGTTGTGTTCAAGAGGAAATTTTAGTAATTTTACGCGGTTTTGCAAAACGATAAAGAAAATCGTTACACGTTGCAAAATCCATATTAATAGACACAAAAACATAAAACATTGAATATGACACAGAAAAAATCAAACATTGTTGCTATCATCACAATGTGCTTCATCTTCGCGATGATCTCATTCGTGACGAATATGGCTGCTCCGTTCGGCAACATCTGGAAAGGACAGTACAATTGGGCCGGTATGATGGGTAATATGATGAACTTTGCCGCATACCTGTTTATGGGTATTCCTGCAGGCAAGATGCTCGTCAGCTTCGGTTACAAGAAAACAACGCTGATCGCTTTGGCTACAGGTTTTATCGGAGTCGTGATACAGTGGCTCTCAAGCCTTTCATTCTTCGGTTCTTCAGCAATCTACGTATATCTGCTCGGCGCATTCGTCTGCGGTTTCTGCGTATGTATGCTCAATACCGTTGTGAACCCGATGTTGAATATCCTCGGCGGTGGCGGAAACAAAGGCAACCAGTACATCCAGATTGGCGGTTCGTTGAACTCTTTGACAGGTACACTCACTCCGCTTCTCGTCGGAATGCTTATCGGTACAGTTACTGAAAGTACCGCGATGAGCGATGTTGCTCCGCTTCTTTTCATTGCAATGGGCGTGTTCGCATTGGCATTCGTGATAATTTCATTTGTAAGCATACCTGAGCCTGCAGCTGAGAGAAAAGTGGCTGAAGGTGAGAAGGACCCACACAGCGCGTGGAGTTTCCGTCACCTTGTGCTTGGTGTGGTTGCAATTTTCTTCTATGTCGGTATTGAGGTAGGTATCCCTGCGCAGTTGATTTTCTACTTCTCAGATGCAACTGAGAAAGGTGCCGGCATTGCTGTCAACGGTGCCGCTATAGGTGGTGCAATCGCAGCTGTATATTGGCTTCTTATGATGGTAGGACGTATCTGCAGTTCATTCATCAGCGGAAAAGTAAGCACAAGAACTCAGTTGATAGCCGTTTCTTCTCTGGCAATCTGCTTCGTGGTAATTGCTATCTTCCTGCCTAAATCAGTGACAATGTCAATGCCTGCATACAGCGTTGAGAACGGATTCACTCTTGCAACAGGTGTTCCGATGAAGGCTCTCTTCCTCGTGCTCTGCGGTCTTTGCACATCACTTATGTGGGGCGGTATCTTCAACCTCAGTACTGAGGGCCTTGGAAAATATACAGAGCAGGCTTCCGGCATATTTATGATGATGGTTGTAGGTGGCGGCGTAATGCCTCTTATCCAGGAATTCATCGCTATGAAGTCCGGCTATATGTCAAGCTACTGGCTTGTAGTGGTAATGCTCTGCTACATTCTTTACTATGCTGTATCAGGCTGCAAGAATGTAAACAAGGATATTCCAGTTGAATAATTAAGAAATAATTTCTAGACTATGTATAAAATGGATATGCCTTACGTTGTCGGTGTCGATGTCGGAGGGCAGACAACAAAGCTCGGTGTAGTGGATATGCGTGGCCAGGTTCTGGCTCAGACTGTAATCCGCACTGATACGCATAATTCTGTTGAGCTTTATATCGCTGAACTTGCTGAGGCAATCAATAAAGTGATAACGGATGCAGGAGTAGAAGGTCAGGTACGCGGTATCGGTATGGGTATCCCTAACGGTAACTATTACACAGGAGAAATCGAAAATGCAGTCAACCTCAAATGGGGTAACAAAGGAACCGTTCCTGTAGCAAAACTCTTGAAAGAGCAGATGGGCGGTGAGATTCCTGTCGCACTTACCAATGACGCGAATGCGGCTGCAATGGGCGAGATGACCTACGGTGCTGCCAGAGGTATGAAAAACTTCATTATGATTACCCTCGGTACTGGTGTCGGTAGCGGTATTGTCATCAACGGAGAAGTCCTTTACGGACACGACGGTTTCGCCGGTGAGCTCGGTCACGTTTGCGCAGTGCGTCATAACGGCCGTCTTTGCAACTGCGGAAAGACCGGATGTCTTGAGACTTATACTTCTGCTACCGGTGTGGCAAGAACTGCACGCGAATGGTTGGATATGAGTGACGAGCCTTCTTCTTTGAGAAGTCTTGACAATATCACTTCAAAGGATGTTTACGATGCTGCAAAAGAAGGCGACAACCTTGCACTCAAGATTTTCGAATATACAGGAACAATTCTTGGACAGTCTTTCGCTGATTTCGTAGCGTTCAGTGCTCCGGAGGCAATCGTACTCTTCGGAGGTCTTGCAAGAGCAAGAAAGTTCTTGATCGATCCTATCGAGAAGGCGCTTAACGAGAATGTCCTTTCATTGTGGCGTGACAAGGTCAAGATAGTGTTCTCTCAGTTGAAGGATTCTGACGCTGCAATACTTGGCGCATCAGCCCTCGCTTGGGAACTGTAGTGATTGTAATATGCCTCCAAAAAGTTGGATGGCTTGACATAAAAAGTTTATTGGTAAAGAGTCCGGTATTGCGCTGGGCTCTTTTCTTTTACTCTGCACTTTATTGGATAACTGATTTTATTCGGACATAGTTATTGATAAATTACTATCTTACAAATGAAACAAATAAAGAAGAGCGCCACTTTCTTGATGAAGGCGGCGCTCACGGATTGTCCGTTTTTCAAAAGTGTTTTGTCACTTAGGAATTTCTCAATTAATGTGTTTCGTTGTCCTATTATTCCAATGACATAGAGTAAGGTCTGTCCTCGGCGGGAACGGTGCGGACGTTCGGTTCTGAGGCCATTTTGAACTCAATCTTCGCGCCCTTGGAGAGTACATCGTGTGTCAGATAGGTCTTTGTATATGATTTACCGTTGACCTTCATAGACTTCACGTAGAAATTCTCTTTACTGTTCTCCGGTGCGGTGATGACAGTGCTCTTTCCGTCAGCTAGATGGATTGTTGCCTTCTTGAAGAGCGGTGCTCCCAAGGCATATTGATCTGTTCCAGGGCATACCGGATAGAATCCCAATGCCGAGAATACATACCACGCGGAGGTCTGTCCGTTGTCCTCGTCTCCGCAATATCCGTCAGGTGTAGCCATATAGAGCTTGTCCATTACTTCACGGATTCTCATCTGTGCCTTCCAAGGCTGTCCGCCCCAGTCGTAGAGATAGAGCATGTGCTGAATAGGCTGGTTTCCGTGAGCGTAATTGCCCATATTCATAACCTGCATCTCACGGATTTCGTGAATCGTGAATCCATAGTAACTGTTATCAAAGATAGGCGGCACCTCGAAGATATTGTCGAGATTGGCGTTGAATGCCTCTTCGCCACCCATCAGAGCCATCAGTCCGGCAGGATCGTGGAAAACAGACCAAGTATATTGTATCGAGTTTCCTTCGGTGAAGTCGCCACCCCACTTGTACGGATTGAACGGCAGATTGAATTCTCCGTCAGCCTTGCGTCCACACATAAGCGAGGCCTCCTTGAGATAAAGATTGCGGTAATTCTGCGCGTGCTCCTTATAGATGTTGATCTCCTCATCAGGTTTTCCGAGAGCCTTTCCCAAAGTCCAGATGCACCAGTCATCGTAAGCATATTCAAGAGTCCTGGCTGCTGATTCATTGATGCCTATGTCGCAAGGGACATATCCGAGCCTGTTGTACTCCTCCCAGCCTGCACGTCCAGTGGCGCTTACCTCTTTGTGCACTGAATTTGCACCGTGCTTTACAGCCTCCCAAAGAGTTTCTATATCATAACCGCGGATGCCCTTTATATAGGCGTCTGCAACGACAGAAGCGGAATTGTTTCCGATCATACAAGGTCTGTGTCCCGGGCTAGCCCATTCAGGCAGGAATCCGCTTTCCTTATATGAGTTTACTAGTCCTTCCTGCATCTTCTCGTTCATATCAGGATATACAAGATTGAGCAGAGGAAACAGGCAGCGGAACGTATCCCAGAATCCGGTGTCAGTAAACATATATCCTGGAAGCACCTCGCCGTTATACGGGCTGTAGTGTACTATATTGCCTTCAGCATCGATTTCGGAGAAATTGCGCGGGAAGAGAATAGAACGGTACAGGCACGAATAGAATGTGCGCAGCCTGTCAATATCATTGTCCTCGACTTCAATGCGTCCCAATGTCTTGTTCCACTGTTCTTTACTTTCCGCAACCAGTCGGTCGAAATCACCGTCGCCGAGCTCCTTTAGGTTCAGCTCGGCCTGCTCAAGACTGATGAACGAAGAGGCTACCTTCACGTTAACCTTTTGGCCTTTCTGAGTCTTGAATCCGACAATTGCACCTGAGTGAGCCGGATCTACATTGACATTCTGCTCATATTCGAACGGGGTGTCGGAAACGATTACAAACCAGTTCTTGAAATTGTCAGGTACGCCTCCGGTATTTTTCGTTGTATAGCCCACAATCTTGTTTTCTGAAGGAATGACCTCAGCGTAAGAGCCATTGTCGAAAGCGTCCACTACGAGATAGGACATCTCCTTCTCAGGATATGTGAAGCGGAATTTTGCGGCGCGATCAGTAGCCGTCATCTCGGCAAGTACATCGTGGTCAGCAAGATATACGCTGTAATAATATGGTTTTGCTGTCTCGCTCTTGTGTGAGAACCAGCTTGCGCGGGCGTCCTGGTCGAAATTCGGCCCCGTAGTTACAGGCATAATCACGAACTGACCGTAGTCGTTCATCCACGGGCTTGGCTGATGGGTCTGCTTGAATCCGCGGATTTTGTCCGCATCGTAAGTGTAAGCCCATCCGTCGCCCATCTTACCTGTCGCAGGAGTCCAGAAATTCATTCCCCAAGGCCTTGCGACTGCAGGGTAAGTATTTCCGTTCGAGAACAGGAGTTTGGACTGAGTGCCCACAAGTGTGCTCACATAATCCACAGGTGAGCATTGCTCCTCATTTGATGAGGAGGAAGTGCACGCGCCGGCAATAAAAGCGGACGTGGCAAGCATTAAAATAATCGGCTTAGTTATTTTTGACATATTCCAACATTTTTATAAAGTAACCGCCGACGACGGACCTTGCCTTGAATCCGCTGTGAATCGGCTTGTCTGTATATACCCAATCGGACATAGGAATCCTGTCCTCAGTCTCGTTCATAAACAGGTGGACAGGGGCGACGAACTCCTCAAACTCTTCCTGAGAATCTGCCATAGTCGCAGTCCATATAATCCAGTCTGTCTTGGTGTAAGTGCTTCTGCTGTCAAGAGGAAGACCGTACCTGTTCTGTTTGGTCTTGTAGTAAGCAAGTTCGGTCTCTTTTACAGAATCAGGGAAAATATCCAAATCGAGCAACTGATCCCAAACAAGATTGTATTTCTGACTCCAGGTTCCGCTCTTGTCGAATGTCAGTTTGTAGTGATCGCCGTCCTTGTCCATCTCCATCCACTCGGCGGCCAGTGACTGCGCCTTCTTCTTGTATTCAGTGGCTACGTCATCAAGACCGAGTTTCTCGGCCATATAGCCGTAAGATGCAATGGCAAGAATTGCCTTGATAGAAAGGTTTGCATTGTGTGCGAAATGACCTGCGAAGTCGTCTGTGCAGAGCTGGCTTTCAGGGTCTAGACCGAACTGCTCAAGATATTGTACCCAAGTCGTGAGAGTGTTCCAATGCTTCTTAGCATAGTCGGCATTGCCCTCGTAACGGCTTACCGCAGCAGTCAATATTATCATATTTCCTGCTTCTTCCACCGGCATATCGCCACCGTATGTCTGTCCGTTGGCAATAGGATATGTGCCCACGTCGTGTGAAGGGAAAGGTTTCTTCCATTTGCCACTCTCGCTATAGTAGTAGATGTGGTTCATAAGTCCTTCGGCAAGTGTCGGATTATAAAGCAGATACAGCGGTGAAGATGGATATGTGATATCCACGGTACCGATGGAACCGTTGCTGTTGTTCTCTTTTGACAACCAGAGGATGTCTCCGTTAGGAGCCTTCACGAGCTTGTGTGCGTGGATTGACTGACGATATGCCAGTGCGCAGAGCTCGGCGTAGTCTCTTCCGCCAGCTTTCTCGGCAGTGGCCATAAGGTCGGCGTCGAACTTGACGCACTTCTTCTTTAATGAATTATACTCTGACAGGGCGGCTTCGAACTGGCTTTCGATGGTCTTGTCACCGTTCTGATTCCACCAAGGTCTCAGATTCTCTTCGAAATACTGGATTGAATAGATGTCGTCGTATCCGAGCATAACTTTGCCGTCCACCTTTGAAGAATTTCCCAAGTCGCGGGTAAGAGCAAGTCTGCCGGACTTGTTTGAGCCTGCCGTGCCGACTTCAGAGAGGGCTTTGCCGGTCTTGAAAGCGTTTCTGAGATCATAAGCGTTTCCGACACCTGCCTCTGTGCCCTCAGCCTCGGCTGCCAGATAGAAATATCCCCAGTCGATACGGATGTCATCGCCCTTGCGTGCCAGAATATTCTGTGCGGTTGTTCCTGTTTTAAGATAAATGATGCCGTTCTGACTATAAGATGATGACTCGGTCTCCTGCCAAGGTTTGTCTGTAGCCCAAAGCGGAGATGCCTCGAAGTAAATCTTCAGGTCGTGCTTTGCTCCGTCCTTGGATTTGACTGCGTAAGAAATGTAATTCACAGGGCGGCTGAGCAAATCGAGATTGTCGAGGAACAATGGAGCCATAAATGTGAGCTCCAGTTCCACAGGACCGCAGTCGAATTTATAGATTGTCCGTGTCGCCTGAACATCTGCTGAAAGTTGTGTCGCTGTCTTGTTCAACGCGGAGACTGGATCTGAAGCCATGCTCAGTCCGAAATCCAGAATTGCAAGTCCTACAGGGTTTTCACAACTTGCGGCGATAACATTTTTGCCGGGTTTGAGTGCCGAAGTGGCTTCTTTTCCGAGCGGGACAATAGCATCGTGATTGCAGTTGTTGCCGGTGTCGTGAATCTGGACGCCGTTGATGTAGAACACTGCACGGTCGTCATTGCTGAATGTGAGGTAAACCTGTCGTCCGATGACTTCAGGGCTGATTTCAACCTCCCTGCGTACCCATATATTGCGGGTTTCCCATTTTGTGCGTGCGAATGGATCGTCCGGAGTGCCGAATGCTCCTACGCCGCTGTTCCATTTGGAATCATTGAAATCCGGCTTCATCCAATTAGAGGAAGGAGTCTTTTCAGTATATCTGCCTTCCCATTCGGACTCCTGTGCTGTAGGGACAACGGTGACGAGGTCGGCATCCTCAATGCCCATAAAGCGGTATATTTCCCCGTCAACCTGCAAGCCTCCGATAAGCGGAAAATCCTTGCCGGTCCAGTGCTTTACGCTGGAGTCGTAGAGATTGTCACTCATAGACCAGGCGCTTGTGTATGTGTCAATGCTGATCAATGGCCAGGCCGGTGCCCTCAGTGAGTTTTTTTCTGTCTTTTCTGTGCAGGACGAGAACAGGCACAGTGCGGAAAACAGAAGTAGCCAATTTGTATGCTTCATATTCAGTTTTGTGTTTTCAAATTTATGCAAAAATTCCGGAACGGCTTGCTAGAAATTAATCTCAACTTTCACTCCGTCAGGCGAATTCGGGAATGATATGAGACAAGTCTGGCTGTCGCCATCCCAGTTTACCGGAAGTTCTTCGCCGTTTGCCTTTATGCTTGTCGGTTTTGCCGGAAGAAGCACTCTTGACGAATTGATTGTCTCCGCAGGTGCTTTCGCTACATAGCTGAAACTGTTTTTCGTAATCTGTTCGTCATAAGCGCGGCTTGCGGCTGCAAGAATCTGAGGCTTTGTCTTGTCCGCCTTTGAAAGGTCATAGAAAAGTCCCTGCCTTCCCGGCTCAATTTCCTTCGAATGGTATATCGGAAGCGCAGGATCGTATAAGTCAATGAATTGGCCTGTCAGAGTATATGGCTTCGCATCTTCCCCCTCGTCAAGAACTGCCACGAGTTTGTACTGACCTCTGTCAAGGATGAACTCCCGGCTGCATTGAACTTCGCCTGGGAATATGCTTTTGACGGCTGCAAACAGTGTCGCGTCTCCGCCTTTGCTCAGCACGAACTCTTTAGGATCCTGGCGGATTATGACCACATTGCCCTTGCCGTATTTGAATGTGCCTTCTGCAGCTCCGGCTTCTATGCCCATAAGTGAGAACAGATGGTCTGAAGCAGTCTTGAAATCATACTCTCCAGTATTCCACCATTCCTTAATGCTTTGGAAAGGATCATTGTCCCTTGCCGCGTAGATGATGTTTCCGCCGTTTTTAACCCACTTTGCAAGATGCTTGTGCGCGTCAGGCGAAAGAGGTTTCATATTGGAGTAGGTCATTATCAGGACCTTGGTGTTCTCAAGCGCTTTCTTGTAGCCAAGATTTTCGATGTGTACAATTCCTGCAGGGATACCCCTCTTGACCAGCGGCATTGAGATTCCGTAGAAATTGGCGAGTTGAGGATCCTCATATCCGTTGTGCATAGGGTATCTCTGGAACATCAGAGAGTTGCCCATAAGTACGCTTATGCCCTGAGTGCCTGAGACTTTGTTGTCGGACAACGGCATCTGCTGCAGTGCATTCGTCATAATCTGCATCATAGTGGAATAATCCTTCGGAATGCGGATTTTCTCTTCAGAGGTAGCCGACTTGTGATATAATCCGGTGTAGATTCTCTCTGGCCAAGGCATTATCTCATAAGTGTTTATCTCTGGATAAAGCAGTTGGGCGGTGAAGGTTGCCTGGTAATTTTTCCTGTAATCTTCCCAGTCCCTCGGCCAATCTTCGATAGGGTCAGTCAGAAACCATACCTTTCTGCCGGTCGGTGCCGTCATTGACGACATACAACCGTATTCCAGAAATGCTGTCTCGAACACGCGTTCCTTGCAAACGCCGTCGTACCAGTCCGGCTCCCTTGAGGTGCCTGTCCATACCTGGGCTATGTATCCGTCCACGCAAGACAGAGATGCCAGGCTTGCTTCCGGACTTACTATCTGCCACTGCGAATAATTCAGCAGCGAATGTGTCGGGACGTAGCACTTTACGTCAAGGCCTTTGGATTTTCCGTACTCCTTGGCGTATGTGAATGCTTCTTCAAGCGCGCGGTAGTAGAGGTGGTATTTGAGTTTACTGGACATATATGTCGCCTCCGGAGATTCGTCCTGTGGCCTCCAGTCAGTTCCGTAATAATCTTTCCACTCTCTCTTGAATGCTTCGCTGTAGCCGGCTCTGGCCCAGAATTCAGGCTCTTCGAGATATATTGACGTAACGCCGGCGTCGATTACTCTCTTGATATGTCTCTCCTTGAAATATTCAAGATAGTTGCGTGTAGGGACGATATACGGGACCATACGTCCGTGCCATATAGTGTCTCCGTTTTCCTGAACCTGGCCTTCGTCGAGATGCCATTTGCCGTCCCAGCCACCGGTAAAGTAGTCTTGGTATTCTCCCCAAGCTATGCCGGTCATAAAGTCAGTGATATATCCCTTGTCTTTCCAGGATTTAAGCCTTTCTTCTATTGAATTTTTACCGGTGTTCGCGTCAGACGGATTGCCACCTACGCCATACACCATAACGGCGTCGGCACGGTTGTCTATCTGTGGAAACCATCCTCTGGAAGTCTGGAACGTGGTTTTTACCGTGTCTGCGGTTTGATTTTGTCCGCAGCACGAGCAGATAAGCAGAATAGCCGACAGATACCCTATCTTTCTCATTTTGGAAGTTGTTGAAATGATTTCAAAAAAAGGGAGGGACGTTGAAAATCAGCACCCTCCCTGAAATTTATGCCCTATGGATTAAGGTACATTGACCTCGGCTGATTCAGAATAGTTATATCTCCTTGTGCCGCTTCCCTTAGGTGTGTCGTAATTGATTCTGGCCGCAGCCCTGACAAAGACCTTTCTGCCTGAAGGAATTGTACCGTTGGAAGTGATAGTCACCTCTTTTCCAAGAAGTTCCTCGAAACTTGAACCACCATAGCTGATGGAATTTGACCATCTTGTATCGCGGGCTCTGTAACCTACGCTGGAAGAATAACTTACGAAAAGCTGAATGTCGGTGACATTGGTGAAATCATCGCTGTAGTCACCCATAGGCTCTACCAATTCCTTGAATTTCTCGGTAGAGACGGCTCTCGTAACTTTCACTTTTGCAGTGACTACGCCTCCGCTTACCTGTGGCTCGCCAACGAACTCGACTTTCAGGAATGGGTTGACCTTGAATTCAACATTCGTAGTACCCTTGATGTTCGTGTTGATAGTCTCGTCAGAGATTGGAACTCCGTCAGCAGTCTCACGTATAATAGGGATGAACGGACCGTCCACGCGGACGTTGTAATATCCCTTGAATATTTTGGTGTTCTGGAATGTTCCGTCAGGACGGCAGTAGAAGTCAGGATTGTGCTCCACGTTGTCGCCATAACTCAATTCTGTCAGGCGCACGCGAATGCCCTCGCTTCCCTGGTCTGTGAGGACTGGCTCTCCTGTTACTGCATCCACGACTTTGCCTTTGATGGTCTCTTTCGGCTCATCGTAGTTGTCAAGTTTGAACAGGGAACAGGAATCAGCCACAGTCAATGCTGTTGCCAAAACCGCTATATTTATCAATAATCGTTTCATTCGATCAAAAATTTTATTGATTCAAAAATAATGAATGTCAGACAATTTCCGTTGCCGATTTTCTGTTATCTGTTCGGCTGCTGGTCGATGACGGTGCTCTTTGAAACTTCTCCTGAAGGAATGCTGAAGTAGTAGTCCACAGTGTTGTAAGAGAAGGTCTTGAGTGATACCCACTGATAGCGCTCGTCAAAGAAATATTTGCCTGCTTCTGAGCTGTAGAACGGATACAATCCTTTGAAACGGTATGTCACGCCGCTGCTGTATTCTTTGGAATCGCGCTGTATTCCCCAGAATCCGTCACGGTTCTTTTCATCACAGACTCTCCATCTGCGGATATCCCATTTGCTCTTGTGCTCGAATGCAAGTTCCTTGCGGCGTTCCTTGCGGACGATGTCGCGTGAGTCAGTGTCTGCAGTAAGGTTTGCTGTAAGCAAGTTTGCACCTGCTCTTTCGCGGATTTCATTGATGGCGTCAGTGGCAACCTTGAGCATATCGTCTCCTTCGACAGGGGATGCGACTCCGGCAATTGACAATTCCACGCCGGCCTCAGCAGCTGCGAGAAGCACGTCTGCATAGCGCATAAGAATGAACGGTTGTGAAGATTTACCTTCACCTATATCCTCGGCAGCAAGGTCTTCATCAAGATATTTCCTCAAGTAAAGTCCGGTGAGGTTTCCTTCGCCGTTGTTGAAGAAAGGACCGTTTTCACCTGCCGCATTCATCTTGACTCCATCGATTTCTACAACTTCCTGATTTGTTCCGGAGTTAGGGCTGAGATACAGAGTCTTCTTTGCTCCGTTTGAGCCTGAGTAGCAGTCAAGATGCTGATAATTGGTGTTTGCGGAAGCGAATGAGTAATCGCTGAACAGAGGCTTGATAGGGGTTGAGCCCGTGTAGATACCTCCACGGATTTCTATTTCTCTCTTCTTGAATACATCGCCAGGGAAGATTACATAAGCGCGGAGACGAGGTTCAGCGTTTGCGAAAAGATCCATTGGTGAATCGAAGAGAAGGTAGTTTCCTGAAGCGTTGTCCTTGCCGTCTGTTACTCTGATGGTGATGCCGTCATCATATCTGTCGAATCCGTCGAAAAGCTCGATGAAGTCGAGAGTAGGGCAGGAACCTGAGCAGAGAGGAGCTCTGAATATGAATGGAGAGCAGTAAGCATCCAAACCGTGGGTGAGGGTAGGGTACAGGTACTCTTTGACCATAATGTTCTCAGGGCTTGTGAGGTCCTTCCACATTGCGACCATATTCTTGTACTGAGCTTCCTTGTTACCGGCAACCCAAGATTTCTTGTAGAGGGAGAATTTGCCTGAGTTCATTACTTCTCTGGCAGCCTTGTAAGACTCTGCGAACCACTTGTTTGAGCAGCTCTGCCATTCGTCGGAGGCGAATCCCATCACTCTGACACCTGTTTTCTGTCCGAGTCCGGTAAGACGGCCTGGTACGGTCTCATTGTATTTTGCGATTGAACCTGCGTAGAGCATAGCCTCAGCCTTGAATGAGAGGGCTGCATATTTGTTGGCGGTGCCGTCAAATGTTGCAGTTGTAGGGAGTTTCTCTATTGCAGTGTCGAAGTCTGCGAGAATCTGATTCCAGGTATCGGTCTCGGAAGAACGCGGAACTTCAAGTTTGCTCTGCTCTGCAGGGTATTCTATTTCTTTGGTAACCAGAGGAATACCACCAAATCTGCGGGCCATCTGATAGAATACGTATGCTCTTACGAAATATGCCTGGCCTATGAATTCGTCGTATGCGACTTCCGCATAGTTGGATTTGTAGTTAGGCAATGTCTCGATGAGGTGATTGGCTACTCTGAGCAGTTCAAAAGCGCTTGACCAGTATGGTGTATCCTCATTGGTATATGCGGTGCAGACACCGTCTCTGTCCAGAGCCTCGCCTGTGCCCTCGAGTCCGAGGCTGGCAAGCCATCCATTGAAGGTTATACCCCAGGAAGGCATATATTTGAAATCTTCCCACGGCATTGCGCTGTACATCGTAGCCATATAGATCGACATTCCGGCCTGGTTTGAAAGCAAGTCGTCATCTGTGACAATATTCTTAGGCTTGATATCCATTTTGGTACAAGATACTGCGCACAGCAAAAGGGTCGTTGCGTATAATAATATCTTTTTCATCTTCTTATTCATTAACAGGTCAATTAGAATGAAAGGTTCAGACCAAATGTATAAGTCTTGTTAAGAGGGTACATACGGCCGAGGTCACTGTCAGGATGCTCAGGGTCAACGAATTTGACCTTTGTCCAGGTGAGAGGGTTGTATGCGTTGAAATATACTCGGAGATTGAGATCTTTCAGTCTCTTGATAGTAGGAATCGTATATCCTATCTCGATGCTCTTCAGACGCAGGTAAGCGGTGCTTACACGGTTGAAGGATGAATTGCTCTCAGGATAGTGTCCGGTGTATCCGTAGTATCCTGAAATCCATTTGGTTGCAGGGTCGTAAGGATCGTCTGTAACACTTGCAGGATGCCAGCGGTCAAGATACTGAGTCAATGTACCGCCACCGTTTGAACCCCAGATGGAGTAGAGAGGCTCCTGATATACCATTGAACCCATTGCGGTTCCCTGGAAAAGCATACTGAAATCAATTCCTTTCCAAGCTACGTCGAATGACAGGGAGTAGTTCATCCAAGGAGTCTGGTCGTAAGCATAAGGATGCTCGTCAAGCGAGTTGATTTCGCCGTCTCCGTTCCAGTCGAGATATTTGTAGTCTCCCGGCAATGTGCTGTTCTCCTTGTATGTATCGTATGTCCATACGTCATTCCAGTCAGAGTATCTGCCTGCGCCTTCGTAACCGAACTGAACTCCCTGATAACGGTTGTTCATATTGTCGTTTCTCCATTTGTCATAAGAGTTGGCGTAACCTCCGTTCTGAACGTATGTGAGATATTTCTGTCTTGTCACTGATGCCATACCGGTAATGCCGTATGTCACGTTTCCGACTTTGTTTCTGTGTGAGAGCTGAAGCTCAAGTCCCATATGGCTGTCGCTGTTGACATTTTCCACTGATGGGGAAGCGCCGACTACGGTAGGAAGAGATGAGCTGTTCTGTCCGAAGAGGCCTGTTCTCTTTCTGTGGAAGTAATCGAATGTGATGCCCAACAATCCGTGCCAAGCTTCGAAATCAACACCGACGTTGAATGTCTTGGAAGTGTACCAGGTGATGTTGGTATTAGGAAGCGGCTGGTTGCTGAATCCGTAAACGAATGCGCCGTTGATAAGATAGCCCGGAGCATACTGGTTGTAATATCCGTTCTCGGAGTTGCCTGCAGCTGCAGGATAGGTGTAACCGCTTACCCATTCGTAGTTAAGTCCACTGTCGTCACCGAGCTCACCATAACTTGCTCTGAATTTCAACTGATTGATGAAGTTCAACGCTGCGATGTTCTTGAAGTAAGGCTCCTCTGAGAGACGCCATCCGAGAGATACTGAAGGGAAGAATCCCCACTGATGTCCCTGGGCGAATTTTGAAGAACCGTCATATCTGAACTGAGCCTCTATGAGGTATCTGTTGTCGTAAGCGTAGTTCAATCTTCCGATGAGAGCTTCGTAGCCGAGTTCATAGAACTGTTCGCTGCCTGCATCTGTGCCGATTACCTGATTGTCCTTTGAAAGGGATGTGAGGTAAGGTGTGCTGAATGCGAGGTCGCCGTAAGCGTAGTAATTGTCTCCGCGACGTTTCTGAACCTCCCAACCGAGAGTCGCTCCCACGTCGTGCTTGTTGGCAAATTTTCTGTCATAAGTGAGGAGAACCTGTCCCAAAGTCTGCCACTTCGTGTAATTCTCTTTGCGGAGGTTGCTTGGAGAGCTCTCTGCAAACAGTTTCTGCTCATATTCTCCTGTGACGCTGTTTTTTGCGTACTGATAGTATTCCTTGCGGAAAATTTCGTTGTCGTCCTGACGATAGTCATAGCTGAACATACCTTTCAGTTTGAGGCCTTCAAGAACCTTTGTAGCAGTGCCGAAGTCGTATTCAAGTGATGTTGCGAGGGTTACGTTCTTCTGTTTGTAAGTTCTGTAACCGGAAACATCCGATGTCATCATTGCGACAGTGTTTCTCTCAAGATCCAGTCCGTCGTAGTTGAGCATCGTGTTGGCGTCATCGGCATAAGCCGGATAGAGCACGCCCTGTTTCCAGTAGTTTCTGATGATCTCGACAGAACTGTAATATGGAGTATGCCTTTCGTCCTGAAGTGCGGAAACATTCAGATTGAATTTGAGACCTTTGAGAATCTCGGCAGTGACATTTGACCTTACATTGTACTTGTCATAGTTGAGGTCGCCTGATTTGAAGAAACCTTCCTGATAGAGGTAACCCATTGAAACATAGTACTGTATCTTCTCGGAACCGCCGCTTATGCTGATATCGTGCTGAGTCTGCGGAACGGCTTTGGCTAGCACCAGACTGTTCCAGTCAGTCTCTTTGCGAGTGCCGTTGCGGAATGCTTCGAAATCTGATTCTGTGTAAACGATGTTTCCTCCATTCACATTGTTCATCTTCTGCTCGTTGTAAATGGTCATAGCATCGTAAGCGTTCATAAGCTCAGGCATCTTGGAAGGTGTCTGGATCGTATATGAGCCGTTGTAAGACACCTTAGCCTTTCCAACAGAACCCTGTTTGGTGCTGATGAGTATGACACCGTTCGCACCTCTGACACCGTAGATTGCTGCGGATGCGTCTTTCAGGACGGATACGTTCTCGATGTCTTCAGGATTAAGTCTCTGGAAATCTGATACGGTACGCGGAACGCCGTCGATGACAACGAGCGGAGAACCGAGACCACGGATATCCATATTCGCGCTGTAAGTTCCAGGCTCTGAACTGGTCTGCCATACACGCACGCCGGCTACACGTCCGGTCAACATATTCTGCGGGTTCTCAGTCTTGACTTTCAGGAGGTCTCCCGAGTTGATGCCGACGACTGAGCCGATTACTGAGCCTCTCTTCTGAGTTCCGTAACCCACTACGACTACGGACTCGAGGTAATTCTGATCTTCGGTCATCACCACATTGACTGTGGCTCTGCCGTTTACAGGAACCTGCTGGCTAACCATTCCCAGGCAGGTGAATTCAAGCACGCCGTCTGAAGCGACCTGAATGGAGTAGTTTCCGTTAATGTCAGTAGGTGAACCGATACTTGATCCTTTGACCATTACGCTGGCCCCGATGATAGGGTCACCGTTGGCATCAGATACAACACCTGTCACAGTCATCTTGGACTGTGCAAACGACATCCACTGCGCTGAAAATAGCAGTAACGCCGTCACGACGGTGAAAATGCGATGTTTCATATTGATGCTGATTATTAGTTGTTAGCTTTTTTAAGTTGATATACTGCAAGATTCGCATAGTCTGCAGCCCTGGCGAAAGTGTACATAAGGTTGACTTCGTTCTTGCTGCTGTCTTTGTTCCAGCCGGCCAGAAGACTTATAGGAAGCATACCGTCCTTGAGGTAATTATCCCAGCCGCAGTCGAGATTGTCCTGGAACGACTTTACGCACACGTCAGCCTTGCTGTAGTATTCGGAAGCCGCGATGTATCCCCTCAGGAGAACATCGTGAAACCATACGTTATCCACGCTGTATGAGTAGTAGCCCTCTCTGGATGCCCCGTATTTTGCGAAATATGAGAAACTTGCATCAGTGAGCGCCTTGGCGTCATCAAGATAATTCTGGTCGGAAGTCACCCTGTATAGGTCGATTGCGCCTGAAAGAGGTGTGCCGGAGTTGTATGTGTAAGCCGGACCTTCGCGTTGAGGCACGTCAGTGTTCTTGCGGTATCTGACTCCGCCGACAGTCTCATATTCAGGCTGTCCGTCACCGGTGTGGTATCCGCCCATTAGGTCATCATACACACCGTCAGAGCGCAGAAGGCAACCTTTCTGCCATTTGTAAACCTTGGCAGCCATTTCCTTATAATATGTCTCCTTCAACTCTGTCTTCTGTCCGCGGGTCTTGTCCTTGTTGACAATGCCGTAGGTTATTTCATCGGACTTTCCTTTGTACAGTTCTGAGAGCCATACGAGAGGGGAGATTACAGGACCGTTGCTGCAAGTATGTTTTGTGACATAGCCTGGACCCCAGGTGATTCCTCCGTTCTCTTTCCCGTTGTCGTCGAGGGTGCAGTCCCATCCGTCAAGCACATAAGCTGTCAGGTATTCAGCCTCTTTGAGGAATTTGCTGTCGCCTGTAGCTTTGTAGGCATTGATGAACTCGCGGATAATCCACATCTGGTCATCATAGACATTCAGGATGCCGTCCACGCTTGCAGAACCGGGGGCTGAACCACGGTTGACTCCGTACGGGCTCCAAGTAGCGGTGCCCGTATAAGAAGTCAATGTGAATGTGCCCTTGTAGTATTGCATACCGTTGTATATCTTCTCCAACAATGAGTGGAAAGAATCGAACTTGCTGTTGTACAATGTGCTGTATCCGGCATCGTTCAGAGCGATCATAGCGTTCATAGCGGCGGATACTGCTTCAAGAGTTGAAGTGTATTCCCAAATGCTTACAAGATTGGAACTCCTCTGTTTGGTAAAGGGGTTGTACTTCATGCTCAAGGCCATAGTTCCGTCCGAAGAATAATCATTGAATGCCGTTTCGATGATGGATATGGCACGCTCAAGATCTTTCTCCGCCAATGTTGTTTCATCAGGTTTCGGTTTTTCATTGTTATCAGAGGCGGCGTGGCTGCAGGCAACGCATCCGCCGATTAACAATGACAAGAAACCAAATACAATCTTCTTCATTTTTTATGCTGTTTGTTTGACTATTCGAAGTCTATACCGTAGATGCAGAGCTTCTGCTCTCCGTCCTGGTCAGGGGTTACGCCCTTGTGCACGCCCAAAGTGATGACGACATTCTTTCCTGTGAATGAACTGAGGTCATAGACGAATGAAGCATAATCCTTTGCATTGCCTTCGCCCTTGTCGTGTATGAACTGCCAGCATCCCTTTCCGTCCTCAACTGCGGACGCATCGTTCGCGGTGTTGCTTACAGGTGAGAGATATGTGACTGTGCCGTCTTCAGTGATAGCGGTAACCTTGAAAGTGGTGTATTTCTCGCTGTCGAAGGTTCTAGCATACAATGTCATCTGATCATTTGCTGATGTGATGCTGAACTTTGAGTAGAAATATGAGCAAGGTTTTGCGTAGTTTGCTGACTCGCCGCTAGGAGTCTTGATGACGAAGCCTTCACCTGCGCCAGGTTCGGTGTCCTTGTTGATAAACATAAATCCCCAGTTTGCCGCAAGGTGATTGGTGCCGTTCCATACGTTGTATCCGAGACCGTCGTGTCCGTCAGCTCCATTAGGAAGCGCTCTGAAAGAAGTTTTCTCGTTAGGCATAATCGAGCGTACCATCTCGGAAGTCATATGCCATCCTTCAAGTTCAGCAATCTCTTCGCCCGGCAGATAGTTGTCGTTGTTGACCTGCTCTTTGGCGAATGACATATGGCGGATAGGTAGCTGATGCCAGTAATCTCCGGTCTTTGCGCGGTAAACGCCGACTGCGACGATAACTTCCTTACCTATATATTTGCTCAAGTCGAATACGTATTCGCTGTAGCTGTCGCTTCCGTGAGAACGGTTCTCTCCGACTTTTTCCGCAGCAGGCTCATCTGCTGAGAGATCAACTACCTGAACGCCGAACTGGAACGGATCGTCAGCTGTTGTGCCGTGAGTTCTCACATAGAGAGTGAGCTGGCAGTTGTCCTCAGTGATAAGTTTCTTGCCGTATGTGTAACTGTTGAAATTGTCAAGATCCGCAGGCTTCTTCTGGTCTGCATCATCGTTTATTGTGCGGAGTGTGCATCCTTCGTTCTGGTTCTCGAAATTGCCGACATATTTGAGGGTTGACATAAATACGCAAGACCAGTCGACGATTCCGCCTCCGTTGCCTTTACCTCCACGGTAATCGTTTGTGTACCAGCAGTCTGCCTCTTCAAGATCCTGCTTCGTGAGGCCAGGAAGAATCTCCTTGCCGCCGAGAGTGATGTCAGGGATGGTGCAGATTCCGTTGGAATTGAACATATCTGCGGTAATCTCCTTTGTTACAGAACCATATCCGAGTTTGCCGACAGTAAGTGTGTAGTCCTTGAGCACCAGTTTGGTGAACTCATAAACTCCGTCGTCACCGGTAGTGAGGTCTGAGCCTGTGCCGATGCTGACTGTAGCTCCTGAAAGCGGTTTGTTGTCGTTCTGTGCGTCAAGCAACTTACCGGTAATCACTGCGTTAGCGTACTCCATAACAGGATGCAGAGTCGCTTTGGAATCAACGAACGAGCGAGCCTGAATCGTGATACCGACAGATGCGTACCCGTCTTTCTCGAACGAGATGAATCTGGTAGTCATCGGTACATCTTTTATTGAGAATGCACCGTTAGCATCGGATTTTACCGTCTGCTCAAGCTCCCTTCCGAGAGTTGATTTCATCACGGAAACAGTAACGTCTGAAATCGGGTTGGACAGAGCGTCTGTCACAACTCCTTCGACTGTGCCTTTGGCGTAATTCTCATCGTCGCCACCTGATTTTTCGTTATTGCAAGCTGTAGCGGACATCAGTAAGCTGCAGCTGATGGATGTGAGTAGAAAACTCTTAAAAACCTGTTTGAATTTCATTGTTTGATTCTGGTTATAAGGTTGTGTTATAAATTTCCGAGTGCAAATTAAATTCAATGTGATTAATTAATCGGTTAAAACGCGGTTAAAACGAAAATAATTTCAATAAATTTGCAAAAACTTATACCGAGAATGCTGAACTGTAACTGTCGTCGACTGTTTAACCGAGCCTTTTTAATCTTGATTTTATCCTTTTTCGGGATGATTTCAGCCTTTTCGCAGGGTCTGAAATTCTACGGAACCGAATGCAGCATCGCCGGACGTACGGGTTATACCGTCTTCGAGAAACATTCTCCAAAATTTCGGAATGTTCTTAAAATGGAGTTCCGGATGCAGACTTATGCGGAGGCTGAGAAAGGCTATGTTTTAAGAATTTTCGATAAAGGAAACCCGGAGGCCTGTCCTGTCAATCTGCACTATGACGGAGCCTTGAATGATCATAGGTTCAAACTGAATCTCGAGAATATAAGAATCCTCGTGAATATCGCTTTCCGGAAAGATGATGACGTATATGCTTCCAAGTGGATGGACGTGATGTTGCTTCTGGATTTTGAACGGGATTCTGTGACGCTGAAGATTGACGACCACATAGCCAAAGCATATCTTCCGTTCAAGGACAAGTCAATAAGGCCCGGAATTACTTTCGGCAAGAACGGATACCAGATAGATGTCCCGTCCTTTGCCATCAAGGATCTGTCAATAAGCGACAAGAGTACCAAATACGTCTTTGCACTCGATGAGGAGCAGGGCGATGCTGTCCACGAATATGCGAAAGGCTGCAAAATCGGAAAAGTGGAGAATCCGATCTGGCTAGCGCAGAATTATTTTAACTGGAGGCTTCAGGACATAGTCAATTCTTCCACTTTCCTGTGCAAGGGATATGACGCGAATGCTCACGAGGTTTGGGCTTACAACAGGGACAGCATCAGGTTCTTCAATCTGAGGACTAAGCAGGTAAGGACTGTCAAATTCAAGAATACCTGCCCTCTGGATATCTCAACCGGGCAGAATTTCCTGGACAGCAGCACTGGGAAATTTTACGTGTATGAACCATATATCGAAAATGCCGATCAAACCAGGGTGTCCTGGGCTGTTCTTGATACGGTTTCGTGGAAATGGACTGCCTTGAGCAATGATATTCTGGATATGCCGATCTATCATCACGGCGAGTGGCTGGATACAAAGCACAACCGCTTCCTGATTTATGGCGGATTCGGCAATGAACGCTTTAATGGCGAAATATATGGATTTGATCTTGACGGCAACAAATGGAATCAGGTCGGGGATATAACCTCCGAGAAACCTTGGCCAAGGTATTTCTGCGCTACAGGTTACTCCGCTCAGGACAGTTCCCTGTATGTTTACGGAGGTATGGGAAATGAGAGCGGATATCAGGTTGTCGGAAGGACATATCTATATGATTTATACCGTATTAATACCAATACGTTGGTTTCGGAAAAGCTGTGGTCGGTAAACTGGGATAAGGATAGCCTGGACTGTGTGCCTGCACGTAATATGATATTGGACAGTGACGGACATTTTTATGTGCTCTGCTATCCGGAATACCTGACGAAATCCAATCTTCAGCTATACCGCTTCTCCATTGAGACAGGAGAAAAGAGCGCGATAGGCTCCAGGATAAAGATAATGTCGGACAAAATCAATACGAATGCGGCATTATATTATGATTCGCTTCTCAAGAAACTTGTCACCATTACGGAGGAGACTCCTGATGATCACAATTCCATAGTCTCTACATATACTATAGAATTTCCGCCGGCCGTCAGAACGGACAAATATGCCATAATGGAGCGGGCCAGAATCATTAAAATGGCAATAATCGCGGGAATGACCATATTGGCACTTGTCGTGGCGGGTATTATAGGACTTAAGATTCGCAGGAGGAGAAGACGTCAGCGTCTGAACCTTGGCCTTGGAGGTGCTGCACACAGGAAAATCAGAATCAAAACTCTACCGGAGGGCCCGAATCAGATCCGTCTGTTCGGGAATCTGCTAGTGATGGATCGCGATGGAGAAGATATATCGGCGATGTTCACTGAAAAGATCAAGCAGGTGTTTATGCTGGTTCTGCAGTATTGTGACAAGGGTGGCATAAGTTCGCGAAAACTCAGCAGCCTGACTTGGCCGGATAAGGAAGAAGAAAAGGCTAAAAACATCAGGGGAGTCACGTTGAATAATCTGCGGAAAATTCTGAACCGGATTGACGGTATATCGCTTGTGTTCAATGAAGGAAAATATGTCATACAGTGCGATGAGCCTGCCGTATGCGACTGGTTTGAAGCAAAGAAGGAACTGCAGCGCCCGGAAGCCAGCAATGACCGGCTGCTTTCGATACTCTCCCGCGGTAAATTCCTGGATGGAGAGACTGACCCGTTTTATGACAATATCAAAGAGGATATGGAGAATGCCGTGACTTCCAGGATGTTGGAAGAGGCTGAAAACAGGTTCGGCAATGAAGATTATGTCAATCTTTTGCTGTGCACGGAAATCATTTTCCGCATAGACCCTCTCAATGAGTTCGCTCTCAACGTCTCGATCAAATCGCTTGTGAATATGGGGCAGGACGAAGAAGCAAAAGTCCGCTACAATCAGTTCATTTCAAGGTACAAGAAGGATATGGACGAGGACTATCCGGTTTCTTACGAAAAGATAGTCTCCGCTTAAGTTTAGTCCAGTCCGGTAGGGGATTACAGAAGTGCGGCAAAGAGGCGGATAACCTTCTGGCAGAGTTTCTGATACCACGGCCTGCTATTCCACTGCTCCAGAGTCACTTCTCTGGAAGCTTCCATATCTTTCAGGAAAATGGCCTTGTTGACCTTGGCCGCTGACGCGTCATAAATATATGCGTTGAGCTCATAGTCAAGGTTGAAACTTCTGAAATCCATATTCGCTGAACCTATCTCCGATAGATAGTCGTCACTCACGAATGTCTTGGAATGTATGAATCTGCCGGAACGCTCATATATCCTTACTCCGGCTTCGAGACATTCGGAGAAATATGACCTGTTGGCAGGGCCCATAAAGAAGAGGTCAGCCTTCTTAGGGACCATCACCCTTACGTCCACTCCGCTCAATGCGGCGGATTGCAGTGCCTGAAGCATAGGCTCCGGCGGCACGAAGTAAGGGGTCTGTATGTAAATATAGTTTCTGGCGTGCTGTACAGCCCAAACTGCTCCCATATGGATATTGGCCCATTGGGATTCGGGTTCGTCAGGGACAATCTGGATGAGCTTGTCGGCCTCCTTGAACTTGAAATTCATATCCAGGCTTTGGATAGGCGCTTTGGCAAGCACCTCGGCAATGCCGTTTCCTTCGGTATCCTCCTGGCTTTTAGCTTTCATCGCAGATGAGGGACTTTCCGTCGCAACCTCGGCACTGATGCCGTCGGCAACCGCGTCTGCGTTTGTGTCTGCGTTGGCATTGGCGGAGACGTTGGCTACCGAAGATTTGCTCTCCTCGGAGCACATCGGGAAATAGCTGCTGAAATCATCGTCGATTTCTCCGTCTGCTGTGATCCAAGTATTCAGAAAACTGTACTGCAATCCGGCCACGGCATTACCCCTGATCCTCATATGTGTGTCTCTCCACCTCAGGAAATAGTCATCGCTGATGTTCATTCCTCCGGTGTATCCGATTTTCCCATCAATCACGACAATCTTTCTATGGTCGCGGTAGTTGAGCTGGGTGAAAAGGTTGATGAGCGGCCAGCGCGGTTTCGTGAATTTGACGACTTCAACGCCGGCCTCCATCATTTCATCATAATACGAAGGCAGGATGGCGATATTGGCGATGTTCTCGTGTATGAATCTGACCTTGACCCCTTCCCGAGCCTTCTGCATCAGCATTTCTTTGATTATCTGGCTTCCCTTGTCCTTGCGGAAATAGAAATACTCCATATGGATATGCTCCTTGGCATTCCGCAGGTCTTCCATAAGAAGCTCGAATTTCCTGCTTCCGGACGTGATTATTTCCAGTTCATTTCCGTCTGTGACACAGGTGGAGCCGTCGCAGGATAGTAGATTTGCCAAGGTCCTGTAGTCCTTCTTGACCTGTTTGTCGTGCTTGTGCCCGAACAGCAGCTGATGGACTTTCTCTCCCGCGTGTGACCCGAATGTTTCGATGAATCTCTTGTGTTTCATCTCGAAATACCAGGAACGTCTCGGGTTTATGCCCACCATAAAGTAAAGGATAAGGCCGATGACCGGCAGCACCGTTATGACAAGCAACCACGCAATCTTCTTGGCGGAATCTCCGTCATCGAAAATGATGATGATGATGGTTCCGATTATGAGAAGCGCCAGGAAAACCGAGAATATGTAGGAGAGAATGGTCATTGAATTAGTACACAATCATATACAACCCCGCCGCAATTATTCCGCCGGCGAGAGGGCCGAGAACCGGTACCCAACTGTATCCCCATCCGCTGTCTCTTTTGCCAGTCAACGGCAGGATAGCGTGGGCGATACGCGGACCCAAGTCTCTTGCAGGATTCATCGCATAGCCTGTAGTGCCGCCGAGCGACATACCCAGAGCCATAATTATGCAAGTGACAGGGAACGCCCCAAGACCGCCGGTGCTTACAGACTCACCACCGAATGACGCTACATTTCCGGAAGTGCTCAGCGCGAGAATGAGGAATACCAGCAGGAATGTGGCGATGACTTCACTCAGAAAATTGACCGCCTTGTGCTCAATGGCCGGCATAGTGCAGAAAATCGTGAGAAGGCCTTCCGGATTGTCCGTGGTAGCCTGGAAATGGTCATAATAGAAAGCATATACCAGCAGAGCTCCCGCAAAACCGCCCAGCATCTGCGCTATAATATATGGTAGAACTCCGCTCCAGGCGAAATTCCCGGCTATGGCAAGACCGAGAGTGACTGCAGGATTGAGGTGAGCCCCGGAATATGGGCCGGCTACAAATACACCGCACATCACGGCGAATCCCCAAGCCAATGTTATCACAATCCAGCCGGCATTCTTTGCCTTGGATTTTTCAAGAGTACATCCTGCGCACACTCCGTCTCCCAGTAATACCAGGATCAGAGTGCCCAGAAATTCAAATACGCATTTGGTGAATAGTGTCATTTCCATCTTATATGTTCAGTAAACAGTTTGCAATCAAAATTATATGTTCGGTAAACGGTTTTGGCTCAAGATAATAGTCGGAGCGGTCGTTTACTCCTTTCCGGACAATGTCCTTTTTATGGCGTCCGCCCATCCCTCTTTCAGTTCCACAACCTTTTCCGCAGGTGCGAGAGGCGTAAATACGCTTTCCGCAACCCACTGGCGCTTGATGTCTTCGAGAGAATCCCAATATCCGACAGCTAGACCAGCAAGGTAGCAGGCTCCCAGAGCGGTAGTCTCGGTTATCTGAGGACGTATCACCTTGGTGCCGAGAATATCGGCCTGGAATTGCATCATAAGATTGTTCCTGGATGCACCGCCATCGACTTTAAGCTCGGAAAGCTTGATTCCGGAGTCTTTCTCCATAGCGTTCACTATGTCCATAGTCTCGAACGCGATTCCTTCAAGCGCGGCTCTGGCGATATGTGCGGCAGTCGTGCCTCTGGATAGTCCGCAGATTGTGCCTCTGGCATATTGATCCCAATAAGGTGCTCCCAATCCTGTCAATGCAGGTACGAAATAAACTCCGCCGTTGTCAGGAACGGTCATCGCGAGCTCCTCGATTTCAGATGATGACTTGATGATTCCGAGTCCGTCGCGAAGCCACTGCACTGCGGAACCGCCTACGAAAATGCTGCCTTCCAACGCATAATTGACAGTGTCTCCGATTTTCCAGGCAACTGTTGTAAGCAGATTGTGGGATGACATTATCGGCTTTGTGCCGCTGTTCATCAGCAGGAAGCAACCTGTGCCGTAAGTATTCTTGACGGAACCTGGCTCAGTGCACATCTGACCGAACAATGCGGCCTGCTGGTCGCCCGCGATGCCTGCGATAGGCACTTTATGCGCGAAGATAGTTGTCTTGGTGTAGCCGTAAATCTCTGAAGATGAACGCACTTCAGGCATCATAGAAGCCGGAATCTCCAGCATCTTGAGCAGGTCCTCATCCCACGCCAGTGTGTGGATATTGAACAGCATTGTCCTGGAAGCGTTGCTGACATCGGTGACGTGCACCTCTCCGCGCGTGAGATTCCAGATCAGCCAGCTGTCAACAGTGCCGAAACGAAGTTTCCCGGCTTCGGCTTTCTCTCTTGCCCCCGGTACATTCTCAAGAATCCAGCGGATCTTGGTGGCGCTGAAGTAGGCGTCCACGATGAGTCCGGTCTTCTCCCTGATGAAATCCGTGAGTCCTTTTGCCTTGAGGCTGTCGCAAAATTCGGAAGTCCTTCTGTCCTGCCATACGATGGCATTATAGACAGGCTCACCGGTCTCTGCATCCCATACGATGGTGGTTTCCCTCTGATTGGTGATGCCTATTCCGGCAATGTCAAGACCGTTTATGCCCAATGTGGTGATTGCTTCCGCCACTACGGACGCTTCGGAACTCCAGATGTCCTTCGGATTATGTTCTACCCAGCCCGGTTTCGGGAAATGCTGTGGAAATTCTTTCTGTGAAGTTGCGCAGATGTGGCCTTCGTGGTCGAAAATGATCGCGCGAGAAGAACTCGTGCCCTGGTCAAGGGCAAGAATATATTTGTCAGTCATAATGTTATTAGTTTATACCTTATATTCTCCCATCGGTCATCCGGATTCCCGGTTATGGGGCGTGTCCGGTATGGCTTGTCAAAGCTCTTTCCTCAGTCTGGCTTTAGGTATTCCCAACTGGTCACGGTATTTGGCTATGGTACGCCTTGCCACCTTGTAGCCTTTTCCGTTCATTATGGTCACAAGCTCATCGTCCGTAAGAGGTTTGTGTTTATCCTCCTTGTCCACACATTCCTGCAGCACTTTCTTCAGTTCGCGTGTGGAAACCTCCTCTCCCTGCTGATTTTCAAGTCCTTCCGAGAAGAAATACTTGAGCGGGAAAATTCCGAAATGAGTCTCTATATATTTGCTGTTCACGACTCTGGAAATCGTGGATATGTCGAATCCGGTCTTTGCGGCTATGTCCTTGAGCACCATCGGCTTCAGATGCGATTCGTCTCCGTCGAGGAAATAATCGTGCTGATAATCGACGATGGCCTGCATGGTGCTCAGAAGTGTGTTATGCCTCTGCTTCAATGCTTCCACAAACCATTTTGCGGAGTCCATCTTCTGCTTCACGAACGTGGCGGCCTCCTTTTTCTGTCTCTCGGACGAGTTGGCTGCATCTATCAGCAACTCAGCATATTTCTTGTTGATGCGTATCTCCGGAATGGAGAAACGCGGCATCGTGAGCTTCAGTTCGCCGTCTTCAAGTTCCAAGACGAAATCCGGCACAATCTGCTGCGCCTGGTCGTTGTATGAGTCGTCAATCTGTCCGCCCGGAGAAGGATTGAGCTTGACAATCTTGCCCATAGCCGCCTTCATCTCTTCCTGAGACAGATCGAGTTTGCTCATTATCTTCTGGAAATGCTTGTTGGAGAACTCCTGGAAGTAATCAGTGAGAATCCGTTCCGCGTTGATGACTTCCTTGCTCTGCTTCAGACCCTTGAGCTGAATCAGGAGACATTCTCTCAGGTCTCTCGCGCCTATTCCCGGCGGGTCGAACTCCTGGATGATATGAAGCATATCCAGCACCTCTTCGGCGGTGGTTTCTATGTTCATCCTGAATGCGAGGTCATCCACGAGACTGTCGATGTCCCTGCGCAGATAGCCGTCATCGTCAAGGCTACCTATTATGAATGAAGCCACATTGTACTGCTGCTCGCTAAGATTCCGGAAGCCGAGCTGGTCCATCAGGCTTTGGGTGAAACTCTCTTTTACGGAGAATGTATTGTATTGCGGCTTTTCGTCTTTGCCGTAGTTATTGATGTGCAGTCTGTATTCAGGTATCGAATCGTCATCCTTGATTTCTGACAGTGATACCTCGCGTGGCTGCTCGTCTCTGTCGTCATCCTTTGACTCAGGAGCATTGTCATCCAGGACAGGATTCTCCTCCAGCTCTTTACGTATCCTCTGCTCCAGTTCCTGGACCGGAAGCTCTATGAGCTTGATAGTCTGGATCTGCAGCGGGGACAGCTTCTGGGTGAGCTTCTGTGTTAATTCCTGTTTGATCATACCTGAATCTATCTTTTCAATTAACCTATTGCAGTTTTCTAATGACCGTCACTGTGTCCACCACATAGTTGTGAGCCTTGTCAACTGCAGGGAAATTGATATTTTCCTTTACAACGATGGCTGACGGATATGTGGACTTGACCTGCTGGAGAAATTCGAGCGCCTCGGACTTGGTCCTGAAATCGCCGACCATTACTTTGAAAAACGGGTTCTGGTAGCTTCTGTATGCCGGCACTCCTGGATGAGCGGCCTTGAATGCGTTCATCACGCTCTCGGAAGTGTTTCTTGCAGTCTGGCTGTTGTCGAACAGAATGCGGACCCTGTAGCCGGTGATTTTTCTTGAACCGTTGTCCGATATGTACTTCTTCATAGCGTCGGTTATCGCCTGAGACTGGTGAATCTTCACGTCTCCGTCCTGCGACTGATGCGCGTTCAGAATGTTGAATATGGATTTCCCGACCAAAGTAGAATCGACAGACGCCGCCTGCCGGAAAATCAGTGAATCCTTGGTCTCGTAATTCTGGCCTTCCGTATTGTTCTGTGCCATACAGACGGCCGAAAACGCAAGGAATATAAGTATTGTAGCAATTCGCTTCATATCAATTATTTGTTAGCGGACATCTTCGCGAATTTCGTCAGCGGAATGCCCTTCTTTTCAATGTCTTTATGCAATCCTTTCGCTTTGATTGTAGCGTAAACGTCCACAGTGTATTCTTCCGCCTTCAGATTCCTTATCTGCGAAATGACGCTGAGAAGAGATACCCCGTCGCTGAGTTTGGCGCTGCCGGCCACATCATATTTCTTGTCGGATTTTCTTTCGACTTCGATATCGTCAGCGGTGAAATCGGCAAGCGGACTGCCCTGATGGAATACGGTTCCGTGGATGTCACATACCTTGAACTTGAAGCTCGGGTTGTGTACGCCGATGCAGAACACTCCGTCCACGCTGCGGAATCCGGTCGGGGTGACGGTCTCCACTGTCGCGGAGGTTATCTTTATGTCGTGCGGGTTGACGCAACCGTTAAGGCACAGCGCGACAACAGCGGAAATCAATATCGGTAGAATTCGTTTCATCTTCGTTGTTTCCCGTTTTTCATATCGGGACAATATACAAAAATAGTGAAAAATTAATAAATGTCATATCTTTGCAGGCTGAAGCGGGCTCTGTGCTGACGTTTTGGCAATCTCCCGCAAAAATCATCGGAATATGGCGAATAAGAAAGTATATATCGAAACCTATGGCTGTCAGATGAATGTGAATGACACCGAGGTTATTTTCTCAATCCTGAAGAAAGCGGGATACGACCGTACGGAAAATATGGACGAGGCGGACGTGATGATGGCGAACACCTGCTCTGTCAGGGACAATGCCGAACAGCGTATCTGGGGGCGTATAGATCAGTTCTACGGTCAGAAACGTCTGCGTGACGGAGCTATCTCTGGAATTGTCGGATGTATGGCTGAACGCTTGAAAGACAAGCTGTTGGAGAGTGGTCGTGTCGATTTTGTCGCAGGTCCGGACTCTTACCGTTCATTGCCGCTTTTGCTTTCCAGAATCGCACCGGGCAGACCGCAGATCAACGTCGAACTGTCCCGCGAAGAAACTTATGGTGATATCCAGCCAGTCCGTATCGACAAGAATGGCGTGTCAGCGTTTATCTCCATTATGCGCGGTTGCAACAATGTATGCTCATATTGCGTCGTACCTTATACCCGTGGCGCTGAACGCAGCCGTGACCCTCACACAATTGTGCGCGAGGCTTGCGACGTCTTTTCCAAAGGATATAAGGAAGTGACTCTGCTTGGGCAGAATGTCGATTCATATCTGTGGAAGAATCCTGACAATCCGGACGAGCAAGTGGATTTTGCGGACTTGCTTGCACAGGTGGCGGAGATTAGTCCGCTTCTCCGTGTGAGATTCTCTACATCTCATCCTAAAGACATCAGCGACAAGGTTATAGATACGATGGCGAAGTACGAAAACATCTGCCGTCATATACATCTTCCGGTACAGTCCGGCAGCAATGTGATGCTTGAAAAGATGCGTCGCCGCTATACTCGCGAGTGGTATCTGGAAAGAGTAGCAAGGATACGTCAGTCTATGCCTGACTGCGCCATCACCACAGACATTATCGCCGGTTTCTGCGGAGAGACCGAGCAGGACCATCAGGACACTCTGGATGTTATGCGCAAGGTGGGCTATGACTATGCTTATATGTTCCAGTATTCGGAGCGTCCGGGAACATTGGCGGCCCGCAATTACCCTGACGACATTCCTCTGGCGGAGAAAACCAGAAGACTCAACGAGATCATCGCTCTGCAGAATGAGCTGAGCTTGGAAAGCAACAAGAAAGACGTCGGCAAGGTGTTCAAGGTGCTTGTCGAGGGGGTTTCCCGTCGAAGCGACAAAGAATTGTGCGGAAGAACTACAACCAACAAAATGTGCGTATTCCCGGCAGCTCTAGCCTCTGAATCTGCGCCTGCGGACTCCAAGACGACATTCAATGTCGGAGACTATGTGCTTGTCAAAGTTGAATCCTGCACTTCAGCTACACTTATCTGCAAGCTTGCATAGCATCGCTATGTGATGTGCGTGACAGCTTCGTCTGAGAAACTGTAGAAACAACTGTCGGATATAACAATATGATCCATCAGCGAGATGCTGAACACTTCGGCCGCCTTTTTCAGGCGGCTTGTTTCTTTTATATCGGCGGCACCCGGATAAGGGTTCCCGGAAGGATGGTTGTGAATGAGAATCAGCCCCGATGCTTTTTTCTCAAGAGCTTTGCGCAGTATCGTGTTCGGGTCTATTGCTGTAAATGACAGGCCTCCGGAAGAGACTCTTTCCTTGTAGATGATGTAATTGGAGCGGTTGAGGTATGCCACCCAGCACTCTTCGTGGTCCAAACCTTTCAGCAGTGGTATCATCTGGTCATATATCTGTTGAGGCTTGGTGACAGGAGTCCGTACCTCAGTGGCGAACTCTTCCGCAAATCTTCTGCCGAGTTCAAATGCGGCGGCAATGGTGGCGGCTTTGTCCCTCCCGATTCCGCGGATTTCCATAAGCCTTTCCGTTGAGGCTCCGGCTATCTCGGATAAGTTCGTGAAATGGTTGAGCGCTTCGTGCGCGATTTCCAGAACGTTGCATCCGTTTCTGCCCGTGCGCAGCAGGATCGCCAGCAGTTCCGCGTTCCCGAGCGCTTCCGCTCCTTTTGCAAGCAGCCTCTCTCTGGGCCTTTCCTGTTCGCTGATTTCGCTAATTTTCATATTATATCAAGTGTTAGGTTGCCCCAAAGTTAGATTCTCAAAACGAAAAAAATCAGCAAAGGTGGTAATACCTCAGCTGATTTTTACGATTCTTAAATGATTTTCGGGAATTTGCCTGGTTACGGACTAGAATTCCTTCCCTGTCTGTGCCGCCAATATCAGATCTCCAAGCTCCCTTACGTCACGGACAATGATGTCAGGCGGGAAAAATTCCGGATTAGGATTTGTCTTGGCGTCTTCCGCAACCTTCAATGCCGTTTCGATGGTGGTCTCACCTGAAAGGACGAGCACTCCTACCGCTCCTGCATTGTGTGCCATTGCAGTGTCCGTATAAATTCTGTCGCCAGTCATTATGATTTCTTCCGGCTTGATTTTATGCCTGTGCATTATGCCCTCCAGCATTGTCGGGTCCGGTTTGCCCAAAACGATGTCCGGTTTTCTGCCGGTCGCGTGCTCTATACATTTCTGGAGCGAGCCGCAATCGACAAGGATTGTCTTCTGGTCGGTAGGGCATACTCTGTCGGGGTTTGTGGCGACATATGGAATGCCCTGGCTTGCCCACCAGGACGCGCGGCAAAGCCTTGAATATGTCAGTGTCGGATCGAATGCCACTACAAGAACATCAGGGACATCTTCCGGGTCGTCACTGCATTCCTCGAAGCCTGCTTTCTCGAATTGGCTGACCATACTCGGAGTACCCAGCATAAACAACCTCTTAGCCTCTGGGTAGTGCTCTTTTATGTAATCGATGGCGGCGAGCGATGTTGTGTACATATTGCTTTCGTCAGCGCGGATTCCCAGATTATCGAGCTTCTTGATGTAGTCAGCAACGGACTTCGTAGGGTTGTTCGTAAGGAATGAATAGCCGATTCCGGCCTCTCTCATATCTTCAAGGAATCCCGGGGTGAACGGAAAAAGTTTGCTTCCCATATATATGGTGCCGTCCATATCCAGCGCTATATGCTTTATCTTGGAAAGTTTCGCCTTCAATTCCGGGGTAAGTTCCTTATTGTAGTTGGTATTCATCGTTTCTTTCATTTGGCCCTGCAAAGATAGCAATGTTTTTCCTACCTTTGTTCTGTTAAGCAAGACAATCACCGATTATGGCAGACAATAAGAAGGAAGTGGAGCGCGCGGAGCTGCACAGAACAATCTGGGCTATTGCCGACGAGATGAGAGGTTCTGTGGACGGCTGGGATTTCAAGTCCTATATCCTCGGAATGCTCTTCTATAGATATATCAGCGAGAACATTACAGCCTATATCAACAAGGGCGAATGGGAGACCGGTAACAGCGATTTCAGCTATGCCGATCTTGCGGATGATGTGGCAGAAGGCGTGCGGGAAGAAATGGTGGGCGTGAAAGGTTTCTTCATCCTCCCGTCCCAGCTTTTTGAGAATATATGCAAGTCCTGCGATGCTGATCCGGATCTGAATATGACTCTTGAGAGCATATTTTCTGCCATTGAGAATTCGGCGAAAGGTACTGCGAGCGAAGATGACTTCAAGGGCTTGTTTGCAGACCTCGATGTCAATTCGAATAAACTGGGTGCTACCGTCGTCAAGAGAAACGAGAAGTTGGTGAAACTTCTCAGGGGAGTGCAGTCGATGAAGTTAGGTGATTATCAGAGTAATACAATAGATGCTTTCGGTGATGCCTACGAATATCTGATGGGGATGTATGCCTCCAATGCCGGCAAGAGCGGTGGAGAGTATTACACTCCGCAGGAAGTGAGCGAACTTTTGACGAGAATTGCCACGGTCGGCAAGACTGAGGTGAACAAGGTCTATGATCCGGCCTGCGGTTCGGGTTCTCTGCTGTTGAAGGCTGCCAAGATTCTCGGTAAGGACAATGTCAGGCAAGGATTTTTCGGACAGGAGATAAACCTGACGACATACAACCTATGCCGAATCAATATGTTCCTGCACGATATCGACTACGATAAGTTCGACATCGCCTGCGAGGACACGTTGCTTACTCCTCAGCATTGGGATGACGAACCGTTTGAGGTGATAGTGTCCAATCCGCCTTACTCCATCAAATGGAAAGGGGATGATGACATAACGTTGATAAATGATCCGAGGTTTGCGCCTGCGGGAGTGCTGGCACCGAAATCCAAGGCTGACCTTGCTTTCATAATGCATTCTCTGGCCTGGCTTGCCACGAACGGTACTGCTGCCATTGTTTGTTTCCCGGGAGTGATGTACAGAGGCGGTGCAGAGAAGAAAATCAGGCAATATCTCATAGACAACAACTATGTGGATTGCGTTATCCAGTTGCCTGACAATCTTTTCTTCGGCACATCCATCGCCACGTGCATAATGGTGCTGAGGAAGTCGAAGAAGGATAATTGCACATTGTTCATTGACGCTACAAAGGAGTGTGTCAAGGTGACTAACTCCAATAAGCTCACTGATGAGAATATACAGAATATACTGAAAGTGTTCACCGACAGGCAGGACGTTCAGTATGTCAGCAGGCTGGTGCCGAATGAGGAGGTTGCCAAGGACGACTACAATCTTTCTGTTTCGACTTATGTAGAGCAGGAGGATACTCGCGAGAAAGTGGATATAGTGAAGTTGAATGCCGAATTGGCTGAAATTGTGGCGCGCGAGAATGTCCTTAGGGCTGAGATTGACAAAATAATTGAAGAAATAGAGATATAAAGAAAGCACCTGCCACCCGGCAAATGCTTTTAAAAATCAAGCTTGAAGAGCGCTTCAATCTTCTTGATAAACATCTCAACGGCGAAGTTACGATTTTATTTTAGATTTGCAATACGAGGCTAGATATATGAGTGAAATGGAATTGAAGAATGAGGCTGGAGTAGCGCAGAATGGCATTTCTGCGGCAGAGCAGTGCGGTGGCTCGCGCCTGAGCGAGCTGCTCCGCAAATACTGTCCGGGGGGGGTAGAGTATAGACCGCTAGGGGAAGTCTGTGATATTCATAAGGGTGTCCAGTTTAATAAAACTGATATGAAAGAAGTTGGCACCTACCCTGTGATAAATGGCGGAATCAATCCTTCAGGATTTACAGAAGTGTTCAATGAAGATTCTGACGCAATAACTATTTCACAAGGTGGAGCTTCTGCTGGTTATGTCAATTTCTTGAGAAGTAAGTTCTGGCTTGGAGCTCATTGTTATGTTGTAAAGCCAAATAATGTTGTAATGAATAGGTTTGTATATCATTTTCTTAAGCAAAATGAACCCACCTTACAACAATGCCAATATGGCGCTGGTATTCCAGCGTTGGCAAAAAGTACTATTTCTTCCCTAGAAATCCCTCTCCCGCCGATGCCGGTGCAGGAGGAGATCGTCCGGATTCTGGACCGCTTCACGGAACTGCAAGCAGAACTGCAAGCAGAACTGCAA
>CAVENC010000006.1:0-80539 GCA_963617065.1 Butyricicoccaceae bacterium
CGGGGAATACGTCCCCGTGCTCCTGGGAGCTGTCGCTTTAGCGACTGAGGGTAAAATAAAAAAAGAGGAGCTTTGCTCCTCCGGTGTTTGGCGCGTCGAGAGCCTTGTATCCCATCTTTTTATCCAACCTCGCAAAAAAGAAATAGGATTAAAAAGCGGTCTCCCGGTTATTTTTTCAGAAAGGCTATGGCGTCAGGGCCTTCGTTGAAGAGCAGATCCATAATAGACAGATCGGGAAGGAAACCGTGTTTCGCTGAAAACACTTGCCAATAAGGCTTATTCAAGCCAAGATTCTCTAATATCCTGTTCGGACGCTTGGGATGAATCAATCCCCTATAATCCAAGCCGTAACGCCCGTCGTTGCGGCTTGTGTATTCTTCAGTGAATCCTATCTCGGCCTCAATTCCTGTCTTCTTCAGAAAGAACTTCAATATATCTAGATTCAAGTCAAATAGGTAAGTATGTCTGGATTCTAGAATTGAAAACAACTCGTCCTTATAGTAGTCATACCAAGGAGAAGACTCATACGCAGACATTATCGTACGTTCAAGACCTATAAGCCACGGCTTTGTCCAATCAATCTTGAGTTGCCTTATAGGCAATGAATAAGTTCCGTTTTCGTGCACTATCGGCACAGACAAAGCCTCTCTGCCACCGGCAGCATAGATGTAGCAGCGGTTGCGATAAGACTGTTTCTGATAATTTTCACAGGCCTCTAGATAGACTTTGGCCGGAACAAAAGAGTTTACCCTGCCGGGTGACAGGGTAAACTCTTCAGCTATCGCCGCAAAGTATGACACGGGCGGAAAGAAAGCAACTTCCAGCAGCATCAGATGCGGTTTTATGTAATTAATCTATATCGCCTTTCTCGCCCGGGGTATTCGCTCTTACGATACCGCGTTTTGAAGAACGGATGAAGTTAAGGATTGTAGATTTCTCTTCAGAATCAGGGAAACCTGCCTCAACCTTTGCACAACCGTCAGTGATGTTATATCCCTGGAAATAGATTGTGTCATACATATCCTTGATATTTCTCACAACGTCAGCAGAGAAGCCTCTTCTTCTCAATCCTACGATATTAACGCCGGCATAGCAGATAGGATCGCGACCGCAAAGTGCATAAGGAGGGATATCCTTGTTAATCTTGGACATTCCGCCTACCATTGCGTGAGCACCGATCTTCGTAAACTGATGCGCTTTGGCACCACCGCCGAGAATAGCCCAGTCATCTACCTGAGTCTCACCTGCGATTCCCACATAACTTACGAGAATACAGTGGTTTCCAACCTGACAGTCGTGAGCGATGTGGGCATAAGACATAATGAGAGTATTGCTTCCCACTTTAGTCACGCCTTTGCCGCTCGCCTTTGTTCCACGGTTGATTGTAACACATTCACGGATGGTTGTATTGTCACCAATCTCAACATAAGTCACCTCACCGTCAAACTTAAGGTCCTGAGGGACTGCGCCTACTACAGCGCTAGGGAAAATCTCGCAGTTCTTGCCGATCTTGACGTATGGGAAAATCACCGCGTGAGGATAAATCTTGCATCCGTCACCGATCTGTACATTCTCGTCGATGAATGCGTAAGGACCGACCTCAATATTGTCCCCGAGGATTGCCTTGGGGCTAACTGTTGCCAAAGGATGAATCTTATTCATAATGTTCTTATTTAGCTTTGTTCAGCAGGGCGCGCAACGCCTTTGCCGCATTTGTATTAATCGTATGACCCGGCTTGAATGCGGAAATCTTAGCATTCAGGTAACCTCCGGCCAATCTCATATCTCCTATCATATCCAGAAGTTTATGACGGCCGCACTCGTTAGGGAAATGGAGTTTCAGATTGCTCAGATAACCCTGCTCGCTCACGCCCAACCTCGGCTGATTGAACAACGCCGCCATTCTGTCAAGCTGTTCTTCTGAAACAGGATGTTCAACAATGACAATCGCATTGTCAACATCTCCGCCTTTCACAAGATTGTTCGCGAAAAGATATTCCACTTCGTGGAAGAACACAAAAGTACGGCAAGGCGCGATCTCATCCGCATAGTTCTTGGACAAATCCCATCCCGCACTCTGTACTCCAAGCACGTGGGAATTGAAATCTACCGTTATCTCATAAGATGGAGAATCTGCCGGAGTAATCTTCACCCAGGCACCTGTTTTCTCATCCTTGATTTCAACTTCTTCCGGAATATTGATGTAAACTCTTTCGGCATTCTGCTCAACGACTCCGGCTTCAGAAAAAGCCTTCACGTAAGGCAATGCACTTCCGTCCAGGATAGGCACTTCAACGTTGTTCAGTTCAACAACGGCGTTGTCAATCCCCATACCTGTCAAAGCTGACATAAGATGCTCAATTGTGGAGACTGACACTTCGCCTTTTGAGATTGTGGTGCTGCGCGCCGTGCTTGACACGTTCTCCGCCAAAGCCTCAACGCGAGCCTCATCACCGATATCTGTTCTAAGAAAAACTATTCCAGTGTTCTCCTGTGCAGGTTTAACCACCATCTCGGCTACCCTACCGGTATGAAGTCCTTTTCCACTGAAACTGCAAGATGTCTTTAGTGTATGCTGTTTCATCAATATTTCAATTCCAAATTCTTATACAACTTGCAAATATATGTAAAAAATCCGCTAACAACCAAATGCTAACGGATTTCGAACATTTTCGAACAATAATAACGACTTAAAAGACAATCATAAGTCGTCCTGTTTGTTATTCTTTCCCCTGTGAACGGAACACAGCATAGCTGCGCATATAGTTCTTGATAGGTATTGCAGGAGAACCGAGAACCACCTGTCCCGGCTTCTTGATACTGCCGATCACACCGGCCTGAGCGCCTATCGTGGTATTGTCGGCTATTTCAATATGCCCGGCAATGCCGACCTGACCTGCCAATATGCAGTTCTTTCCAATCTTTGCGGAACCGGCGATGCCGCACAGCGCAGCCATCACTGTATTGTCACCTATCTGGACATTGTGAGCTATCTGGCAGAGATTGTCGATTTTCACGCCATTGCCTATAATGGTAGACTCCATTTCAGATTTGTCTATGGTTGTTCCTGCACCGATCTCGACATTATCTCCGATAATCACGTTTCCGAGATGCTCGATCTTCTCCCAAGTACCGTCAGGCTGAGGCGCATTTCCGAATCCGTCCGAACCGATAACGGCGTTTGAATGGATAATGACGTTATTACCGATTTTCATTCCGGGATATATGCTCACACCTGGATATATGATGCAATGGGAACCGATCTCAGTATTGTCACCTATATATACGTTCTCGTAAATCTTGGTATAATCACCTATCACAGCGTGATGACCCACATAAGAATGGCTACCGAGATAAACCTTCTTGCCGAACTTGGTAGTCAGGAACCAGGACGAGCGGAAACCGCGATGACGTCTGTCAGTTCTTTTCTGCGTTGCCACATATTTCAGCAATTCAGCAACTGCGGTATAGGCATTCTCCACACGAATCATCGTGCAGGACACCTTCTGTTTAGGCTCGAATGTATTGTTCACCAGCAATATGCTTGCATTGCAAGTATATACATAGTGCTCATATTTAGGATTTGCGAAGAAGCACAACTGCCCTTGTTTGCCGTGTTCAATCTTGGCGAACGAAGTTGCCGTTGCCTCCGGATCTCCATCTACTGTTCCTCTCAGAACTTTTGCCAGCTGTTTGGCTGTAAATTCCATAATCTATTGATTTTTAGTCTAATTCATTTATCTTAACACACGCCGCCGTTGCAACGCGTTCAGATTCCCGGAAATCACCTGACTGCATATCTGCTGTTCATTTTCAATGAATCAGGCAATCCCTGAATTCTGCAAAAGTAAGCATTTTTACATTACCATAGCAAAAAACGTTGTCCTTAATCCATATTATTTTCTATTTCAATAATTTTTGATTACCTTTGCAAAGTGAGATGAGATAGGGGACGAGCGCGTCTCCTATCTTTTTTTAAGGGATTGCACGGACTCATTTCCGGAGAGCATCTAAACGCACAACAAATGAATAAAGAACTCATATACAACGCAATGACAGGTCCGGTGGAAGCGGTAGGATGCTTCATAACCGAGGTGACTGTAAGCGCCGACAACGATGTCACAATCGCCATTGAATCCGAAAACGGTACTGTAGATATGGATGATTGCGTAGCCGTAAACGATGCGTTTCTAGCTGCATTTGACCAGGACAAGGAGGACTACTCCCTGACAGTGACTTCAGCAGGACTTGATCAGCCGTTCAAGATTCTCAAGCAATATATCAAAGCCGTGGGTTCCAAAGTCGTAGTCAAGACTCGCGACGGAAGAAAACTCACCGGAACGCTTGAGAGCGCCGACGAGAACGCATTCTCATTGTCATACGAGGTAAAGGAAGCGGTTGAAGGCAAAAAGAAGAAGGAACTGGTGAAGCATACGGACACATTCGCATACTCCGATGTAAACTCGGTTATGCCTCACATTGATTTTGAATAATAAAATATAAAAAACATAAAGATGGAAACAGAGAAGATCGATCTGAAAACAGCGTTCGCGCTTTTCAAAGATGAAAAACACATCGATCGCCCAATTATGATGGGTGTGCTCAGGGATGTATTTATGACCCAGCTTACCAAGACTTTCGGTTCAGCTGACAATTTCGACGTCATCATCAACGTTGACAAGGGAGACTGCGAGATTTATCAGAACCTTGAGGTAGTCGAGACTGTGGAAAATCCTAACACCCAGATTTCACTCAAAGAGGTAAACAAAAACGGAGACGATTACGAACTCGGAGAGACCTTCACAAGAAAAGTTGAGCTCAAGGACTTCGGAAGAAGAGGAATCTTGAATATCCGCCAGAACCTTCAGGGAAGGATTATGGATATCGAGAAGGCCAACCTATATAATAAATATACCGACAAGATCGGTGAAATCTTTACCGGAGAGATTTATCAGACCTGGGCTAAGGAAGTGCTTATTCTTGATGAGGACGGCAACGAACTCAGACTTCCTAAGTCAGAGCAGATCCCTGGCGAGCATTTCAAGAAAAACGACACTGTACGCGCTATCATCAAGAGCGTGGAGATGAAGAACAATACCACACCGTACATCGTGCTTTCAAGGACTTCAGACGAATTCCTCAAGAAACTGTTCGAGCAGGAAGTTCCGGAAATCTTCGACGGTCTCATAACCATCAAGAAGGTTGTCAGAATCCCGGGCGAAAGAGCCAAGGTTGCAGTAGAGTCATACGATGACCGCATCGACCCTATCGGAGCCTGCATCGGTGTCAAAGGTTCACGTATCATAGGTATCGTGAGGGAACTCCGCAACGAGAACATTGACGTTCTCCAGTGGACAAGCAACACTCAGCTCCTCATCCAAAGAGCTTTGAATCCTGCAAAGATATCGTCTATCGATATGGGCGAAAACGAGAACGACAAGATCAAGGTATTTATGTTGCCTGACGAAGTCAAGAAAGGTATCGGTAAAGGCGGATGCAACATCAAACTTGCAAGCCTTCTCGTAGGCAGGGAGATTGAAGTTTGGAGACAGGTTCCGAACGAGAACGGTGAAGGAAACGACGATGAAGAGGATGTACTCCTCAGCGAATTCAGCAATGAGATTGATCCTTGGGTTATCGAAAGACTTCAGGCTATCGGATGCGACACTGCCAAGAGCGTTCTCGCACTTGACCCTGCAGACATCGCCAAGAGAGCAGACCTCGAGGACGAGACAGTGGACGAAGTAATGAAGATTCTTCGCGCCGAGTTCGAAGACTAAAAAGCTGCTTTGAAATGATTGCCGAATTTTATTATGCGGAATTTTCGAGACAGTTTCGGCTTTGGAAGAGGGAGCGTAGCAGTAGCTACGTGACCGATGAGAAAGATAAAAATGGCCGGAAAGGCCGCGTAAGAAAAGAGAGAAATTATTTCAAAACAGCTTCTAAACGATCATTAGAACTGGCAGATTCATATAATCCGGAGATCAGCCTGTCCGATTAAAGTACATCGGCGGGCATCTCCCTCAAACAACAAAAAAAACTTCTAAAGGGGTATATATGGGAGAAATCAGACTAAACAAACTGACAAAGCAATTCAATATCGGCCTACAGACACTGGTCGACTTTCTTAGCGGAAAAGGCGTGGAGGTGGAAATGAATCCTAACGCCAAAGTTTCGGAAGAAGTCGTTCCTGAACTTGAAAAAGCATTCGGCGGCGATCTTAAGGCCAAAAATGAATCTGAGCAGGCCCAGATCAAGATCAAAGAGATCATCGAGAAAGGCGCAAAGAAGAAAACTGACGAGGATGACGACGAACAGACCGCCAGCAGCACTGTCATTATACGTGGCGCCGCAAACGGTTATCAGAAAATCGAGTCTGAAGCCAAACCGGAAAGCAAACCTGAGGTCAAGCCGGAGCCTGAAGTTTCCGTAAACATCCCGGATGAGCCTAAGGCTAAAGCAGAACCTTCAAAGGAGGAAACGGTCGCAGCCACGGCAGAGGAGCCGAAACCGGCACAGGAAGAAAAACCGACAGAGCACATCTCCGAGCCTGAACCGGAACAACCGGTAGAAACAGTTAAGGAGAGCAATAGCGGAATCTCCGAGCCAGTCGCCCAGGTAAAACCTGTTGTAGAGGCTAATCCGATCACAGTTGAGGTCGCAGAACCAGCAGCTACGGCAGCTGTTGTAAACGAGGTTGAAGACAACGCAAAACCATCCGTCCAGACCCCTTCGGATAATGCGGTCAACCATCAATTAAAGAAGTCTGACCTCAAGAAAAGCGATCGCAGAAATGAAGAAGACAATTTTTCTCACCCTGTAGATAAAGCCAAACTGAAAGCAGAGCACAAACTCCAGAAAGCCGCATCGAGTCCGGCAGAAGAGGAGACATCCGCAACAGGTGGTCTCAAGATTGTCGGAAAGGTAGATCTCTCTCAGTTCGAGCCAAAGAAGAACAAGAAAAGAGAGCGCATCACAAAAGGTGGCAGCCAGAAAGTAGATGTCAACAAGATTGACAGCGAGGATAAGGGCGACCGCAAGAACGGCAACAACAAGAACAACAACCGTCCGAACAACGGTAACGGACAGAACAACAATAACGGAAAGAAAGATTTCCGCCAGGGAGGAAACGGACAGCAGCAGGGTTCAGGCAAGAACCGCCGCAAGGACCGCGGTAATGACAGGTTCAAACCTGCTATGACCGAAGCCGAGCAGGAGGAGATGCAGAAGGAAATCCAGAAGCAGGTCAAAGAGACCTACGCAAGGATGAACGACAACAAGTCCAAGAGCAACTTCGGTGCAAAGCACAGAAAGGAAAAGAGAGAGCTTGCTTCCCAGAAACTCCAAGAGGAAATGGCTCAGGAGGCTGCAGACAAGAAAATTCTTAAGGTAACCGAGTTCGTTACAGTAAATGATCTTGCCACCCTTATGGGTAACACTCCTGTCAACAAGGTCATTGAAGCCTGCCTGAATCTCGGTCTTATGGTTTCCATCAACCAGAGGCTTGACGCCGAGGCATTGGTGCTCGTCGCAGAGGAATTCGGATACAAAGTCGAGTTCGTCACAGCTGACCTTACAGAAGAAATCAATCAGGAAACTGATGAGCCGGAGAACGAGGCAGACCTTGAGACAAGACCTCCTATCATCACTGTGATGGGACACGTTGACCACGGTAAGACTTCCCTGCTCGACTACATCCGCAAGACAAATGTGATTGCTGGTGAGGCCGGAGGTATCACGCAGCACATCGGAGCATACAATGTCGTGCTTCAGGACGGCAGACGAATCACATTCCTGGATACTCCTGGACACGAAGCTTTCACCGCGATGCGTGCCCGCGGTGCGCAGTTGACTGACCTTGCGATCATCATCATTGCCGCTGACGACGCTGTGATGCCTCAGACAATCGAGGCCATAAACCACGCGCAGGCTGCAGGTGTGCCTATGGTATTCGCAATCAATAAGATAGACAAGCCAGGCGCACAGCCTGAGAAGATACGCCAGCAGTTGTCACAAATGAATATTCTTGTCGAAGACTGGGGCGGTAAATATCAGTGTCAGGAGATTTCGGCAAAGAAGGGTCTCAACGTTGACAAACTCTTGGAGAAAGTCCTTCTTGAGACTGACCTGATGGAATTGAAAGCCAATCCTAAGAAACTCGGTGTCGGTACCGTAATCGAATCATCACTCGACAAAGGCCGTGGCTACCTTGCCACAATCCTTGTACAGGACGGAACAGTCCACAATGGAGATATGATGCTAAGCGGCTGCTACTTCGGACGTATCAAGGCAATGTTCAACGAACGTGGCCAGAGAGTAAACGAAGCAGGTCCGTCAACGCCGGTATCCGTACTCGGTCTGAACGGCGCACCTAGCGCAGGTGACAAGTTCAACATTATGAGCGATGAAAAGGAAGCGAAGTCTATCGCCAACAGACGCGAGCAGCTCATCCGTATCCAGGGCATCAAGACCCAGAAGCATATGACACTCGAAGAAATCGGACGTCGTATCGCGATCGGCAACTTCAAAGAGCTTAATGTCATTGTCAAGGGTGATGTTGACGGTTCTGTTGAGGCACTTTCAGATTCATTGATCAAACTTTCTACAGAAGAGATACACGTAAATGTAATCCACAAGGCAGTCGGAGCCATCTCAGAGTCAGATATTATGTTGGCTACGGCTTCTGATGCCATCATCATCGGATTCCAGGTACGTCCGTCCGCAGATGCACGTTCACTTGCTGAAAAGGAAGGTATCGAAATCAGACTTTACTCTATCATCTATGACGCAATAAATGAAGTCAAGGACGGTATTGAGGGTATGCTCGAGCCTGAGAAGAAAGAAGAGGTTACTGCAACAGCCGAGATCAAGCAGACATTCCATATCTCCAAGGTGGGAACAATCGCCGGATGCCTTATCAAGGACGGCAAGATGACCGCCAAGAGCAAAGTCCGCCTGATCCGCGATGGAATCGTGGTTTACACCGGAGAGCTTTCATCTCTCAAGAGGGGCAAGGACGACGCCAAGGAAGTTATGACCGGAATGGAGTGCGGTATAGGAATCGACAAGTACAACGACCTCAAGCCGGGCGACTTCATTGAGGCATTCCAGATTGTCGAAATCAAGAGAACTCTGTAAGTCTCTCTGAAGACATAAAAAGAAGAGGGGGATCAATAATCACTTATTGGTCCCCCTCCTTTATATATTCCGTGCTACGAACCGCTACCTGCGATGTTTCTTGCCGGTTTTCTTGCGACGGCTGAGAATTGCGGCCGCAATAAGTACGATCAGTGCCGCTCCTATGCAGATGTATGTAAAGTAGCTGGCATTGTCTCCCTTGACACGTGACCACATCTTGAGAAGTTCTTCTGTGCGGTCACCGCTGTCGTGCATTGTACCGCACTTCGCGATTATCTCTGCAGACGGATACAGGATAGGATTCAGGCACGCATTCTTGCCTTCCTCGCCGAAGAAGTAACTTGCATCTTCCGGAGCAAATTCTGTCGAATCAGACATCTCTTCAAGGATTTCATCACCGCCGATTGCACTCACATATCCGATTGCATCCATATTGCGCAACGCATTTTCTTCCTGGCAAAGGAAATTGATGAAATAACGCGCAGCCTGCACATTCTTGGCATACTTAGGGATAACCCAGCCGTCAAACCATACTGCACTACCCTCTTCAGGGACAGAATAATCAAGAGTGACGCCGACTTTTGCAGCTTCCTCTTTTGCCCATTCTGCGTCACCGCTCCACGAAAGATTCAGCCAACCTTTCTCCTTTGTCATAGACTCCTTGCCGAAGTCAGCCTCCCAACCCAGGACATTGTCTTTTATACTGTTCAGATACTCTTCAACTTCAGCGATAGCCTCATCAGAATAATCGTTGCAGACATCCTGAAGAGTCCTTTCACCGGACGCGATCTCGTCTTTATGAAGCGCGATAATAAGGGATATAAACACATCCCTGAAGGCATCCTTTATGAAAATCTTTCCCTTGAACTCAGGATTCTTCAGACAATCCCAACTGCTTGCCTGCTCGGCCGTTACATATTTAGGATTATACAGAAGGCCAACCGTACCCCACATATATGGGACAACGTATTTCTCAGGATTCTTGTCAGTAACCATATTGTTGACCATCTCCGTCATAAACGGCGATACGTTGACCGTATAGTCAGGAACATTGCCGAAATCGCGGTCAATCGGAAGGAGCAGATCAAGATGTAGCATTCGCTCGATAATGTAGTCTGAAGGGCATACAACATCGAAATCCTCGTGTCCGAGTTCAATCTTGGAAAGCATCACCTCGTTGACGTCGAAAAGCTGATAAATGATTTCAACATCCTCGCCTGTCTGGTCCTTGTACCAGGACTTGAATTCCTCGAGGAGGTCCTCGTCAATGTAATCCGCCCAGTTGTAGATTTTGAGAGTATGCTCTCTGTCTGCAGCATTGCAAATCATTGTTGCGCCAAAGAACAGGCACGCGATAAAGGTTAAGATTTTTTTCATTTCTTATTTGAATTGTTTGATTTGATTGATCTGATATTGATAACTATGAGTAGCAGGAGCACTGCCAGGAAAATAAGTGTCATTATAGGCCTTATTTCAGGCGTGAGTCCGCCTTTTCTGGCATCTGCATAAATGTATGTTGACAATGTTTCGAGTCCGCCGTTGCCCTTGGTAAAGAGAGTTACCGCGAAATCGTCTATTGACAAAGTGAAAGCCAAAATGAATCCTGATATCATACCCGGTTTCACTTGAGGCACAATCACTTTGCGCATCGCCTGGCTTGGAGAAGCTCCCAAATCCAACGCCGCCTCGTAAATGTTCGCAGGCATCTGCCTCAGTTTCGGCATAATGCTTAGAATCACATACGGCGTACAGAATGAAACGTGAGCCAAAATCACAGTTGTATATCCCTGGGACACGCCTATCGCAACGAAAAGGATGAACAGAGATATACCGGTAATGATATCCGGATTGAGCATCGGTATGTCATTGAGGAAGGTCATAACCTTGCGGCTACGATTCTTCAGATTATATATGCCGATTGCCGACACAGTACCCAATATTGTGGACAGGAATGCCGAAATGACGCCTATGAAAAGTGTGGATTCGATTGCCCGGATCAACGAGCTGTTCAATCCCCCGCCGAACACGTTTTTGTAGAGATTCAACGAAAATCCGGTCCAGTTGCCAAGCACTTTAGCCTCAGTGAACGAATAAATCGCAATGATGACTATCGGAGCATAAAGCATAATCAGCAGCAGCCAGATATATGCCTGTGCAAATAATTTCTTCATTACAGCAGCCCTCCTGTTTCATTTGCCTGCTTCTCGTCATTGCTGGAGAACAGGGTTGTAATACCTATTATCACAAGCATAATCAAAGCAAGCGTAGAACCGTAATTCCACATTCCGTTGTTGATATTGTCCTGAATCGTCGTTCCCAACAGCTTCACTTTGTTGAGAGTGAGCAATTCCGATATGGCGAAAGTCGATATCGTCGGCATAAACACCATCATCACTCCGCTCATTATTCCTTGCATCGAAAGAGGGACAGTGATCTTGGTGAACACCTTTGCCGGACTTGCGCCGAGGTCCTGTGCCGCCTCCAAATAGGATTTATCCATCTTTTCAAGAGTATTGTAGATAGGATAAATCATAAACGGAAGGAAGTTGTAGACCATACCGAATATCAGGGCACCCTGACCGAGCGGAATTCTGAGGAAATCGAAAAGCGCAACCGTCGCAAGAGTTCTAATCAGCATATTTATCCACATCGGCAGGATGAACAGCATAACCGTCACCTTGGACCTGTTCAGTTTGGCATTGCTGAGAATCCACGCGGCAGGATAGCCTATAACCAGGCACAAAATCGTCGTAATCATCGCAACTTCAATGGAATACGCGAAGGTATTGATATCATCTTTCGATGTGAAGAAGCGTTTGAAATTGGCTAAAGTGAATGAGCCGTCAGCATCCGTGAAAGCATAGATTGCAATCATTACCAGCGGCATTACCACAAACATCAGCATAAAGATGAAATATGGTATTGACCAGTATGACCTTTTAAATGTCTTCATTTCAGTTCTCACCCTCCTTTGCGCTCTCGACTTTCCGGAGTTTTATGTTTTCCGGCTTGATTCTTATGCCGACAAGGTCGCTCTTGTCCCACACGTCATCCGTCTGCACAAACACCTTATCACCATCGTCTGTCTTGACAGTAAGGAAGTAATGATTACCCTTGTAGAGTATGAAGAACACTCCTCCGCTAACGGTACCGTCTTCCTCTTCGTCCATAAGTTCCACGTCACGGAACTCCACTTCAGCTTTCAGTTTATCACCTTCCTTGAGACCGGCAAGAACTTCTGCATTGACTTCAGGACTTACCTCCCAATCCTCACCGAGGAAATTGACAGTATTGCCCTCAACAAACTCTGCGTCGAAACTGTTTCTCAGACATTCCTTATGCATCACGTGAATATCATTAGGGCGTATGAGCATACCGACTTCACTGCCGACTTCGAACGCGTTGTAGTCCTGTATCATTATCTCATATCCTTCCTTTGTCATCACTGTCATCTCGTAATGCACGCCCTTGAATATGCAGGACTGAACAGTCCCGGTAAACTGCGCCTTGTCAAGGTGCTCATTGAAGATATATATATCCTCCGGACGGATTACGACATCAACGTGCTCATTGGCAGCGAAGCCTTTGTCAACACATTCAAACTCGTGATATATGAACTGAACTTTACCGTCTGACGGCATTATGCCGTTAAGGATGTTGCTCTCGCCGATAAAGTCGGCAACGAATGAATTGGCCGGCTCGTTATAAATGTCTGCCGGAGTTCCAATCTGCTGAATCACACCCTCATTCATTACGACGATGGTGTCAGACAGGGTCAATGCTTCCTCCTGATCGTGCGTCACATATATGAAGGTTATCCCAAGTTCCTTGTGCATTTCCTTGAGCTCCATCTGCATATCCTTACGCATTTTCAAGTCAAGTGCAGAAAGCGGCTCGTCCAAAAGCAGAACCTTAGGCTGATTCACTATGGCACGGGCAATCGCAACTCTCTGCTGCTGACCTCCTGAAAGAGAATCCACATCACGCTCTTCGTAGTCGGTCATTGTAACCATCTTGAGGGCTTTGCGGACACGTTTGTCTATTTCCTCAACAGGCAAATTCTGCAACTTCAGACCGAATGCAATGTTGTCATACACATCTAGATGCGGGAAAAGCGCATACCTCTGGAATACGGTATTCAGGGGACGATGATGAGGAGGTACTGTCGTAATGTCCTGACCTTCCATATAAATTTGTCCCTCGTCAGGCTGAGTAAATCCAGCGAGCATTCTGAGCATCGTGGTCTTGCCACAGCCGGACGGACCGAGCAACGTCACGAACTCCCCTTTCTTGATTTTCAGATTGATGTCTTTGAGCACCGGCACTTCGTCAAAAGACTTTGAGATGTGCTCGATGTCAATAATAATATCGTTTGCCATTATTCTAGTTTTGTCATTTAGAAACCTTTCGAAGCGATGTAAGGGCTATTTATTCCAGAAATCGCTGAGACACAGATTATATGTCACGCCAAGATTGACAGACAGCTGATTATATACATTGTTAGCTGCGACAACCGCGTGCACTCTCAATGCCTGCGAATCTCTGAGCGGATACCAATGCGCGCCTATTCCGCCGAATCCGGTATGAAAAGGCTTGACGGAGGCGTTCTTGTCATAACCGAACATCTCCCATCCGCCTTTTGCGAAAAGAGAAAGTTTCTCTCCGAAATCGTATTGTACTCTGGCTGTCGCGAGAGTTTCCTGAAATGGATTCTCCCACGTAGTCCCGCGCATCATCGCATCCACGTATATGCTCAAGTCTCCAAGGTCAAAGGTCTCGCCTATTGCAAGATAGCGCCACCAGCTCGTGCCGTAAGGATTGTCATCGGCGTCATAACCCTTGTATCCCTCTACAGCATTAACTGACAACCGTCCGTTCCAGCATCCGGCGCTCTCATCCCATTGGAAAGCGAATGCCTTCTTGAAATCTTGGTATGGACGTACGGAGTAAGGAGACGAAGTTATCTGAAATTTGAATCCTGTGGACTCGCTTGAAGACAGCCAGGCGACACTGCCGCCCCACTGATAGACTTGCATTCCGTTGTCAAACCACGTTCCGTTATCCGTTTCCAAAGGCGAACCGTTCCAGAAAAACGAAGACAGATCGAAATGGCAGTCAACGTCATAGTCATCCAGCTCGGTAATTCCGATTGTCATCATATCTTTACCGAGAGTGAAAGACCACGTGCCGGCATTTTCCGTCGCCAATTCGTAACCGATTGTAGCCCAATCAATCCAATTGGTTTCATCTGAATGCCAGATGTTGCTGTAAAGCGGAGAAAGCTTGTCGTCAGGTGAATTCTTGTACCAATCGACTCCAAGCCAATGATTAGAGATGGAATAGGACCATCCACGACCAAAAGTTCCGTCTATGAAAGTATAGACAGAAGTGTTTCCAAAACTGAAATCAGTTTCAGAGCCGCGTTTTACCGGAAAATAGGGATTCACATCGAATCGTGCGACTGCACTTACCTCGATGCCGTTTTCTGAGGCAGAGCTAGCCTCTTGAGCGGAGGCAGCCAACCCACAAAGTGTAGCGGCGGTAATTGAAAATATGAGTCTTCTCATTCCTCATAAAAAGAGAATTAAATTAAACATACGATGTGGCTGCCTAAAATGCCGCAATCGTTGATGCAAGGAAGGTTTTTGGCGGGTCTTTCCCACCTCACCTACACTTTTGCGCTGCAAATGTAAAAAAAAATAATTTCCTACAATTATTTTGGGCTTGATTTTTGTCCGGAAGATTGACGGTTTTTCGAAACACGTAAAGAAAAGCGATAAAAATAAATACAACTATGAAAAAGATTGTAATTGCAGCGATACTGCTTTTTACTGCGGTTCTGGCATTTGCACAGACCGGCAACGGAGACAAACTGATAGGGACATACCTCTCTGAGGAAGGCACCGGAAAGATAGAGGTGACAAAGCAGCACGGTAAGTATGTAGGAACACTTATTTGGACAAGTTATACTGACGGAAAAGATGTCAAGAACAAGGATGCCAAATTGAGAGACAGGTCTCTGGTGGGCATCAAGATTCTTAAGGATATGGTTTACAACGACGGTGTCTGGAAAAACGGAACGATATACGACCCGGAGAGCGGAAATACTTACAAAGCGGCAATCAGGATGACGCCCGACGGCAATCTTGTCTTGCGCGGCTATATCGGAGTCCCCACCCTCGGCAGAAGCTCCACCTGGCAACGAGTTAAATAGCTAGCTATTTATCGCGACTGAGGGTAAAATTCAAGCTAAGCGAGCTGAAAAAAAATCACTTTTTTTCAGCTCGCTTAGCTTCGTTCCAGATTTCATCCATCTCAGCTAACGTCATCTCCGCCAAATTCCTACCCTGACGAATCGTATGCTCCTCCAGATAAGTGAATCTGCGGCGGAACTTGTCGCATGCCCTATTGAGCGCAGTGTCAGGATTAAGTCCGTAAAGCCTGGCCGCGTTCACTACCGAGAACATAAAATCTCCGAGTTCTTCTTCGGCCCTGTCACGCGCTGTGCCTGGGACCGGCGTCATAGTATATCCTGCAGGTGCCTTGTCCAAGTTTCCTTCCTCCTCTGCCATAGCCTCGAGTTCAGCCTGAAATTCGCCTTGCTCCTCCTTAACTTTATCCCACACTTGAGAAGGACATTCCCAGTCAAAGCCCACCCCACGGGCCTTGTCCTGCATTGAATATGCTTTAAGAATCGGAGGCAAAGAATCCGGCACACCTGATAGAATACGTTTATTGCCACCTTTCTCCTTCATCTTCATAATCTCCCAGTTCTCCGAAACCTGTTCAGCATCAGAAGCCTCCGCATCAGAAAACACGTGAGGATGACGGAAAATCATTTTCTCGCAGAGTTTGTCCAGGACGTCAGCAATATCGAACTTACCCTGTTCCTCAGCAATCTTCGAATAAAAGACAATGTGCAGAAGCATATCGCCAAGTTCCTTCTCCACATCCTTGTCTGACTTTTTCATCACCGCGTCGCTCAGTTCATACACCTCTTCTACAGTCATCGAACGCAGAGTATCCCAAGTCTGTGCAGCATTCCAAGGACATTTCGCCCTGAGTTTATCCATCACGTCCAGCACCCGGCTGAACTGCGCAAGTTTTTCTTCTAACGTATGTGCCATATCGGCAAAATTACGAATTTTCCTCGAAAAAGATTACCTTTGAAGAATGTGACGTCCACGATTGCCGAAGGCTGGAACTAGCTATTCGGCAGTGAGATGTTCACGCCACATAACAACAAATTGAATAAAGAATGAAACACCCGATTTACGTCTCGGCAGATGAAGCCGTCAAAGCAGTGAAATCCGGAGACCACATCCACTTGAGCAGCGTAGCCAGCGTACCCCACGTCCTCATCCAGGCATTGTGCAGAAGGGCGGACAACGGCGAAGTCAAGGACCTCCATTTTCACCATTTCCATACAGAAGGTCCTGCACCATATTCAGAACCGCGTTATGAAGGCATATTCTTCGACCAGGGATTTTTCCTGGGGCCGAATGTCCGCGCCAATGTCAATGCGGGATATGCAGATTACCTTCCTGTACATTTAGGTGAATCACAAAAACTGTATAGAAGCGGAGCGCTCAGATGCGATGTAGCAATGGTTCAGGTTTCATTGCCTGACGCGGAAGGAAAAGTATCGCTCGGAACATCTGTAGATTGTTCACTGGCCGCAATAGAAAGCGCGAAAACCGTACTGGCAGTCGTAAACGAGAATGTTCCTTATGCATACGGCGACCTTGTTGACCCGGGATTGATAGATTATTTCGTAAAGGACAACACTCCCCTTGTCACTAAAGATTTTGCGGAGCCGAATGAGACGGAAAAGCTCATAGGCAAGAATTGCGCGGAGCTTGTTCCTGACGGGGCGTGCCTGCAGATGGGCATCGGGGCGCTTCCGAACGCATTGGCAGTGGCATTGGCAGACCACAAGAATCTCGGATTGCACACTGAAATGTTCGCAGACGGCATCCTCCAACTCATCAAAAAAGGGGTCATCAACGGAAAGCATAAAAAAATAGACACCGGAAAGGTTGTGGCATCGTTCCTGCTCGGTTCCGAGGAGGTTTACAAGTTCATTGACCACAATCCGGATGTACTAATGAAAGATATCAAGTACACTAACGACCCGTGGGTAATCGCTCAGAACCCTGATATGATGGCCATAAATTCGGCTACGGAAGTGGATTTAACAGGACAGATAAGCGCAGATTCCATCGGCACAAGGATATTTTCCGGCACCGGAGGCCAGGTCGATTTCGTGAAGGGTGCCACAATGTCAGAAGGAGGAAAATCAGTAACTGCTTTTGCATCAAGGACAAACAAAGGATTGACCAAGATTGTACCGACCCTTAAAGTCGGAGCAGGAGTCGTAACTCCCAGAGCTGACGCACATTGGATTGTAACAGAATACGGTGCAGTGGATCTCTATGGAAAGTCTCTGCAGGAGAGGGCCAAATTGCTCATCAGCATTGCCCACCCTGACGACAGGAACGACCTTGACCGCGCCGCATTCGAAAGATTCGGTCCCCACTACCATAATTTTTCAGTATAAATCAAAAAGTATTAATCAAAAAGTAGCAGCGCCCTTCGCTCAAAAACTTATGCACCTTTTTCGATTATCATCTGCGATTGCACTCGCTCTGACATTTATTTTCCTGACAGGCTGCAACAACGAGGAGAAGCAGGAACGCAAAGCAATTGAATTCCTATATAAATATATGAGCATTGCGGACCAGGGTGATTACAGCATTGATTTCTTCAGACAGAATGCTCAAGTTGCGTTGAAAGCGAGGAAAGAAATGCCGTGGGGCCGTGAAGTTCCAGACGATTTGTTCAAGCATTTCGTTCTGCCGGTAAGGGTCAACAATGAAAGGCTCGACGATTTCCGGATGATGTATTATGACACACTGAAGGCTCGCACCGCAGGTATGTCCATGCACGACGCCGCATTGGAAATCAATCATTGGTGCCACGAAAAAGTGACATATACGCCGTCAGACGCCAGGACATCCTCCCCTCTTGCAAGCATTCTGAATGCGGAAGGCCGTTGCGGAGAGGAATCCACATTCACGGTAGCCGCTATGCGTACTGTCGGCATTCCTGCACGACAGGTATATACCCCGAGATGGGCTCACACCGATGACAACCACGCCTGGGTTGAAGTGTGGACAGACGGAAAATGGTCATTTCTAGGAGCTTGCGAACCGGAGCCCGAGCTGAATATGGCCTGGTTCAACGAGCCTGCCTCAAGGGCTATGCTTATGCACACTCTTGTATTCGGAGACTATAACGGACCTGAAGACGTAATTCGACGCACTCCCAACTTCACGGAAATCAATGTCATAGGGAATTATGTAAAGACCCGCTTGAACACCGTGAGAGTGCTGGACGCCGCAGGTAATCCCGTCAAAGGTGCAAAAGTGGAATTCTGTATATATAACTATGGTGAAATGTATCCGGCTGTCACTCTGACGTCAGGCAGAGACGGTAGAGCATCGCTTCACAGCGGAATTGGAGATATGTTCGTATGGGCAAGCCATAATGACCAATATGGTTATGGAGTCCTGAGCTCTGACGGTGATGAAAACCAAGCACTTGCGGATATTATCCTTGACAAGTCATCAGATGCACAAATATCCTTCGATGTAGATATAGATCCACCCATCAACGGCAAAATTCCATCTTACGCCAGTGATGAGGCCATCGAATTGAACAGGTTAAGGCTCGAACAGGAAAATGCAATCAGAACCGCATATACAGCCACTTTCACAACAGAATCCAACGCCGGTGAAAGGCTAGGAATCTCAGAATTGACCTCGTCTCAGGAAAAGGAAGCCTGCCGCCAACTTATCGACGCCAAAGGCAACTGGAAAGACATCCGAGAATTTCTGTCAAGTTCAGCAGAGAACGGCAAAACAGATGAAGCGCTTGCTATGCTCAAGACATTGAGCAGAAAAGATTTGCGTGACACAAAATGCAGCGTCCTGGAAGATGCGCTCAACACTGCCGCACCGGTCAGCGACTTGTGTCCGGACGCAGAGACATATTATGCTTATGTCCTCTGCCCGCGCATCTATGGAGAGTTCATACAGCCTTATCATCGTATGATACGTGAAGCCTTGAATCAAAGCCTGTCTCCGGACATAGTCTCAGGCAAGGAAACTCGGGCCGAGAAGATTGCGAAAGAAATCATATCGTGGAGCGCGCAAAACATCTGTGTAGCGGACAGCCTGAATTCCAGACGTCTGCAATGCACTCCTGCGGGTGTGCTCCGAATGAGAGTCTCAGATGCCAGGTCAAGATATATTTTCATTGTAGCTGCACTGAGGACGTATGGGCTGCCTGCAAGAATTGACCAAATGACAGGCAAAGCGCAATATTTGTCCGGTCGGGAATGGATTGACATTTCTCTGCCTGAATCCGACTCCGAGGTACCGTCATCCGGCAAAATTTCGCCTAAAGGCACGTTCACAATGAAATATAAGCCAGGAACAGGGACATTGGACGACCCTGAATATTACAGGCATTTCACATTGAGCAAAATAATCGACGGGACAAGGCATCTGCTTGATTTTGAGGGCGGAGACGCCACAGAATTGGGTACCAATGCATCTGCCAGAAGTTTCAGCAAACCGTTTACGCTTGATGCAGGAACATACCTGCTGACCAGCGGAACCAGGCTGGCAAGCGGAAGTGTATTGGCTCGGCTCACCTCCTTTGAAGTATTGCCGGACAGGAACACAGACGTCGAGCTCATTATGAGACAGGCATCATCTGAAATTTGTGTAATCGGTTCCATGGACCCGGAAGCCATATATGAAGTTCTCAATCAAGACGGTTCAACGCTGAAAAGTTCAATTTTGAGCACTACCGGCAGGGGATATTTTCTGCTTGCAATCTTGGGTGAATCCGATGAACCGAGCAACCACGCAATAAGGGAGATTCTGTCACTCAACAAGAATCTGGAGGAATGGAACCGTCCAATCATCATTTTCGGAGAATCCAAGAAAGGCGCACAGGCTGTTGCGTCCAAAGTCTCCGGTTCAGGACTCTGCGACAATTGCAATCTGCATTTCGGAATCGATTCCGGCAGTGCTGTCCGGAAGATGCTTTGCGAGGGATGCCACGTCGAATCAAGTACGTTGCCGGTTATTGCAATATGCGACAGTTTCGGGCGTATCGTCTATATCTCAACCGGCTACAACACATCGCTGGCAAGCCAATTGAGCAATGTCCTGAGTGGGATATAGGAATTCAAAAAAAACGCTTTCCGGCTCGGCTTTTCAGAAGGACTCGATCATAATTTCTCCAATTTCATTACTCCTTGCAGCAACGGACAGTTGCGCCGGTGGCAAATCCATTATTCATATTATAGTATGGATAGACATAACGATTGTAATTCTCAAAATGCAAGACAAGCGGAAGCCCTGATTCAACTGTTACCGACCAAGATATGCACCAAAAGCCAACGTAATACAATTTACCTGTTTGGTTATAACGAAAGCCGGCGGCAGGATACCATACAGAGTCGTAACCGCTTGCCAACGGATAAGAGGTCGCAATGAAGTCCATTCCTCTTACATCATCATCCCAGCCATCGTCCCAATACTCCAGACCATTTCCGAATGCTTTCGCCCATACTCCATCCCTGCCGCCATCCGGCACTCTCCACCCTGCAGGGCACGGGTCATAGATAGTCTTCTTTGACTGCCAGCGCGTACTCTCACGAGCACTGCTACCAACTAACCAGTCATAACCGTAATTCGTTATGAATGTGGTGGGGTGCTCCGTCGCATAGGCTATAGTGCCTACGTTACTGTCTGATCCCGAGTTTGCGGTTTTCAATTTCGCGGTTGCCGCCGCCTCAATGTTTCCAGTGCGTTGTGATGCGCCAAAGAACGGGTCTTTTCTGCCCCATTGGTACATAAGCCCAATCGTGCCGAGGTCGCCCCACTTTGCCGATGTAGCCCCGAGATTGCGGTCCATCATCGTACCGGCATTGTTGCGATAGTTCTGCGCCGCCGGGCTGTCAGTAAACCAGATATGCCAGGACCATAGAATCTTTCCGTCAGCATCTTTGGCAGCTATGGATGCATTGCCCTTCCGGTATTGCGTATTGGTGGAGAATACGATATAACCGTCCCGATAGACGGCGCCCATTACAAGATCAGTGAGCTGTGGGGCGGTGTCAGTCCCGAACGTCTCCCAAAGTACCCGACAAGAGCTGACAGCACCGACTGATTCATTGCTGTTGCCCTTTACGGCCTTGAACTTGTACGTACCTGCCTTTGACACGATATAGCAATTGGCTGTGCCGGATGCGGACAGGTCCTCTGCCGCAGAAACATCCAAATCCTGACTATAAGGATTGGGCAGTTTGAACGACTGCACAGAACCGATCTTATCTGCCGTTCCCCCTTGAGCGACATAGTCGGAGCAATGGTATTCTTCTCCATATTCCAAATACGTAAGTTCAAGAGAGAACGAACCGTCTTCCTGCCAGTCAGTAACTTTCATCTTCTGTCCGTTTCCGCCTGCCGCCTGATCATCTGCCATAGAGAAGATGAAACCTATCTCTATGTTTTCTCTGTCCTCAATGAAATAATCATCGACCGTGCCTGTGAAAACGGCAGTGTTTGCCGTAACATCCACATTATATGATATGACCGGCTCGGAAGTGACGAACTCCTCCAGATTGCTGTTCTCCATTTCGTCATTGACCATCGCCGACATGAAATAGCGGTATTTGGTGCCGTACTTCAGCTTATTCAACGAGATCGTGAAATCGTGGTTTTCGTCAAAAGTGCTTATGGAAACATATTCAGCTATGTCGCGATCAAAGGTCTCAGCATCTGAATAATAAAGAGTTATCCGGCTGGATGCCAGTTCTTCATCTCCTGCGTCAATGTGACCTTTGAAAGTCGCAGTGCTTGCCGTGACTTTTTCGAGCGAGATGCTGGTCATTTTGCCAGATAAGCTTACCAGAACCTCACAGGATGCTGTCTTGTCGCCGTCATCCGTCTTCACTGTGACAGTGGTGCTGCCTTTTTTAAGTGCAGTTACCTTACCGTCATCGACGGATGCCACAGAATCGTCACTGCTGGACCAGATAACTTTCTTGTTGGAGGCGTTGGACGGAGAGACCGTAGCCGAAAGAGGCAAGGTCTGCCCCACCGTCATATTCAGAACATCTGCGCTGAGCATGACATCAATGACCTCTACAACGGCAGGTGTCTCTTTCTCTGCGCAGGAACCCAAGATTCCAAGGATACCGCAGGATAAAACAGAATAAACAATTGATTTAATGGCAGTTGTTTTCATACAATACTTCGTTGGTTTTCTAAAGTAGTCAAGCCACGGCGCGAACGCCATAGAATAAAATCTCTTTTCGGTCTTTGTCCGATGCCACTATGACAGATGACTTCGTACACATATGACTCAATCGCAAAGATACTCAAATTCTGTTATCGTCAAAATCTGAGTATCAATAAGATGTGAAATAGTGTAAAAAAAATAAAATAACCTCTATGGTTTTATTTTTAAGCGGAGTCATCAGTCAAATGGAAAGCCATTACTCTCTCTCCACCAGTTGGCGCACGACATCGCGTGACGTACGCATAACGTATCTGAGATTATCGTCAACGTCATTACATTGGTCGTCAAGGAAAGATGCCGGCAATTTTACAGAAGGCTCTTCAAATCCAAGTTCGGGGACGTGACGTCTTGACAAATCAGGCACAGCATATCTTGCAGTGGAGTGGAATTCGTTAGCACCTGTAATCCTTTCTATCTCAAGTATATTCTCCGACTTAATACCGGAGCCCGGCATTATCGAAATACGCCCGCCACTCTGGGCTACGAGTTTCCGTATCAGTTCCGAACCTTTCAACGCATCGGAACGTTGTCCGGAAGTCAGCAGCCTGTCACAACCAAGGGCGATTATTTTCTCGAGCGCGTCAAACGGATCTAAGCAGGCATCAAAGGCCCTGTGAAATGTAATGCTCATACCATCGGCGGCATCCACCAGCCTTCTGCAGGCATTCATATCAACATTACCTTCCGGTGTCAACGCGCCTATTACGACGCCGTCGACTCCGACTTCCGAACAGAATCGTATATCTGAAATCATCGTATCTATTTCCGCAGCAGAGTAGCAGAACTCCCCTTCCCGAGGTCGGATAAGCACATTGACGGCAAAACGTCTATGAGTGTCAGAAGCCGCGTTTTCAGACCCATCAGCGTCCGACGAATGCAACAATTCTTTCACAATACGCACAGTATCTGAAATCAGCCCATAACTTGGCGTCACTCCCCCACAACTTATTGCAGAGCACAGTTCCACTCTGACGGCACCGCCGTACCACGCTTCTAGAACATCATTCACCGAAGTGCAACAAACTTCTATATTTCTACTTCCCATAAAATAATTTGAGTCGCGATTCACAGAATCCCTATATCTTCTATACAATCTGAAAGTTAGCAATATTTCGGAGAACTATCAGATGCCGCCCGAAAATAATTTTTCAGAAGCTGTTTTGAAATGGTTCCCGAATTTTTTGTAACAGCTTTTTAACGTCCGCAATTATGTTATATCGTTTTTTATCCATAAATTTGCGCCGAACTGCTTGATGGACCCTATGCTATCGAAACAAGATGAAAGACTTCTGATGGAACGCACTGCCGCTGGCGACAGACGCGCTTTCAGACGTATATTCGACACATACTATCCGCAAGTCTATGGATTCATAAGAAGCCTGCTCAAGACAGACGAGGACGCTTCTGACATTGCCCAGGAGGTATTCATCAAACTGTGGCTTATGCGAGCCGCACTTCCGGACATCACCTCGCTCCGCCCCTATATCTATAGGATGAGCCTCAACCAGACGATCAACTATCTGAGGAAAAGCAAGATTGAGTTAACAGACTCCGATATGGATATATCCTACGACCAGTTGCTCGAGAATCAGATTGATATAAAAAACAAGGAATCCGTAATATCAGACCTTGTTTCAAAAATGCCGGAGCAGCGACGCAAGATATTTGTACTGAGTAGGTTGGAGCAATTGAGCAATGATGAAATAGCGTCAAAGCTCAATATCAAGAAAAAGACGGTCGAGAATCATCTCAATCTGGCTCTGAGGGAATTGCGTACTGCCCTGTCGATTCTCGCAATGCTGCTCATCTCAATTATTATCTAGATACCATCCTTCTTAGAAGCTGTTTTGAAATAATTCCGCTCTTTTCTTACAAGGCCTTTCCGGCCATTTTCATCTTCGTCATCGGTCACGTAGCTACTGCTATGCTCCCTCTTCCGAAGCCGAAACTGTCTCGAAAATTCCACATAATAAAATTCGGGAACCATCTCAAAACAGCTTCCTACCATATAAGATTTACCCTATACCGATAAGAACGACGATACACGCACATTAAAAAGAGGATAACCTCCAAGTCTTGGACTCTTTGGCCATCCCCTTTTTATCTGTGATTGGAAGGTGGGCGTTCTGTTTGCCCACACTCAAATGCTCTTATTCTATGTTAGTTACTGCATACGGCGTTGTCAACGCGGCACGTGCGGCCTTGAGCGCTACAGGAGCGTTCGCATCCGTTACAGGTGTTGAATAACTGCCATCTGTGGTGCTTGATGTTGTATAACGGTAACTATTGGAATCGAGTTTTACATTGTCGAAAGTCGGACTGATGAGTTTCTCGAATACCATACAAGCAGCAGCATAGCGGCTTATTCCATAATCCATATGGTAGCCGTCACGGGTAAGCTGCATAGAGTTGTTCAATGAGGATGTCCTCAGATTCTGCAGACAAGTTCCGGTGGCGACAACGTCTTTGAAATCCGTAATGTCCGTCATCAGGCTCTTTGTCATTGAAACAATTGTATTGTACATTCCCTCAGTATCAGTGAATGTCTCTGCAGACTGGTCAGAAGACGCAATCTTTGCAAGGTTGTAATATGCCTGAGACATAATGAAATAGAACTGCGGAGTCTTTTCAGGGCAATCAGCTTTAACTTTGTCCACTAGTCCTTGGAAAGCAGTTTTCTGGCTATCCGTCCAAGACCAGGCTACTGCTCGGCCTGTATGCTCCTGAATGGTTACAATATCCCATTTGTCGCTTGAGACAACTTCGTGGAGGCTCTTCCCTGTCACATCTGTCCAGGTCGTAGCTCCGTTCTCGCAGCGATAGCAGTGGTAGTCAACCGAAGTACTGTAGCCGTCATTGTACTCGCAGACGCGGCGGCCTCCGTAATACATGTGGCAGAGCTTTATGTCAGTGATACCGGCGGCTGCAAGCATTCCAGGAAGATGCTCAACTGCGTCCTTGGTGAAACTGTTTCCTATAAATAGGATTTTCAGTTTTGCATTCGACTCCGGCTCCGGCTCAGCATCTTTGGTGCCGATGAGGTATGTGATGTTGTCCAGGGTAGATTTTTTAGATCCCTGCTGCCCGAGATAGTTTATCTTTGTGGCTTCAGTATAGGTGTCATCAACACCTTCGCCGTTAGCGTATGTCCCGACAGTACCGCCTGCGGTGCAGTTGTTCCAGGTAGCGGCTCCGCTGTTATAGCCCCAGAATACACCTCTATACTTATTGTCAGACTGAATCTTGCCGTAGTTTGCGCAACCGGTGAATGTCGCTGTATTTGAAAGGCTCGTGATACCTCCGATTCTTGAACTTGAAGTCGAAATGAGGTCTCCGTAATTGATACATCCGCTGGCAGATGAGCCTGTTCCAGTGTTGCAGGTAATGTTGCCCAGACGCCCCTTGTCAGAGCCGGGGCAACTATTAAACTGGTTGCCTCTGTTTACGCAGTTGACAAGGTTTGTAGAGCGGTTAGCGGCTGCGCAAATGCCTGAAGTACGGCACGTTGCGGATGTCATATTACCGCTGTTGGAACAATCTGAGATTGTCACGAAGGTCGTGGCACTCGCGTCAGAGCTGGAGAAGCCTACGATACCTGCGATATGCTGCGCAGAAGCACCGCCCTGTTGATTATTGTCCGCATTCTCAGCCGTAATTTCGCCGTAATTGTCGATGCTGTCAATCGTGACGGCGGATTTTTCAGTGAAAGCATAACCTATGAGCGCCATAAATTGGGCCGCGTTGTTGGCACCTGTCTTTCCCTTGAAAGTCATAGGCGCGTAACTGTGAACATCGCGTATGGTACCGTCAAGTACAAGACCGGCTATGAGTCCGCTGGCAGTATTTTTTGCTGTCGCGGTAACAGTCAGTGAACAGGATGATTCGAAAGTAAAGTTTTCTACAGTAGCACCGGAACCGACAATTCCGAACAGACCGAAGGTGCTTCCTGCTGTAGAGGAAGCATCGACAGCCTTGAAATTACGGATCTTGTAACCCTGTCCGTTGAACTTGCCTGTAAACTGAGCACCTGTCACGGTAATCACGTTGGAAGCGACCGAATATGTACCGTTGCCGATTGGGGTCCAATCGGTAACGGAAGTCATATCTATGTCGTTCAGAAGGTTTACACCGCCTGCTTCGTCCTGCCATTTTTCGGTGGATTCGCCGGCGTTGACGGCAGCTGCGAACTCTACGAGATCCTGTGCTGAGGCGATGCCTTTGCTCAGAATTTCACCGGCGAATTCGTTGCCTACTGTAGCAGACGGCGCAGTCTTAGGCGTGAAGTAAACATACGAACTAAAATTCTCAGCCGTGATGGTCACGACAGCGCTATCATCCGAGTAAGGACCGATCTTTCCGCCTACCTTGTTGTTGGTGATTATACAGGTTTTATTGTTCGTGTTTCCTACAATGATGGATATGAAGCGTTTTGTCGCGTCTGTCGCATTGAAGATGTCAGAACGTACGCATCCGTAGTTCTCGCAATAGCTGACCACATTACTGTTGTCATTGGTCTGGCCTACAACACCTCCGGCATATCCCTGCGTGGTGTTTCCTGCTACTGCGAAAGTGATATTTCCCTTGTTGACGCAGTTGAGGACTGAAGTCTGAGAACCCATTCCGGATACGACTCCGGCAACACGGGTGTTGCTTGCCTTTGTGTCAGTGTTGGTGATATTCGCATAGTTTGTACATTTCTCCGCAGTTGCGTTCTTGTTCAATGTCGCAGCGATACCTGCATTTCTGGATGCCTGTACATTCATCTCGCCGTAGTTGTCGCAGGATGTGATGCGAACTCTCAAAGCGGAATTTGCGCTCTCTGCAAATCCTACAACACCGCCTTCGGAGAATGCTGTTCCACCGTTCTTGGTATTTACGGTATTCACTGATGAGAACTTGCCGTAGTTGGTGCAGTTCGTAATCTGAGAGAGCGTTTCGCCATCTGAATACAAGCTGCCGGCGATTCCTCCGAATCTCTGGCTGATGTTGTCCTTACCCCCGGAAATGTTGAATGCCGCATAATTGAAGCAGTGCTCAACAGTGGAGTTTACGACAGCACCGGCAACACCGCCCGCGCAAGCTAATGCGGCTGAAGATGAGGTTACAGTAGAGCCTTCACCGACTGTCACATCCTTGACTGTCGCTCCCTGAAGAATACCGAAGAGTCCGGTGACAGCACCGCTTTCCGCATCTGAGCCTATGCTCATCTTGAGCCCTTTGACAGTATGGTTCTGTCCGTAGAACGTACCCTTGAATGAGGCTCCTGTAACTGCGGAACCTGAGAATGTACCGTTTCCTATAGGAGTCCAGTTTGACTCGGATGACATATCTATATCCTTGTCAAGATAAACCTCCATAGTCTCTGCGCCGTCCTGTGCGTTAACACGGTTTGCAAACGCAATGAGGTCAGCAGCTGTCGTGATGTTGATTTTTGTTTCCTTAGCCTTTTCAAAGAATACTGGACGCAGCACAGTGTTCCTGTCGAGATCTGTAGCCATCAGAATCAGGTGACCGGAAGTGAAAGCGTCAGAGAATGAGACTGAAACTTCGTTCTGTTCCTTATCAAGGGCGGCTTTGATGTTTTTGGCCTCAGCAATGGCTACGATTGCATTTTCTGCGCTCGAGCCGCTGACCTCATAGCCGATAGTCTGGGTTGCGGACAGATTGGCTACCGTGATGTTGACTGATGAAGAAAGAGTCAGATTCAGAGAGTTCTGAACAGGTATGGTCACCTTGCTTCCGTTGCCGAGAGTGATGGCCAGATTACCGTCCGAGTCTTTCGCAATTTCCTTGAATATCGTGGAGCTGCCGTCCGCAGCCTCGATAGGATTGCCTGCCGCGTTAAGAATACGCTCACCGTCAACAGTCCAATAACCTTCAGCATCGACAGATACTTTTGGGGTCTTGCCTGCGACAGGTACAGGTGCACCGTCAACTAGAATATCCGTGGTGGTTTCACCGACGGTGACAGTCCAATAATAAAGTCCGTTGTCATCCTTGCGGACTCCAAGAACAGGTACATTGATAAGCTGATCTGTAGCTGCAGCCACCAGAGTCTTTTCTTCGCCTGCGGCGTCAAGATAGGTGAGCACATAACTGCCGTCGGCATTCTTGTCTATGGATGTGATGACATTGCCGGAGGTGAGAAGTCCGAGACTCTCCACCTGGGCATTTGCATCGTCAATCCTTGACTGGAGCGCGGCGATCCTGTTCTTTATCTCATCGAGCCTGCTCTGGATGGAGCTGTCATCGAATGTGCAGCAGACAATCGATGAAAGTGCCAGCAGAACAAGTAGAGAATATTTTATAAATCTTTTCATCGTGTTCATTTTATTGGTTATCTGAAGCATCGAAGTATTGTGAATTTCTGTATCCGTATGCGTTGTAGATAGTTGCGTCAGGAGCAGATTCAGGAGAATCCTTATATGTTGCCCATTCGCCTACCTTTCCTCCGCGTGTACATCCGGAAATCTTTATGTTGCAGTAGCCGGCCGCCCAACCAGGACCGTCTCCACCGCTATGGTCTTCAGCCTGTGGCGTAATCTTGCTGAGGATGATACCCGTATTGGCGCATCCTGCGATAGCACCAGCCTTGAAGTGACCTACGAATCCACCGCAACGGCATCCCGTATGTGAGAATACATTACCGCTGTTTGTGCAGGATTCCACTGAAACGCTCTGCGCTTCGGAGCCTCCAAGGATACCGCCCATTCTCTTGGCATTTGTATATCCGTCGAAATCAAGATAGTTATCCTCGATAAGTCCGGAATTGACGCACTTGCTGATGGTTGTCTTGTTTACGCCGGTTCCGTTTATTGAAGAGATAATACCTCCGCTTCGGCCGTTAGGACCGGTGATGTGACCGGTATTGGTGCAGTTCGTAAATGAACTTTCCGTGCCGCTGAGGACGTATGCAGTGATACCCGCAGTCTGCAGACCAGTACCGCCGGCCTGGGCATTTGCTATCTGACTTCTTACAAGTATGTCACCGTTGTTCTTGACAGCTTCATCCTTGGTCTTTCCGCCTATGACAAGGTCTTTTCCGCTTCCGACTATTCCTGCAAGGCTTGTTGCCATTGCCTGAGGACATTCTGCATCATAAATGATATCCACGTTGTTGGTTACGTTTGAGATTGTCACGTTTTCAGCATAACCGATAAGGCAACCGATTGACGGAGTGACCGTAGGAGTGCCTGTAACAGTGATTGCGTCTCCATCTTCACCGAGTACAAGGTTGCTTACAGTTGCACCGTTGGCTGCTCCGAACAGTCCATAAACACTGGACTTGGATACATCTACGCTCCAGCTGATGCCTGTGATTTTGTGACCTTGACCATTGAATTTGCCTACGAATGCTTTATCAAATGTCATAGCAGGAGCTCCAGTTGACTCGCTTGTCGCATTTCCTACTGGAGTCCATTCGACACCTGTCAGGTCAATGTCAGCAAGAAGACAAACCTCTCCAGCCTCGTTCTCCCAACGGGTAGTTGAAGCTCCGGCATTTACGCTGCGCACAAATTCCATAAATGTGCTTACATCACCGATACCCTTGTCTGCGGACGGATCATCAGAACCGCCACCCTTTACGATAGGAGTCTGTTTTACGACAATAGCTGTCGAAACATCGTAGAGACTGTTTTTCAGGAGGATACGTCCTTCGCGCGCATCATTTGTCTTGCTCTCGAAGTATTCTGCGACAAAATTAAACTCTGAAGTCACAGTGGCTTTTGTATCAGTGCGTTTGAGCCAGGATGCGCACTCGGTGGCAACGGACGGCTCTACGTCAATGTTGTGTGATACCCGGATGGTGAATGCCGTCATATCTCCTGTAAGATTTACGACAGGCTCGCCCATAGGGGTAATGATTTCATTGTTCTTGATGTAGTCTTCCAGTTCAATGATTGTCTTTCCATAAGAGAAGAACAGCGGTTTGTAAACAACCTCATCTCCGGCAGATGCCACAATTACGACATTACCTTCCTCAGCGCCTTCTTCCATTGAAACGCTTATCGTCTTCAGCGCTTCGCTTACGTTGACTTTGACATTGTAAGAAGTAAGGTAATCCACAACAGCATCTTTTGCGAGAGTGCCGCTGAGGGTGTATCCGATAGTCAGAGTCGTGCTGTAATCTTCAATCGCGTTGAAGGACGGAGTTGAGAACTCTATCGCAAGCGCTTCATTGAATGTGACTGAGAATGAGCTTCCGTCCGTGAGAGTAAATACGACCAGACCGCTCTTGGAATCGGCCTCGACATTGCTGAAAATCTCAGTAGTCATATCTTTTGCAAGAACTCCTGTGTTCTCTCCGTTTACTGTCCAGTATCCGTCAGCATTGATGCCTACAACAGGTGCGGGACCGGAAAGCGGCATCTTGTTGCCGTCTTTGTCGAGAAGCCATTCCCAGGTTTTTCCGTTGTCGGAAGTGAATCTCCAATATGCCACTCCGCCTTCTTCCGCAGTACCGAACATAGTATTGCTGCTTACTGAAGAAGCTTTGGCAAGCGTCACTGTCTTTTTCTCACCGCCTTTGTCCTGGTAAGTGATTACATAGTTGCCGTCCTTGTCAGTTCCCACACGCGAAATGTAGTTACTGTTGACAAAGCCAGACACAGATGAAAGTACGCCATTCAGACTGTCAGCCTTATGCTCGAGAGCCGTGAGACTGTTCTCGATGTTCTTTATGCTGTTGTCAATCTGTGAACTGTCGTACCCGTCGCAGCTGAAAAGCATCAGAGCCGCGATGGTAAATGCTATAATAGCAGATATCTTCTTCATAGTGATACCTTATTTCTGTCGTACATAAATATAGTTCATACAGCTGCGCTCTCCCTTGGAATCAGAAGGCGAACTTACAAGACCTGAAGAACCGCTTCTCTTCGCCCACATCGCAGCGGAACCGCCACCGTCGAAACGTGTTGAATTCCAAGCTCCAAGTCTGAGCGCGATTTCAGTCACTTCTTCGGCTTTGACTCCTGTCGATATCTCAGTCCTTCCGTCAATCTCCACAATCATAACTCTTGAACCGCTCTTGTCAACGCATACGAAAGTCATAGGGTCGCTGAGCTTGCGGAAATCGTGACTCGAAGGAACTGTGTACAAGGTGTTCTCACCGTCTGTGACATAATGCCACATTGTCGAGTTCTGCGTGAGAATAGGCTTGGTCTCCTCATTCTCGACAGTCATTGTCGCTTTGAGTTTGATGACATCGCCTGCCTTGAGTGCGGAAAATTCGTCCGCTCTACTTCCCCAGGCCTGAATTGCCACGCTTTTCTTGTCCGTGAGATACGGAGCTTCGGCCAGAGCCTCTGTGCGTCCGTCATATATGCCGGTCACTTTCGCCTCTGCCCAACCCTCGTTCACCTGCATATTCGCTCCGGTGTATTCAGCAACCACATACAGCGCCTTGGTGGCGAGAGTATTTGTGATGGAAGGTGCGGAAGCGTGCGGGGTCTTCACATAGCGGGAAGTGTATATATTGACAGGATAGCTGGCAAGTCTACTTGCACTTCCTCCGCGCACGATTGTGTCGTTTACACTGTAGAAATTGCATTCTTTTCCGTTAGCCTCGATGTTGCCTATGAATGATTTCTTGCCGCAGGAAGCAGTGTTATCCTTGAAAACGGTGAATGCCCAGGCGTGATTTGCCAAAGTATTGACTACGTATGGATTATTCATATAGACCAGTTCGCCATTTTCGATGTGGGCGCCACGCAGGATTCCGTCATTTGAATCGAAGAATCCAGTATTTACGCCGGCAACCACATTCTCGCCTTCAGCCGTTTTACGCGCGCAAAGCTGGGAAAGAGTCTCGCGCAGATTGAATCCATTGTTGAGGTTGCCGTTTCCGTTAGGGTTAGGCATCTCGTCGTCAGCTACTGCCGTGGTTACCTCTATTGAAGGATTTGTGAGGTCAATCTCAAGCACCTTCATCTTACGTGCTATGTTCTTGAAATCCATAGCATAGTAGTAACAACCCGGTGCAAGCAATTCTGACTCAGTAGTCTTCCAGATTTCGTTTTCCGTTTCAACTGAGAATGTACCGCGGAGATAAACTGTTTTTGCGACAAAGTGTCCTTCTTCGTCTGTCGCTACAACAGTGAACTGGCCTTTGCGGAACGGATCCGGAACAGTGACGCTGATTGTGCCTGCAGTGCTGTTGACCTTAGGCTCAACGCTGTCAGTCCTGGTAATGTTTACGGTCGCTCCTTCTGCGGCAGTGCCTGTGAGGGTGTAAGTGAATTCGAGGGAGGTGACTCCATCTGAAACTTTCTGCTCTCTGCTTACCTCTTCTGAGTTGTAGAATATTTTAAGTGAGAAACTTTCTGAGGAAGCCATCGTGAATGTCGAGCCGTCCGCCAATGTCAGCGTAACAGTGCCGTCAGAATTCTTTACTGCAGATGAGATGAGAGATGCTTTATGGCCGGAAGATTTTACTTTCTCGCCGTTGGCGTCAAGTATATAGTCTCCGTTTACCATCCAATATCCGTCCTTGTCTGTCGTAAATGAAGGAGTACGTCCGGATACAGGAATCTTGGCACCGTCTTTATCCGTGAGAATTGTGGTCTTTCCACCGGATGTTACAGTCCAGTAGAGCACGCCGTTCTCTTCTTTTGTTCCGATAATGTCAACGCTCTTGACATCGTCGGACTTGGCTATTTCTGCAGTTGCGGAAGTTCCGTCCGCATTGGTATAGACGATTTTCACGCCTCCATCCGGATTCTCTGTTATGGAGGTTACGACTCCACCTTGCTGCGCCGCCGCCAAAAGCTTGATCTGCCCTTCCAACTGCGCCAGAGATGCTTTAAGTTCGGAAATCTGCTGTTCGCTTTCGTCAACCTGTTTCCACAACTTCGAGTCATCATAAGACTCGCAGGAGGCGGCAAGCATCAGAGAAATGCACAACAGAGCCGATATTCTGATTTTATTCATTTTTGTAGGAATTATCAATCTGTCAAATAAATCAATATCCAGGGTTTTGTGTCAGAACACTTTGACCCGTAGTTTCATCCTTAGGATAAATCTGTATCTGTTTTACAGGAATAGGATAGAGGTAATCTTTCTCCTCCCATTTGTAAGTCTGGTCCTTGAACTGGACAAGATAGCCGCTCGTGCCTTCGGAAAGAGTATTCTCCTTGCCCTCAGAAACGTTAAGCGTGTTGTCGCAGTCAGTGACAGGAGTGCTTCCCTGATAGATGCAGAGATCAGCCTTTCCGTCATTGTTCATATCATATTCTCCAAGAGAAGGGAACCAGCATCCGATGAATCCCGGGCCCATTGTGTTGGATGCAGGGCAGAGCTGTTCTCCCTCGTGCCAGCGGAGCATATCCCAGAATCTGAAGCCTTCGTTTACAAGTTCCACGGTCCTTTCACGGCGAATTTCAAGAATAAGTCCCTTGTTCGCGGTGTTGAGGTGTGAATCAGTATAATATGAGCTCAGGAATGAATCAGGAGACGCATTCGCAGCGGCAACGTCAAGTCCTGGCATTCCGACACGTGAACGTACTACGTTGACAGTAGCGTCGATTACGCTCTGATCTGCGAGTACGAGTTCTGCCATTGCCTCTGCATAGTTGAGGAGAACCTCACCGTAGCGGAAGATTGCATAGTCAGTAGTTGATGTCGTTGCTCCGTCGTGGGTGTCATCAGAGAAGTATTTGATCGGGCGGTATCCGCTGCGGTCATAATCTTTGCAGCTCGGATAGTATTTTGTGGAAGCGTCCGTTCCCAAAGCCACATAGTCAGGAGCGGCTATGGTCTGGGACATACGCGGATCACGTCCGCTGAACTCCTTGTTGTACTGCATTGTCTCCCATCCTTCCTGATTCTGGAACGGGGTTCCGTCAGCCATCAGATAATGATATGCCAGAGCTCTGGTCAATGAGTAGCGCTGGTTCTTATATTTGAACTGAAGACCGTGACGGATATTCAGCTCATCAGAATATACATATCTTCTGGACAGTATTGTCTCAGCGGTCTCAGCGTCCTCAAGAACAAAGAAGTCGCGGTATGGCTCGTCCTTTATGAGAGTAGAACCGGTGTACATCTTATATTTTCCGCTGTCCATCACTGCTTTTGCAGCCTCTGCGGAAAGCTGAAGGAAATGTTCTGCTGAAAGAGTGACAGTGCTGCCGTCCTCTTTAGTATAGGTCTCGTCTGCGACATCGTGATATTTTCTCCAAGTACCTTCGAAGAGAGCCATACGGGATTTCAGTGTGTATGCGGCATATTTGTTTATGCGGAACACTCCCTCGTCCCAAGTCTCAGGCAGTCCGCTGATTGCCTTGTCAAGATCTTCCATAGCCTTTTCCATCACATAGCCTCTGCTGTCGCGAGGACGGTACAGAGATTTTGTGTCTTTATCGGAAATGACCTTGTCATAGAACGGAACGTCACCGTATTTGCGCACCTTCTCGTAGTAGAACAGTGCCCTGAAGAAATAGGCGATACCGTCATATTTTGCGCGGATGCTCTCGTTCTCACATTTCACTGAATGCTCGAGGTAGTAATTGAGGTTTCTAAGGTCTGACCAGGTGCTGGAACTCCAGGTTTCCGTTTCTGCGGTACGGGTTCCTCTCTGGTAAGAATTGAGTGATATGTGATACTGAAGGTCATTGTCCTGAAGGGCACCGTCCTGGGTGTCGTCAGGAGCCGGCAACATAGCATAGAAGCCGTTTGTCGCGATCTTCAGTTCATTTTCATTGGTGTAGAATGTTTCCGGGGAGAGAGCCGTCTCCGGGAACTTGTCAAGATATCCGCTGCATGATGCCGCGGTAAGAATGGACAAGCCAGCTACAAGAATTTTATATGTGTTTGTCATATTCATATTCGTTTAGAAGGTAATGTCAACTCCGAAAGACACGGTCCTGGAGAACGGATAGATACAGTCGTCAGACTGAGATGACGAAGCCGTAGCCACTTCAGGATCAATGTATTTGGTGTGCCTCTTCATCGGAGACCAGTACCAGAGATTCTCTCCCGTGAGATAGAATCTGACTTTCTCTACGGCTTTGTTCTTCTTGAGCGGAAGAGTATATCCGAGAGTGACGTTCTTCAGACGGAGATATGCGGCGTTCTGAAGGTAGCGGTCAGTAGCTACATAGAGGGCGTTGTTGCTAGATGTAGAATATCCTCTACGACGCGGGAAATATGTATTGCGGTTTTCCGTGCTCCACGCTTTCGATTCGAAGTCAGTCGGAACGAATGAGGAGGCCGGGAATCCGTAGAAGCCCCAGAAATATGAGCAGTTGGCTGACGGCATCCAGTCGCAGTGGCCTACACCCTGGAAGAATACGGAAAGGTTGAATCCATACCAGTCGATATCTCCACGGAATGAGTAGGTATAGCGAGGAAGGCTGTTACCTATGATCTTGCGGTCACCCGGATCGTCAACAGTGTTGGAACCAGTGTTGATGACACCGTCACCGTTGCGGTCAACGAATTTGACGTCTCCGGCGCGCAGTTTTGCGTCAGATGCGACACCGCACTCGTAAACGCCTTTGTTTACGGCAGTATCGTTGATTCTTGACTGATATTCAGCCGCTTCAGCGTCCGTCTTGAAGAGTCCGTCTGTTTCGTATCCCCAAATCTCACCAAGTCTTTTTCCGACATAGTGCTGGCTCAAAGACTTGTTCGGATTATCGAATTTCGTGATGGTTGTCACATAGTCACCGATAGAACCGGAGATTGAGTAGTAAAGAGGCTTTTTCGCAACTACGACCTGATCTTTCCAGGCAAGGGAAATTTCATATCCCTTCGTGCGAAGGTCCGCTCCATTGATTTTAGGCGAACTTGTACCGAATACCGCAGGCAGTTCCTGTGAGGATGTAAGCATATCCTTGGTATCCCTGATATAGAAGTCGGCGTTTGCCGTAAGCCTGTTGTTGAGGAAACCGAGGTCAACTCCAAGGTTGTAGGTTACGACAGTTTCCCAGGTGAGTCCTTCTGTGATTGCGCCAGGAGTGCTGACCTTAGGTGCCTGTGTGCTTCCGTCGAATGTATAGGACATCATTGATGTCGTAAGAGTGCTGATATAAGAGTAGTTGCTTACCTGCTGGTTACCGAGGGAGCCATAAGAGAAACGCACTTTGGCAAGATCCCACCAGTTCTTGAGCGGACTCCAGAAATTCTCTTCCGACATTCTCCAACCTGCTGATGCTGAAGGGTAGAATGCCCATCTGTTGCCTCTTGCAAATCTTGAAGAACCGTCTTCGCGGGCTGAAACCTCCAAAAGATATTTACCGGCGTAGTCATAATTCACTCTGCCGAAGAAACCGAGGGTCCTGTATGATGTGTTGGATTCACTTGAGGCCTCGATTACTCCTTGAGCCATATTGATGAATGCAAGCTTGTCGGAGATGGAACCTTTCTGGCGTACTGTGAGAGTGGAAGTATGATAATCCTGGAGCTGGGCTCCGGCTACAGCTGTAAGGTTGTGCTTGTCCCAGGATTTGTTCACGTTTACATACGCGTTCGCGATATGAGCGTTGAGACGTCCGCGAACCTCCTGATAGAAGTCATAGATGGAACCGTTGGTGAAGTCAACAATGTTCTTCATATTCTTGTCCCAAGTGTTGGCTGTAGGATAAGAACGGTAACTGTTGTTATTATCTCTCAGACGGTAGGTATAATCTGCCGTGATATTCAGCCACTTAGTAATATCGAAGACGAAACGGTTTGTCATCATAAGGTAGTTAACCTTGCGGGAGTTCTTGTTCCTTCCGTCCGTGAGCACGCCGCCTCGACCTGATGCGATAGGTGAATCCGCGAACTGTATGCCGTTGGTGTACATCGTGGTTGTTCCGTCAGGGTTCACAGGTACGAGAGTAGGGCTTATGTTCTGTGTGATGTTCCAAAGAATACCGTGGGATGAGAGTCCCTCTGAACCGTCCTGCTCCCAGTATCCGCCGTAGTCGTATGAAGACCCCTCATAGCTGACGTTACCGGTGTAACGGAGCCACGATTTGACCTGAGCGTTCACTTTGGCACGGAAAGAATATCCGTTCATTATATCCTCGGAAGCATTGTTGAACACACCCTCACGATAGAGATAACGTCCGCTGACATAATAGTTTATCTTGTCGTTTCCTCCGTTGATGGTGATGTTGTGTTCGGTTTCCGGACGGACTTTCTTGAAGATGTAGTTGTACCAGTCGAAGTTTCCGAGATAGCGGTATTTGCCGTTTTCATTGGTGTAAACCCAAGGTCTGCTAGAGTTCTCGGTCTTGTCGTTGCGCCTGTCATAGAGCATCTGCATCTCCTCATCAGTATAGTTCCAGGCGTTGTAACCTTTGTTTGAATGAAGAGTGAACTCGTTTGACAATGTCACATAGTCGTAACCGCTTGTGATGAAATCTGTTTTCGTCGTGTTGAATGCGACACCGCCACGGCCGTTGTAATTAATCTTCAGGTCTCCGGATTTTCCGCTCTTCGTAGTAATGAGGACTACTCCGGCAGATGCGGTTGCACCGTAGATGGAGCACGCCGAGGCATCCTTCAGTACTGATACTGATTCGATGTCGTTCGGGTTTACCTGAGACAGGGAAGCTTCGATTCCGTCAACGAGAATAAGAGGGCTGCCAGAGTTGAGGGAAACCTGTCCACGGATCTGCACGCTGTATTCCTTACCCTCGACAGAACCGTTGCCCATACTCATTACGAGAGAAGGGTCAGCGCCCTGCAGTGCTTGTGCGGCATTTGTGACAGGCCTGTTGTTGAGGTCCTTTCCGCTGATGACGCCGACCGCACCGGTCAGGTTTACTTTCTTCTGGACGCCGTAACCGACAACGACTGATTCCTCCAGAATATCAACGTCTTCCTGAAGAACTATAACGAGTCCTGATGTCTGAGTTCCAAACGTGCCGGTGTACTCCTTGTATCCCATCAGAGATACAGTGAAGGTTGAACCTTGAGTAGCCTTGACAGTGAAATTTCCGTCAATGTCCGTCATTGCAACAGACTCGGTTGATTTGTTTTCAGGAATGACCATAGCACCGATAACCGGTCCCATAGCGTCGAGCACTTGACCGGTGTATTCCACCGCGGCGCCCTTGTCCTGCTTGTCTTTAACGACGAGAATCATCTTTCCGTCGAAGCTGGCTTTCATACCAGTACCGGAAAGTATGGCGTTGACGGCTTCTTGCAGGGTTTTGCCTGAAGGAGGTGTCACCGTCTTGTTCACGTCAAGAAGACTTTCATTATAAGCTACTGTTACACCAAGCTGGTGCTCGATTGTTTCGAACGCTTGCCTTATGGTCATCTCTCCGGCAGGGAAACTTACCACCTGATTCTGGGCGTAAAGTCCTGTTGTTGAAAGTATAACCAGTGCTAGCGCAACAAGATAATGTTTAAAATGCTTCATAGACTGATTTTGAATGTTATTATTGAATTAGTTCTGTATATGAATGTTATTGTATGTAAACGCTGCCGTTCTCGAGCTTGTAACTCATCCCGGGTATAAGTTTGCTGACCGCGCTGAGCATCTGCTCCAAGGACTCTCCGTGTATAAACTTGGCCGTCAATATCATACCGTCGTGCTTTCCGGAGGTGACATAGACGGTTATTCCGTATTTGCGTTCGATTGCTCGGGCTATCTGATGAATGTTGGCGGATCTGAAGCACAAGTCTCCGTTTGTCCAGGCAGTGTCTTCTGACGGATTCACTTCAATGACAGTCGTTTCCCTTGCCTCTCTGTCGAAAGTGATTCGCTGTCTAGGAGTGAGCAATGTATTTTCTCCGGTGCTTTTAGTAATTGCCGATATACTTCCCTCGCAGAGGGTTGCCGAGGTGTAATTATCTTCCGGATAAGAATTTACATTGAATGTAGTGCCGTGTACTTGGATATCGATGTCAGATGTGCTGACGGTGAACGCGGATTCATCGCTGTGGGTCACTTCAAAAACAGCCTCTCCACTGAGATATACCGATCTTTCAGCTGAAGCGAATTTTTCCGGATATATGAGGATAGAACCTGCATTGAGTTTAACTTTGGAATTGTCTGGGAGTATGACCTCTCTGGTTTCGCCGTTGTGCGTGTAAACTTCGCATAGGCGAACCGACTCCACTGGCCCGTCGTTTATGATAGCGACGCTCTCTTTATCTGCAATGGATTTGTGTATCAGCAGTGTGATTTGCGGAACAAGAACGAATGTGACTGCCGCTGCAATACCTGTCAGGATTATACGCGAAACCTTGCGCCTTGCGCCCTTGGCGCTTGCCTGCCGATATGCCTGTTCGGACATCTCCGCGTGTGCCATAACTCGGTCGAATGCTTTGTCCAGCAACTCTTTGGAAAGTGAATCCTCACAATGTCTTTCCCACTCGTCACGAATATTATTTTCGGTCATATATGTGGCTTCAGTTATTCTTAAAACAATTTATATAACAATATGACGCAGAAAAAATGTTTTACACCCAATGAAAATTGATTTTTTTTGAGAAGTTGTTTTTGAAATGGTCGCCGAATTTTATTTCGAGAGATTTTCGAGTCATTTCAGATTTGGAAGATGGAGTAAACTGGAAGTACTCGACTTAGGACAGAGATGAAAATTATTTTTGGAAAATGCGACGCATTGCAAATGGAAAATTCGCTATCTTTACGGAATCGAGTGAACAGTGGTTATTATGAGCGGAAAGACATCGGCTTTAGATTCGGAATATATCATTGACGGCGTAAGAAAAAAACTTACACCACGGCAAATCTTGGATGAGGCGTCCGGAATCAGAAGGACCGCCAAACCGGAGACAAAGTTTGAACCTATTGTTGACGAAAGCACTGACCCGGCAATATCAGTCGGCACTTTCGACGAAAAACGCATTTGGACATATCTTGATTCCGTCAGAGAATCATATTCCGAAGGACGTGACATACCTCCGTTCTATACTGACAGTTACTCGAGAAACGCAGTCGCATCCGCTTTGCTGAATGCTATTTGGAAAAACGGACACTTCCGCCTGGATGACCTTTCAGTAAACATAATCTGGAAGTGGGACACCGGGCAGATAGGCAATATGGCGGCATTCTATCAGTCTGCCGAAGCCATCTGCAGCTATCTGGATTTGCTTGGAATCAAGATTGGCAAATACAAGTTCCAGGACTGTCGCGGATGCCGGACCATCAAGGTAAGCGTAAGTCTGGAAAATTATGGTAAAGAGTCCGACCAGGATATGGACGACGAGCCGGTGGATATCTCGGAAAGCATTGACAGGGAAATAATAAGCACCCCGGATGCTGACGATTCAACACCGTTCTGCGAAATACCTTTCAAAACGGACAACCCGGTTTTGGGAAGAAGCCGAAAATGCCCGGAAACCGTCTCGGGAAAAGAGGACAATTGGCTGATTTACATACCATTCGACACGTGCAAATTCCGCCTCGGAGGCTCGGTTCTATCAGAAAAGACCGGGATTTACTGCGGCAAGTCACCTGACAACATCGACTCCGACTATTTCATAGACTGCTACGAAGTCCTGAGGGAATTTGTGGAAGACGGAGTCATAGTATCCGGATGCACAGTAGGCTCGGGTGGACTTATGACGGCATTGGACAGAATGATGCCGACACCGCAACAACCCGCCGGTGACAAAGTTGACAATTCCCCATCCGACTATTCAGAGCACCCCGATTCAAAGGACTGTTCAGTCAGCGAAATCGACATTTCCGACATTATGCGGTCATACGATGAAACCGACAAAGTGGAAGTGCTGTTCTCTGAGGTTCCTGGAGCAGTTATCGAGATCAGGGACAGCGATTTCGACTATCTGGACGCCGAAATGGTGTTGCAGGATGTCGCATACTACCCTATCGGCCATCCCGGCAGACACGGATTCAGATTATCCGACAATCAGACAAATGTTTCCACTATACTTCAATCACTGATCCGCCAGCAGGACACGACTGCTGAAGGTGAAGACTAGGAGAAAAAAATATGACAGGCAAATATGCTAACATTCCGGTCAAGGGAGAAGGTAAGAAACCTAAGATATTCGTACTTGACACCAATATCATTCTGCACGATTACAAGGCAATCCACAAATTTCAGGACAATGATATTGTCATCCCGATTGCCGTAATCGAAGAGTTGGACAAGTTCAAGAAAGGAAATGACGCCTTGAGTTTCAATGCACGGGGATTTATGCGCGACATCGACAAACTCACGGAAGGGAAAATGTTCGGAAAATCAGGCGTACCTATCGGCAAAGGTATGGGCAACATCAAGATAGAGCCTAACCATCCGTTTCCGGACGGGATGAAGGAACTTTTCCACGATGATATACAGGACCATAGAATCCTGGCCACCGCCATTTGGGTGCGCGACAATAATCCTGAAAGATTCGTCGCCCTTGTCACCAAGGATATCAACTTGAGAATGAAGGCCAAGGCGGCCGGGATGGTTGCACAGGACTATCTGACTGACAGAATCGAGGAGCAGAAAGTGGAGTTTGCTCAGAAGGAAGTAGCATTGCTCAGCGATGTCCCTGACGATGTCATGCAGGAACTTGCTTACGGAAAAGACAATTCCGTTGACTGGAAACAGATATGCAAGTCCAAACCTTCCGCCAATCAGCTTTTTAAGTTAAGATGGAAGAATCACGAGGATGATATGCTGTGTGCAAGATTCGATGAAGACTCCGACAAAATCATCCTTGTAAGAAAACGTGAAGCCTGCGGAATCAAGCCGCGCAATGACGAACAGAAATTCGCTCTGGACGCTTGCCTGAACAAAAAAATACAACTGGTTTCATTGACCGGAGGCGCCGGAACAGGCAAAACTCTCTTGGCATTGGCGTCTGCACTTGAACAGGAGCGCGATTTTGACCAGATTATCTTGTCAAGGCCGACGGTTGTGCTCGGAAATCAGGATATCGGATTCCTGCCCGGAGACCAGAAGAACAAGATGATCCCATTCCTGCAACCGCTGATGGACAATCTTAATGTAATCAAGTCATTATACCGTCCAAGCAGCAAGGAATATCAAAGAATTGAAAGCCTCGTAAAGGATGAGAAACTGCTGATAACTCCGCTTGCCTACATCAGAGGCCGAAGCCTGGGCAAATCATTCTTCATCATTGACGAAGCTCAGAATCTTACACCTCACGAAGTCAAGACCATCATTACCAGGGCTGGAGAAGGTACCAAGATGGTATTCACAGGAGACATTTTCCAGATAGACCAGCCATATCTGGACCAGTGGTCAAACGGCCTCACCCATATAGGAGAGAAAATGGCCGGTCAAAAACTTTTCGAGCACGTATTCTTAAGGAAAGGCGAACGTAGCGAACTTTCCGACTTGGCGGCTAAACTGTTGTAGCGATGTTGAAATTCATAAAGGAATGGATGCTGCCTATTGCCATCATCTTAGGCGTAGTATCATACCTTATATTATATTATGTCCCCCCTTTTGCCGTCCACATTGAACCTGGATTTTCAGTCTTCGCGAAGAAAGTCCAGCCGATGCTGATTGCGACAATGCTTTTCCTGCAGTTCAACAAAATCTCACCCCACGATTTCAGGTTGCGGAAATGGCATATAGCCGCTCTATGTTTCCAGCTGTTTATGTTTATCGCATTAACCTGGTTATCAGCCATATTGCCTGACGGAAGCGCCAAGATTCTTGCTGAAAGCGCAATGCTTTGCTTCATCTGCCCTACCGCAGCTGCGGCAGGTGTCATCACAAGCAAACTCGGAGGCAGTCTGTCGGACACCGTTTCATACGTGATGCTCATCAATGTGGCTGTATCCATCGCCATACCGCTTATAATACCGATTTTCAACACCTCGGCGGACGTTTCGTTCATAAGCAGTTTCATCGCGATAAGTATGAGGATATTTCCAATCCTGGTTCTGCCGCTCCTGCTCGCCTGGCTGATAAGATACACGATGAAAAAATTGCAGCACAAACTGTTGCGTTTTGTCGATTGGGCATTCTACTTCTGGGGGCTTTCACTCGGATTCTCAGTATATCTTGCGACCAAATCTCTTGTGGACAGTCACATATCATTCTGGATTGTAGTCCTGATAGGCGTGATATCTCTTTTGTGCACACTTATCCAGTTCGCTGTCGGCAGAGGCGTCGGCGCATTATCGAAGAGCAACAGTCCGGAAGAGACCAAGTCGGATGTCATCACGGCCGGTCAGGCGCTCGGCCAGAAAAATTCAGGTTTTCTGATTTGGCTTGGCTGTTCATATCTGACACCTGTCACTTCTGTTGCGGGAGGATTATACAGTATATGGCAAAACATCATAAATTCATTGGAATTGTATCAGAAAAACCACGAATAAACATAAGTTGTTCGGAAATTTTTGATATAAATTTCAAAACGATATATAAAATGATTAAATTTGCGACCTATCTCTTGAAGAAATAGAAAAAACCAATACAAATATGTTAGAAAATAAGAAAAGGGTTTACCGTTTCGGAGGCAAAACAGCCGAGGGAAATGGTAATATGCGCGAACTCCTTGGAGGAAAAGGAGCTAACCTTGCAGAAATGAGCCTTCTCGGAATGCCAGTACCTGCAGGTTTCACAATCACCACAGAATGCTGCGCAGAATACTACGCTCTTGGCGGAGGATATTCTGAAGCATTGAAGAAAGAGGTTGCGGAATCACTTGCCGCTACGGAAAAACTTATGGGCAAGAAATTCGGAGATCCGAACGATCCTCTTCTGGTAAGCTGCCGTTCAGGCGCAAGAAGCTCAATGCCAGGTATGATGGACACGATTCTCAATATCGGTCTCTGCTCTGCTACTCTTCCTGGAATGATCAAGAAAACAGGCAATCCTCGTTTCGTATATGACGCATACCGTCGTCTCATTATGATGTATTCAGATGTCGTAATGGAGAAAGCGGAAGGAATCGAGCCGGAGGATGGCAAAGGCATCCGTCAGCAGCTTGACAAGATGATGTCCGACCTCAAAGAGGCCAAGGGCTACAAGTCTGACACCGAGATCACCGCAGAGGAATTGAAGGATCTTTGCGGACAGTTCAAGACAAAGGTAAAAGAAGTCCTCGGAGTTGATTTCCCTGACACCGCTGAAGCTCAGTTGTGGGGTTCAATCGGAGGCGTATTCAAGTCTTGGAACGGAAAGCGCGCGATTACATACAGAAAAATCGAGAAAATTCCAGATGACTGGGGTACAGCAGTCAACGTACAGTCAATGGTCTTCGGAAATATGGGCAACACCTCAGCAACCGGCGTAGCGTTCTCACGTAACCCGGCCAACGGTGACAACAAATTCTACGGAGAATGGCTCATCAACGCACAGGGCGAGGATGTCGTAGCAGGTATCCGTACACCTAATCCGCTCAACGAAGCCACAAAGACAGAGAAGAACAAAGACCTCGAGTCTCTCGAGAAGGCGATGCCAGAAGTATATAAGGAACTGGATGAGATCAGAAAGAGACTTGAAGATCACTTCCACGATATGCAGGACATCGAGTTCACAATCCAGGAAGGGCACCTTTGGATGCTCCAGTGCCGTATCGGCAAGAGGACAGGTCTTGCAGCTCTCCAGATGGCAATCGATATGCTCGAAGAGGGTATGATTGACGAGAAAACTGCGGTTATGCGCGTTTCTCCTGCACAGCTCGACGAGATTCTTCACCCAATTCTTGACCCTGCTTCAGAAAAGAAGGCAGAGGTTATGGCTCAGGGACTTCCTGCATCTCCGGGCGGAGCAGTAGGAACTCTCGTATTTACTCCTGAGGATGCTGTAAATGCAGCTGCAGCAGGCAAGAAAGTAATTCTCGTCCGTGAAGAGACATCCCCTGAGGACATCGAGGGTATGAGAGCAGCAGCCGGTATCCTTACAGTGAGAGGCGGTATGACATCTCACGCAGCACTCGTTGCCCGCGGTTGGGGAAAATGCTGTATCGTAGGTTGCGACTCTATGAAGATCAACCTCGCGGAGAAGACCGTAACATTCGCCGGTCACGACAAGACATTCAAAGAAGGCGATTGGTTCAGCCTCAACGGTTCAAAGGGTCTGGTTTACAATGCAAAGATCAGCACTATGGACGCATCGGAGAACCCTCTGTTCGTCAAGTTTATGTCATTGGCCGACAAATTCCGCAAGCTCGGAATCCGTACAAATGCAGATACCCCCGAGGATGCTTCCAAAGCACTTTCATTCGGAGCTGAAGGAATCGGACTGTTCCGTCTTGAGCATATGTTCTACGGAAAGAACTCAGAAACACCTCTCGCAAAACTCCGCAAGATGATTCTCTGCGACACAGACGAGGAAAGAAAAGCCGCTCTCAACGAGCTTGAGCCATTCATCAAGGCTTCAGTAAAGAGCACATTGAAGATTATGGACGGCAAGCCAGTCGTATTCCGACTCCTTGACCCACCTCTTCACGAATTTGTTCCTCATACAGAGGAGAAAAAGGCTGAACTTGCAAAAGAACTCGGCGTTACTGTAGAGGAAATCGAAAAGCGTGGCGAATCACTCCACGAAGTAAACCCTATGATGGGTCACAGAGGTGTTCGTCTGCACGTTTCATTCCCTATGATTGCAGAAGTAGAATACAGGGCAATTTTCACGGCTACTGCAGAATTGCAGAAAGAAGGATTGAATCCTATGCCGGAGATTATGATTCCTGTCACTATCTCCGCTCGTGAGCTCAGCTTCCAGAAAGCAATCTGCGACAGAGTGAAATCAGAGGTTGAAGGTAGTTACAATCTTTCTATCAAGTATCAGTTCGGTACTATGATCGAGATCCCTCGTGCTGCTCTTACCGGAGACAGAATGGCTCGCACAGCAGAATTCTTCTCTTTCGGAACTAACGACCTCACACAGATGACATTCGGATTCTCGCGTGATGATGTCGGAACATTTATGGGTGAATATCTTGGAAATAAGATTCTTGAAGCAGATCCGTTCAAGACTATCGACACCAGGGGTGTGGGCAAACTCGTTGAATACGGTATCCAGTCCGGACGTTCAAAGAGGCCTGAACTGAAGTGCGGTGTCTGCGGAGAGCACGGTGGAGACCCTGATTCAATCAAGTTCTTCAACAAGATCGGAATTGATTACGTTTCCTGCTCACCGTTCCGTGTGCCTATCGCCCGCCTTGCTGCGGCACAGGCTGCTATCGCACAGAGCAAATAAACGTTTAGTTATTGAATAAAAAGTAATAAAACTCGGAGCAAAGCGACCGAAGGGGTTTCGGGGAATCCTTTCCCCGTGCTCCTGGGAGCTGTCACGAAGTGACTGAGGGTGAACAAAAAAAAGAGGAGCATTGCTCCTCCGGTATTGGGCGCGTCGAGAGCCTTGCATCCCATCTTTTTATTCAACAATTCATAAAAATCTAACGAGAGGGTGACCGATAAGTAATTATTGATCACCCTTTTTTATCGTACTATCACCATATTTCTGATTGCTCATCAGAAGACCTCTATCTCTTTTTGATATTCAGACTAAGAGAACAACTCACTAAACAATGAAACACATAACACTCACAGCACTTGCATTGCTGATATTCTCGCTCCTTTCGCCTATGGCACTCGCCTCTGAAAAGGATGAAAAGGACAAGGCACCTTTTGCATATTCAGGCTTCTCAGGCGGAATGATGTTGCATACCGGCTATGTGTCAGCCGGCAACATCTGTTTCAATGGAGCCGGCAGCGACTACACAACTGTCAATATGAGCGGAATTCCCTATGGCATTGGTGGAGCAGTTAAGGTCAATTTCGGAAAGTACCTCAGGATTGGGTCAGAGGGGTATGTTTCAACACTTAATTATGCGGAGAACCATAGCTACGAAAGCATCGGCTGGGGTGGAATATTGGCCGACGGGGTTCTTCCGCTAGGCAAATTTATGCCTTTCATCGGTGTTACGGTTGGAGGCGGAGGCGTCAAAAACATAACCGTGCTGGAAAATACGACAAACGATTATCAGCTAGACGACAGAACCACCTCTTACCGTCACTATTCATTCTTTGCGCTTGACCCTTTCGTAGGAATGGAATACGCACTGACAGAACGCATCCATCTCGTATTGAAAGCCGACTTTCTGATGAACCTGTCCGCTCGTCAAGACGACTTTGTCCGAGGCCCAAGAATCTACGCAGGCTTTATGTTCTGCCATTGAAGTCAAGGGCTCTGACATTAGTCAAACTAAAGTTGCTATATTTTTCACATATCTCCGGAAAATTAGTTACTTTTATGTGATTTTGAATTGAAAACATTTTGTAAATATGAAACGAATAGCAACTTTGATTCTGGGGTTGTCCCTGATTTCCGGGCTGACTTATGGGCAGGAGACACCTCAATGGGTTAGAAAAAACAGCATTTCACCGGACGGCAGCAAGATTGCATTCAGCTACAAGGGAGACATTTTCGTTGTCCCCGTAACCGGAGGAAGAGCACTTCAGATAACAACAAACAGCGCATACGACTCTGACCCTAAATGGACAGCGGACAGCAAAAGCATTGTATTCACATCATACAGGGAGAAGAGCCGTGACATATATGTAACTTCGTGCGAAGGCGGCAGTCCTAAGCGGCTGACATTCCACCCGGGCAATGAAAATCTGCTGAGCGTACTGCCTGACGGAAAAATTGTATTTTCATCCAATATCCAGCAGGATGCAACCTATGACGGATTCCCGGGAGACGCGCAGCTTTATTATACGGATACTACCGGGGCTCGTCCTATAAGAATCACATCTCTGACAATCTCCAACCTGAGCGTAAACAAAGACGGAAAAGTTCTCTATGAGGACTATAAAGGATATGAGGATCCGTTCAGAAAACACCACACTTCCGCCGTCACCAGAGACATCTGGCTCTATACCGGTAAAACCGGTGACAAATTCAGCATCAATGCTGATGGCACATTCAAGAAACTGAGTGACTTTGTCGGAGAAGACCGCAGCCCTGTATTTGCAAATGATGGAGATACATTCTACTATCTGAGCGAGCGCGACGGAAAAGCAATGAACATCTACAGAAGTTCGCTTTCAAATCCGGAGAAGTCTGTCCAGCTGACATTCGAGACAAAGAACCCTGTAAGGTACCTTTCAGTTGCAGACAACGGCACATTGGCATATTCATATAACGGAGATCTGTTCACCCTCAAAGAAGGAGGACAGCCGGAAAAAGTTCAGATTACCGTATATTCCGATGAAAATGAACGCGACATCGAGAAAATGATGCTTTCAGGAGGCGCAACGTCAATATCAGTATCACCGGACCAGAAAGAAATAGCCCTTGTAATCAGAGGTGATGTATTCGTAACCTCATCCGACTATTCAACAACAAAAAGAATCACCAACACAGCCGAACAGGAAAGGGATGTATGTTTCTCCGAAGACGGACGCACCCTGTACTATGCATCCGAAAGAAACGGCAACTGGGGTATCTGGAGAACATCATTGGTAAACAAGGAAGACAAGAGATTCACTTATGCCAATGAATTCAAGGAAGAGCTGTTTTCCGATGAAGGCGAAACCTGCTTCCAGCCGCAAGTATCCCCTGACGGCAAATATGTTGCTTATCTGCGCGACAGGACAGAACTTGTGATTAAGCCAACAAAAGGCGGCAAGACTGTTTCCCTTCTGAAAGGTGCAAACTACTCATATTCAGACGGTGACACTCAATTCGAATGGAGTCCGGACAGCCATTATCTGCTATCCACATATCAGGCAAACGGCGGATGGAACAATTCTGACGTAGCCCTTATCGACATCGACACAAAAGAAGTCACTGACCTGACCGAAAGCGGTTACAGCGACGGTACATTCCATTGGGCGCTTGGAGGAAAGGCTATGGTATGGCAGTCCGACAAGGACGGATACAGAAGCCACGGCAGCTGGGGCGCGGAAGATGACGTTTACATAATGTTCTTTGACGCCAAAGCTATGACAGAGTTCTTCAGGGACAAGGAAGATGACGAGATAGCAAAACTGCTTGCAGGTGATGACAAGAAAGCCAAGAAGGACGAAAAGAAAGAGAAAAAGGACAGCACTGACAGCAAAAAAGTAGAGAAACTCAAACTGGATCTCGCGAACCGCGCTGAAAGGACATTCCGACTGACAAGTTTCTCCGGCAGACTGGTTGACCACTACCTTACGAATGACGGCAAAAAACTCTATTATGGGGTCAGACTTGAGAGCAGCTACGACCTCTGCGTAAAGGATATGAAGACCGGAAGTGTGAAAGTTCTCAAAAAGGGTGTTTCGGGCTCACTTATCCCATCATCTGACGGCAACACTCTCTATATTCCATCAGGCTTCAGAATCACAAAACTGAGCGTCAACGGAGGAGACGAGAAGAATATCACCTATTCAGGAGAATTCGAGTTCAAGCCGAAAGCGGAGCGCGAATATATATTCGACCATATGTGGAAACAAGTCAAAGAGAAATTCTATGATCCTGACCTGCACGGTGTTGACTGGGATTACTACAAAGAAAATTATTCCAAGTTCCTTCCATATATTGACAACAACTTCGATTTCACGGAATTGCTTTCAGAGATTCTCGGAGAATTGAACGCTTCACATACAGGAGGAAGATACAGATATCACAGCGGGCTCAATATGGGCTTCCTTGGAGTTCTCTATGATGACGACTACACCGGAGACGGCCTCAAGATAAAGGAAGTTCTGCCTGACGGTGCACTGTCAATAGCATACCCGGAAGTCAAAGAAGGCGACATCATCGCATCTGTTGACGGACAGGAAATAAAGGCCGGAAAAGACTGGTATCAGCTGCTTACCGGAAAAGCCGGAAAGAAAACATCTATCGTTCTGAAGAAGGGTGGCAAGAAGGAAGTTGAAATCTTCGTTGAGCCTTCATATTCAGACAGCGAACTGATGTACAAGAGATGGGTAAAGCAGAGAGAGGCAAAGGTGAAGGAACTCTCAGGCGGCAAACTCGGATATGTACACGTTGAAGGGATGGACTCGCCTAGCTATAGGGAAGTTTATTCTAAAGCTCTCGGCAAATACCGCAATACAGACGCGCTTATCGTCGATACCAGACATAACGGAGGCGGATGGCTGCACGACGACCTCGTGACATTCCTCAGCGGAAAGGCATACGTGGACTACAAGCCGCGCGGACAATATGTCGGCTCAGACCCTTACAGCAAATGGACAAAACCGTCTTGCGTGCTTGTCTGCGAGGACAACTACTCTGATGCCTGCGGATTCCCATACGCTTATCAGGCACTCGGAATCGGCAAGCTTATCGGTGCACCAGTTGCAGGTACAATGACTGCCGTCTGGTGGGAAACTCAGATCAATCCGAGCATCATATTCGGTATTCCGCAGGTGGGCTCCTGGTGCAAAAAAGAGGGCCACTACAGTGAGAATCATCAGGTTGAACCGGACATCGTAGTTTACAATGACCCGGTATCGATCCTCAAAGGCGAAGACAAACAGTTGGAAGCCGCTGTGAAAGAGATGCTTAACGAAACAAAGTAACGGCATTTGCTGGAGACAGGCCAAAACAGTTCTAAAAATAAATGCAAATGGAAGACAAGAAAATAGTAATAATCCCGACCTATAACGAGAAAGAAAACATTGAAAACATCATCCGCAAGGTTTTCTCGCTCGAAGGCGGTTATGACATTTTGGTTATCGACGACGGTTCGCCGGACGGTACTGCAGTAATTGTCAAAAGATTGCAGAAAGAATTTCCGGAAAGGCTATTTCTCATCGAGAGAAGTGGCAAACAGGGACTTGGAACTGCCTACATAACCGGCTTCAAGTGGTCTTTGGAGCACAACTATGACTACACATTCGAGATGGACGCTGACTTTTCGCATAGTCCTGACGACCTTCCGAGGCTGTACCAGGCGTGCAAAGACGGAGCAGACCTCGCCATTGGCTCAAGGTATTGCGACGGAATCAGCGTCATAAACTGGCCTATCGGCAGAATCATAATGTCTTACTACGCGTCAGTTTATGTCCGCACCGTACTTGGAATGAAGGTTTTTGACTGCACTGCAGGCTTCAAATGCTACAGCAACAGAGTGTTGAACACCATCGACCTCGATGCCATTGAAATGAAGGGATACGGTTTCCAGATCGAGATGAAATATACCACTTACAAGCTGGGATTCAAGATTACGGAGGTGCCTATCATATTCGTTAACAGAAAAGCAGGAACATCCAAGATGAGCGGAGGCATATTCGGAGAGGCATTCTGGGGAGTCCTCAAACTGCGCTTCCGCAAAATCCTGCCGAAGCGCGGCATATAATAGAAGCGAAACTCATGATAGGACAAGAACCCATTTCAAGCATTTAGGAGCATTTGCGACCCAAGGGGTTTGGGGAATACGGTCCCCAATTAAACTTCAGTTCGCTCCAAAGGAGCGAGGATTATATTCGAAACTGAAGACTTAAATTATAACCCGTTTCAAGCATTTAGGAGCATTGCGACCCAAGGGGTTTGGGGAATACGGTCCCCAATTGAACTTCAATTCGCTCCGGAGGAGCGAGGATTGCACTCGCCACTGAGAAACTAAATTATGAACGCAATAAAAGAAGTTAACAACATCCTGCTCACCGGAGCAAATATTGTAACGGCTGAATATGCACAAGTCGGAGCGATACTCATTGAGAATGACATTATTGCAAAGATATGGCTGCCAAATGAGGACGGGCTTGTAGAATACGGAGGGGAACAGATTCCTCTGGACAAATTGGCCGGACAGATTTCCGCGTCGGACGAGAACCTACAGGTTGTGGACTTAACCGGAAAGACGATTATGTCAGGAGGCATCGACGCGCACGTCCATTTCAGAGAACCCGGAAGCACGTGGAAAGCCGATATGGCGACAGAGTCAAAAGCCGCATTGCTGGGAGGCGTGACCTCATTCATAGATATGCCGAACACCAAACCGGTCGTCACAAGCATCGAAGCGTTGGACGAGAAGCGGAAGCTTGCTGAAGGACGCTGTTATGCCAACTGGGGATTCCATATAGGTGCCGACAACGGCAATGCAGATGAGCTCAGACGCCTGTCCGCATCCGATAAAAAGCACAGTTTCGCAGGCATCAAAGTGTTTATGGGCTCGTCCACAGGCAATATGCTAGTGGATGACAAAAGCGCACTGGAAAGCATATTCAGCATAAAAAATTCCAGGATTCTGATTCACAGTGAAGACGAAGCCACAATACGGAAGAATCTCGAAGCCGCACGTGAACAATACGGGGATGATATCCCGATGAAAGAGCACGAGAATATCCGCAGCAGACAGGCCTGCATACACAGCACGATAAAGGCGCTTGAACTTGCAATGCGACTTGACACCAAACTGCATATCCTGCACGTGACAACAGCCGAAGAAGTCAAGATGATTCGTGCGGCCAAGATGTACAATCCTGAAATAACAGCTGAAACATCAGCTAATTACCTATGGTTCTGCGATGAAGACTACGATAAGCTAGGAAGTCTTGTAAAATGCAATCCCGCAATTAAGAAAGCCGAAGACAGGGCTGCACTGAGACGCGCGCTTGCAGATGGAATCATTGACACAGTCGGCTCCGACCACGCTCCGCATCTGTTGAAAGAAAAAGAAGAACCATACCTTACCTGTCCTTCAGGAATCCCTTCCATACAGCAATCTCTGGCAGTACTGCTGACTGTCGCCAACGAGGAGAAAATCCCGCTCACGCGAATCGCATCAGCCATATCTGAGAAAACTGCAGAACTTTTCGGCATACAGAAACGCGGAAAAATACGCGAAGGGTATTATGCCGACCTAATCATTATAGATACTGATAGGGAATTTACCGTCGGGGACGATTCCGAAGGTTCAGCCGGCATCGCATACAAATGCGGATGGTCTCCATACAAAGGAGCCAAACTCAAAGGAATGGTCGAATACGTCTATCTTAACGGCAAACTGGCAGTCCACAACGGATGTCTGATTTCAGATGCACCGTCCGGACAGGCACTGGAATTTGATTAGGATTGGAATAAGGGTAAGTCTTTTTTCGAACTTGAACGATGAAAGAATCTTGCGCACAAGTAAAAACGTAACCTTTATTTCCGAGCACAGCCTCTCCTTACATATTGCGAAAGGACCACACCAAGGCAGGCGATGATGATTCCAGCCCACTGCAGAGGTGTAAGGAATTCTGTTCCCAAAACACATCCCGCCAAGGCTGTAAACACAGGAATTGTGGACATAAATATACTCGACTTAGCAACGCCAAGAGACTTGATTGTCTGAGCCCACAGTCCGAACGCTATGCTTGAGCACAAAACAGCTAGACAGAGCAAAGGTTTCCAGACAGACCAGGAGAAGTATATCTCAGGCTGAAAATTTCTCACTCCTGACGTAAGGAAAAGCGGCAGCAAGTACACCAGTCCGATAAGGAACTGATACATTACAATCACGAAAGGTGCGTAACGGTCTGAAAGACATTTTGTAAAAGACGCGTGCCCAACCTCGGCAAGCACCGCCACAAAGAGCAGCAGAATACCGAAAATAAAGTCCTTGCCTATTGGACCGGAGCACAATGTCACCATAGCGATACCGCTCAGACATATCACGATTCCAAACATATTGAGCAGTGAAAACTTCTCCTTAAAGACCGCAATACCGACGATTATAGAGAAAATAGGACTGGATGCTATCAGCATAGAACTTATTGTAGGCGATTCAGTCAGTCTGATGCCATAAGTCTCGCAAACAAAATAAATGAAAGGCTCGAAAAGTGCCAGCAACAGGAATTTCGGCAAATCTTTCTTGTGAATCGCCAGACTATTCCCTACCGCAATATTGAATATCAGGAGCACCAGACCGGCTATCAGAATACGCACAAATACAATATACTCGACAGGAATACCCTGAGTAAGCAACGAATCGCTCCAGAGATAAGACATTCCCCAGAGCATTATTGCTATAAGTGACCAGAAATATACTATTATCTGTTTAGTTGCGCCGCCCGAAGTTTTCGATGCCATAAAGATTACCCGATAAACGAATGACAAAATTAGTATATTCTTCGCAAATTTCGAATAATTCTTAATGATTATTACAATTTCGGCTTAATTTTTTGATAGAAACAAGCAATTTACCTTACAAGTCGCAATGATATACGCCTCCTGTCCAGATCAACACCTATAACCTTTACTATAACTTGCTGGTGCAGTTTCAATACAATCTTGCCATCACGTCTGCCCATCTGCGATATGTGGATAAGTCCGTTCTCGTGAACGCCCAGATCCACAAATGCGCCAAACGCAGTGATATTGGTAACTATACCAGGAAGTTCCATTCCCTCCTGCAAATCCTCTATTGAGTGAACATCATCCGCAAACGAGAATTCCTGCGCGGCTTCTCTAGGATCTCGACCCGGCTTTGCCAATTCTTTCAGAATATCATTGATTGTAGGCAGCCCGTAATCATCCTCGACATATTTAGCCGGATCAATCTTCGAGCAGAGTTCAGCATTCCCCACCAAGTCTCTTGTTGAGACCCCGATATCCGAAGCCATACGGTCAACTATATGATAACATTCCGGATGCACGGCAGAATTATCCAGAGGATTGTCAGCCCCCGGTATCCTGAGAAAACCTGCGCATTGCTCAAAGGCTTTCTCTCCCAGCCTGGGAACAGACATCAATTCTTTCCTCGAATGAAATCCTCCGTTGTCGGAACGCTTACGGACAATTGCGGATGCCAATGACGGACCTATTCCGGACACATAGCTCAACAGATAGCTGCTCGCTGTATTCAAGTTGACGCCGACCGTATTCACGCAGCTCTCCACAGTATTGTCAAGCTTTTCCTTCAGCAGAGTCTGATCCACATCATACTGATACTGACCGACTCCGAGAGATTTCGGATCAATTTTCACAAGCTCGGCCAACGGATCCATAAGGCGACGTCCGATAGACACGGCACCCCTTACGGTAACATCCTCATCCGGAAATTCCTCCCTGGCCACATCCGACGCCGAATATATGGACGCACCGTCCTCGCTGACTATGAACACCTTGCAGCCGTCAGGCAACTGCACCCTCTTGATAAACTCCTCCGTCTCTCGGCTCGCAGTTCCATTTCCTATTGCAATTGCCTGAATATCATATTTTTCAAGCATAGAAGTCACGGAAGTTATTGACTTTATCTTCTCGTTCTGCGGAGGATGAGGATAAATGATCTCGTGGTGCAGAAGATTTCCGTGTTCGTCAAGGCAAACTATTTTGCATCCGTTTCTGAATCCAGGGTCAATAGCCATAGTCCTTTTCTGCCCTACAGGCGCCGCCAAAAGAAGTTGACGGAGATTTTCTCCGAACACCTGTATAGATTCCAAGTCGGCCTTCTGTTTGAACTCTTTGAGAATTTCTCCGGTTATTGACGGCTCCAGCAGTCTCTTATAGGCGTCATCAACAGACATACGGATCTGCTCTGCAAGCGGACCTGACGGATACCTGCGTTCCTGGCAGAAATCATAATAGAGTTTGTTGCCGCACTTCTCCGCATCAGCGTCAATCTTCACCGAAAGCCACCCCTCTGACTCCCCTCTCAGGATAGCCAGAAGCCTGTGCGCAGCAATTCTTGACAGCGGTTCGGCATAGTCAAAATAGCCTTTGTATTTCTGGGATTCAATATTGTCTTTAGACGCTCTGGTCGCTTTTGACACAATCCTGCGAGTCCTGAATATAGCCCTTACCGTCTCCCTCACCTTTGCAGACTCACTCAACCTTTCCGCTATAATATCACGGGCACCGGCAAGTGCCGCGTCCTCATCCGCAACCTTGTCATTGACATACTTGGAGGCTTCTGAATGAAGGTCACGGACATTGACTTCATACATTTTGTCAGCCAACGGTTCAAGTCCCGCCTCCTTGGCCACTGTCGCACGAGTCCTACGCTTTGGACGATACGGCAGATACAGGTCCTCCAGTTCATTCGCATTGACGCAAGACTCGATTGACTGCCTCAACTCCGGCGTCAGTTTATCCTGTGAATCAATCGTAGCAAGTATCGATTCCTTGCGCTTCTCCATATCAGTAAAAACATCCGTCCAATGCCTGACACCGGCAACTTGTTCATCATCAAGTCCTCCAGTACGTTCCTTGCGGTAACGGCTGATAAAAGGGATGGTACATCCTTCCTCAAAGAGGGTTGCGCAATTCTCCACCTGCCAGTCCTTAATCTGAAGTGCGGACGCAATATATTTTACATATATAGGTTTCATATTGTCATATTTTTATGTGGCAACTGCCCAGTTTTCTATCGTTCATCCGGAATCAATCCTGCGACAGTTCTTTCAATTCATCTCTGTAAGCAGAGAAAATCTTTGATTTCGAAACGAATCCGATATAACTTCTGTCGCTTTTCACTACCGGAAGATTCCAGGCGTCAGTACTCTCAAATTTCTTCATCACGCTGTCCATCTTCTCTCCCTCGAACACATAAGCCGGAGAAGATTTCATATAATTATAGACGTGCATCTTCGAATACAAATCTGTCTGGAACATATCCCTGCGAACGTCCTCAAGCGAAACATACCCCTGGAAATGTCCCTTGGAATCCACCACCGGAAAGAGATTCCTCGCCGATTTGGAAACAACCTGAACGAAATCTCCCAATGTGGCATCTATCCTTACCGGGCTGAAATTGGTCTCTACCAAATCCGTAACCTTCAGCAACGTGAGCACAGCCTGATCGCTGTCGTGCGTAAGCAAGTCTCCAGTACGTGCAATTCGCTTGGTATATATCGAATATTTTTCGAAGAATCTTATGGTTCCGAACGCTATTGTGGACGTTAAGATAAGCGGTATAAACAATTCGTAACCTCCTGAAATCTCGGCGATAAGGAAGATCGCAGTCATCGGAGCCTGCATCACTCCCGCCATAAGTCCGGCCATCCCGACAAGCACAAAATTCTGTTCCGGGACAGTGAATTCAGTACCTGCCATAAGCAGATTGGTCACTCTAGCCAGCAGGAATCCGGCGATTGCCCCGACGAACAAAGTCGGACCGAATGTTCCTCCGACACCGCCTCCCGCATTTGTCAATGTCATAGAGAAAACCTTGAGTATCAGAATCATAGCAAAGAACACCGGCACCAGCCACGGCTTATGCAGCATAAAGGCAAGAACAGTATCCCCATCGTATGATATCTCCTGACCGTTAAGAAGCGGACTCAATGCGTCATAACCCTCACCATAAAGCGGAGGGAACAAAAATATCAGAAGTCCGAGTCCTACAGCACACAGTGCCCACTTGACATAAGGATTCTTGATTTTCCCCAGTTTATCCTCCAATTTCAATGTCATTCTCAGGAAGTACAGCGAACAGAAACCGCAGAAAAAGCCGAGAAGGATATAAAAAGGCACATTGTGTATATCAAACGGAGTCAATGTACATTCAAATGGAAGACTGTCTCCCAGAAAAATGTAAGACACCATCGTGGCCGACACCGTTGAAAGCAGAAGCGGCATCATTGAGGTCATCGAAATATTGAAAAGCAATATCTCCAGAGTAAAGAGGACGCCGGCAAGAGGGGCCTTGAAAATACCCGCGACAGCACCGGCCGCACCGCATCCCAGCAGAATGGTAATGTTCCTGTAGGACATTCCCATATATCTTGCGAAATTGGAGCCTATCGCCGCACCCGTATAGACTATCGGGGCCTCGGCTCCCACTGATCCTCCGAATCCGATGGTCAGGGAACTGGTCACAATGGACGACCACATATTGTGCGGCTTGATTCGCGATTCATTTCGGGACACCGCGACCAGTACCTTTGTAACTCCGTGACCTATATTGTCTTTGATTACAAATTTCAGAATAAGCAGCGAAAGCAGCATTCCGATTCCGGGATAGATCAGGAAAAGATAGTTGTCTATCCTACCGCTGAACCAGGACGTCAATCCGTGATGTATTAGCTTGACCAATGTCTCAAGTATCACAGCCGCGAGTCCGCTGCTGATACCTACCACAAGAGAAAGTATGAGGAGCTTGTTCTTCTCGGACAAGCCTCTCAAAGCATCGCGCAAAGTGACAATCAGTCTTTTCACCATACAAATGCAAACTTACACAAAAACGGTCGACAAAAAAAGAATGGCCGAGAAGTCTTGAGACCTTCAGCCATTCCGCATATTAGTTTAAATATTTCTTGCTATACCTGACTTTTATTCCGCTGAATCGTCGTCACTTGAAGAGTACTGTGAGATATTGTCATCCGGCAGAGTTTCACCACCGTCGTCAGGAGTTGAAGTTCCTCCCTCCTCTGATGACTCCTCATCCTCGTTAAGCCATTTCTCAATGTCATCAGCGGTATCTGTCTTCACTTTAATCTTGACAAGATATATCGCGTCAGGGATTTCCACTGAAACAGCATAGAAACACGTGCCGTCCGGTTTGTCATACTTTATAAGATCTGGCAGATAGTCACTCAACCCCTTCGGATACTTCTCTGCGAATGCAGCGGCAAGTTCTTTCGACATATTTTCATAACTTACAACTGCTCTTCTTTTCTGATTAGTTGCCATATAATTTGTTTAGTTGTTTTACTTGACAATCTTTACTTAACTTGCTATCATTCAGAAGTTGATGCATCATTCTTCTTCCATTCCGAAGCCTTCTGAATTTCGCGATGCAATAATAAGACATTTTTTCTAATCGAAAATATGTTTTATCACTTTTTTTTGAAGAAAAATGATTTTTGCATCTTTTTCTTTTCCGGATCGTGCTCCGTAAACACCGGTTTCATTGTCCTCGGATCATATCCGGAGTAAAACATAACGGAAGATGTAGTCATCGGGGTAGGAGTAAAATCCTGCACCTGGTCCATATACAAGCCTTTCAGGGCCGGATTGGCTGCAAGTTTCTCCATATCCGCCATTTTGCAGCCGGGATGTGAAGATATGAAATACGGCACAAGGCCCACGTGAGTCCCCGCCTGTCTGTTTATCTTATCAAATTCAGTCCTTAGCCTGTAGAACAGTCGGAACGACGGCTTGCCCATATAATACAGAACATTGTCCTGAGTATGTTCAGGGGCCACTTTGAGTCGTCCGGAAGTGTGATCAAGAATCAGCTCTTTCAGATAAGGATACGAGGTCTTGTCCACGAATCCGTCTTCATTGAGGAACAGGTCATACCGGATTCCGCTGCCTATATAGGCGTGACGGATTCCCTTTACCGACGTCACCTGATGATACATTTTAAGAACACGCTCGTGGCTTCTGTCCATATTAGGGCACGGTGCCGGGAAAAGGCAGGATTTTCTGCGGCAAACATTGCACAAATCCTGATTTTTACCCTTCATACCGTACATATTCGCAGTCGGAGCACCCAAGTCGGATATATTGCCGGCAAATCCAGGCACCTTGAGCAGACCTTTAACCTCCTTTACAATCGAATCTTCAGAACGCGACTGTATGAATTTGCCCTGATGCGCTGCGATTGTGCAGAAGTTGCATCCTCCGAAGCACCCGCGATGAGTATTGATTGAATACTTGATCATATCGTACGCAGGTATGCGCTTGCCCTTGTATCTCGGATGAGGCATTTTCGTGAACGGCAAGTCCCAGAATGAGTCCATCTCCTTCTCCGTTGAAGGAGGGAACGGCGGATTCACCTGCACGTAACCGTCACCTGTCTCTTCCACAAGCGTATCAGGATGCATCATATTGGCGTGTATTTCAATATGATGGAAATTCTCAGCGAATGCCCTCTTGTCTTTTCTGCATTGTTCGAATGAGTTGAGAATGAGCACTCCTTCTTTCGGCTTCGGCTTTCCGGATCTATAGAAAGCAATCTGAGGAATCTTCTGCATATCGTGCAGACTTCTGCCGGCCTCTATTCCTTTTGTCAGTTCTAGCATCGGCTTCTCGCCCATACCGTAACACAGATAGTCAGCACCGCTTGTCACCAGGACTGAAGGCATCAGGCAATCTTTCCAGTAATCGTAATGGGTCAGACGTCGGAGCGAAGCCTCAACGCCACCTATTATGACCGGTATATCAGGATATAACTGCTTGAGAATCTTCGTATAAACAGTCACGGCATAGTCCGGACGCTGCCCGAATTTTCCATCAGGAGTATATGCATCATCGTGCCTCAACCTCCTGGATGCCGTATAATGATTGACCATCGAATCCATAGCGCCGGCATTGACTCCGAAATACAGACGCGGAGCGCCGAGCTTCTTGAAATCACGCAAATCGTCGCGCCAGTTCGGCTGAGGCACAATAGCAACGCGCCAGCCCCATTTCTGAAGCCAACGCGCTATGCAGGCAGTTCCGAAAGAAGGATGGTCAACAAACGCGTCTCCCGTGAAAAGAATTACATCAATATAATCCCATCCCAAAGCTTCGACCTCTTTTTTCGAGGTCGGAAACATATATGAATCCTCCTTCGTCACTTCTAATCTATTGAATCAAAACGAAGTTTACATTCTCTCCGGCAAAGTGATGCCGAGTATTCCCATAGCCTTTGCCAACACTCCCGCAAGAGTCTCGATAAGCACCAGACGGAATTTCAGAACTGTTTTGTCTTCCTCCTGAAGAATCCTTGTCTCGTGGTAATACTGATTGAATTCCTTTGCGAGATCGTATGCGTAGTTAGCGATTATCGCAGGAGAATAAGCCTCTCCTGCCTCAGCTATCTTAGCCGGATACAGGTTCAACAATTTTATGAGACGTACTTCCTTGGAAGATGTGAGCACACTTGAGTCAATCACACTTGCATCGTGCGCAAGTCCCTGATCATCAGCTTTTCTGAGAATAGACTTGATACGTGCGTGAGTATATTGAATGAAAGGCCCCGTATTGCCGTTGAAGTCGATGGACTCCTTAGGATTGAAGAGCATAGTCTTCTTAGGGTCAACCTTCATAATGAAGTACTTCAACGCGCCAAGTCCGATGGTATGATAAAGCTTATCTTTTTCATCCTCAGGCATATCCGCAAGTTTGCCGGATTCAACTGAAGTTTCCTTGGCCTCCTCATACATCTTCTCGATAAGGTCGTCAGCATCGACTACAGTTCCCTCACGGGATTTCATCTTACCCTCAGGAAGTTCAACCATACCGTAAGAAAGGTGGAAGATATTGTCGGCCCAAGCGAACCCGAGTTTCTTCAAAACGAGTTTGAGAACCTGGAAATGGTAATTCTGCTCATTGCCGACCACATAAACGTGCTCATCCAGATTGTATTCAGAGAATCGTCTCTCAGCGGTTCCTAGGTCCTGGGTCATATATACGGAAGTTCCGTCGCTTCTGAGAAGAAGTTTCCTGTCAAGACCGTCGGCTGTAAGATCGCACCATACAGAACCGTCCGGATCAGTCACGAATACGCCCATATCCAGTCCCTTCTGCACCAGTTCTTTGCCGAGAAGATATGTTTCAGATTCGAAATATGTCTTGTCAAATGAAATCCCGAGTGCTTTGTAGGTCTCGTCGAAACCTTCCATCACCCAGCCGTTCATCTTTTTCCAGAGATCGCGAACTTCTTTATCGCCCTGTTCCCACTTCACAAGCATTTCGTGAGCTTCCTTGAGGCTAGGAGCCTCTTTTTCAGCTTCCTCCTTGCTCATTCCGCCAGCCACGAGTTCATCAACTTCCTGCTTGTATATATTGTTGAAAGCCACATAGCAGTCACCTACAAGATGGTCGCCCTTCTTGCCCGAAGACTGCGGTGTCTCACCGTTTCCGACCTTCAGCCAAGCCAGCATAGATTTGCAGATATGAACTCCGCGGTCATTGACAAGAGTCACCTTGGTGACATTGTTGCCGCACGCCTTGAGCAATCTCGAAACTGAATCTCCGAGAAGGTTGTTCCTTATGTGTCCCAAATGCAAAGGCTTGTTGGTATTCGGAGACGAAAATTCCACCATAATGTTCTTTCCTGTGGAAGGAAGTACTCCGAACGTATCGTCTTTTGCGATATCCGTAAAGAGTTCATTCCAATACAAAGGAGAGAACAGAATGTTCAAATAACCCTTTACACTGTTGTATCCGGCAATCTCGGAGACATTGGACTTCATCCACTCTCCGATTGCATTTCCTGTATTCTCCGGAGACGCGTGGGTTATACGCAAAAGAGGGAAGACAACTAAAGTATAGTCGCCTTCGAACTCTTTTCTTGTAACCTGAACCTGAAGCGAGGAACTCTCAACCTCAGCACCATATAGACTTTTTATGGCCTCAGCGGCCTTTTTCTGAATAAATAATTCCGGTGTCATCGATAAAATCACTGCATTAAAACTGACTCCCCCACTATCCGAGATATCCCTTGAGCAACTTGCTGCGGGACGGGCTCTTGAGCCTTCTGATAGCCTTCTCCTTGATCTGACGCACGCGCTCCCTTGTAAGGCCGAAACGTTCGCCGATCTCTTCCAAGGTCATTTCCTGGCATCCGATGCCGAAGAATGACTTGATAATCTCGCGCTCACGACCGGACAATGTGGACAGAGCCCTCTCGATCTCAGTATTGAGCGACTCATTCACCAGCCCTCTGTCGGCACTTGGAGAATCATCGTTAGGAAGGACATCCAAAAGGCTGTTGTCCTCTCCCTCAACGAACGGAGCATCGACTGACACGTGTCTGCCGGAAACTCTCAATGTGTCAGAAATCTTATCCTTAGGCACATCAATCATTTCTGAAAGTTCCTCGCTTGAAGGCTGCCTTTCATTCTCCTGTTCGAACTTTGAAAGAGCTTTGTTTATCTTGTTCAGCGAACCTACCTGGTTGAGCGGCAGTCTGACAATTCTGGACTGCTCGGCCAATGCCTGCAGAATGGACTGACGAATCCACCATACCGCATAGGATATGAATTTGAAACCTCTGGTCTCGTCGAATTTCTCCGCAGCCTTTATCAGTCCAAGGTTTCCCTCGTTGATAAGGTCCGGCAGGCTCAATCCTTGGTTCTGGTACTGTTTCGCAACAGACACCACAAATCTTAAGTTCGCTCTTGTCAGTTTTTCCAATGCGCGTTGATCACCTTTCCTGATCCTTTGAGCCAATTCCACTTCTTCTTCCGGTGAAACCAGCTCCTCTCGTCCGATCTCCTGGAGATATTTGTCCAGCGATGCACTCTCGCGATTGGTGATCGACTTTGTAATTTTAAGTTGTCTCATCTTTTAGTATATACATCAGTCTTTGCCAAATGCAAAGTAAGCTGATTTACCATATTTGGTAACGCCTTCTACATAGACTGCTCTCTTTGCTTTTTTAGCAATGTTAATAACGTCCTCAGGTTTGCTGACAGGCTCGTCATTGACATACAGAATCACAAATCCTTCCTCGGCTCCTGCATCCTGTACTTTTCCTGGTCCTACTGAAACTATCTCGACGCCACGCTTCAGGCCGAGCTGAGAGCGTGTCTCATCCGAAGCGGTCATCAATTTCGCGCCATAGAACGCTACTGAGCCGTCGATATCCTTAGAACCGGTTTCCATTGATGAACCCTGGAATGTAACTTCCAATGTCTTTTTCTCTCCATCGCGTATGACAGTCACTGAAGCCTTGTCACCAGGATGATAAGAGCTGACTTTTTCCTGAACGGAAGAAGGCGTTGTAATCTCGGTTGAATCCATTGCGACCAGAACGTCACCTTTGCGGATTCCAGCCTTATCTGCTGCTCCTCCCTTAGAAACCTCCTCTATATATACACCTTTTGGAGAAAAAAGTTTCAACTCTTTAGCTCTTTTGTCATCAATTTGTGACATAGACACGCCGAGAATGGCTCTCTTGACACTTCCGAAGTCGATGAGGTCCTCAGCAATGCGCTTCACGATATTTGAAGGAACTGCGAATGAATATCCTGTAAATGAACCGGTTTGAGACACTATTGCAGTATTGACACCGACAAGTTCGCCTTTCTGGTTGACCAACGCTCCGCCACTGTTTCCAGGATTGACGGCGGCATCTGTCTGAATGAATGACTCGATCTTGAATTCTCCCTGCTGATGAGGCATCTGACGTCCTTTAGCGCTGACGATACCGGCAGTGATTGTAGAGCGGAGATCATACGGACTGCCGATTGCAATCACCCACTGTCCAAGTCGCAACTTATCAGAATCACCGAATGGAACTATCGGCAATCCCTGAGCGTCGATTTTAAGTATGGCGACGTCCGTTGCAGGGTCTGTACCGACTACTGTTGCCGGATAAGTCTTGTTGTTATTCAGAGTAACCTCAACTTTTGTCGCGCCGTCAACAACGTGATTGTTGGTCACGATATATCCGTCTGAACGGATAATGACGCCTGAGCCGCTTGCCTGCTGTTCTCTGGACTGAGGTGCAACTTGGTCACCGAAGAAGAATTTGAAAAACGGATCAGACATCGTCGAAGTCTGCTGGCGTATAGTTACTTTCACGTAAACCACTGCGTCAACTGCCGATTCAGCGGCATAAGTAAAATCCGGATATTCATTTTGTGACAGATTGACAGTCCTGTAAGCGGAGCCGTCAACTGTGACCGTATTTCCATCTGCGACCAATTTTGGTGTACAAGCTTTCACCACACCGAATGCTGTAAGTCCTGCAACTGCTGCGGACGCAAGCAATGAGACTAATACTTTCTTCATATCTATCATTTTTTAATGTTCAAAAACCTTAACCTCCGTTCTTTGGAAAAGCTTTTCAGTCACGTTTCTTTCAATTCCCAGACGCTTCTGCAGCCCGTCAACTCAGACAGAAGGTTCAATCCGGACACAAAGCCGGACCGAGGGCTTGAAAAATCAAAATATATGCCACAAATCAGGAAAATTTTCTATCTTTGTGTAATGTGGTTGATTGGCTGAAAAGCCTGAAAAACCAAATGACACGATAAACATTTAAATTATAGAAATATGAGACTTGTCATATCAAGTTCAGAGTTGCTGAAGGGGTTGCTTACCGTCTCCAAAGCCATTCCGTCAAAGACGACTGAGGCCATACTGGAAGATTACCTGTTCGACCTGAAAGGAAATATCCTTGAGGTCACTGCATCCGATAAGGAAATAACGATGAAGACAGTGATTGAAGTCGAGACTTCAGGGCCTGAAGACGACGGAAAGATAGCAGTGCCGGCAAGACAGTTGAATGACCTTCTCAAGGAACTGCCTGACCAGCCTATAACCATCAGCACAATGGCCAACAACCAGTTCGAGTGCGCTTGGTCAAGCGGAGCATCCACCTTGCCATATTTCAATCCTGACGATTATCCGGCAAGCCAGTCCGCAGGGGATGACGCTACGACAGTCATATTCCCCGGTCAGAGCCTGATCGACGGCATAGGCAAAACTATCTATGCATCTTCCGACGAAGACAACAGGCCGGTGATGAACAGTATATTCTTCGACATTTCTCCGGATTCCACCACTCTGGTAGCATCCGACTTGCAGAAATTGACTTGCTATACCGCAGATGACGTTAAATCCGAAGCGCCTTGCTCATTCATACTCAACAAAAGGCACGCTGCTGTACTGAAATCAGTCATCGGAAAGGATGTTGAGAATGTCACCATCACATTCGACTCTAAGACAGCAGTCTTCAAGTTCGACAGCACCACGATCATCTGCTGCCTGGTAGTGGGAAAATATCCGGATTACCGCACGATTATCCCTCAGAACAACTCAAACATCCTGAGAATCAGCAGAGTGCAGCTACTCAACACAGTAAGGCGAATAGCGGTATGCTCACCGAAAGGTTCAAATCATATCAAATTCGAACTCACACAAGGTTCTCTTGAGATTTCAGCTCAGGACCCTGGATTCGAGGTAGCCGCACACGAAAAAATCGCCTGCCAATACGACGGATGCGATCTTTCAATCGGATTCAAGTCAACCCACATCATAGAAATGCTTTCCAACCTCACTTGCGACGGCATCGTGATGAAATTCGTCGACAAGAGAAGGTCCGCACTGCTTCTGCCATCTGAAGAAGAAGCCAAGAACGAAAAAGTATTCGGCATCGTGATGCCTATAATGGTCAAGTAAGTATGGAACTTTCACTTGAACGTCCGCTCCTGTTCTTCGATATCGAAAGTACAGGTCTTAACATCGTGTCCGACTCCATTGTGGAATTGAGTTTCGTCAAAGTATTTCCAGACCATCACCACGAGGTCAAAACTTGGAGGGTATGCCCTTGGGACTATGCGAACAGCAAACAGAGAAAAATGGACCCTGGTGCGAGCGAGGTGAACGGCATTAAGGACGAAGATGTTGCAGGCGAAAAGAAATTCATTGAAATAGCGCCGGAAGTTGTTGCCTGGTTGAAAGACAGCGATCTTGCAGGCTATAATTCAACAAAATTCGACCTTCCTATGCTGGCCGAGGAGATTGAGAGAGTCCGCGCATATTGCAGGCAGAAGATTGCAAGCCCGACACTCAGTCCGGACCGCAAAGCCAAGGCACAGGAGACATTGGACGCCATAGACATCGATCTTCACGCAAAGCAGATGATTGACGTGCAGACCATATATCATTATATGGAGCCACGCAATCTTAAAGCAGCATACCGTTTCTACTGCGGAGGCGAAGATTTCGAGAACGCACACTCTGCTGAGGCCGACACTATGGCAACCTACGAAGTACTCAAAGGAGAACTTGACAGATACCAGCAGCCAGACAAGTATCACGAAAACGTTCTGAAAAACGATGTGAATTTCCTTTCAGGAGTCGGCGGAAGGCCTAAGACTGTAGATTATGCCGGAAGGATTATTCTCGGAAAGAACAATGAGCCGACCATCAGTTTCGGAAAGCACAGAGGGAAAACCGCTCGTGAAGTTTTCGAGACAGAGCCTGCATATTTCGCCTGGATTGAAAGCGGAGAATTCACGATGGACACGAAACGCCAGTTCGCAAAACTCAGAGAGCAGTTCGAGGCCGAGAAGAAGAAACCGCTTGAAGGCAAAGACCTGAATGATGCCATAGATATGCTGAAAGACAAATTTCAGCAAGGTAAACTCTTCTGACGATGAATGTTATCGTCAAAACCTACAGCGGAAACATCATCGTCCGTCCTGACACCACTTGGGAAAAGGACAATGAAGACATTTTCCCTCAAGATTTCATTGATACGCTCACGTTGTCTCCTGTATTGTTTGCAAGGGTATGCAAACCGGGGCGCAGCGTAGGATTGAAGTTCGCTTCAAGATATTACGACACCGCCAATTACGGCATTCTTCTCTACCCTGAAAATCTGATTGGAAACGGCCAGGAAGATTTCGCTGCGGCATCGTGCATCGACCACACCTCTTTTCTGCCTTCGCCGCTTTACCAGAAATGCGTATTCGGCAACAGCGAAAACGAGTTCATATTGATGCGGGAGCAGAAGGAGATATTCAGAACGAGTACAGAGGGCACATTGCGCATCGAGCAAGCGCTGGAAGAAGCCACAAAACGTATCTATATCAGAACTGGAGATTTGATTGCCATAGAACTCGCTCCAAGGACAAGCGTATGGAATAAGGAAGACGGAGTCGTAAACATCCACGCAACCTTCTGTGGTAATGAGACTATAGATTTCAATATCAGATAAGAAGCACACGCAGTTATTTCAAAACCATTCCTGATGCACTATGATGTCATAATAATTGGAGGTGGAGCGGCCGGGCTTATGGCAGCTTATGGTGCCGCATCCAGTAAAAATTGCTCCGTACTTGTTTTGGAAAAGATGCCCAGACCGGGCAGAAAGATAGTCATAACAGGCAAGGGCCGATGCAATTTCACCAATATGAAGGATTGGAGTGATTTTGCGCAGCACATCAGGAGCAATTCCAATGTGCTCAGGCCGGCATTCTACAATCTTACGCCTGAAAAACTCTTGTCTTTCTTTGAGTCTCAGGGACTTGCATCAGTAGTCGAAAGAGGAGACAGAGTATTCCCTGTCTCCCACAAGTCGATGGATGTCGTGGATGCGCTGGTAAATGCGGCAGTCAAAGCAGGCGCACGTATAGAAACTGACGCTGAAGTATCTGAAATAAGCGTTGAAGGCACAGACGAAGCCAGACAATTCACCGTAGCCACGTCCAAGGGCAGAGATTTCACTTGTTCAAGACTTATAATAGCTACCGGAGGACTTTCATACCCTAACACTGGTTCTACCGGGGACGGCTATATATTCGGACGCAGCCTGGGGCATTCCGTAACTGATTGTTTTCCTTCTCTCACCGCAATAGTGCCTGACGGTTACAAACTTGAAAACGAGAAACGGGACAGCAAATTCCATATCGACAGGAGCAATCCGCTTTCCGAAACCGGTAATGCACTATGCGGAACTTCCCTCAAGAATGTCGGAGTGCATCTTGATGTCAACGGAAGCACTGTGCATGAAATGGAAGGCGACATTGATTTCACAGATGGGGGAATCGAAGGACCTGCAGGATTTGCAATCAGCCGAAATGCAGTAAAAGCACTGATTAACGGGGGTGATGTAAAACTCGTAATAGACCTGAAGCCGGGAGTTCCTGAACGGGAATTCGCAGACAGGCTTGCCAAGTTGTGGGACGAAGTTCAGAAAGATCCGCGAAGCAAAGGGAAATCCGCACGGGTGATCGGAAAAATACTGCTCGGTAAACTGATGCCTTGGGAGATCATTCCAGGCTTCCTCAAATGTCATCCTGAAATATATTCCGGAAGCAAGGGGCGCGAGACATTGAAAATCAAGACACTGATGAACGCAATACGGAACTGGACATTCCATATTGCCGGATATGTGGGATATGAAAGATGTGTCATCACTGCCGGCGGCATATCCTGTAGCGAAATCATACCCAAGACTCTTGCATCGCGCAAATGTCCCGGATTGTATTTCTGCGGAGAAGTGTTGGATATAGATGCAGACACGGGAGGATACAATCTTCACACTGCATTCGCGACGGGACTTCTTGCTGGCCAGTCCGCTTCTGCATCACTATCTTAACGCAAACTTTTAACCGAGGCCATAAGCTTGGCTATCACTCTTTGCGCCTTGCGGCTTGGAAGAATCCAGAGATATGCGACAAAAGCAGCAAGGACAATGTTAATTATAGTATATAAAGCTCCGTCGGTTGCGAAAACGCCTGACACAAAACTCAGCAGAAGAACCAGCATCACACATCCGCGGAATACGGTACTCTTGTTCCCTTCCTTGAATGTAGCCGCATAGCGTTGCAGAGTCTTTCCGTCACGCGTGATCTCTCCTGCATTTTCAAGATGGCAGGAAATGTAACGGACACGCCAAGGCGTGGACCAGTCAAGGAAAAGGTCGCACTCACCTGTAGATTCAGGAAGCTGCACATCACCTATTTCAGATGGGCGGAGCACCTTCCCATAAACCTCCATCTCAGCCTTCACCTGCCCCAATACATTACCGAAATTCTGTTCAGACTCGAACATTGTCATTCCGGCATCCATCATCTGTACTTTTCCGTTATATACTTTCATACTCTATCCTGTTATATTATACAAACTTACACAAATTCCTGGGATTTCGGCATAATTTCAATCAGCTTCTCCAGCCAACCCTGAATTAGAAGTTTTTTGAAACAGTTCCTTATTCATAAAAAGAGAATAACTTTGCTGTATGAAGAATACACGACGCACCATAAAATCAGCATTGATTATTGCAGTCTGCGCTGCTCTATTTGTCGGATGCACATCCGGAAGGTCAAGTAGCAGCACAATGTCGACTACTCTATATAGCATAGACTCGTGCAATGCAGGTCAAATAATACGTATTTTCAATACAGACAAAAGCATCGCCGACAGCATTGAGATTTCAAAGAAATTTCACAGAATAGTGTGTATGTCTTCAAGTTACGTCGCATACCTTTCAGCGATAGGTTGCGATTCAGTCATCTGCGGGATATCCGGCATCGATTACATTTCCGACTCGGCAGTCACAAGGAGGATACACAATGGAGAAATAGTTGAAGTCGGCTCGGATTCCGCGCCTGATTATGAAGCAATATTGTCTCTGCATCCAGACCTTGTCGCAGCGTACTCTATACCTGGCTCTGGTTTCATTCAGCATTTGAAGTCTCTTGGAATTCCTGTACTGACACTGAACGACTACCTTGAAAACGATCCGCTCGGCCGAGCATCCTACATCAGGATATTCGGTGCGCTCACCGGAAAAGAGCGGAAAGCGGACTCCGTATTCTCCTCCATATCAGAGAGATATAACAGCATTAAGCAGATTGTCGGGCAAAATGCTCAAACAAGGAAGGCTAAAGCGCTTATCAATATCCCCTATTCTGATGTATGGTATATACCGGGAGGAGACAGTTATATGTCAAAACTTATCAATGATGCCGGCGGAGAGGTCTTGGGATCAATCCCGGAACAATCAGCATCCGGAACTATCTCTATAGAGCAGGCCTTCGAATTGTCGCAAGAAGCAGATGTGTGGCTGAATCCCGGCTGGTGCAACAGTCTTCAATCGCTATATAGTGTCAATCCTTTGTTCGAATCATTCGGTTGCGCCAAGAGTGTGTACAACAATACGTTGCGGACATCGCCCAATGGCGGAAACGATTTCTGGGAAAGTGGCGCCCTGCATCCGGAACTCATCCTTTCCGACCTTGTGCAGATCTTTCACCCCGACATTCTGCCCGACACGCCGTTAAACTATTACATTCAGTTGAAGTAAGGAGAAAACGAAAAACAGCCGCGCTAGTAGGTAACGCAGCTGTTTCGAGTGGTGAAAGACAAAGGCTTTCTAAGTGGGAGCAGAGGGAGTCGAACCCCCGACCCTCTGCTTGTAAGGCAGACGCTCTGAACCAACTGAGCTATGCTCCCAAACAAACCCCGTTTTCGAAACGGGAATGCAAATATACAACTATTTTTCTTTAGCGCAAGCGTTTCCGCCAAAAAAATATGCAACGTTAAGAAGTTGTTCTGAAACAGTTGCTAAATTTTATTATGCGGGATTTTCGAAACCAGTTCCAAGCAAGTAACGATTCCGACAACTATGATTCTCAAGACTTTACCATAAGGCATTCCCATCCAAAGAATCAGAAAACCCACTCGCGGACTACTTAAAACTGCGCCACTCAACAGCACGGTCTATTATCCAATCAGTAACCTCCGCAGTTGATTCCGGAAGGATACCCTGACCGCCATAAACAATCTCTATACCTTTCTTTTCCAACGACTTCTGTTTCTTGAGCATTCCGATTCTTTCCGCCATATTCTTAACATTGGACGTCAGATACACACCCTGCACAAGAATTCTGCTTTTCTTCTCAGCCGCATCCTCCAGGATTTCCATCAAATCATCAGCCATGTGCATACCCATAGCAACCTGTTCGCCGTCCGTGTAGGTAATCTTGGAATTCTCCTTGATGTAGTCAGCAGTGCGCTGAAGCAGATAATTCCAGAAGCCAACTCTCTCCGGGTCGCCGTGCGCAAGAATCACGACAGCCTCATTCTTCGGGTCCTTTGACATTGCCATAACCCTCTCGAACATTATCTTCTCCAGAATATCCGTGGTGTACATTGTCGGTCCAAGAACTATTTTCATATCTGTATGCACAAACTCAGTCCCCTCCTCTTTCAATTCCTCCTGCACATATTTCGTGAATTTCAATCCCAAGATATTGGGAAGATCCTCCTCGGAATGACTTGACGGAGCTATGAACAAAGGCAATGCAAACACAGTATCGACCCCAGCAACCTCGCAATCCTTGATGACGGACGCAACGCTTGGCTCAGTATATTCCATCATCGCCACACGCACATAATCGAACGAATCTACTCCACGCTCAGCCAGCCTTGCCTTCACAGTCTCTTCCAAAGCCAGAACCGGCTTACGCCAACTTTCCAGCACGTGACCGTGAGCGATAATAACAAGACCTGATTTTGCCTGCAGAGTCATTGACGCAAGCAACACTGATGTAAGAGCGAGTAAAAACTTTTTCATTCTTTCTAAGATTTTCTTAACAGCAACACGTTCAAGAATATGTTATAATCTTTGCTAAAGTTCAAAGACATCAACCAAAAACGCGACGCGAATTTAGCAGAAAGAGGTCAACCGGCAAATACCAACATATTGGTATCTTTACCTGGCACATTTCCTAGCATCGCGCAAAGTTTTTTACCGCATCAGCATAAAGATTTTGAAGAAAACTGTTGGAATTCATATTAGGATATGCTAACTTGGCGGAAGAAATCGGAACAATATGTTCAAATCAAGCACATACTCTTGGTGGTGGCGCTCTTACTGCTTTAAAAAGTCGTAGGAGGCTATAGCCGTTGTATTGATTTGACACATAACAATACCTTAGGCCCTGCCGCATCTGCGACAGGGCTTTTTCCATTTTTACGCCGCCTATCATTCATATAACCCTACTTTTGCAGACCTCGAAAACGAGATACCCGAATATCAATACGTCAAATAATGTTTAACAATCAAAATCATATCATTATGGAAAAGAAGATTCCTTACAAGATTTATCTCTCCGAGAACGAAATTCCCGAGGCTTGGTATAACGTGAGAGCCGATATGAAGAACAAACCGGCTCCTCTTCTCAACCCGGCTACATTGCAGCCTATGAGCGTCGATGATTTGAAGGGGGTTTTCTGCGAAGAATTATGCAGACAGGAACTGGACAATGACACTGCATACTTCCCTATTCCGGACGAAGTCAGAGATTTCTACAAGATGTATCGCCCGTCTCCTGTAATCAGAGCTTATTTTTTGGAGAAAGCATTGGGGACACCGGCGAAAATCTACTACAAATTTGAGGGCAACAACACCTCTGGAAGCCACAAGCTGAATTCAGCTATAGCTCAGGCATATTACGCAAAAAAACAGGGGCTCAAAGGTGTGACTACTGAAACAGGAGCAGGCCAATGGGGTACGGCGCTAAGTATGGCGTGTGCATATTTCGGACTTGACTGCCACGTATTTATGGTAAAATGTTCTTATGAGCAGAAGCCTTTCAGGCGTGAAGTTATGCGAACTTATGGAGCCGATGTCACACCATCCCCAAGCAACAAGACCGAAGTCGGTCGCAAAATACTTTCAGAGCATCCAGGCACGACAGGAAGTCTAGGTTGCGCCATATCAGAAGCGGTTGAAGCGGCCACGACTCACGAAGGGTACAGGTATGTCCTAGGTTCAGTTCTCAATCAAGTCCTTCTGCATCAATCCATTATTGGACTTGAGGCCAAAGCCGCACTAGACAAGTACGACATCATCCCGGACATAATCATCGGGTGCGCCGGCGGAGGTTCAAATCTCGGCGGACTCATCAGCCCTTTTGTAGGAGAGATGCTGAGAAGAGAGAAAAATTACCGGATTATTGCAGTAGAGCCAGCCTCCTGCCCAAGTTTCACACGCGGGAAATACGCCTATGATTTCTGCGATACCGGCGCAATCTGTCCGCTTGCAAAGATGTACACGCTTGGAAGTCAATTCATTCCGTCGGCGAACCACGCCGGAGGTCTGCGTTACCACGGAATGAGCAGCATCCTGTCGCAACTCTATGCGGACGGATATATGGAAGCGAGATCCGTAGAACAGACTTCGGTATTCCAAGCCGCAGAATTGTTTGCAAGGACGGAAGGCACGCTTCCTGCGCCTGAAAGCAGTCACGCCATCCGTGCGGCAATCGACGAGGCTCTCAGATGCAAGGAAACTGGAGAAGAGAAGACCATATTGTTCGGACTGACCGGCACAGGATATTTCGACCTAAAGGCATACGAGCAATTCAATGACGGCACTATGACTGACATTATCCCTAGCGATGAGCAAATCGCCGAAAGTCTAAGTCACCTGCCTAAAGTCTAAGTTATTACGCTTCTCAGAAGCTATTTTGAAATGGTTCCCGAATTTTATTATGCGGGATTTTCGAGACAGTTTCGACTTCGGAAGAGGGAGCATAGCAGTAGCTGCGTAACCGATGACGAAGATAAAAATGGGATGACGTTTCATTATAATGCGCAAAAGCGACTGTGTCCTTCGCTCAGAAAAAAACGCTCCGGACATCTGCCGCTTTTGCTTTTTGTATGCACCCATCCTATCTATTTTTAAAAATTTTAGTAACTTGCACGCTTCACGGTGCTGTCGGAAAGCCACCTTAAGTCTTTCCGCCTTCGTTTGTAATGTTGAAGCGGTTGGATAAATAACTGCTTTCAGGTGGCCCAATAAAACGAACTTATCTCAGAATGAAGAAAGCGTCAATGAAACGGATAGGTATCTCGCTGATACCTACCATTGTACTGATTATCCTGCTGGCATTTAACATAAGCATCTTCGGAAGCGACGCAATCCTTGGCGCAAGTCAAGTTTCACTGCTTGTCGCCTCCGGAATTTGTGTTTGGCTCTCGATGTGGCTGTTCAAGAAACCGTGGCAAGACTTTGAAGATGCCATACGCAGCAACATAGGCGATGTAACCACTGCAATTGTCATATTGTTCCTCATCGGTGGCATCTCAGGTACCTGGACAATGAGCGGAACAGTGCCTTCACTCATCTGCTACGGCGTAAAAATAATTTCGCCTAAGATTTTCCTGCTCACTGCCTGCGCCATCTGCGCGTTCATCTCTGTAATGATCGGCAGTTCCTGGACAACTATCGCGACAATAGGCGTAGCGCTTATGGGAATCGGAAAAGCCCAGGGATTCAATGAGGGAATGATAGCCGGAGCAATCATTTCAGGTGCCTATTTCGGAGACAAAATTTCACCGCTTTCAGACACTACGGTAATGGCGTCTTCCATATCCGGCACGCCGCTATTCAAGCATATCAAGTACCTGATGATAACGACGGTGCCGTCATTCATATTGACGCTGGTCATATTCCTCGTATTGGGATTTCTCCATTCCGGGAATGATTCCTCTCAGATTACGGTATATACGGAGACATTGTCATCGAAATTCAACATTTCGCCCTGGACTCTCATTGTGCCTGTCGTGACCGGAATAATGATCGCCAGAAAGATGCCGGCGCTCATCGTTCTAGGTCTTTCCACTCTGCTTGCAGCCGTGTCCGCAATAATACTTCAGCCGCACATAATATGCGAAATCGGAAACGAAACATTATCAGGATTCGGAAATCCGGCCGACACCAATACCGCAAGAGTTATGTTCACAGGTATCGTGAAGACCATATATGACTCTGTTGCAGTGGATACCGGCATCGAGGAAGTAAACAAACTGGTATCTTCCAGAGGAATGTTGGGAATGCTCAATACCGTATATCTGATCATTTGCGCGATGTGTTTCGGCGGATGTATGAAAGCAAGCGGTATGCTGCACCACCTTGCGTCATTGATATTGCCGATGACAAAAACAAGGACCGGGCTTGTAACTTCTACCGTAACGACAGGTGTTGTCCTCAACGGCGTCATCTCGGACCAGTATCTTTCAATCATCCTGACGTCTGACATTTATAAGGACATTTATGCAAAACGCGGATATGAAAGCCGACTTCTGGGCCGCTCTGTGGAGGATTCTTCCACAGTCACCTCTCCCCTGTTCCCTTGGAGCAGCTGCGGTATGACCCAAGCGACAATTCTAAGCGTGCCGACAATAACGTATCTGCCGTTCTGCTTCTTCAATATCATCAGTCCGCTTATGAGCATACTGATGGCCATCATCGGCTTCAAGATTTTCAGAATCGGGCAAGAGTCGCAGGTTAATCAGCAATAGAATTCCCGACCGCAACGCCTGCTTGAGTCCCGCTGCGGCTGAGTTTCAAGTCATAAAAAAGATACTGCGCGGAAGTATTGTCACCGCAGTTAATCCAGAACATCAGCTGCTCGCTTCGGTTTATCGGCACCGTAAAAGTGGTCGGCTGCATATCGGCTGCAAGTTCGATTTCCTGCAACACCTTTGAATCGCCTCCTATAAGCAGCCGCTCTTTCTGTTTCGGAGCAGATACGCCCTGAGCAAATCTTGCGACTGTAAACGTGAGGAGGTCGTACGCCCCGTATGTATTGAATGCGGCACACGATGATTCTTTCGCCGTACCTCCCGAAGCCAGAGCTATCAATGCACCGAACGGAGACACTGCGCTGATTGCAGCACCACCCACTGTACCTATCATTATGGACGAGCCGAGAGTTCCGGCAGCCACCGCAGTTCCGCCGCCCTTTTCGCCCAAAGGACCGGCTTCCAGGTCAAAATGCACTGAAGTCTGTAGCAGAAAGCCTTTGTATATCCGCTCGTTACCGAGTTCCAGATAGCGTTTCCGAGTACTGCCGTCATATAATGTTCTGTCCATATAATCGCGCATTGGGAAAACATAATGGATGTAAGGATTGCCGAGGTCCAGCAAGTCAATCTCCTCCGGAAGGTCGGGCACAGGATGTACGAAAATATTGTTCTCCACAGGCTTACCGCGATAAACCACAATATCCGCTATTGCAAACACCGGATGAGACAGTGAGGACGTACCGTTTTTCACAAAACCTAGCCTCTGACATTTGTTGAGGGCTACAGTATATTCCTGATTAGGGGAAGTAGCGACAAGAGGGACCTCCAACGCCACTACATCATCTGCATATACTCTCAGGACGTCATTCTTCAACACACCGCATTTGCTTAGCCACCCTGCGGTAAAGCTCACATAGTCAAACTCGCCTCCAAGATTGAAGTAAGCGTGTGCGCCCGTGTTGTCATTCACGATATTCGAACTTGACGAGAGTATCACGCCTTCTTTGAACTTGACACCACCCATCGAGAAGGTGATATAATCGGACTTGCCGTCAAAGACCGTCTTACTCCTATCCGCACTGCTTCCGCCCACCGCATAAGGCGGGATATTGGAAATCAACGCGCAGACATCCGGCAGTTTTTTCAAGTCATCATTACCCGCAAGAGTCTCTGTCGCTACAGTTTGAACCGGTTCCATCCCAGCCGGATAGGCCATCATATCCGCAACAGCTATAGAACTTGATCCTTCAGCCTGTTCGCTTTCAATGCTTAACTGACGGCATCCGGCAACATCTAGGGAAATCTGTTTTGCTACAGAATTTTCGGCAATTTCGTACTCGTAAATAATCTTGCCGTCTCTCTTGACTGTCAGCCAAGCCCGCCCTAGGGTTCCGCTGTCACTATCCACAGGACCTACCGTAAAGCGTAAAGTCTTGAATTTACCTCCAAGATTAAAGACGCTCCGTGCTTGCCCGTTGCCTATCAGCCTGATATCGGTATTCATCACTAGCCCTGAGCTATAGCTTTTGCCGGAAATTTTCACATCGTGTTTATCACCGTCTCGAGAAGACACACATTTATGGTAGTTATCTACGTGATAAGGCCTCAGGCTGCTGACGAGTTGAGTAGGCTTTCCCTGCGCCAAGCTCAGTTTGCCGGTTTCACGCGGAGTCTGAGAAGCCGTCCAAAGCGTCGGTTCAGCTATCCCCACTGTAACATCGTCTGTCACAAGCAAGAAGCGCAATTTATCCACTCCGCGGACATCCAGAGTTATACGTTCTGGAACTTCGTGCTGGCTCACGGCCTTGTCCAAGATTGTCTTTCCGTCAGCCGTGACCGAAAGTATTCCCTTTGGCACGCCAGATTCCTTACTCCCTGTCGCCCAATACGGCGAGCCGCCCAGAATAAACATAAGCTTGGAGTATTTGCCCTTGAGACTGAATTCCACAAAGCCCGGTTTAGTAGGCCCGTAGGTCGTAAACAACGCAAATCCTGTCTTATAATTCACACCGCCTAGGGATATTACCCCAGAAGCTTTAATCTCTGAATTGTAAGGCATATCTGCCGCGAAATTGCAAGCGTGAGCAGCAACCGGTTTCAGCGAACTGAGATATACAATATTCTGCGCAACGGTGATGACATTCAGGATCAAAAACGCCGCCATTACGGCAAGTATTCTTTTGTGGTGTATCATATCAGTAGTTTTAGAAGCAGATTCTTCAGATTTTTAGTCAAACAACACTCCCGGATTCATATAATGAGGAGATTTCCAGTCGATTCCATATTCTTTAAGGACATTTGCCTTGACAGACCAATAAGCGAAGCAAAATCCCATTCCACGAGGCACATCTTCCAGACGGCGGTCGCACTCCTCCTCAACGTCGACATAAATATCCTCCCATTTTTGAGTTCGCTCCACGGGGTCGTATAGCAGGCCACGATTATATTTACTGCAGAAATCATTCATCGTAAGCCCTTCAATATCAATATAATCTTTCAAACGCGAAATATCATAGCGAACATACTCCGAAGTTAAGCCAACATCTCTTTTAAACTCCCTTTCGCTCTCTTCCATCCACTCCAATTCCTTACTCATAATCTCCAAACAGAACCTCGGACAATCATATAGGCTCAGCTCGTCAAGAACCGCATTGCAGGCAAGTGCCTTTCCACGCGGCCCCTCTCCAGGATCTTCCATAGCCTCCAGCATACGGAGCACTTCCTTTGCAAGTTTCAGGTTGCGGTGTATTTTCCAGTCCGATGAGTTGTTTCGCATCTCTTCAACCATTTTCACTATTTTATCTACTGTACTTTCCAAGTTCGGCATATTATAAAGGCTTAAAGATTATATCCAAGAAGCTGTTTTGAAACAATTCTAAAAAGAATGAAGGTAACATTTGACGTCCTGCCAGCGACGTTTCGACAAAGACTGGGGAGAGATCAGAAAACATAGCATCCCGCAGTCAAAAAAGCGCAAATTCCATCTGTCATCTTCGTCTATCTGCAGCAGAGAGAACATCCCCGGCATAGCTTCCCTTATTTCATCTAGATAAGGTTCTCCACCGAAGCCAGTGTAGCCATCTCCCTCCCCGAAGACTATTTTTTCCGCCGGAAGACAGGCCGGTGAACCATCATCATAAAGCAGTTTATGCGTATTCAATCCGTCGCAGGCAGGCGAATACAGCACTCGGAAATACCGTTCTGACCATTCTCCTAGTCCAGGAAACGCCAAAGCATCCTGATTTCCGAGCCAATAATCCATCGCGGCAAAGAAATAAAGCATTCCCGTGTGCGGAAAAACGCCATCAGGATCAAAGGGCGCAAAATCCTCGCAACGGACCTGACAGACAAAAGTGAGCGGATCTCCATAGACCTCGCCGTCATCGTTCACGGGCACTTCCGGCCAATCCAAGTCGTCAGGCAAGTCTGGAAAACCCCACCAGTGACTACGTCCGGCCAGATTCTCAGAGCAGGGCACTGTCTTTATCTTAATTCTTGTCGCACTCATAATTCACTTATTACTCATTCACGCCAAGGTATCAGAACGTCTAACATCGTCATTTTTATGCCCAGGCATCAGAACATCTAACATCGTCATTTATCTCTAGATATCATATCGTCTAACAACTTCATTTACACCCAGGCATCATAACGGCCATCGTCGTATTCATCGTCATCATCATAAGCCCAATCATCTTCATCTGAGTCATCCCCCAAACTTTCCGAGCAACCTTCATTGACGGCTCCTCCATTATTATTACAGTCTGCGCAATTTCCGTCCTCCTCATCACTACAGTCCTGCAAATCAGAGTCATCCGATGAAGCCCCAGCATTGTCCTCAACATCTACCAGACCAAGAATTACACTTAGTTCAAACCTTGTATAATCCCGCCCACCACTGTCAAGGTCGGCATAAGAATAATATGTAGTAAGGCTTATTTTACGGTTACGATAGGAAAGAGTCAGACCTTCGTCGGAAATATCCGACACCGTGATTTTACCGAAAAGGCCGCTTATGTCATTGTATGGGAGTTCACCTGTTGCAACAGAGTCTCTAGAATGGCGTGTAGGCTCACAGCGCCAATTATCCAAACCGGGATCAGAGGGCGAATAAGAGACGTTGACACTTATTGAGTTCCAGCGTTTCATAATATCAGTTTTAGCATTATCTCAAATATACATAAAATATTGGAATTCATAACCATCAGAAACATTCATAGAATTGCGATTCCGACCACATTTCATTGCTTGTGGAAGCGTGGCACGAAGTTCGTGGGAACGACTATTGTATATTCGTTCCCGCAAGCCATTGGCATCATCGACTCGCATGAATAAAAATGTTGGGCATATAAAGGTAAAGAATAGTAGAATGCAAAAGGAACTTGTACCAAACGGAGGTATTCCCCGCAGCATACTTTTTGTGATGGCTGTGACTGCCGGACTGACAGTTGCCAATTTGTATTACAACCAGC